>NZ_JBITWF010000010.1:0-1261 GCF_044543605.1 Microbacterium sp. NPDC064978 | reverse complement strand
GGGCGTGAGGAACGAATCGGTGACAACTGATCGTTAGTGTCGGGAGGCGCTGGCGGGGAGGATGTCATCATGCCTGGTCCCTATCCCAGAGAGTTCCGCGAGGACGTCGTCGCGGTCGCTCGGCGCCGTGAGAGCGGCGTCACTATCAAACAGATCGCCACCGACTTCGGTATCAGCGAGGCGACGCTGCAGAACTGGCTCCGCCAAGCGGATGTCGAAGACGGCAACCGGCCCGGTCAGACCGCCGCCGATGCCGCCGAGGCGCGGGAGTTGAAGAAGCGGATCCGACTGCTCGAGCAGGAGAACGAGGTGCTCAGAAGGGCTGCGGCGTATCTGTCGCAGGCGAACCTGCGGCTCGGTGGCTCCCCAAAATGACGTACCCGCTCGTATCTGAGCTCGCCGACGCGGGGATTCCCGTGACGGTGTCGTGCCGGGTTCTGAAGCTCGCAAGACAGCCCTACTACCGGTGGCGCAACGACCCGATCCGGGAAGCGGACGTGCTCCGCGCGTATCGGATTAACGCACTGCATGACGCTCACCACGACGACCCGACGTTCGGCTACCGATACCTCGCCGACGAAGCCCGGCGAGCGGGGTGGCGAATGAGCCGGCGGACGGCGTGGAAGCTGTGCTCGCAGGCCGGGCTTCTCTCATCCGCGCAGCGACGGCGTGGGAAGGGGAAGAAGGCCGGGCCGCCCGTGTTCGATGACCACGTCCAGCGCGTGTTCCGCGCCGACGCGCCCAACCGGCTGTGGCTCACGGATATCACGGAGCACTGGACGAGCGAAGGCAAGCTCTACTGCTGCGCGATCAAAGACGTGTTCTCCAACCGGATCGTCGGGTACTCGATCTCGGACCGGATGACCGCGAAACTCGCCGTCGACGCCGTCCGAAACGCCGTGGCCCGCCGCGGTGAGGTCGCCGGATGCATCCTGCACGCCGACAGGGGCAGCCAGTTCCGCAGCCGGGCCATGGCCCGCGAACTGCGCCGGCACGACATGGTCGGATCGATGGGACGCGTCGGCGCCGCGGGGGACAACGCGGCCATGGAATCGTTCTGGTCACTACTGCAGACGAACGTGCTCAACCAGCAGCGGTGGACGAGCCGGCAGGAGCTGCGGCTGGCCATCGTGGTCTGGATCGAACGGAAGTACCACCGCCAGCGAGCCCAGGACACCCTCGGCGGCTTGACGCCCATCGAGTTCGAAGCCAAGCTAGCCGAGCCGCTCACACTCGCGGCCTAAACCGAACCTGTCACCAG
>NZ_JBITWF010000009.1:0-2036 GCF_044543605.1 Microbacterium sp. NPDC064978 | reverse complement strand
GGTTTGGCGTCGAGTGTGTAGAGCAGGGGGGCGTCGGCGATGGGGGTGAAGGTGGCGCCGTTGTCGGTGCTGAGGAGCAGCCCTTCTTCTGAGGCCGCGTAGAGACCGTCGCCGTTGGCCGCGAGGTCTGCCGCGGAAAGTGTTGCGCCGCGGGTCCATTCGAGACCGTCGTCAGTGCTGACGAGGAGATCGACGCCATCGGACGCGATCCCGTAAAGAGTGCCGTCTGGTCCGGCGGTGAGGACATGGAAGTCCGTGCTGCCAGTGAGCGCGATCGGTGACCACGATTCGCCGAAGTCGTCACTACGAATGACACCTAGGTTCGGGGAGCCGAGCTGTGCGGGTGTCTGTGTGCCCGGGTGTCCGGATGCGAAGAGGGCGTCGTCGAGGACGGTAAAGCCCATCGCATCGAAGTCGTGGCCTCCGATGGGACCGGCGATCGCACCTTCGGGCGTGAGGGTGAAGAGTCCTCCGTGGGTGGCTACGAAGAGGTCCTCACCGCGGGGGTCAGCGGCAACACCGTGAATGTGTTGGATAACGGGGGGCACCGCGTTGGCGCCGGGGCCTGCGGCGCGGCGCAGCCGGTGAGGGCGACGGCTACGAGAGCGATCGCGAAAGCGGGTAAGGGCGAGTGGCGGTTCATGAGACTCCGACGTGAAGAAGTGCATGCGGGTGCGCGGCCGGTACGCGAATGAGAGTCGCGACATGGCGCCAGCGCGGTGGCGTGGGTTACTGCGAGAAGGCCAGTTCGGGGGTGCGGGCGAGCGCCGCACCCCCGAAGGTAGATCAGACTGTGTCGAGGAGGTCTTCCATCGTGGCGATCTCCGTGGTCTGCGCCTCGATGATCGTCTCGGCCAGAGCGACCGCGTCGCTGTTCTGGCCGTTGTCGACCTCTTCTTGGGCCATCTCGACGGCACCCTCGTGGTGCTGGATCATCTGCTCGAGGAACAGGCGGCTGGCGTCCGCGCCGGTGGCATCCTCGAGAGCCTGCATGTCATCTTCGGACATCATGCCGCCCCCGTGATCCATGCCCTCCATGTCGGAAGTGTCAGCGCCCCACTCTTCGAGCCACTGGTCCATCTTCTGGATCTCGGGCTCCTGCGCGGCCTTGATCTCTTCCGCAAGGGCGACGACGCGTTCGTCGACGCCCTCCTTGCTGAGAAGCATGTCGGACATGTCGATGGCCTGGGCGTGGTGCTCTTTCATCATGCTGGCGAACATGATGTCGGCGTCGTTGGCGTCCGCGGAGGCCGGGGTGGAGCTGCTGCTTTCGTGGTTCATTCCGGGCATATCGCCGCCGCCGGAGGTGTTTCCGGCGCAGCCGGCAAGGGCAAGCACAGCAGTGAGGGTGAGTGCGGCGGTCGCCGCAAAACGGGTCTTCATAGTGGTTCTCTCCAGGAGTCGATGACGGTGCTCAGCGAGACAGGCTGGGCGAGGGGTGTTGCCCGCAGAAGGCGGGCACGCCTGCCATCACGTGCGACTGATGCAGAGAACGGTGAGAGACGGAGGCCGCAGCGGATGCAGCGCATCCCGGAGGTGTAGGCGGGACACGGGCGTTCCCGGGGAGTGCGCGACGGCTCGCCACCAGGCGGACGGCCGGGTGAGCAGCACGACGGCAATGAGGAGCGCGAGAACGCAGGCCATCCACGCCATGCCGTGATCGTCAGAACACGTGGCGCACCCCGCCTCGTCCATCGCTGCGGCGTCGCCTGAGGCGTGTGCGGGGTGAGCATCGGCATGCGCGGGTGCGACGGCGATGGTCTCACTGTGCCCGGAGGGCATGGTGTGCGTGTTCATCGAGTGCATAGCCAGAAGCCCGAAGATCACGGAAAAGGCGACGGCGACGACGGTCAGGAGGGTGCGGGTGAGGGTGCGCTGGTTATGCACGCGGCGTGCGATCGTCATCAACACTGTCCCACCTCCCTTTCTTCCAGGGTACGTCGCTGCCGCCCATGCGCCTACTTGTCGACGACGGCGTCCGGGCTGAGGTTCAGCCGTCGCAGCAACTGCGCATTCAGCGCGACAACGATCGTGGA
>NZ_JBITWF010000008.1:0-5304 GCF_044543605.1 Microbacterium sp. NPDC064978 | reverse complement strand
GACTAAAAGGAGTCCGGCGGTGTCCTACTCTCCCACAGGGTCCCCCCTGCAGTACCATCGGCGCTGTGAGGCTTAGCTTCCGGGTTCGGAATGTGACCGGGCGTTTCCCTCACGCTATGGCCGCCGAAACACTATTGATGTTTCAATCAAACCTAAAGCAATGATGAATCATTGTTGAAGGTAGTTCTCGACCGTACATCGAGAACCACTCAGTGGACGCAAGCACCAACAAACGGTGTGTTATCAAGTCATCGGCTTATTAGTACCAGTCAGCTGCACACGTTACCGTGCTTCCACATCTGGCCTATCAACCCAGTAGTCTGGCTGGGAGCCTCTCACCCGAAGGTATGGAAGTCTCATCTTGAGGCCGGCTTCCCGCTTAGATGCTTTCAGCGGTTATCCATCCCGAACGTAGCTAATCAGCGGTGCTCCTGGCGGAACAACTGACACACCAGAGGTTCGTCCAACCCGGTCCTCTCGTACTAGGGTCAGATCCTCTCAAACTTCCTACGCGCGCAGCGGATAGGGACCGAACTGTCTCACGACGTTCTAAACCCAGCTCGCGTACCGCTTTAATGGGCGAACAGCCCAACCCTTGGGACCTACTCCAGCCCCAGGATGCGACGAGCCGACATCGAGGTGCCAAACCATGCCGTCGATATGGACTCTTGGGCAAGATCAGCCTGTTATCCCCGAGGTACCTTTTATCCGTTGAGCGACAGCGCTTCCACAAGCCACTGCCGGATCACTAGTCCCGACTTTCGTCCCTGCTCGACCTGTCAGTCTCACAGTCAAGCTCCCTTGTGCACTTACACTCGCCACCTGATTGCCAACCAGGTTGAGGGAACCTTTGGGCGCCTCCGTTACTTTTTGGGAGGCAACCGCCCCAGTTAAACTACCCACCAGGCACTGTCCCTGAACCGGATTACGGTTCGAAGTTAGATATCCAGAGTGACCAGAGTGGTATTTCAACAATGACTCCACGGTAACTGGCGTCACCGCTTCAAAGTCTCCCACCTATCCTACACAAGCCACACCGAACACCAATACCAAGCTGTAGTAAAGGTCACGGGGTCTTTCCGTCCTGCTGCGCGTAACGAGCATCTTTACTCGTAATGCAATTTCGCCGAGTTCGCGGTTGAGACAGTTGGGAAGTCGTTACGCCATTCGTGCAGGTCGGAACTTACCCGACAAGGAATTTCGCTACCTTAGGATGGTTATAGTTACCACCGCCGTTTACTGGGGCTTAAATTCTCAGCTTCGCCTTGCGGCTAACCGGTCCTCTTAACCTTCCAGCACCGGGCAGGCGTCAGTCCGTATACATCGTCTTGCGACTTGGCACGGACCTGTGTTTTTAGTAAACAGTCGCTACCCACTAGTCTCTGCGGCCTCCAAACGCTTTCGGAGCAAGTCCTAATACGTCGAAGGCCCCCCTTCTCCCGAAGTTACGGGGGCATTTTGCCGAGTTCCTTAACCACGATTCTCTCGATCTCCTTGGTATTCTCTACCTGACCACCTGAGTCGGTTTGGGGTACGGGCGGCTAGAACCTCGCGTCGATGCTTTTCTCGGCAGCATAGGATCATCCACTTTTTATCCGCATCGTGTCTCAGCCTGTATGAGTCGCGGATTTGCCTACGACTCGGCCTACGCACTTGCACCAGGACAACCATCGCCTGGCTTGGACTACCTTCCTGCGTCACACCTGTTAATACGCTAACCGCACCAGCATGGGGTCACGTGCTCCCCTCCACGGTGTCACCCGAAGGTGACGATGTGAAGGCTCGGACGTTTAGCACCACTGGATTAGCTTGGGCGGTTCTTCGCCGGTACGGGAATATCAACCCGTTGTCCATCGACTACGCCTGTCGGCCTCGCCTTAGGTCCCGACTTACCCAGGGAAGATTAGCTTGACCCTGGAACCCTTGGTCTTTCGGAGGACGTGTTTCTCACACGTCATTCGCTACTCATGCCTGCATTCTCACTCGTGTAGCCTCCACGGCTGGTTTCCACCGCCGCTTCGCTGGCCACACGACGCTCTCCTACCCATCAACACGGCTGGACCACGAAGGCCTACCAATAATGTCAATGCCACAACTTCGGTGGCGTGCTTGAGCCCCGTTACATTGTCGGCGCGGAATCACTTGACCAGTGAGCTATTACGCACTCTTTCAAGGGTGGCTGCTTCTAAGCCAACCTCCTGGTTGTCAGAGCAACTCCACATCCTTTCCCACTTAGCACGCGCTTTGGGACCTTAGTTGGTGGTCTGGGTTGTTTCCCTCTCGACTATGAAGCTTATCCCCCACAGTCTCACTGCTGCGCTCTCACTTACCGGCATTCGGAGTTTGGCTGACGTCAGTAACCTTGTAGGGCCCATCGGCCATCCAGTAGCTCTACCTCCGGCAAGAAACACGCAACGCTGCACCTAAATGCATTTCGGAGAGAACCAGCTATCACGAAGTTTGATTGGCCTTTCACCCCTATCCACAGCTCATCCCCTCAGTTTTCAACCTAAGTGGGTTCGGTCCTCCACGACGTCTTACCGTCGCTTCAACCTGGCCATGGATAGATCACTTCGCTTCGGGTCTAGGACATGCGACTGAATCGCCCTATTCAGACTCGCTTTCGCTACGGCTACCCCACACGGGTTAACCTCGCCACATATCGCTAACTCGCAGGCTCATTCTTCAAAAGGCACGCTGTCACACCTACCAGGGGTGCTCCAACGGTTTGTAAGCAAACGGTTTCAGGTACTATTTCACTCCCCTCCCGGGGTACTTTTCACCTTTCCCTCACGGTACTTGTCCGCTATCGGTCATCTGGGAGTATTTAGGCTTATCAGGTGGTCCTGACAGATTCACACGGGATTTCACGGGCCCCGTGCTACTTGGGATACTCTCCACGCCAGAACACGCATTTCGACTACGGGGTTGGCACCCTCTATGACCGGCCTTTCAAGACCGTTCGTCTATACGCTTCTGTAACGTCGCCAGCTCGGCAGAACTGACTGGTGAGTCCCACAACCCCGAATATGCAACTCCTGCCGGATATCACACACACTCGGTTTAGCCTGATCCGGTTTCGCTCGCCACTACTAACGGAATCGCGGTTGCTTTCTCTTCCTGTGGGTACTGAGATGTTTCACTTCCCCACGTTCCCTCTACCCGCCCTATATATTCAGGCGGGAGTCACTAGGTCGGCACGCCGCCCAGCGGGGTTTCCCCATTCGGACACCCTCGGATCAAAACTTGCTTATCAGTTCCCCGAGGCTTATCGCAGATTGCTACGTCCTTCTTCGGCTCCAGATGCCAAGGCATCCACCGTTTGCTCTTAAAGACTTGAAATCACATGAGTTTGAATCAAAAACTCGACCCCATCCGAAGATGGAATCAGAAATTGACTAATGATCTTTAAGATCATCTTGTGCAACCAGCTCGAAAGCCGGCTGCAAGATGCTCGCGTCCACTGTGTAGTTCTCAAAGTACGGGCGGAACCCCCATCCACCTGCCCCCACAGGGACAAACAGAAAGAGGTCCAGAGGTTCAGACCAGACCCCGAAGGATCCGCATCCGGTCCCTCAGGACCCAACAGCGTGCAGGCACCGGTCCCCTCACCCAGAACCTTCCAACCACCGAAGCGGCGTACTAGTCCCGAGATCAGATCTCGATGCCATGTCAAATGTTCCACCCATGAGCTCCCAGCGAAGAACGTATGCCTTCGATCTGGGTTCTGGACGCCGAAGCGTCAGATGCTCCTTAGAAAGGAGGTGATCCAGCCGCACCTTCCGGTACGGCTACCTTGTTACGACTTAGTCCTAATTACCGATCCCACCTTCGACGGCTCCCTCCACAAGGGTTAGGCCACCGGCTTCAGGTGTTACCGACTTTCATGACTTGACGGGCGGTGTGTACAAGACCCGGGAACGTATTCACCGCAGCGTTGCTGATCTGCGATTACTAGCGACTCCGACTTCATGAGGTCGAGTTGCAGACCTCAATCCGAACTGGGACCGGCTTTTTGGGATTCGCTCCACCTCACGGTATTGCAGCCCTTTGTACCGGCCATTGTAGCATGCGTGAAGCCCAAGACATAAGGGGCATGATGATTTGACGTCATCCCCACCTTCCTCCGAGTTGACCCCGGCAGTATCCCATGAGTTCCCACCATTACGTGCTGGCAACATAGAACGAGGGTTGCGCTCGTTGCGGGACTTAACCCAACATCTCACGACACGAGCTGACGACAACCATGCACCACCTGTTTACGAGTGTCCAAAGAGTTGACCATTTCTGGCCCGTTCTCGTATATGTCAAGCCTTGGTAAGGTTCTTCGCGTTGCATCGAATTAATCCGCATGCTCCGCCGCTTGTGCGGGTCCCCGTCAATTCCTTTGAGTTTTAGCCTTGCGGCCGTACTCCCCAGGCGGGGAACTTAATGCGTTAGCTGCGTCACGGAATCCGTGGAATGGACCCCACAACTAGTTCCCAACGTTTACGGGGTGGACTACCAGGGTATCTAAGCCTGTTTGCTCCCCACCCTTTCGCTCCTCAGCGTCAGTTACGGCCCAGAGATCTGCCTTCGCCATCGGTGTTCCTCCTGATATCTGCGCATTCCACCGCTACACCAGGAATTCCAATCTCCCCTACCGCACTCTAGTCTGCCCGTACCCACTGCAGGCCCGAGGTTGAGCCTCGGGATTTCACAGCAGACGCGACAAACCGCCTACGAGCTCTTTACGCCCAATAATTCCGGATAACGCTTGCGCCCTACGTATTACCGCGGCTGCTGGCACGTAGTTAGCCGGCGCTTTTTCTGCAGGTACCGTCACTTTCGCTTCTTCCCTGCTAAAAGAGGTTTACAACCCGAAGGCCGTCATCCCTCACGCGGCGTTGCTGCATCAGGCTTTCGCCCATTGTGCAATATTCCCCACTGCTGCCTCCCGTAGGAGTCTGGGCCGTGTCTCAGTCCCAGTGTGGCCGGTCACCCTCTCAGGCCGGCTACCCGTCGACGCCTTGGTGAGCCATTACCTCACCAACAAGCTGATAGGCCGCGAGCCCATCCCCAACCGAAAAATCTTTCCAAACGCAGACCATGCGGTCACGTCACATATCCAGTATTAGACGCCGTTTCCAGCGCTTATCCCAGAGTCAGGGGCAGGTTGCTCACGTGTTACTCACCCGTTCGCCACTGATCCCACAGAGCAAGCTCCGTGTTCACCGTTCGACTTGCATGTGTTAAGCACGCCGCCAGCGTTCATCCTGAGCCAGGATCAAACTCTCCGTAAAAAGAAATTGCATACGAACCGGG
>NZ_JBITWF010000007.1:0-29589 GCF_044543605.1 Microbacterium sp. NPDC064978 | reverse complement strand
CGGACCCCGGCGAAGTACCGGTCGATACCCAGCTCGTCGGCGACGGACGCGGCTACCGCATCGGCGTCACCGGTGATCATCACCACCTGCACGCCGCGCTCGTGAAGCGCATCGACCGCGTGACGCGACTCGGACCGGATCTCATCCGCCAGGCGCAACGCACCCGTCACCTGACCGTCAACGAGCACGTGGAGGATGATCGCACCCTCACCGCGCCACTCGTCGGCAACCGGCAGCTCGGCGGCGTGTTCTTGCTCGAGCATGTACGGGCCACCGACCTGCACGACACGACCATCGACACGGGCGCGCACCCCGACCGCAGGCGAGGACTCGAAGTCGGACGAGCCCGGAACGGTGAGGTTCTTCTCCTTCGCCGCGTTGACGATCGCGCGGGCGAGGGGATGCTCGGAGTCCGCTTCCGCGGCCGCAGCCCACGCCAGCAATTGATCCGCGTCGATCCCCGTGATGGGATCGATTGCGGTCACGGCAGGGGTGCCCTTGGTGAGCGTGCCGGTCTTGTCGAACAGCACCGTATCGACGGTGCGCATGCTCTCCAGAGCAAGACGATCCTTGATCAGAACGCCACCACGAGCGGCCCGCTCGGTCGCGATCGAGACGACAAGCGGGATCGCCAGGCCAAGAGCGTGCGGGCAGGCGATCACCAGCACCGTGATCGTACGGATCACGGCAGCGTCCGGGAAGCCGACGATGGTCCAGACGATGGCGGTGATCGCGGCGGCGCCGAGCGCGAACCAGAACAGCCATCCCGCCGCCTTATCCGCGAGACGCTGGGCCCGCGACGACGAGCTCTGCGCTTCGGTGACGAGCTTCTGGATGCCCGCGAGAGCGGTGTCCTCACCGATGGCGGTGATCTCCACTCGCACACCGGAGTCAGTGGCGACGGTGCCGGCGATGACCGGGTCACCGTCGCTGCGGCGTACCGGCCTGGATTCTCCGGTGATCATCGACTCGTCCATGCTGGCCGAGCCCTGCACGATCCGCCCGTCCGCAGGAATCCGCCCGCCGGGGCGCACGACCACGACATCGCCCACCTGCAAGTCGGAAGGTGCGACCGTGACGGTCGTGTCACCGTCGATCTTTTCGGCCTCGTCGGGCAGCAACGCGGCCAGGGAGTCCAACGCCGATGTCGTCTGTGCGAGGGAGCGCATCTCGATCCAGTGCCCGAGCAGCATGATCACGATGAGTAGGGCCAGCTCCCACCAGAAGTCCAGCTCGTGGTGCAGCAGGCCGAGGCTCGCACCCCACGAAGCGAGGAATGCCACGGTGATCGCGAGGGCGATCAGAAGCATCATCCCGGGCTTGCGGGCACGGAGCTCACTCACCGCGCCGGTGAGGAACGGGGTCCCGCCCCACACGTACATTACGGTTCCGAGGACCGGGGAGATCCACGCAACCCACGCGGCATCGGGCAACGGATAGCCGAGGATCGTCGAGAACATCGTCGAGAACCCGACCACGGGCACCGCGAGGAGCAGCATGATCCAGAACAGGCGCCGGAACTGGCCTACGTGATCTCCGTGGCCCCCGTGGCCGCCGTGACCCTCGTGCCCGCCGTGACCTGTGTGTTCTGGTGATGCGCCGTGGTCGTGACCCATCGCCGCGTGGTCGTGCTCTGTTGTGGGCGCCCCGCCGTGTTTGGCGTGTGCGGTGTGATCGGTGTGGTCGTCGTGCTGGCTCATCGGAACTCCTTGCTCGAATCCGCCCGGGTCGGGCCGGACGCTCTCAGGTGCGACTCAGGCGTGGTTGGTCGCGAGGGCGTAGCCGGCCTCTTCAACCGCAGCCTGCACGGCAGCGGGGTCGACAGGGCTGGTGCTGTGAATGGTCACCCGGGAGGGGCCGCCAGCGTTCAGATTTACGGTGACGGACTCGACGCCGTCGACAGCGCTCAGTTCCTCACTGACGCTCGACACACAGTGCGAGCACGTCATTCCCTCGACCAGCACGTCCTGCGTAACCGCAGACGCCACGGGTGCGGATGTCTCCGCGTTCAAGGGGGTCGCGCAGCATGCGCAGCCCGCGTTCGCGTCCTTCAGTCCGAGTTCGATGCGATCAGTCATGCGTGTGTTCTCCTTCAACTAGACAGACGTGGGGGTCATGAACGGACCAGGCGGGCGATTGCTTCGTTGGCCTCGCGGACCTTTTCTGCAGCGACCGCCCCGCCTGTGGCGCTCGCTTCGGTGACGCAGTGACTCAGGTGATCGCTGAGCAGTGACAAGGCGACCGTCTCCAGGGCCTTCGTCGCCGCAGAAACCTGGGTGAGGATGTCGATGCAGTACTTGTCCTCATCGACCATCCGGGCAATCCCTCGCACCTGACCCTCGACACGGTTCAACCGCTTGCGCAGATCGTCCTTGTTTCCGTCATACCCGTTCATGATTCGAAGATACCCCCTGGGGGTATGCAACTCAAGTGGTTCCGGTTCCATTCCCGACGTGAGTACTTTGTGTCCACCTCGCTCACGCTGCGACCCGTGATTCGTCGGCGGTGCTGTCGCGAGTATCCGGAGTTGCGGCGGAGACTCGCGCGAACGCGGCCCACCACAGCTAACACACCCCGGCGGGGTACTCAAGGGCCTCAATGAGTGGAGGGCGCGAGCGTACCTTCGTGGCTCACGAAGCTCGTGGCTCACGAAAGGACCCCCTCATGTCTACTACCGAGGAAATGCTCCGCACCTACCCGAAAGACCTAGGCGGAATCGATCAGGAGAAGCTTGCTGAGTGCATCGACGCGTGTCTGGAATGTGCGCAAGCATGCACCGCGTGTGCCGACGCCTGCCTCAGCGAGGACATGGTCGCTGACCTGACCAAATGCATCCGCACGAACCTGGACTGCGCAGACCTTTGCGCCACCACAGCCCGCATCCTCTCCCGCCACACCGGGTACGACGCCAACCTCACCCGCGCCGCGCTTGAAGCCTGTCGAACGGCCTGCACGAGCTGCGCCAACGAGTGCGAACAGCACACCATGCACGAGCACTGCACGATCTGCGCCGAGGCATGCCGGCGCTGCGAACAAGCCTGCACTGCGCTGTTGGAGACGCTATGACACAGCACCACGCCGACAACGGGGCACGCCCGCCCGTACCGGAATCTCACGAACAAGACCACGGCGGAATGTCGAGCTACCTCAAACTCGCCATCTCCCTGACGCTCAGCTTCGTCGTGATGTACTTCCTCACGTTCGCGATGATCAACGTCCTCGATGACCTCTTCCTCAACATCAGCAACCTCTACATGGCTCTGATGATGGTGTTCCCCATGGGCATCATCATGGTCATCGTGATGTGGAAGATGTTCCCGAACAAGGCGGTGAACGTCGGGCTGCTCGTAGGCTTCGCCGCACTATTTCTGGTCGCGTTCTTCATGGGCCGCGCAGAAGCCTTCGTCGGTGACGACCAGTTCCTCCGCTCCATGATCCCGCACCACTCGCGAGCGATCCTGGTATGTGAGCAATCAGATATCAGCGACCCGGAAATCCAAGACCTCTGCAAGCAGATCATCTCTTCACAACAAGAAGAGATCGACCAGATGAACGACATCCTCGACCGGCTCAACGAATAGTCAACCGACCTTTGGCGACGAGTGAGCCCGAAGAAGGACTCCGGACCCACCGCCGATCAGCGGGGTCTAGGCCGACTCGGCACACACTACGCGTGGGGACCTCCGTGAACCACCGAAAACGATCGTTTACGGCAGACGCACGGAGGTCGCCGGCCGATCGCACGACACGCCGATCGCGCACCCGCCGAAACCCCCTGCCGAAACCAGATGCGCCGAAACTGGCCGTTCGACGTTTTAGGCAGCGTGAGAGTGGAAGGTGATTTACGACATCTTTCGTGAGACAGCCGGCAGCCTCGACCGTGCATCACTCACCCGTCTTCCCGGGAATGTTCTGTCTCACCGACCGACAGCTTTCGTGAGATCGGACAGCAGATTTCGACATGTCGTTTCTCATGAAACCTGTCGCATTCTCACGAAACCTGTCGCATTCTCACGAAACCTGTCGCTGTTCTCCTGAAAGGTGGCGGATTCTCGCGGATGTTGTCACACGGTCGTCCGGGATTGACGCCGTGTGTCAGCAACGCCGAGGTCGCCTACGCATCAACTTGCTCTGACGAACATCGAAAGTGGCAAGCGATCTCGTGGGGCGGTGGCACGGTTCGGCGGACGCATAGGGGATCTGCGTAAGGTGCGAATGTGCCTCGAGACCCACGTTTTAGTACCGTTCGCGGTGCGGCGGGAGTCATGCTCGCCGCAGTGTTCGCCATCGGTCTGAGCGGGTGTGCGCCGGATCCGGTCAGCGATTCCTACCTCAAGGGTGAGAACACCGGGTATGTGGCCGGCAACGGCGCTATTGTCGAGGTCCCGGTGGCCGAGCGGAGCGAGCCCGTGGTCTTCAGTGGCGTTACTGAAACTGGTGATGATTTCGACAGTGCGGACAACGCCGGCAAGGTCACGGTGGTGAACTTCTGGTACGCCGGGTGCGCGCCGTGCCGCATCGAGGCGAAGGATCTTGAAAGCGTCTGGCAGGAATACGGCGGCGAGGATGTGGCTTTCATCGGCATCAATACCCGCGACCAGGCTGACACTGCCCAGGCTTTCTCTGACGAGTTCGGCATCACCTACCCGAGCCTGATCGACGTGAACACGGCCGAGGCGAAACTCGCTTTCTCCGAGGCTGTGCCGATCCAGGCGACACCGACCACTCTCGTGCTCGACAGACAGGGCCGTGTCGCCGCCCGCATCATCGGGCCCATCGACGGCACCTCGATCCTCTCGACCCTCGTCAAAGACGCCCTAGCGGAGACGCCGTGAACGCAGACACCATCATCGGGTCCGGTGCGCTCTGGCTCGCAGTCCCCGTCGCGATGCTCGCCGGCCTCGTGTCGTTCCTGTCGCCCTGCGTGCTCCCGCTGGTCCCCGGCTTCCTCGGCTTCCTCGGCGGAGCGGTCGCGCCGCGCTCGAAGGGTGACGCGACGAACGCAGTCGCGCCTGAGCGCCGTCAGCTCGTTGTCGGCGTGCTTCTGTTCATCCTCGGCTTCAGTGTCGTCTTTGTTCTCATCACTGCGCTGAGCGGGACGGCCGGCGTGTTCTTCCTACGCTGGGGTGACCTGGTCACGCGCATCCTCGGAGTCGTCGTCATCCTGATGGGGCTCGTCTTCCTCGGGTTGTTCAGTTTCGCCCAGCGGGAGGTCCGCTTTCACGTTGGCTCCCGGGCCGGTGTCGTCGGGGCGCCGCTACTCGGAGTGGCACTCGGTATCGGCTGGGCGCCGTGTATGGGGCCGACGCTTGCCGCGATCATCGCGCTTTCGTTCAACGCCGGCGACCCTGTCCGGGCTGGCTTCCTTGGTCTCGCGTATTCGCTTGGCCTCGGCATCCCGTTCCTGCTGGTCGCACTGGGGTTCGGTTGGGCGGCGAAGACGGTCGAGTTTCTCCGTCGTCACATCCGGGTGCTGAATGTCTGCGGCGGTATCCTCCTGATCGTCCTCGGCCTCCTGATGGTGACAGGGCTGTGGACCGACATCATGTCGCGGCTGACGGCGGTGATGGGCAGCGTCATCCTCCCGCTCTGAGATCCCTAGCAAGGATGTCGGGAGTGACGACTGGAGCAGCCTTCTCTACCCAACTGTTCATGTCGACGGCGCCACTTCGTGATCCGGCGTCGGAACCTTAGATATAGACGCCACGGTCTTCCATGAACCGGACGGGGTTGGTGTAGCCACCGTTGATGTAGACCTCGAAATGCAGATGGCACCCGAAGGAGCGTCCGGTGTCACCCGCGTATGCGATGACCTGGCCGGAATTGACCCATTGCCCCCGGCTGACGGCGATGCCACCGGGTTTGATGTGGGCGTACCCGGTGCTGACGCCCCCGCCGTGTTGGATGCGGACGTAATTGCCGTAGTTGCCGTTGGCGGCGGCGTAGTCCACGGTTCCGGAGTTGGCGGCGTAGATCGCCGCTCCGCAGCCGTTGGCCAGGTCGGCGCCGTAGTGGTAGCTCGAGGAGCAGCCCTGCGAACCACAGATGGGGGTCCGCGGGCCGTAGCTTGAACTTCGGCCGCCCCCGTGGGGCCGAACCCAACCGCCGCTCCCGGCGGAGCCTCCGCCGCCACCGTTGCCGCCTCCGTTGGCTGCCGCTTCGGCGGCTTCGCGTTCGCGACGGGCGCGCTCTTCGGCCTCGCGCGCGGCTACACCCGCCTGGTAGCCGGCGACCGTCTGCGTGGTGGTGTCTTTCAGCGCGGCGAGCTGCGCCTGCATCGTCTCGAGGTTCGCGGCTTGCTCGTCGAGCGCGGCCTGTGCGGCGTCGGCCGCTTCTTGTGCGGCAATCATCTTCTGCTCCGCGACCTGCTGCAGGCGGTCTCGTTCGTCGCGGGCGACCTTCGCCTGATCGGTCAGCGATTGGGCGGTGTTGCGCGCCGAGATTGCGTCATCGTAGACCGACCGGTTGTACTCGAGCAGCTTGTCCATGGTGCCCAGCCGGGACAGGAGCTCATCGGCGTTGTCCGCGGAGCCGGAGAAGAACAGTTGCAGTGCTGAGTCGTCTCCACCGTTGCGGTACAGCTGTGCCGCAACTTGACCGGCCCTGCGCGCAGAGGTTTCGGCCATCGCTGATTGTTCGTCGGCCTGCGCCTGCAGGCTCTCGGCTTCCGTGATCGCAGCGAAGTATTCCTGTTGTGCTGCGTAGAACTCGTCGGAGGCTGTATCGGCGGCAGCCTGGGTCTCGGCGACTTTCTGCGTCAAGGACTGGATCAGCCCTTCGATTCGGGTGATCTCGGCGGCCTTGGCAGCTTCGTTGTTCTTGGCGCGTTGGACATCGTCCCAGCTCGGGTAGGACGCAGCGTACGCCGCTGAGACGCCGGAGCCGATACCGAATGCAGCGAATGCAGCGACGCCGAGGGCGCCGAGTCCGAAAGCGCCACGTCGAGTCACACTCAGCTTCCAGAATGAGTCGCGTTCGGCGGGCGTGGGTGCACACCCGCATTCTTCAGCCGCCTCCGTAGCAGCCGCGGAGACGCGTCGTTCGTTCACTGTGCCCTCTCCTCGAGTTCGGCTTCGTGGATTCTGCTGCCATGGGCGCGCCGATTGGCCATGCTCGCGTTGCCCGCTGTCTGGTCTATCGTCCGTTCGTGGGGGCCGAAGTCGCGCCGACTCGCCCGTGATCTCTGATCTGTGGCCCATATTTGACGCATCGAACTTGAGTTCGACTGTCCTGGCACGAGACTCACTCTTTCGGGTCCGTGTGGACGTCGGCGCTCGACCGGTTGTGTTTTTTCTTCTTCACTTGCCGTACGACAACGGTGGCGGTGATCACCGCGGCACCGATGACAGCAACGGCGATGATGAGCGGGATCGCGATTGAAGCCACCTCGTTCTCGCCTGCAGATACCACCGGGGCAGGGGTGTCCGCTGCTGGCGGTTCGGTGGTTGGCGCGGTGGAGGGCGACGCCTTTGCCGGTTGGATCCGTGATTGTTCGTTCCCGCATGCTGGTTTGTCCCATCCCAGCCCTGGCTCGCTGCTGGTGGGAGCGTACGTGAACGTGAAGCTCTCGGAGATGGGGTGACCGTCGCTGGAGACGGCGTTCCACAGCACGGTGTAGACGCCCGGTTCTCCGAGTGCGACCGGGGTGGTGAGGATGTTGCGGTCGATGGTGGAGCAGCTGGATTCGTAGAAGAGGCCGTCGGGTCCTTGCACTTGGGCGAAGCTGGCCTGGCTGAAGTCAATGAGTTCCCCGCTGAACGTGAGAGCGACGTCGTCAAGTTGGGTGACGGTTTCGTCTGCCCCGGGCACGGTGTCCAGGAGGTTGTCGTGCGCGAGAGCTGCGGGGGCCGGTGCGGCCACGATTCCCAGTGTGATGAGAGCTAGAAGTGTGCTGGCGAGCCAGCGGGTGCGGTGGGTGGAGGTCACAGGTGCGGGTCCTTTCGTACGGCGGGCACGGGGGTGCTGTCGGTAGGTCGGTTGTTGCGTTTCGTGTGGAGGACGGAGAAGCCGGTGAGGATTGCGAGCATTCCCGCGATCACCAAGGTGGCGGCTCCGGCGAGGGCCTGGTCCTGGAGGGGGGTGGGTCCCCATGTCCGCCCCATGGCGCCAAACCATTCCGCGACGATGAGGTCGGAGCGAGTGATCGTGGCGATGCCGAAGAACGCTGCCACGCCTGTGAGCGCAGTGAGTGAGGCCACACGCCACCGCCCCTCGGGGGTTGTGGACGCGTTCAGGGAAAGCGATCGTATGAAAAGGCACCCGGTGACGAGGAGCTGGCTGATCATCCATTCCGCTCCGAGCTGGTCGTAGAGCGACCAGCGGAACAGGTCGGAGTAGTGGAACAACCACAGCGACGTGGCGAAAAGAGCCGCGGCGACGACGGGGCGCAGAGTAAATCTGGCCAGCGGGCTGTGGGCGGCCCAGAGAAGCCATTCCCGCGGTCCTCGGCTTCCATCGTCCCGTGGATGGATGACCAAGGCTGCGAGGGTGATCGGCGCCGCGAAGACAAGGAGCAAGGGGATCGCGAGGCTGAGGAGAGCGAAGGAGAGGAATCGCATACTGATGAGCGAGTCGTCGTAGGCGGCGAGCGGGCCACTGGTTGTCCACAGAAGCGCACCCATCCCCGCAATCCAGCTGACCGTCCGCCTGGCTGGCCACGGATACCCGCGGCGCCGTGCGCGTTGGACGCCGACGAGGTAGAAGACGATTCCGAAACCCGCGACGAGCACCCAGAGGAGGTCGGGGCTCCACGCCGTGAACCATCTCTGCAGGGTGAGTGCGATCGGGACGGGTGCGTCGGTGAGGATCTCCGCGGCGGTGTTCTGCGGCAGTGTGATCGTATCGGCGGGGGCGGCGGTGCGGGCGAGGGCGGCGGCCGCACCGCTCGCGATACCCATGAAACCGAGTTCGACGCTCACGATCATCCAGAAGGCGCCACGGCCCTCGCTGGCATTTGCGAGGAGTCGACGGCGGTAGGCGGCACCCAGGACGCCCATGACCAGAAGAGCGCCGATCTTTGTGAGAAGGATGAGGCCGTACGGTGAGGCCAAATCCTCCCACCGGCCGAGGGCAGTGAGCGCCCGCGCGTATCCCGAGACGGCGACACCGATGAACGCGATGAGCGCCACCGTCGAGTACCGGCGAAGCACGTTGTCGAGTTCGTGCGGAGAGCTGATCGGTCGCACGACGACGAGCAGGATGAGACCTCCGAGCCATATCGCTGCTGAAATGACGTGCAGGACGAGGGACATGACCGCGGGATCGTGGTTGGCGAGCTCACCCGAATGACCTTGGGTGGCCATGGGTATCAGGCTGATGATCGCAAGCATGGTTGTGATCAGCACCGCACCATAGCTGCGCACAGCGAATGCGAGGACTGTCACGACCGAGGCGAGGATCGCGGTGATAAGCCATGATCGTCCCAGTTCGGTGTCGAGGAGGAAGCGGCCCAGCTGCGCGCCGAACTCAGCGCTCAGGTTCACTTGCGGATTGAATGAGGACAGGAAGGTGAGGTAAGCCACCACCCCGCTTGTGATGGTGAGGGTCGCGGCGCCGGCGGAGGCTATATCGAGCGCGACGGTGAAGGGCTTCCCTGCCGAGGGGAGAGCGAACACCGCCAGTACCAGGGGCCCGAGCATCGCCGCACCGGAGAGATTGACGAACAGTTTCGCGGCCGGGAGTCCCCATCGCACGAGCGCTCCAGGGTCACTGGTGAGTCTTGGTGCAGCTCCTCCACCGATCGCGAGCCCGACGACCACAGCGATGAGTGCGGCGGCAACGAGGAGCGTCGGTCCAGCGATCCGGAGAACAACGGCATTCATGGAGTGGTATCCCCTGTCTCAGTGCCAGGAGCGTCCGGGTCTTCTGTCACAGGCGCCGTGCATTCACCGGTCTTGGTGAGCTGCTGGATCGCCCCGGCAAGAGATTCGAGAACCGCGTCCGCCGACAGGGTGGTGGTGTCCACGTACACCTGGGCAGCTGGCTCTCGGCCGTAGGTTGTGAGCCGCAGATTCGGGGTCTCCTCCTCGTCGACGATCCAATCGACGCCACCCAAGCTGACACATTGCAGGGTGGTGGGGGCCGGGGGCTCCAACCCGCAGGTGAGGAGCACGCTGCTGGGGGTACCCCATGCTGCGGTGGCCTGAGCGTCCGTCCAGACGCGAGCCTGGTCGCCAATTGAGTCCGGTAGTCGTACGGTGACCTCTGCGCACAGCGGGTCGTTCGCGTTTGCTGCGGGCTCGAGGTGGATGGTGGGTGCGCAGCTGGTGAGCACAAGCAGTGCGCACAGCGCCGCGACAGAGGTCAGAATCTTGAGCTTCACAACGTCATCCATCCGTCTTCCTGGGAGTCAGCACGAGTCCGTCGCGGTCGGATCGACATGACGAGCAGCGCTAGTACCGTTCCGATACTGAGCATCCAGTCGAGCCACGGCATCAGCACGACAGCGAGAGTCGTGCCGGTGCGGAGGGGGACCTCGGTGATCTTCGCCGCGGTCGTGTCCACCGCAACCTGCGCCAGCACCTTTCCATCGCGGCCGATGACTTGACTGGTCCCGGTGGTGGAGACGTTCACCGCAGTTCTCCCTGTTTCGAGCGCGCGCATGCGGGCGATGGCCAGCTGTTGGAGGTTCTCGTCGGTGCCTCTGAAGTCCGCGTTGTTGGTTTGAAACACGAACATTTGCGCGCCAGAGGCAGCGCTTTGGTGGATGACGTCGTCGTAGATGACGTCGAAACAGATCGCCAGACCGATGGGCACATCGTCAACGTTCATGAGGGGTGTGTTGGAGCCGGGCGTGTACTCGCGTTGTATCAATCCGATGAGGTCGGGGGCGATGGCTTCGTAGAACCAACGGTCCGGGACGTATTCGCCGAAAGGGACGGGGTTGACCTTGTCGTGGAGCTGCTGCGGCCCGGCGCTGGTCCACAGCATGGAGGTGTTGAACGTGTCGGCTCCGCGGGTGGTTGCCGCATTCACCAGTGCCGGAGTGCCGGCACTCTGCACGAGTCGATCAAGGCGGTCTGCGACGGCGGCATCGCGCAGGGGATCGGCGTCGACGGCCCCTTCTGGCCAGACGAGAAGGTCCATTTCACGCCCCAGGAGAGGAGATGTCGCTTCTTCCTGTGCGCGCAGGATGTCGCCTGGTGTCCTGGTGTCGAAGTAGCCGCTGGGTCCGTTGCCCTGTACCCATCCGACGCGCATCATTCCCGCTTGCTCGGTGGGGAACAGAGGGATGGCTATCGCGGCAACGACGATGACCACGGCCGTTGCTGCTGGCTCCCATCGGCGGAGGATGAGGGCTTCCACGACGCTCGCGCAGACGAGAACGGTCAGGAAGGACAGCCCCGTGGTTCCCACCCATGAAGCGGCTTCCGCGAGCGGGCTCTCGGCGAGGCTGAAACCGACGCGCGCCCATGGGAACCCGGTGTACGGCGTACTCCCCATCAGTGTTTCTCGCAGCATCCATACCCCGGCGACGAGCATGGGAGTGATCGCACGATACGCGTATCCCGCGCGGGTGGTGGTGACCCGATAGGCGAGTGCGATCAGCGCACCGCCGGCACCGAACAGCAGGGATTCCAAGCCAGCCAGCGCGACCCATGGGATGGGTCCCAGAAACCGGGTCACCCATACCAGGTGGGTGAAGTAGAAGGTCGCGCCGTAGACGAGGGAGATCAGGAACGCCCCGGGTAGAGAGCGTCCGCGGAGCGTCCACAGCCCGATGGTTACGCTCACGAACGTTGCGGGCCACCACCCGTTTGCGGGGTAGGCGAGATCCAGCATGCCTCCTGCGATGGCGGACGCGACGATCGCTACGGGAAACGGCACCCCAGCTGGTAGGCGCGCATCGTGCGCTCGGGGGTTCCCGCGCCGTGGTCGAACGGAGAGGGCGTGTCTCACCAATGGGTCAGCGGTCACGGTCATGAGAGCTCAGTTTTTTGAGGTAGGCGTTGTACATGTCGAGGTCGGTGTTCCCGTGCACGTCGGCGTACCGGTCGGCCGCGGCAGCCCGGGCGGTGTCGCTGCGGAACCAGCGATGCATCACGTAGATCAACATCAGCACGGTCGGGGCTTCACCGTAGGACCATGCCAGAGCGCCGGCTAGCTGCTGATCGGCGAGGGGATCGATGCCCAGTGCTTTGGTGGGGGCGACGAATGAGCCGACCAGGATCGTGCTGGCCATCATGAGGAACACCCCGAAGAACGCGTGGAGCGCGGCTTCAGCAAACACGTCCAGTGCACGGGCACCATGACCCAACCTGACCGGCAGCGGATCGGAGGACAGGATGGGGATGGTGAAGAGCATGCCGGCGAGGAGGAATCCGACCTCGAGTGCGACGTGGCCCCCGGGGAGAGCGAGGATGGCATCGGCAGCACCCGCAAGGTAGATGCCGTAGAACGCGAACAGGTACAGCGGGACAGTGGCCCACGGGCTGAGTATCCATTTCGCGGCCGGGCTTCGAAGAGCACTGTGGGCCGCTGTGAGGACTACCCGTCCCGCCCCATGGTGCGGTGTTGATCGCAGAAGAAGGGTTCCGGGTGAGCCGAGGACCAGTAGCGGCGGCACCATCATCATCAGAGTGAGCTGCTGGAACATGAAAACGGACACCAGCGCCTGGCCGTAGGTTTCAACACCCAGACCGGTGACCGCCGCGAGGAGAACGCACCCGAGCAGGAAGCTGACCGTGCGCCACACGGGCCAACGACGCCCGTGCGTCCACAACCGGATCGCGCCGACGAGATACAGCGCAGCGAGGATCCCCGCAACGATCGGTAGCACTGGAAGCGGAATGTCGGCCGGTGCGAGGAACGCCTGCAGAGATGGGGGGCTGTCGGGGATCTCGCCGCTCATACGCATGGTCGTGACAAGAAGATCGCGCAGTTCACTTCCGGATCACCTTGATCGTCGCCCCCGCTGCCAGGAACACCACGGCCGCGATGGGTTGTGCTGTGGTCCACACGACACCGGAGAAGGGGAAGGGCATCACCGGATTCCAGAGCACGGCAATGGCGAGGAAGACCGGGATCCACCACCAGTGGCGTGCCTGGAGCGCAAACCACGCGACGATCAGCCCGAAAATTGAGGCAATGAAGAGGACGAGCGGCGCCCAATTCGCCTGGAAGAGCGCCGGGGCCAGAAACAGGATCGCGGCGGCGACGAGGCTGGGGGCCAGGGCGTTCCGCTGGTAAGTGGAGGGGACGCGTTCTTTGGGACTCATGGGTGAACCGTTTCTTCGGCGGGTACAGGGTCGTCGGGGCGGGACGTGGGGTCTGGCCGGCGACGGCTCGTGCGCAGACCCGCGACGATGAGGAACACGGCACCGATGCCGAGAGCGATATCGGCGAGGTTGCCGATGAACAGGTTCCCGTAGGCGAGGAAATCGGTGACGTGCCCGATCCCGAACGCGGGCGGCGAGAATAAGCGATCGATGAGGTTCCCGATCGCACCGCCCACGATGAAACCGAAACCAACCGCCGACCACACGTTCCGGGCTCGGGTGGCGGCAACGATGAGGACCGCGGTGACAGCGACCCCGATGACGGTGATGACCCATGTGGAGCCTTCCCCGAGCGAGAAGATCGCCCCGGGGTTGAAGGCCAGTTGAAGACCGAGCCAGTCACCGATCAGCGGTATACGCGCATCCTGCCGCAACGTGTTCAGAGCAAGAGTCTTGGTGCCTTGATCGATCAGGATGACGATGGCGGCGACGATGAGCATCACGGCCGACCGGCGGACTCGATCACGCATCGGCGTCTTTCTCCTTAGCTGCAGCATCCTTGGCGGCCTGTGCGCGGTCGCGCTGGTGACGCTGGCGCCCGGCCATAACCACTCCCACAACGCCGATCCCCAGAATCAGTGCCAGACCCGAGAGGAAGAACAGGGGGAGCAGTTCGAAAGCACCGCCACCGGATGCCGTGCCACCGTATGTTTGCGCGGGTCGGGCCGGTTCCGGCTCCTCCGTTGGGGAGGTTTCAGGGGTGGGGCTTGTGGTCGGAGTGCTGGGTTCCGTGTCCGTCGCGGGCGTGACGGTGTACACATACTCCCCGTTGATCGGGTGTCCGTCGGCGGAGACGGTCTTCCAGCGGACGGTGAAGATGCCGGTTGCGGCGTCGGGGGAGAGGTGTTGAGTGATCGAGTCACCGCTCACCGTTGGCGGGTCGACGGCGACGTTTGCTCCGCTTTCATCGATAACCTCGACGACCGTTGCATCGTCACCACCGGTGAGGGCCCCGGTGAACATCAAAGAGATCTCGTCGGGGGAGCCGTTGATGGTCGAGTCGGCGGTGGGGTACGACGAAACGAAGTCGTCGTGAGCGGCCGCCGGAGATCCAGTCCCAAGGACGACGGATGCCGACAACAACAGGGTGGTGAGGACGGCAGCGGTGCGTGCCGAGAGGCGTTTATGCATGGGTGTCGTGCTCTCCGGGGTGGGATTCGGGTTCGATCTGAAAGGTGGAGTGTTCGATGCTCACGGCGAAATGTTCGCTGACGCATTGCTGAAGTGATGTCAGCAGTGCGGCGGAAGCTTCCATCGTGACGGTGTCATCGACCACGACATGGGCGGTGAGCGTGGGGAGGTCGGTCGAGACCTGGGTCGCGTGGAGGTCGTGCACAGCGACCACGTGCGGCAGGGCAAGGATGTGGCGGCGGACATCCTCGAGATCGAGGCCGGCAGGTGTGGACTCCATCAATACCCGGCCGGATGCTCGCAACAGGATGAGGGTGCGGGGGATGATGAGGAGCGCGATCAAGACGCCCGCGACGGCGTCCGCCTGATACCAACCGAAAACGGCGATGAGGATGGCGCTGGCGATGACGCCGACGGAACCGAGGGCATCGTTGACGACCTCGAGGAACGCGGCGCGCATGTTGAGGTTGCGTCCGCGGCCGCTGAACAATACGAGCATGGAGGCGATGTTGGCGACGAGACCGACGATGCCGAAGAACAGCAGACTTCCCGATGCGATCTCAGGGGGCTCGAACAGCCGCCGTACGCCTTCCACGAGCGCGAAGATACCCACCCCGAGCAGCAGAGCTGCTTGAGCGAGCGCACCGAGCACCTCCGTGCGTTGAAGACCGAAGGTGTACCTGGGAGTCGGGGGACGATTCATCAGATGCGCGGCGGTGACGGCCATCGCCAACCCGACGACATCGGTGAGCATGTGCGCCGCATCAACGAGCAGTGCGAGGCTGCCTGTGATAATCGCCCCGATCACTTCGACGATGAAGACCGAAGAGGTGATCGCGAACGCGATGACCAGGCGATTGCGAGGAGTGGCGTCACCAATACCGTGACTGTGCCCTGCTTCTGTCATGGTGCTCCTTACGGCCGTCCAACGATGAGTCGGGCGACGGTCGCCGCATCACGACCCGCCCCAACGAGGGTGTCCGCATCCGCCCGGGAGTAACGGGGCATGCCAACAGTGAACAGTCCCGGGATGCGTGCACTGACGTGCAAAGGCTGACCGGGCGGCTCCGAATCGGGCAGCCATGCGTCTGCCGGCCTGTACCCGGTCGCAAGGATCACGGAATGCGGCTTCACGGACGCCCCATCGGCGAACATCACGGTGTCTCCGTGAACCTCCGTCACGGCGACGGCATGAGTGACGTCTGTCGAAGCTACGCGGGGGCGTGCCTCGGAGAGCGCACCCTTACGTCGCAGCCTCGACCAGATAGGCCGCTCCGACACCCCTGAGGGTTCCGCTCGAGTGGAGAGGGTGACGTCGTGGGAGGACGCGAGCTCCTCAGCAATCTCCACTCCGCTGAATCCGCCGCCAACGATCAACACGTGGCCGGGAGGTATCTGGGCGGGGTAGAGGTACTGGCTGGAATGCAGCACAACACCGGGTACGGCCAATCCCGGGCGCCAGCCCGGTATGCGCGGCACCGCGGCAGCTCCCGTTGCACAGACCACATTTCGGGTTTGCACTTCCCCGGCGGAGGTCGACAGATGCAGCGTGGATCCGTCGCCCAACCGGTTGATTCCAAGAGCACGAGTGCCCCACACGGTCTTCACACCGAGGGCTTTCTCCACCGAAGACAGGTAATCGGACATCTCACCCACACTCGGATGACGGTCTCCATCGCCCGGGAAAGGGAACCCGCGGACGACACTGTGGCGTGCCGCGCTGCGCAGTTTCATCGACTGCCACCGTGTGGCCCAGCTTCGTCGACCGGGGGTGCAGAATCGATGATCACGAAGTCTTTCTGTGGCTCAAGCCCAGAGGACCTGAGCGCGGCGGCTGTCGCCAATCCGGAGTGCCCGGCACCGACGATGATGACTCGACGGTGCGATAGCGAACACGCCATCATTCAGCACCGTTCACGGCGGCTTCAATGCTGTCCTCCAGATCGGTCCACGTTTCCAGCACGACAGGCTCCCCATCGATGAAGAACGAGGGGGTACTGCTGACACCGAGCTGCTCACCCTCGTCGAGATCGAATTGAACCCGTTCCGCTGTCGCCGGATCAGCGACCGCATCATCGAACGCGGCCATGTCCAATCCGAGTTCCTCCGCAAACCCCCGGAACAGGTCCGCACGAGACTCTTGAGCCTCACCCCATTGAGACTGCGTCTCGAACAGGCGGTGATACATGTCTTCGAGCCGTCCCTGCTGCGCTGCGGCTTCGGCAGCGATTGCGGCGTTCTTTGAGTTGAGGTGACCAGGCAGCGGGAAGTAGCGGATCACGTAGGTGATCTCGCCATCGAACTTGCCGCGGAGATCCTCGACGAGGGGATAGAAAGCACCGCAGGCCTCGCACTCGAAATCGAGGAACTCGACCACCGTCACCGCCCCTTCTCCTCCGTCATCGAGGACGTGCGAGTTCTCACGGACGACTTGTGGACCGTCAGCGGTCCCCGTCTCGGGTGCGGCAGCTTGATTCTGATTAATCAGGACGAAGACCAGTGCGACGACCAGCAACACCACGGCGAGAGACACGGTGACAAGTACCGCTTTCACGGAAGATTTCATAACACTCCAGACACACACAACGAACGGGGACGACCAGTGGAGCGCCATCGAAGAGATGGCGCCGCCGGAGTCAGGTCCGCGACAGAGAAAGCTGTGTGAGAGAAGGAGGCAATGCGAACAGGCGCCCCGTCATAGCTGCCAGTGATGGTGCGCGCGGCAAACGTTCGCGAATGTGAGAAGAGGGGACGTGACGGCGGAAGTTCCGCGTGACGATGAGCACCAAGAAGCAGCAGATGATACCCAAGAGGCACCCGGCAACGCCGATCACGATGTCGTTCGCGCTATCCCCGGCCAGGAATTGTTCCGCGGTCGCGCCGACAACGCTTTCACCCGAACCCGCCGAAAAATGACCAGCAGAAGGCGTCCCTAGTGACGACGAGGATGTGGTGCTCAGATACGGAGTCGCATCTGTCGCATCACGATGGCCGCCCGGCCACGCTCCAACAACGAGAAGAAGCGCCAGCCCGAGGGCTGTAATGATCTTCGTTATCAGGAACTCGTCGGCTCGGCTAACGCATTTGTGAGCGCGACCGTGGACGACCATGACCTCAGGATGGTACCAGCCCGACCAATCAAGTCTTCTTGCGAGCCCCAGAGCCACGCACCCGCTCTACCGGCGAAGCGAGGAAGACTTGGGACGTCCGCTGAGCCAGCCCATCACCCATTCAACTGGGCCAGTTCCAACGAACCGCCACCACAACCAACCCACCACGATCATGCCCGGAACGATCACCAGCCAGCCCAAGTAGAAGTTCTCGGCAGGGCGGCCATACGCGTTACTCCAAAATGCGATGAGACTGCCGTGCAGCAAGTACAGAGACAACGCCACCTGACCGCAGGCGCACAAGGGAACAAAGACAGCACCCCAAAAACGTTCTGCGTGCTCCCGCCGCACCGTAGCCCCCAGCACAACGCAGACGTAGACGGCGAACACCAAGCCAATATCCCTCAGAGAGTCCAGGTAGTCCCCCGATAACACCGTGCCGAAGCGCTGCCCGAAACCCCAGGCAAGATACGCCAACAGCGCCACAGCCGCCATGATCCACAACAAGCGATCGCGTTTCAAGCCGTGACGGATCAACAGGGCACCGATGAGGAACACCGGCAACAGGTTGACCACCCGATACTGAGGGCCCAGGAACATCCAGGTCGTGACCTCACGCACGGGCGGCGGCGCGGTGTAGACCCAAATCCAGGTGCGTGCGACGCTCAGCAATGGCTGACTGGCCAGGACAAGGACCGCTGTCGCGGCAATCACGACCGAGCTGCGCAGGAGTAGAAGGGGCGCGCCGATGATGATCAGCAGCCCGAGATAGCTCAGGATGACCGCCAGCCAGGAGCCCCACGTGGCCATCCAAACACCCAGGACGATGAGGAACAGGCCACGCAGAGTCTGTTGCAGCAACGTCACCCCCACAGCGCCGCCGCGTCTCCACACAAGCTCCGCCGACATGCCCATGACAAGAGCGAAGAGCGGCGACGCGACACTACTGAAGTTCGCCGTGACGAATTGCACCGCCCACGGTGCGTTCGGCACGAAAGGAGCCGCGTGCGCGATGAGCATCGCGACAATCGCGAACCCGCGGAGCGCGTCCGGAACCAGAAGACGGCTCATGTCAGAGACGCGTCGAGCTCGCCTGTGCATTCTGGGCGGCAGCGTTCTTTCGGGCTCGAAGACCATGCCCTGAGGGCATTGGCTTGACCGCATAGGAAATAGGTCAGCGGAGACTGTATAGTTCAGCTTATGCTGACCATTGCTTCTCGTCTCGACGTCATGAACCGGCTCGGCCGCGCCATGGCTGATCCTACGCGTTCTCGGATTCTCATGACTCTGCTCGGTGGCCCGAGCTACCCCGCAGTCCTGTCCCGTGAGCTAGAGCTGACGCGCTCCAACGTGTCGAACCATCTCACCTGCCTGCGTGACTGCGGGATCGTTGTCGCCGAGCCTGAGGGCCGCCAAACCCGCTACGAGATCGCCGACCCGCATCTTGCGGCTGCGCTCGTCGCGCTCGTGGACGTGACACTGGCGGTCGATGAGCACGCGCCCTGCGTGGACTCAGCGTGCATGGTGGCTGGCTGCTGTGGGACGGGGGCTGACGCGTGAGCGAGGCGTGTGGCTGCGAGCACGAGCCTGCCGCGACGGCAGGCGAAGAGATCGAAGAGGCCGAGCGGCCCTGGTGGAGAGACCGCGGGGTCATGGTGCCGGTGTTCTCCGGCGTTGCGTTCCTGGCCGGTCTGATCTTCGAGTGGTCCGGGCTCGAGATCCCGGCACTGGTGCTGTTCTGGGTCGGACTGCTGCTGGGCGCATCGACGTTCACGCCCGGCGCGATCCGGAAACTGTTCAAGGGCAAGCTCGGCATCGGGCTGCTGATGACGATCAGCGCGATCGGTGCCGTCATCCTCGGGTACGTGGAGGAGGCTGCAGCTCTGGCGTTCTTGTACTCGATCGCGGAGGCGCTTGAGGACAAGGCGATGGACCGCGCCCGCGGCGGACTGAGGGCACTACTGAAGCTCGTGCCGGAAACAGCGACCGTGCTTCAGAGCGGTGTCTCCGCGCAGGTGCCGGCGAAAGAGTTGACGGTCGGCCAGGTCATGGTGGTCCGCCCGGGTGAGCGGATCGCGACTGATGGGGTCGTGCGTTCTGGTCGCTCCAGCCTGGATACCTCGGCGATCACCGGGGAGTCGATCCCGGTCGAAGTTGAGCCCGGGAATGCGGTGTCGGCCGGTGCGATCAACAGCGCCGGTGTCCTGGAAGTCGAGGCGACCGCTGCGGGCACCGATAACTCGCTCACGACGATCGTGGAGCTGGTAGAGAAAGCGCAGACCGAGAAGGGCGAGCGTGCCCGTCTGGCGGACAGGATCGCCCGCCCGCTCGTACCCGGAGTACTGATCCTCGCTGCGCTCGTCGCGATCATCGGGTCGCTGCTGGGCGACCCGGAGGTGTGGATCACTCGCGCACTCGTCGTGCTGGTCGCCGCTTCTCCGTGTGCGCTGGCAATCTCGGTTCCGCTGACGGTCGTCGCGGCGATCGGTGCGGCGAGCAAGTTCGGCGTGATCATCAAGTCCGGCGCCGTTTTCGAGCGCTTCGGCACGGTCCGCCACGTTGCCGTCGACAAGACCGGCACCCTCACCCGCAACGAACCGGCGGTCACCGCCGTGCTCACCACAGATGGCGTTACGGAGGCTCAGGCGCTGGCGTGGGCGGCCGCGTTGGAGCAGCACAGCACCCATCCTCTCGCCTCAGCGATCACTGCCGCAGCCCCGGGGACACCGGGAGCTGCAGATGTGACCGAGCAGGCCGGGCACGGCATCGACGGCACCGTCGACGGATCGAGAATCACCGTCGGCAGTCCCCGCTGGCTGAACGCCGGCGACCTCGCGGAGCGGGTCGGCGAGTTGGAAGAGCAGGGCATGACCGTCGTGATCGTCCACCGCGACGGGTCACCGGTCGCCGCGATCGGCGTTCGGGACGAGCTGCGCCCGGAAGTCCCCGAGGTCGTCCGGACACTCACCGGCCAGGGCGTCGGGGTGACGATGCTCACCGGCGACAACGCCCGGACCGCTCGTGCACTGGCGGCACAGGCAGGGATCAGCGACGTGCGCGCGGAGCTGCGCCCGGAGGACAAGGCGACCGCGATCGGGGAACTGTCGACGGCGGGACCGGTCGCGATGATCGGCGACGGCATTAACGATGCCCCGGCCCTCGCTGGCGCGGACATCGGTATCGCGATGGGCGCGACCGGCTCCGACGCAGCGATCGAATCCGCCGACGTGGCCTTCACCGGCCATGATCTGCGCCTCATCCCGCGGGCGTTCGACCACGCCCGGCGCGGTCGACGGATCATCAACCAGAACATCGTCCTGTCGCTGCTGATTATCACCGCACTGCTCCCGCTCGCGCTCTTTGGCGTGCTGGGGCTCGCCGCGGTCGTCCTGGTCCACGAGGTTGCGGAGGTCATCGTGATCCTCAATGGTCTGCGTGCCGCCCGCACCCGCACGCCACGGTTGGGAAGCTGATGCTCGCCACCATCGGTTCAGCGATCGGCCTGTTCGCGGCGACCAACATCGACGACATCGTCGTGCTTACCGTGCTGTTCCTCGCTTCCAGTCGAGGGAAGCCCCGGCCGTGGCAGATCGTCGCGGGCCAGTATCTCGGGTTCATCACCCTCGTCGTGATCAGCGTGATCGCCGCTCTCGGTCTCACCATCGTTCCGGACGAATGGGTCGGTTTCCTGGGTCTGATCCCGCTCGGCATCGGCATCTGGACGCTCATTCGCGGCCTGCGCCGTAACGGCGATGACGATGATGACGACTCCAAGATCACCGCGGTCGGACTATGGGGTGTCGCGGGTATCACGATCGCCAACGGGGCCGACAACATCTCCCTCTACACGCCGATCTTCCGCACCAGCGCCCCCAGCGACGTCGCGATCATGATCGTCGTGTTCCTGGTCCTCGTCGCGGTCTGGTGCGCGGCCGGCCGGCTGATCGGCACCAACAAGGCTGTCACCGAGGGGCTGGAGCGCGTCGAGCACTGGCTCGTACCGGCCGTGTTCATCGGCCTGGGCCTGTTCATCCTGATCGAATCTGGGGTCATCGTCCGTCTGATCGAGGTGCTCGCATGACCTCCTCCCAGTCAGAGGCTCATCCGCCCGCTGCGCGCAAGCTGTCGTCGACCCGGCGGCGGCAGCTCACTGGTGGAGCGCTCTTGATCGCCGTGGTCGTCGTGCTGATCGATCAGGGAACCAAGGTGTGGGCCGAAGCGACCCTCACCGAGCGTGAGCGCATCCCGCTGATCGGTGACCTGCTGGGTTTGCAGCTCGCCTATAACCCCGGAGCGGCATTCTCCTTCGGGGAAGGCTTCACCTGGGTGTTCGCGCTGCTCGCTGTCGCCGCCACGGTCACAGCGATCGTGTTCGCGTTCCGAGTGCAACGCGTGGGATGGGCGATCGTCATCGGCGCGCTCGGCGGCGCTTCCGCCTCACACGCAGGCGACCGCCTTTTCCGCGACCCCGGATTCGCCCGGGGGCACGTCGTAGACTTCCTCGCCTACGGCAACTGGTTCATCGGGAACATCGCCGACATCGTGATCTTCGCCGCAGCGATCACCGGAGCAGTTTTCATGATCCGCACAGGCGATGAGACCACCGAGTGAGATCCGTTGTGCGGTGGTGGGATATCCGTCAACTGGCTCTCTACATCGGCGCGATCGCCGTGGGGGCGGCCGTCGGGCTGATAACGCCGCAACTTGCTCCGAGCCTCGAGCATTCGATTGAACCGGCACTGATGCTGCTGTTGTTCGCGACGTTTCTCGGCGTCCCGCTCATCGAGGTGAAACGCGCGTTCCGCGATATCAGGTTTCTAGGCACGGTGCTGGTGGCGAACTTCGTCATCGTGCCGATGCTCGCCTGGGGCCTCTCGCGCTTCGTGGTCGATGACCGGGGACTGTTGCTCGGGGTGTTGTTCGTCCTGCTGACCCCGTGCATCGATTACGTCATCGTGTTCGCCGGTCTCGCAGGTGGCGCTGGCGCACGACTGCTCGCAGCCGCGCCACTGCTGATGTTGGTCCAGATCCTGCTTCTGCCGGTGTTCCTGTTCCTCTTCGCGGGCGGCGCTGCGCTCGATGTGGTCGACATCGGCCCATTCATCCGGGCATTCCTGTTGCTGATCGTGGTCCCCCTCTCCGCAGCAACGGTGGTGCAGGCTGTTGCGCGTCGTCACCGGGGAGGCCGCTTCATAGAGAAGATCATGGCGGGCGCGATGGTGCCGCTGATGATGGTGACCCTCGCTGTGGTCATCGGCTCCCAGATCGCCGCTGTTGGATCGCAGATCACCGCCCTCCTGCGCGTCGTACCGCTCTACATCGCCTTCGTCATCCTCGCCGTCGCGATCGGGAAGCTCGCCGGCCGGGTCGCACGACTAGAGGTCCCCGCCACCCGCGCGGTGATGTTCTCCGCCGCGACGCGCAACTCGATCGTCGTCCTACCGCTCGCTCTCGCTCTCCCTGCCTCGATGAGCATCGCCCCGCTCGCGGTAGTCACACAAACCCTTGTCGAACTGGTCGCGATGATCATCCTCGTCCGTGTCGTCTCCCTCCGCGGGCGCGAACCGCGGCCCAGCCTCCCGGGAAACAGCTAGGGGCCAAGAAGCGACAAGAGAATCCGAAAGTGATCGGGTCGGGCATCGTGTGAACGTGAACTATCACCCCCGCTACAGCAACCGTCAACATGCGCTGACTGTACAGCTGGTAGTGTCTAATCGTCGGCTACCCTGATTCCACTTCGAACGTAGGACCGTCCAATGATCCGCCCCGCCCTCACTGAGCGCGCTACCGCTGCGCGCACGAGTGGGCTAGCGGCGAGGCTGCTGATCGGCCTGGGGCTAGCATTGACGCTCCTGGTCGGATCGTGGGTGGCGACGCACGCGGGGACCGAGGACCTGCAGGTAGCGCCTATCGCGGAGCTGATCGCCACGAACGACTTGGGTGTCGTGCCCGGCGTGATGGCAGACGGTCATGCTGGCGAGGCTGAAGACCTTGGTGCCGCCCTATGTCTTTTGGGAGTGGCGTGCGTGCTGGCGCTCGTCATCTCTGCCTGGCGAGCACCGTCTCGCACATGCAGCACTGGACGTGTGACGCGGAGGGTGCGAGAGACAGTCGCGCGCCAGCCGTCCCAATCACCGATGCTCACACTCACGCAACTGCGCGTTTCCCGAACCTGAATCACGATCAACTCCCTCTCATCCGTGAAAGCACGCGGATTCTCGCGCTATCAAGCGCGTTTACTGAGTTCCCAATTTGGAGTAGTCGTGACCAACCCGTTCGGGGTGGCTTCCACCACCCGCGCCACACCATCTGATCCCCAGCGAAAGTTTGAACACACGTTTCGTGCCGTCGCCGCGATGGTCGCCGTCGCCACCGTGCTTACAGTCACGGGCTGCACGTCCCAAAGTGACCTCGCTGATGCGATGAACAACGGCACCGGTTCCACCAGCGTCGACGAGCGCGTCGTCGAGATACCTGCGGACGAGCGCGGCGAGACGGTGGTATTTGCCGGCGTCGACGAGCGCGACAACCCGATCAGTAGCGGCGAATTCGCTGGCGAGGTCTACGTCGTGAACTTCTGGTATGCGGCGTGCGGGCCGTGCCGGGTCGAGGCGCCGCTGCTGGAGGAGGTGTGGCAGAGCTATCAGACCGAGGGGGTGGGTTTCATCGGGGTGAATATCTACGACCAGCCTGCCACCGCGTTGTCCTTCACGGAGGACTACGGGATCACGTACCGCAGCGTGATCGACATCGTCGACGGGAAGACGAAGCTCGCGTTTGCGGCGGTCACCCCCATTCAGGCGACGCCGACGACTCTTGTTATGGACCGCGAGGGTAGGGTCGCCGCGCGAATCATCGGTCAGCTACCGGCCGCGTCTATCCTGTCCACCCTGATCGCAGACGCGCTGGCGGAAAGCGAATGAATGCCGAGGGGCTCATTTTCGACGGTGCGCTGTGGGTGGCTGTGCTCATCGCCATGCTGGCGGGGCTGATCTCCTTCGTCTCCCCGTGTGTGCTCCCGTTGGTGCCCGGCTACTTCGGCTACCTCGGCTCTTCCCTCTCCAGCTCGCCGACACGGACTCCCGCTTCTGGTCGTGGACGACTGTTCGGTGGGGTGGCATTGTTTGTGGCAGGGTTCACGCTCGTGTTCATGACCGTCACGGTGCTCGGTGGGGTCGCGGGGATGTTTTTCCTCGAGTACGCCAACATCCTCACTCGGGTGCTCGGAGTGGTCGTCGTCGTTCTGGGTCTGGTCTTCATCGGGGCATTCCCCCGCACGCAACGCACCCTCCGACCCCGTTTCCGCGGCAACCTAGGCCTGCTCAGCGCGCCGCTGCTGGGAATAGCGCTCGGGATCGGGTGGACGCCCTGCATCGGACCGACGCTCGCGGCGATTATGTCGGTGTCGTGGAATCTCGGGGACCCCGGCCGTGCTGCGCTGCTGGGGCTGGCGTACTCACTCGGCCTGGGCATTCCGTTTTTCCTACTCGCGCTCGGACTGGGCTGGGCCACCCGATCGGTTGCTTTCCTCCGCCGTCATATCCGGGTAGTCAACATCATTGGCGGCAGCATGCTGATCGCGCTGGGTGTGCTGATGGTCACGGGCATCTGGGGCATGCTGATGTCAGTTCTGCAGGGGGTGATGCTCAGTGTCACGCTCCCTCTCTGACCAGCTTCCTGCCGACCCCTCTCGACCCGCCGATCACATCGATCAGGAAGAGCCGGACACCGTCACGTCCCCGACGCTGGGAGCCGTCGGGTGGCTGCGGTGGGGGTGGCGGCAGCTGACCAGCATGCGCACCGCCATCCTGCTGCTGCTCCTGTTGGCCATCGCATCAGTTCCCGGGTCCATTTTCCCTCAGCGCACTGCGGACCCCAACGGGGTCGTCCAATACTTCCGGGACAACCCGGACCTGGCGTCTTTCCTCGACGGCATCCAGGTGTTCGATCTGTACAACTCTGCCTGGTTCTCAGGTATCTACCTGTTGCTTTTCATCTCCTTGATCGGCTGCATCATTCCTCGCACCCGACACCATTGGAAGGCGCTCCGCTCCCGTCCACCACGCACCCCGGCGCGGCTCAGTCGGCTGGGCACCCACCTCCACGTTGACGTCCCGCCGAAAGCTGAGGACATAGGCGCGGACGCGGACGCGGCGATCACCGCCGCGACAACAGATCTGCGTCGACGCGGATACCGTGTTCAGCGGTATGACACCGCCCGCTCGTGGTCGGTGTCGGCCGAACGCGGGTACCTTCGAGAAACCGGCAACCTTCTCTTTCACGCATCTCTCGTTGGGGTGCTGGTCGCTGTGCTCGCCTCCAGCGGGTTTTCCTACACCGGGCAAAGGGTCATCGTTGAGGGGACCACCTTCGTCAACACCCTCAACGACTACTCCTCGTTCAGCCCCGGCAGGTTCGTGAACGGTACACAGCTGGACCCATACTCGCTGACCCTCGACAGCTTCGAGGTCAACTACGTGCCCTTGGGGTCTGCCGGGGCCGGCCAAGCAGGCGACTTCGCCGCCAACCTCACTATCCGTGATGCCCGCGCCGGGACAGAGGGCACGGAGAAGGTGCGCGTGAACCACCCCATCACTGTCGGCAGTGAACGGGTTTACCTGCTTGGAAATGGCTACGCACCCACCATCACCGTCAGAGATCCTGAGGGGACGATCGTGTACAGCGAGTCGCAGCCCTTCCTCCCGCAGGACTCCATGATGACCTCGCTCGGCGTCATTAAGGTGCCGGATGGGCTTGCCGAACAGATCGGGCTCATCGGGTTCTTCTACCCAACCCAAGGTGTTCTTGACTCCGGGGCGTTCACCTCGGTGTATCCCGACCTGCTGAATCCGGTCGTCACGTTTAACGTGTTCTCCGGCAGCCTCGGCATCGACGACGGCGTACCCCGGTCGGTGTACACCCTCGACACCACCGACATGACCCAGCTCACGGGCGGCGGTAGCGGCACGGAGTCGATCGAGCTCACGCCCGGGCAGACCGCAGACCTTCCCAACGGGTGGGGAACTGTCACCTTCGAGGATGCGTCCGACGGCTCGGATCCGCTGGCAGCAGTGAAGAGGTTCGCGTCGTTGGATATCAAACGTGACACGGGTGGAACATGGGTGCTCGCCTTCGCCACCCTCGCCACCCTGGGCCTAATCATCGGCCTTCTCGTTCCCCGACGGCGGGTGTTCGTCAAGGCATCCGTCGTCGGCTCCCCGGTAGCACCCTCCCTGCACCTGGAATTCGCCGGCCTCGCGCGAGGAGAGGACCCGCAGCTTCCGGACGAAATAGCCCACCTCCGCGACAACCACATGGCCCGCCGCGGAGGCTCAAGCCCACAGATGCCCCGCCGAAGGAAGCCATGATGAAGTCCTCCCGGAAAGTCACCCTCATCACAATCGCTACCGTGATCGCGCTGTCACCGGCGCGATTATCTACACGATCGCCACCCGTCCAAAAGCGTCCACAGACGACAATGCCGCCGCACTTATTGGTGCTCGCGCCAACTCGCACGTGTTGGACAGCGCTGGACCCGATCCCCCGACACTGGTGGAGTTTCTCGACTTCGAATGCGAGGCCTGCGGGGCGTTCTACCCGTTCACCACGGTGATCGCACTTGGTGCGATCACCGGTTTCGCGATGGCTGGAATCAGCCATCGGCACTTCCACTCCAGCCCCCGTTCCGCCCGAGGAGAAACTGATGCCTGAACCCGAATCCCTGACCATGGACGGCATCGCTCTGCTGTTGGTGTGGACCGCAATTGCCGTATATCTGCTCGCGTTCGTCGCCTACGCAATCGACCTTGCCCAACGCTCAGTGCGCCGCGATGAGGTCCAACGGGTACCCGCGCTCGTGGCCGCCAACGGCGAAGCAAAGGCGCACGATACCGACGACGAACGCCCAACACTGAACGAAGTCCGTACCCGGCCAGGCCAGCGGCAACGTCTGCTCTGGGCGCGCATCGGCACTGTCCTGACCGGGTTCGCGTTTATCTTTCACCTCGCTGGCACTTTAGGGCGAGGGATCGCCGCAGACCGGGTCCCGTGGGCGAACATGTACGAGTTCGCCCTCACCGGTACCCTGCTGGTCGTCGCGGTCTACATGGTCGTACTCCGCCGGTACGACCTACGCTTCCTAGGCTCGTTCCTCATCGGCATGGTCGCGCTACTGCTCGGGGGAGCGACCCTTGCCTTCTACGTCGAGATAACCCCTCTGATGGATCCACTCAAGAGCGTATGGCTCGTCATCCACGTCTTCGTCGCCTCCCTCGGCACCGCCCTCTTCGCCATCTCCTGCGGACTATCAGCCACACAACTCATGCAGGCCCGACGCGAGCGACGGATCGCGGCGAAAGGCGAGGCGGCGAAGATGGCCGGGGCGGGATATCTGCGCACGCTCCCGACCGCCGAAACGCTGGAGTCCCTCGCCTATAGGTTCGCGATCGTCGGGTTCATCTTCTGGACGTTCACCTTGGTCGCCGGATCAATCTGGGCCAACGATTCCTGGGGACGATACTGGGGATTCGACACCAAGGAAGTTTGGACGTTCGTGATCTGGGTGCTGTACGCAGGCTACATCCACGCGCGGGCGACCCGCGGCTGGCGGGGCAACCCGTCGGCATGGCTGTCGATCGTCGGCTTCACCGCAGTGCTGTTCAACTTCACGATCGTGAACGTGTTCTTCAAGGGCCTGCATGCATACTCCGGCCTCAACTGACGATCAACGCCGCTTCACTAACAAAGGACGCACCGCTCCGTGTTCACAGCACTGCTAGATCCCGGCCGGCCTCCACGGTCGCAGGCGGGTACGGGTACCCTCCACCGTCGCAATAACTTCTACGTGTGGGACCCACGTTGAGGGGCGATCGTAGTCGAAGATTGGTAACCGCGTGCCTGGTTGCACTCTCGATGGCTGTCATCGACCAGGGCACGAAGGCCCTGGCGCTTGCGCAACTGAGCGAGCAAGAGCGCACTCCGCTAGTCGGTGATCTGTTCGGCATGCAGCTCGCTTTCAACCCCGGCACCATTATGTCTTTCGGCTCAAGCAGCACCTTTGTGTTCACGGTGATCGGAACCGTAGCCGTAATTGCGTTGTTCTACGCCGCATGGCGGGCGACATCCACAACGTGGGCAGTCGCCATCGGATTTGTTTGGGGTGGAGCGGCCGGGAACCTCATCGACCGCCTCTTCGCCCCTCCCGGGTTCGCCCGCGGTCACGTCACCGATTTCCTCGCCTATGGCAACCTCTTCATCGGAAATATCGCCGACGTCGCCCTCGGAATCGGTGTCGGACTCGGCATCCTCCAGATGCTCCGCAGCCGCCAACCGCAACCGTCCAGTGAACATGCAACGGAGATCTCCGCCGACGAGAAGTAACCTCGGTTTATCAAGGTGAAACGCGCATTCCGTGACATCTACGCTTATGGCACGACGTGAGGAGGAGATATGGCGGCTGTGCGCCTGATCTACAAGCGGCCCGATGGTAAGTGGGCATGGAAGCTCACATCCCAGGGCCACGTCATCGCCACCGACGGGGGACGAGGCTATAGAAACGAAGCGGATTGCCGGCGGATTGCCGACGCCGTCATCGGGGGAGCCTTTTCCGACGCTGAGACGAGAGTTCTCCGCTAGCTCACATCAGGCAGACATCCTTAGTAGCACTCAACGAGGGGTGTTCATGTTCAGTCTCGGCAGTGGCAGCGTTGATGAGGCACTCGCGGTCGGCGATCCGCTCCGATATGAATTCTTTGACGCGGCGACCACGCCGGAAACGATCGTTTCCGGCGAACTCGCGTTACACGTCACCGGACGCTCGCCGCTAACGCCCGCCGGTATCTGCTTTCGGCAGGCGTTTCCGGCGTTCAGGTAGCTGATCTGGCTGCCCTCGCTCGTCGTCTGTCGATGCGAGTTGGCGTGGTTGGTTTCGTTCCGCGCGGAGTTGTTGCTCGATCTTGGCGTGTGCTTATCGCTCGCTGCGGTCGGCTCTGATGATGGACCGCAGGACGAACCAGAATGCTGCGACGACGGCGATCGTGGGGATGACGGACCAAAAGGCGTTGGTCCAGTAG
>NZ_JBITWF010000006.1:0-61124 GCF_044543605.1 Microbacterium sp. NPDC064978 | reverse complement strand
CATTTGACAAGTGCACGCTGTTGAGTTCTCAAGGATCGGATGCTCCCACGACCCAGCCATCACGACCAGGCCCGCAGGGCAACTTCTCTATCTTAGCCATCCCGACCCGCTTGTCAAATCGGCGCGCCGTGCGGATCTCGGATCCGCTGCGCAGCCGCTGACAGCCGCAGAAGGGGTGGATCTCCCATCCTAGACGCAAGCGTCTGATCTCTCAAGTGAGAGAGGATCGGGAGTGGTTCTCCGCTTGAGGGGGGTGAAGCTCTAGGCTTCTCCGCTTCCCTGTGGGGCGAACAAGTAATAAGTTACGTGGATTCCGGGGGTCTGGCAAATCGGGCGCACTCCCCCGGGCGTGTCGCAGCCCCTCATGCGCCTGATTCCCCCGGATCAGCCAGGGTTTCCGGCCACTTCGCCGCCGGGAGTAGCATCTCGCCATGGTCCCCGGTCGTCCCACCTCCGCCGCTGAGCTGCTCGCCCGCGTCGTGATCGAGGCGGGCGGGGACGCGTCGCAGGCCCCGGCGGACTCGGGCCTCCGTGCCCTCGGGGGCGTCCCGCTCTCTTCGCGCACGGCGACCGGCGATCTCGCTCTCGTCAGCGTCGCAGCAGTGGCCCTCGCCGCGGGTATCGATCTCACGCGCGTCGACCCCGTCCGCGTCGCCGTCGCCTACCGGAGCGACAGGTATCTGGAGGTGGGCGGCACTCCCCCTCCCGTGTGGGCGCCCCTCTCCGGGTTCTGGGCGAGCGCGGATGGATGGGTCCGGACACACGGCAACTACCCGCACCACGCCCGCGCGCTTCGCACCGCGCTGGACCTGGACGACAGGGCAGGAGCGGAGGCCGTGGCCCGCACGCTGGAGACGCTGCACACCGCGGAGGCCGTCCGCCGGATCTCCGAAGCCGGAGGTCTCGCCGTGGCCATCCGCCCTGAGGACCGCGCGGCCGATGAGGCTCTGCGGCGGACGCCCGTCGTGGACGTCGCGATCACGGAGGCGATCGGCCGACGACGGGGGAAGGACCGACGTCTCCCGTCGCCCGGTGCGGCGGGGCAGGCTCCCCTCGCCGGCGTCCGCGTCCTCGACCTCACGCGGGTGATCGCCGGTCCGGTGTGCACCCGGACCCTCGCGCTCCTCGGCGCGGACGTGCTCCGCATCGACCCGCCGCACCTCCCCGAGCTTCCGTGGCAGCATCTCGACACCGGTCACGGCAAGCGCACCGCGCTGCTCGATGCCCGAGGCGCTGCGCTGCACGACCTCCTGGAGACCGCGGATGCCGTCGTGCTCGGCTATCGTCCTGCGGCCCTGGAGCGCCTGGGCCTCTCCCCCGACGCGCTCGCCGCACGGTATCCGGGCCTGCTCGTCGCCCAGCTCAGCGCCTGGGGCACGTCTCACCCCGAGCGCGCCGGCTTCGACAGCCTGGTCCAGGCGGAGAGCGGCATCGCACTGATCGAGGGCGACGGCGGTCGGCCGGGCGCTCTTCCGGCTCAGGCATTGGACCACAGCGCCGGCTACCTCCTCGCCGCCGCCCTCACGCAACTGCTCCGCCACCGCGACGGGCACTCGCGAGTCGTGCGGACCTCCTTGCGTCGGATCGCCGCCGAGTTGCTCGGGATGCCGCGGACGCCCCGCGCGTCGGCGCTCCCCGAGGTGGACGCATCCGGCCACCTGGCCCGCTTCGACGTCGACGGGGAAACGATCGTGACGGCCGCCCCGGCACTCCCCGGCCTGGCGTTCGATGCCCCGCACGGGTGGAGCACGGACGCGCCGCACTGGTGAGGCGCGGGATCAGACCGCAGCGCGCGGCCGCCGCACCGCCAGTACGACGCAGAGGACCAGGGTCAGCACGCCCCACACCGCGCAGGCGGGCGGCAGCACCCGATATGCCAGATGCTGCACCGTGAACTCGGCGGACAGCGGACCGAACGCGAGCAGACCGCCGACCCACGCGATCACGAGGATCACCGGCAGCGACAGCCACCACGCGACCCGCACGAACGTCGGAAGGACTCGGGGCGCGTCCGCTCGAGGCGTCGCGCGGCGCAGCCGCAGTGCAGCCCAGATCGCCAGGCCCAGCAGTCCGAGCGCGCTCGAGCCGTACTGGAGCCACTTGTAACCGTCGAAGGGACCCCAGGAGTTCGCGAGCGCGGGCAGCAGATCCACGCCCCACCGTGACTCATGCGTGAACGCATCCCAGAGGATGTGCGAGAGCACGCCCAGCATCGTCGAGAACACGAGCAGGAACGGATACAGCGGTCGCCAGCCCGCGTACCGCGGGCGGTCATCGCGACTCAGCGCCTCGATCGCCGCTCGGTATCCGCTCGCCCCCCAGCCGGCGGGCAGTCGCACGGACACCCATCCCGGCAGCAGTTCCAGGGTCGCCGGGCGCAGCAGGACGCGCCAGAGGAGGAACAGCCCGAGAGCGAGCAGCGTCGTCCACACGAGGTTGACCGGATCGTGCAGGAAGCCGTAGTTGAGGCCGACGTTGCGCAGGAACAGCGAGATGTCCGGCGTCATCGCTCCGATCGCGATCGCCGCGGGGACGAGCGGCGTGCGCACGAACGGCAGCGCGACGATCGCGTGGCTCGGAGTGAACGGCATACGAGGCCGGGGTCAGCCCAGGAAGACGCCGGCGAGGGTCTTCTTCCCGCGACGCAGCACCGAGACACCGCCGGGCAGGGTGCCCTGCACGGTCGCGGAGTCGTCCTCCACCCGCTCCCCATCGAGGGAGACGCCGCCCTGCGCGATGGCGCGGCGCGCCTCCGACAGGCTCGACACGAGACCGGTGGCGACGAGGGCGTCGACGACCGGAGTTCCGGCTGCGACCGTCGCATGCGGAAGCTCGTCGAGCGCCGTGCGCAAGGTCGCCGGGTCGAGAGTCGTCAGGTCGCCCTGCCCGAACAGCGCCTCGGACGCCGCGATCACGGCCGCCGTCGCCTCGACGCCGTGCACCGTCGCGACGACCTCGAGCGCGAGGCGCTTCTGGGCGGCACGGCGGAACGGCTCGGTCGCCACGAGCTCCGCGTACTCCTCGATCTCGGCCCTGGTCAGGAACGTGAACACCTTGAGGCGCTCGATCACGTCGGCATCCGCCGTGCTGAGCCAGAACTGGTAGAACGCGTACGGGCTCGTGAGCTCCGCGTCGATCCAGATCGCGTTGCCCTCGCTCTTGCCGAACTTGGTGCCGTCGCTGTTGGTGATCAGCGGGGTGCCGATCGCGTGGACGGACGCCCCTTCGACCCGGTGGATGAGGTCGGTGCCGCTGGTGAGGTTGCCCCACTGATCGGAGCCGCCCGTCTGCAGCACGCAGTCGTACTGCCGGTAGAGCTCGAGGAAGTCGAGCCCCTGGAGGATCTGGTAGCTGAACTCGGTGTAGCTGATCCCGGCGTCGGAGTTCAGGCGTGCGGCCACCGCGTCCTTCTTCAGCATGGTGCCGACGCGGTAGTGCTTGCCGATCTCGCGGAGGAAATCGATCGCGGAGAGCGGCGCCGTCCAGTCGAGGTTGTTCACCATGCGGGCGGCGTTGTCCCCTTCGAAGCTGAGGTAGCGCTCGACCTGTCCGCGCAGACGGTCGACCCATTCCGCCACCGTCTCGCGGGTGTTGAGCGTGCGCTCCGCGGTGGGCCGGGGGTCGCCGATCAGACCGGTGGACCCACCGACGAGACCGAGCGGCTTGTGCCCGGCGAGCTGGAGGCGGCGGAGCAGGAGCAGCTGGACGAGGTGCCCGAGGTGCAGGCTGGGCGCCGTCGGGTCGAAGCCGCAGTAATACGTGACGGGATCTCCCGCGAGCAGGGCGCGTAGCGCCTCCTGGTCGGTGGACACGTGGACGAGGCCACGCCACACGATCTCGTCCCACACGTTCTCGAACGTGGGGTCGATCGCCTGCGGCGCGGTCGTCAGAGCGGGAGTTGACACGCGCTCCAGGCTAGCAGCGGACGACCGCCCCGCTGCGTCGTGCGAGGGGGTGTCAGCTGTGCGCGGCCCACCACACGAGGAACGCGGCGCCGAGCCCGATCACCCAGCTCACCAGGCTGCCGACGAGGAAGTACTCCGCGCGGGCCCCGGTCTCCCCGTCGCGGGAGATCTCCGGGAAGCGGACGATGCCCTTGGCGGCGAGCATGGCCGCGAGCACGGGGTACGCCGCGGCCAGGGTGAGGATCATCACGAGGACACGTTCGAGCGGGCCGATGAGCCGCCCGCCCTTGAAGCCGTGGCGGGGATCGGCGGGGATCACCCCCACCGCAGGGGCATCGGCCGCAGGCTGGTCGGTCGGTGCGGATGCGACGACCGGAGGCACCGGCTCCGCCACCTCCGCGGGGCGCCAGGTGTGCTCGCCGTCCAGAGCCGCGCGGACGACGAGGTTGGCGGATTCGAGCAGGAAGACACCGGCGCCGAGCGCGAGCACGGCCAGATCGAACGGCACCTCGCCGAACGGCGAGCGGAGCGTCCAGAGCTCGCCGATGAGACCGGCGGCATTCCTCGATCCGCCCCAGACCACGGCGCCGATGCTGAGGGCGGCCAGCGCGACGGCCGGCCAGAACCCGGCACGGGACGGTCCCTCGTCCGGCATGCTCCAGGCCCACAGCGCTCCGGCACCGAGTCCGAGGAGGGCCGGCAGCAGCGCGTCCCCGCCGATGCCGAGGAGGAGGACCACAGCCGCAGCCACGACGTAGCCGATCCACCGCCGAGGCACGAACTGGCGGACGAGGTCGGTCGCGCCGACGGCCAGGAGGACGAAGCCCGCGAGGATCATGCGGTCTCCCCCCGGAGCGCGGCCACACCCTCGATGACAGCGGCGGCTCCCGCGCTCCGCAGCGATTTGGACACGCTCGGCTGCGAGATGCCCTCCTGGGCGGCGAGCTCCTGCTGGGACCGGCCGACCAGGCGCCCGTACGTGAGGTGGCGCTCGCGCGTGCTCATCGCCCCGACGAGCTCGTCGCGCGCGAGGACATACGCGTTGGACGCGGCGATCACGGTCTCCATGACCTCATCCTGGCCCGGGGCTCCGACAATCCAGGTGCGCGTGCGCGGCACGGCGCGCTGTTCGCGGGCGTGCACGGTCTCGATCGCGGCGCGCGCCGCATACCACCCAGGGCCGTCGGCCAGCTCACCGTGCACCGACGCCACCGGTCGGACCTCGCCGATGCCGACGCCGAAGCGGAACGCGAGGCCCTCAGGGAGCCGGAGCTGGACCATGAGGAGGGAGAGGAGCGCGTCGGGAAGCTCGCGGTAGACGCCCTGCTGCTCGTCCCCTACCGTGGGCGTGAGCGGCTGGACCGCCAGCGGACGGTCGCGTTCGACCTGCGCGATGGTCTCGTCGAGGGCACGCTGTGCGGCGCTCCGGTCCCCGAGCTCTCGGGAACCCACGATGTCGGCGATCACGGCGATGACCATGGGATAACCGTAACACGAATATCCGAGGTTTATGTCTCATATGGCTATAGATAGGAAATATGCCTGATTCACGCATCATCGACTGGACCGATGGCACCTGGACCCACGCCCCCGCGCTGACGCGCATCGACGGGCATCTCGACGCCACCGCGATCGAGGGCAGCGATGCCTGGCGTCACACCGCGTACGGCTTCGTGCACGACTCCGAGCATGCACTGCTCGCCCCGCTGGAGGTCGGTGAAGCGATCGAGGTCGCCTTCCGCGCGCCGTGGGAGGGGCAGTTCGACCAGGCGGGCCTCTTCGTCCGCGCCGATGACGAGCACTGGATCAAGGCGGGAGTCGAGTTCGCCGACGGCCACCTCGGCCTGGGCGCCGTCGTGACCGCCGGCCGCTCGGACTGGTCGGTCGGCTACGTCGACGACTGGCGCGAGAGCGAGATCACCGTCCGGGTCAGCCGCTGGGCGGACGCGATGATCGTGCGGGCCCGCGCGGACGACGGACCGTGGCGACTCGTCAGGGTGGCTCCCTTCGCCGGTGACACGGCCGTCTCCGCAGGACCGTTCCTCGCAGCACCCACCCGGGAGGGCCTGACCGTCCGGTTCACCCGGTGGGAGCGCTCGGCCGCCGACGGCGACCTGCACTGAGGCGCGGTCGCCGCCGGAACGACTACAGGCCGAGCGCGTGCGCGGCGGCCTGCGCGCGGGCGACGAGCTCCGCGCGCTGCTCGGCCACCCGCTCGGGCGCGGTGCCGCCGACACCCGTGCGCGACGCGACGGATCCCTCGATCGTGAGCACCTCGCGCACCGCGGGGACGAGGTGGGGCGACACCGACAGCAGCAGGTCGTCGGAGGCGTCCTCCAGCCCGATCCCCTGTTCCTCGCAGGCGCGCACGAGTGCTCCGGAGATCTCGTGGGCATCGCGGAACGGCACCCGCCGCTTCACCAGCCACTCGGCGACGTCGGTCGCCAGCGAGAACCCCTGGGGGGCGAGCTCGGCCATGCGCTCCGTGTGGAAGCGCAGCGTCGCGACCATCCCCGCGAACGCCGGCAGCACGACCTCGAGCGTCTGCACGGAGTCGAAGACCGGCTCCTTGTCCTCCTGCAGATCGCGGTTGTAGGCGAGCGGCAGCCCCTTGAGCGTCGCCAGCAGGCCGGACAGGTTACCGATGAGACGCCCGGACTTGCCGCGCGCGAGCTCGGCGATGTCCGGGTTCTTCTTCTGCGGCATGATGCTGGATCCGGTGGAGTAGCCGTCGTCGAGGGTGACGAAGCCGAACTCGCGGGTGTTCCAGAGGATGATCTCCTCGGAGAGTCGGGAGAGGTCGACGCCCGTCATCGCCGCGATGAACGCGAACTCCGCGACGACGTCCCGCGCGGCCGTCCCGTCGAGGGAGTTCTCCGCCGGCCGGTCGAGACCGAGCTCCGTCGCCACGAGGGCGGGGTCGAGGCCCAGCGTCGATCCCGCCAGCGCTCCCCCGCCGTACGGCGAGACACCGGCACGCCGGCGCCAGTCGACGAGACGTTCGAGCTCGCGCACCAGCGGCCACGCGTGAGCCTGGAGGTGATGCGCGAGCAGCACCGGCTGCGCGTGCTGAAGGTGCGTGCGTCCGGGCAGGATCGCGTCGGGGTGCGCCTCGGCCTGCGCCACGAGCGCATCGATCACGCGCAGCAGGTCACGGGCGATCACCCGGGCGTGATCGATCAGGTACATCCGCACGAGAGTGGCGATCTGGTCGTTCCGGCTGCGTCCGGCGCGGAGGCGTCCGCCCAGCTCCGGACCGAGCTCGGCGATCAGCGCCTGCTCGAGCGCACCGTGCACGTCCTCGTCGGTGGGCAGCGGCTGCAGGGTGCCGTCGGCGACCTTGCGCGCTACGGCGTCGAGGCCCTCGTGCATGCGGGCGGCCTCATCCGGTTCGAGGTACCCCGCCGCGGCCAGCGCCGTGGCATGCGCGTGGGAACCCGCGATGTCGTACGGCGCGAGGATCCAGTCGAAGTGCGTCGAACGGCTCAGCTCGACGAGCTCCGGCGACGGACCGGTGGCGAACCGCGCGCCCCAGAGCGCGCCCTCGTTGGTGCCTTCGTGCGAGCCGGCCATCACGCGTCCTTCTTCCCGAGGAGCCAGACCAGCAGGGCCTTCTGAGCGTGCAGACGGTTCTCCGCCTCGTCCCAGACCACGCTCTGCGGACCGTCGATGACGGCGGAGTCGACCTCGTAGCCGCGGTCGGCGGGGAGGCAGTGGATGAAGATCGCGTCGTCGTGCGCGAGCTCCATCGTCTCCGGCGTGACCTTGTAGCCGCCGAGGTCGCGGATCCGCGCGAGCTTCTCCTCCTCCTTGCCCATCGATACCCAGGTGTCGGTGACGACGACGTCAGCGCCCGCGGCCGCCTCGACCGGATCGGTGAAGAGCGTGATCGATCCGCCGGTCTCCCCGGCGCGGCGGTCGGCCGCTTCGATCACGTCGGCGCGCGGCGCGTAGTCCTCCGGCGACGCGATGCGCACGTGCATGCCCGCCGTGACGCCGGCGAGCGCGTAGGAGTGCGCCATGTTGCTCTGGCCGTCGCCGAAGAACGTCAGCGTGAGGCCCTTCAGATCGCCCTTGTGCTCGCGGATCGTCAGCAGGTCGGCAAGGAGCTGGCACGGGTGGAAGTCGTCGGACAGTGCGTTGACCACGGGGACCCGCGTGCCGGCGGCCATCTCCTCCAGGCCCGATTGCGCGTACGTGCGCCACACGATCGCGGCGACCTGGCGCTCGAGGACGCGCGCCGTGTCGGACGGCGTCTCCTTCCCGCCGAGCTGGCTGCTCGCGGTGGAGATGATGAGCGGGGTGCCGCCGAGGTCGGCGATGCCCACGGCGAACGAGACGCGCGTCCGGGTGGACGACTTGTCGAAGATCACGGCGACGGTCTGCGGGCCGGCGAGGCTCTTGTCCGCCCAGCGGTCCTTCTTGAGCTCGAGGGCGAGATCGAGGATCTCCGCCTGCTCGGCGGGCGTCAGATCGTCGTCGCGCAGCAGGTGGCGGGTCATGCGGGGACCTTTCCGGTGGCGGAGGAGTGGACGTCGGAGAGAGCGGCGGTGAACAGCTCGCGGAACTCCGCCAGCTCCGCGTCGCCGATGGTGAGTGCCGGCGCGACGCGCACGGTCTCGGGGTTGGCGGCGTTGACGATGAGACCGCGGTCCTGGGCGGCGGCGACCACCGCACCCGCCACGGGCTGGGTGAGCGCGACGCCGACAAGGAGTCCGCGGCCGCGGACGCCCTCGATCAGCGGGGAGTCGATGCCCAGGATGATCTCCCGCAGCTCGACTCCGCGGCGCGCGGCGTTGTCGACGAGGTCGGCGCGCTCGATCTCGGCCAGCACCGCGTCCGCCACGGCCGTCGCGAGCGGGTTCCCGCCGAAGGTGGAGCCGTGCGAGCCGGGCGTGAACAGGGCGCTCGCGGCGCCGTAGGTGACGAGGGCGCCGATCGGGAACCCGCCGCCGATGCCCTTCGCGAGCGTGATGGCGTCGGGCGTGATGCCCTCGTGGCTGAACCCGAACCAGGCGCCGGTCCGTCCTGCCCCTGTCTGGATCTCGTCGACGATGAGCAGAGCTCCGTGTGCGAGGGTCAGCGAGCGCGCGGCGGCGAGGTAGCCCTCCGGGAGCTCGACGACGCCGGCCTCACCCTGGATCGGCTCCGCGATGACGGCGGCGACCCGGTCATCCATCGCGGCCTCCAGCGCATCGATCGTGGCCGGGATGTGCTCGACCCCTCCGGGCATCGGAGCGAACGGCGCGCGCATGGACTCCTTGGCCGTGAGCGCGAGCGAGCCCATCGTGCGGCCGTGGAAGCCGTTCTCCAGCGCCAGGATGCGGGGACGCTCCGCGCCGCCGTGCAGACGGGCGAGCTTGAACGCGGCCTCGTTGGCCTCGGCACCCGAGTTCGAGAAGAAGACCCGACCGTCGATCCCCGCGCCGGCGAGGCGCTTGAGCCGGGCCGCGAGCGCGAGCTGCGGTGGGGTCGCGAAGTAGTTGGAGACGTGCGCGAGGGTGGCGGCCTGCCGCGACACCGCATCGACGAACACCGGGTGCGCGTGCCCGAGCGAGGTCACCGCGATGCCGGCGAGGAAGTCGAGGTAGCGTCGATCTTCGGCGTCCCACAGGTACGAGCCCTCACCGCGGGTCAGCAGCGCGAGGCGCTCCCCCGCGTTGAGCACGAGATCACGTGCCGCGTCGTCCTGCCAGACGGTCATGCCGTCGCCCCTTTCTCTCCCAGGACCACTTCGGTCCCGATTCCCTTGCTGGTGAACAGTTCGACGAGCACCGAGTGCGGGACCCGTCCGTCGATGATCGCGGCCGCGTCGACGCCACCCTCGACCGCATCGAGGCATGCGCGCATCTTCGGGATCATGCCCGACTCCAGGCGCGGCAGCATCTCCACGAGAGCGCCCGACGTCAGATGCGACACGAGCGAGTCCCGGTTGGGCCAGTCGGCGTACAGCCCCGGCACGTCGGTGAGGATGACGAGCTTGCGCGCACCGAGGGCCACGGCGAGCGCAGCAGCCGCGGCATCCGCGTTGACGTTGAGCGACTGCCCCGGGTGGTCGAGGTCGGGCGCGATGCTCGACACGACCGGGATCCGCCCTGCGGCGAGATGATCGAGCACCGGCGTCGGGTCGACCTGGACCACGTCGCCCACGCGGCCGAGGTCCACCTCCTCGCCGTCGATCATCACACCGCGGCGGCGGCCGCCGAAGAGCCCGGCGTCCTCACCGCTGAGGCCGGTGGCGATGGGGCCGTGCGAGTTGATCTTCGACACGAGCTGCGGGTTCACCTGACCCGTGAGCACCATCCGCACGACGCCGATGGCCTCGGTGTTGGTGACGCGGTACCCGCCCTTGAACTCGCTGGGGATCTCCAGCCGCTGGAGCATGTCGGAGATCTGCGGCCCACCGCCGTGCACGACCACCGGCTGCACGCCGACGTAGCGGAGGTACGCGATGTCCTGGGCGAAGGCCTCCTGCAGCTCGTCCGAGACCATGGCGTTGCCGCCGTACTTGACGACGACGATCTGGTCGCGGAACTTCCTCAGCCACGGCAGCGACTCGATGAGGGTGGTCGCCTTCTGGGCCGCGATGTCCGGCGTGGTGTCCTGGATGTCGGTCATGAGGCGTAGGCGCTGTTCTCGTGCACGTAGTCGTGGGTGAGGTCGTTCGTGAGGACCGTGGCGGTGGCCTCCCCGACCTTGAGGTCGATCATCAGGTGCGTCGCTCGCGGCGTCAGGTCGACCTCCTCGCGCGGGCGGTCCGGGCCACCGGCGGTGCACACGCGGACGCCGTTCATCCACACGTCGACGTCGTACGGGTCGAACTGCGCGGCCGTGGTGCCGATCGCCGCGAGCACGCGTCCCCAGTTCGGGTCGTTGCCGAAGATGGCGGCCTTGAACAGGTTGTTGCGGGCCACCGAGCGGCCGACCTCGACGGCATCCTGCTCGGAGACGGCGTGCTGCACCTCGATCGTGATGTCGTGGCTCGCGCCCTCCGCGTCGCCCTGCAGCTTGACCGCGAGCTCCTGGCAGAGCGTGGTGAGCGCCTCGGCGAAGTCGTCGAGATCGGGGGCGACCTCGGAGGCGCCGTTGGCGAGCAGCGTCACCTGGTCGTTGGTCGACATGCAGCCGTCCGAGTCGAGGCGGTCGAACGTGCGTCCCGTCGCCCGACGCAGCGCCTCGTCGGCCTGGAGCGGTTCGAGCACGGCGTCGGTGGTGAGCACCACGAGCATCGTCGCCAGACCGGGGGCGAGCATGCCCGCGCCCTTCGCCATGCCACCGATCGTCCAGCCGTCGCGGGTCACCACAGCGGTCTTCGCAACCGTGTCCGTGGTCATGATGGCGTGCGCGGCGCTCTCCCCGCCGTCCGAGCTCAGCTCGGCGATCGCCTGCGCGGTGCCGGCCAGGACCTTCTCGCGGAAGACCTCGTCGCCCGTCCCGATGAGCCCCGTGGAGCAGACGAGCACGTCGCCCGCGCTGATGCCGAGCAGCTCGGCCGCCTTCTCCGCGGTCTGGTGGGTCGTCTGGAACCCGAAGCTGCCGGTGAAGCAGTTCGCCCCGGCGGAGTTGAGGACGACGGCCTCGACCACGCGGTCCGCGACGGCCTGCTGGGACCAGATGATGGGGTTGGCCTTGGCGCGGTTGCTCGTGAAGACGGCAGCGCCGACCTTCCGGGGGCCGCGGTTGACCACGACGGCGACATCGGGCTTGCCGGTGGACTTGAGTCCGGCGGCGACTCCGGCCGCCTCGAATCCTGCGGGGGCGGTGACGCTCACGGGGCGACTCCGTTCACTGAGAGGGCGCGGGTCTCGGGAAGCCCCAGCGCGATGTTCATGGACTGGACGGCAGCTCCGGCGGTGCCCTTGACGAGGTTGTCGACGGCGGTGACCACCGTCACGCGGTTCGCGGCGCGGTCGATCGCGAGACCGAGGAGGGCCGTGTTCGCCCCGAGCACGTCGGCGGTGCGCGGGAAGCTGCCCTCCGGGAGCAGCTGCACGAAGGTCTCGTCGCCGTAGGCGCTCTCCCACGCCTGGCGGATCTCGGCGTCGCTCACGCCGTCGACGATCGGCGCCGTGGAGGTGGCGAGGATGCCGCGCGACATCGGCACGAGGACCGGGGTGAAGGAGATCCGGATGTCCTGGGTCCCTGAGCCTGTCGAGGGGCCTGAGCCCGTCGAAGGGCGGGCGGCGGCGAGCGCCTGTCGGATCTCCGGGATGTGGCGGTGCGTGCCGCCCACCGCATACGGGTTCGCGGAGCCGAGGATCTCGGAGGCGAGGAGGTTCGTCTTCAGGCTCTTGCCCGCCCCGGACGGGCCGACGGCCAGGACGGAGACGATGTCGCCCGGGTCGATCACGCCGGCCGCGACACCGGGGGCGAGGCTGAGGCTCACCGTGGAGGCGTTGCAGCCGGGTGCGGCGATCCGGGTCGCGCCGCGGAGCGCCTCGCGCTGCTTGCCCCCTCCGACGACGAGCTCGGGCACGCCGTACGTCCAGGGCTCGTGGAACGCCCCGCCGTAGAAGGCGTCCCACTCCGTCGAGGAGGTGAGCCGGTGGTCGGCCCCCGCGTCGATCACGAGCGGGGTGTCGCCGAGGGCGTCCGTGTACTGTCCGGACTGGCCGTGCGGGAGGGCGAGGAACACGATGTCGTGTCCGGCGAGGATCTCCGGCGTGGTGTCCTGCAGCGTGAGGTGGGCGAGCGAGCGGAGGTGCGGCTGATGGGCGACGAGGGGCTGTCCGGCGTTCGAGTGCGCCGTGACGGTGCGGATCTCGACGTCGGGGTGTGCGGCCAGGAGGCGCAGGATCTCGCCGCCTGCGTAGCCGGAGGCGCCGGAGACGGCGACGGAATACGTCATGCTTCTACCTTAACGGTCGGGTCCTCGACGATCTCGGGACCGGGGGCGGGGCCGGAGGCGGCGACACCGGCACTCGACCGCCGCGCGGACGCAGGCAGAAGGGCGGGGTCGCCTAGAATCGGCGGCCGCGACGTCGGCGCACGGCGATGACGCTCGGGACGAGCGTCGAAGGAGCGGTGGCGACCGAAGGCATGCGGCGACGATAGCGCGGGCGCGTCCGGCACCGCAAATCCCGAGCGTCACACGACAGCGCGCGCGACCGGTGCGGCGAAGAAGGCGCGTTCGTGTGCGCTCGAGGTGAGGAAGGCGCGCCGCATCCGTTCCCGGCCGATGTCGTCGGTCCTCGCGGCCGCAGCGGCGACATGCGCGACGGCCTGCCGCGTGCCCTCCGCGAAGGCCGGATCCGCGTAGGTCGCGAGCCACGACGCGTAGGGATGCCGGGGCTCGCGGGGCGCCGCGCCGAACGCTCCGGCATGGAGTCGCTCCCCCAGGTCGGTGTAGAGCCAGAAGCACGGCAGCACTGCCGCGATCAGTGCGGCATAGTCGCCGCCGAACGCGACCGAGCGCAGATGGTCGAGGTAGGCGATCGTCGCCGGGGCGGGCTCGGTGGCGAAGGTGGCGCCGCTCACCCCGGTCTCCGGTGTCAGCCACGACGCGTGCAGCTCCAGCTCGCCGCGGATCGCACCGTGCGCGGCCTCGGCCCAGAACGCCTGCTCGTCGGGGGTCGGGGCGAGGCGCGACGCCTCCGCGAGCACCCTGGCGTACTCGCGGAGGTACAGGGCGTCCTGCGCGAGGTAGAAGACGAAGGCGTCGCGGTCGAGCGTCCCGTCGGCGAGCGCACGTACAAAGGGCAGCGCATCGATGTCGCGGCGGATCGCGGCAGTCTCATCCCACCAGGCCACGGCCACCTCTTCCGGTGTCGGCCGGGTCTCGACCCCGCCGCGCGCCCAGAGCCCCGCGAAGGGGTGGATCGGGCCGTGCCCTCGCCCGACGTCCAGGTCGTCGGCCGCGCGGAGGGACTCCCGCAACCAGGCGCGCGCGGCGCGGACCGCGGTCGCGGGATCGTCGCCCCGCGCCAGTCGTGTGGCCAGAGCCGCGGACAGCGAGCAGCCGGTGCCGTGGGTGTTCTCCGTCCGGATGCGCGCCCCGGGGAACTCCGCGTGCGTACCGGCTGCCGTGTCGATCAGGGCGTCCGGTGCCTCGTCCCCGGGCAGATGCCCGCCCTTCACCAGCACCGCGGTCCCCGTATCGGCCGACAGCTCCTGCGCCGCGGCGAGCGCGTCCGCCCAGCCCGCCACCTCGCGCCCCGCGAGGACGGCGAGTTCGGCGAGGTTCGGGGTGACCACGGTCGCCAGGGAGAGCAGGCCCCGCAGCTCGCGCTCTGCGTCGGGGTCGAGCAGTCGGTCTCCCGAGGTGGCGATCATGACGGGGTCCAGCACGACGATCGGGGGCTGCGTCGTCCGGAGCCAGGCGGCGACCGTGCGGATCACCTCCCCGTCCGCGAGCATGCCGATCTTCACGGCGTCGATGCGGATGTCGTCGGCGACAGCGTCGAGCTGCGCCCGCAGGAACTCCGCGGGAGGGACATGCACGGCGCGGACGCCCTGCGTGTTCTGCGCGGTCAGGGCTGTGAGGGCTGCCATGCCGTAGCCCCCGTTCGCGGCGATCGCCTTGAGATCGGCCTGGATGCCCGCACCTCCGGACGGATCGCTGCCGGCGATGCTGAGCACGTGCGGCACCGCCCGTGCGAACCAGTGTCGCCGGAAGGCCGCGGCGGCGGACCGGGGGTCCTCTGCCGCGCACAGCGCCGAGACCACCGCGATCCCGGACGCGCCGGCCTCACGCAACGCCGCCGTGTCCTCCAGGTCCACCCCACCGATCGCGACGCACGGCAGCGGACTGCGCGCGACGAATGCGGCGAAGCCGTCGATGCCGAGCGGCACCGGATGGTCGGGCTTCGTGCGCGTGGGGCGGATGACGCCGACCCCGAGGTAGTCCACCGTGCCCGACGGCAGGGCGGCGACCTCGTCGAGGTGCGCGGAGGTGTTCGCCGTGAGCCCGATCAACGCCCCCGGGCCGAGAAGCTCGCGCGCGCGGAGCACCGAGGCATCCGCCTGGCCGAGGTGCACCCCGTCCACCCTGGCACCGCGACGACGGGCCTCGACGGCCGCATCGAGGCAATCGTTCACGACGAGCAGCGCGCGACCGTCGATGGCCGCGGACAGGGCGAGGAGCTGCACGACGGTCTCCTCGTCCGTCGCCTCCTTGTCGCGCAGCTGCACGATGCGGACACCGCCGGCCACCGCTTCGCGGACGGTCGCGACCACCCCGCGAGCGCCGCACAGCGACCGATCGGTGACGAGGTACAGGGACAGGTCGACGGTCATCGGGCCTCCTCCTCGACGCGGGCGCGGGCGCGGAGGTCCGCCGGGGTCACGGCGGACAGGGCGTCGAGCAGTGCGACGGCGAAGCTGCCCGGTCCGCGGGAGATCTCCGCTGCCTGCTCGGCTGCGACCGTGTAGACGAGGGTCGCCGCGGTCACCGCCGTCAGCGCATCTGTCGCGGAGCCACGGGCCGCCCCGAGGAACGCCGCCATCACGGCGCCCAGGGCACACCCGCCGCCGGTCACCCGTGTGAGGAGCTCATGCCCGTTGGCGATGCGGATCACCCGCTCCCCGTCGGTGAGGAAGTCGACCGGGCCCGAGACGGCGACCACAGAACCGTACCGGTGGGCGAGCTCGCGGGCCGCCGCAGCCGCCGCCTCGGTCCCGTCCGTCGCGTCGACACCGCGGCCGCCACTGCTGTGTCCGGCCAGCGCGAGGATCTCCGACGCGTTGCCGCGGATGGCGGTGGGGCGCAGCGCGGCGAGCTCGTGCGCGAGCGCCGTCCGCACCGGGAGGGTGCCGATCGCAACGGGATCGAGTACCCACGGCGTGCCGGCGGCGAGCGCTCCCGCCACGGCCTCCCTGCTCGCCTCCCGCTGCTCCGGGGTCGGCGTCCCGAGGTTGATGAGAAGCCCCGAGGCGGCAGCGGCGAACGGCTCGGCCTCGCCGACGATGTCTACCATGGCCGGCGCCGCCCCGAGCGCCAGCAGCACGTTGGCGGTGAACCCCGTCACGACGGCGTTCGTGATGCAGTGCGTCAACGGCGGCGTGGCCCGGACCTCCTCCCGCAGCCTTCCCGCCGTGACGGCGAGGTCGAGGACGGATTGCGGACGCACAGGATCGCTCATCGGCGACATCCCTTCGCTAGTACGAACTAGATCAGGTTCGACGGGTGTGATCTCAGCCGCGGATGCGGCACCCCGTGTCACTGCCTCGCAGTCTAGCGAGCGAGGGCGTCGAGCAGAGCCCGCTCCTCCGTCCGCGTGAGTCCGGCGCGGCGCTCGCGGTCCACGCCCCGTTCGCGCTCGTCCGCTACGACATGCTCCACCGTCTCGTCGAGGGCGCGGAGCGGGCCCGCGCTGCGCCGGTACCGCGCATTCGAGCGGGTCATGAATCCGCGCATCTCGGGCGGCAGCCACAGCGGCAGCGAGCGCGGCCCCGCCCAGTACGCAACGCCTTCGGCGACGAGGCGCTCCTCCGTGCCGACGACGACCGGCCCAGCGTGCCCCGTGGCCGCGCGTACCGTCCGGAGCACGTCCTCCAGGTCGCGCACGTCGCCGATCGCGTTCACGGCACCGGTGACGGTGGCGGACACGACGAACGCAGCGACGTCCTCGACGTCGATGACCTGCGTCGTGCGCCCTTCGAGCGGTGGAAGCAGCACCGGCTCATCCAGGGCCCGGAGGAACGCCGCCGCCCAGTAGCCGAAGCGATCGCTCGGGTCACCGTCGCCGACGATGAGGCCGGGCCGGACGAGGAGTGCGCGATCGCCGACGCCCGCCTGCACGGCATCCTCCGCCGCGACCTTCTGTCGCGCGTAGTCGTCGTCCTCACCGGCCTGCGCCGCCGGGTGCCGCGATGCCGACTCGTCGGTCCCGACCGTCTCGTCGTCGCGATACACCGACATCGAGGAGACGTACGTCCACCGAGCCGGACGGTCGCCGAGCGCACGGACCGCCGCGGCGACGTGAGCGGCGCGGGAGGAGACGTCGACGACGTGGTCCCAGTCCCTGCGCGACACGACGTCGTAGGCGTCATCCTCATCGCGGTCCGCGAGAACGAGGGTCGCTCCCGGCGGTGCCGGCCGACCGCCGCGGGCCAGGCAGGTCACGGTCGCTCCCGCCCCGAGTGCATGCGCGGCGATGCGCCCCGACAGCCATCCGGTTCCCCCGAGGATCAGCACATCCGTCATGTGCCCATGTCATCAGGATCGACGACTCGGGGGAAGGGCCTCCGCTCAGAGCGGAGCGGCAGGACAGGCCGTCACGCGAGTACAGGCGTCACGCGAGCGCAGCCCACCACGCGAGCACAGGCCACTGCGCAAGCACAGGCCACCGGCACTGCTGTCGCCTGATGCCGCGCGAACGCCTGATCCCGCGCGGCCTCGGCGCCGTCGCGGAGGGCGGCCCCGAAGCGGTTAGGGGACGACGATCTCGTCGAGGCCGTCCAACACCGGGATGCTCCAGGACGGGTCCGGTCGCCAGTCGATCCACTCCCGATCGAACGGCCAGTCGCCGGCGTGGAAAGACGCGATGGCCGCGACCGCGTGCCGCTCGATCTGCGCCGCCTGCGCGGCGGTCAGCCGCCCCTGGTCGACGGCGGCGACCAGCTCGTCTTCGTCCTTCATCGCCACGCGCCCGTCCTGTGCGATCTCGACGTCGAGGACGTGATCGGAGGTGTAGGTGGCACTGTCGGTGCGCAGGTGCGCGTTCTCGAGGTTGACGTACCAGCCGGCGAAGTCCCACGTCGTCCCGGTGGCCGCGCTCCAGAACAGCCAGACCGACCACGGCACTCCCGCGGGCGCGATGCGCAGGATGCCGTTGCCCCACCACTCCTCGACGATCCGGCGCCGGGGCTCCCGCCACCGCCGATCGAGCGGGACGGTCCGGATGCGCTCCCCGTCCCGCGTGCCCTGGCCTTCCTGCTGCGTCCCGGCGGCAAGCCACGCGACGAGACCGCGCTCATCGTCACGGACGACGCGCATGGGGGTGACGGTCGCTGCCTCCCCCGTGGTCCACCCCGGCTTGCGGTAGTGCCAGTCGAGCTGCGCACCCGGCGAGAGGAACGGCCCCTCCCCGAGCGATCGCGCTCCGGCGGGGACCGAGGGTGGCGTGGGCTGCAGGAGGAGGCTCGTCATCCGGCCACGCTATCGCGAGAGCGCACGGCTCCCCGGAAGGGGCCGTGCGCTCTCCCGGTCAGTCGCGGAGGGCGGCGCCGAAGCGCTCCGCGGCCACGGCGACGCCCGCCATCTTCGCCGCGGAGGCCTCCGCGGCGGTCAGCGTGCGGTCGTCGGCGCGGAAGCGCAGGGCGAACGTCAGCGACTTCGATCCCTCGGGCACGCCCTCGCCGCGGTAGTCGTCCACGAGCCGGACGGACTCCAGCAGTGCACCCGCGCCCTCCGCGAGAGCCGCGCGGACCTCGCCCGCCGGCACCTCGGCCGGGAGCGTGAGCGAGACGTCCTGCGTCGCGGCCGGGAACGTGGAGAGCGATGCCGCCACGATGCGTCCGCCGGCGAGCGTGAGCAGCCGGTCGAGGTCGAGCTCCAGCACGATGGCGCGACCCGGCAGGTCAGCCTCCTCGGCGACGGCGGGATGCAGCTCGCCGACGTAGCCGACCTCCTCGCCGGCGGCGACGAGCGCACCGGTGCGTCCGGGGTGGAGCGCGGCGCGCTGCGTCTGCACGACGTCGATCTCGATGCCCGCCGCGGCCCCGATCACGCGGACCGCGTCGAGCGCCTCGACGAGCCCGGCGGCCTCGGCGGCACGACCCGGCTGGCGCGGCGACACGTTGCCGGTCAGCAGCACCGCGACGTGGCGCTCCTGCGGCGGGATGGAGGCGTCGAGCGCGGCGAGCACCTCATCCGACGGCCGGACGCCGAGCGGCGGGACCTCGGCGGTGCCGTACTCCACGCCCGGCTCCGGGACGAACACGGCGCCCGTCTCGAACAGCGCGAGGTCGGTGAGCCCGCGCGAGATGTTGCGGTGCGCGGTCTGCAGCAGACCGGGGATGAGCGAGCGCCGCAGGAACGGCACCTGCCCGTCGAGCGGGTTCGCGAGGCGGATGCTGGGCAGGTGCTCACCGGACGCGGAGCCGTGCAGATCGTTCTGCGCCTCGGTCGTGAACGGGAACGCCGGGGTCTCGACGAATCCTGCGGCGGCGAGAGCGTTCACCACGCGGCGACGCCCCTGCTGATGTGCCGTGAGACCGCGGCCGGACGGCGGCGTCGGCAGCACGGAGGGGATGCGGTCGAGCCCGTGGATGCGGGCGACCTCCTCGGCGAGTGTCCACTTGTCGGTGAGGTCGGGGCGCCAGGTCGGCGGGATGACCGTCCACCCGGAGTCACCCTGGGTCCCTGCGCCTTCGGCCTGGGTCCCTGAGCCTGTCGAAGGGCTGACCTCGGCCCCGATCGTCGTCAGCGCGCCGGTGATCTCGTCGTCGGTGTAGTCGACGCCGATCAGCCCCTGCACGAAGCCGCGCGGGAGCTCGATCTCGGCGACGAACACCTCGGCGAAGAGCGCTCCACCCTCCTCCGTGAGCGTGCCGCCGGCGAGCTCGACCATGAGGTCGGCTGCACGCCGGGCCGCGACGAAGGGGATCAGCGGGTCGACGCCGCGCTCGAAGCGCTTGGACGCCTCGCTCGGGAGCCGGTGCCGACGGGCCGTGCGGGCGATGGTCGTCGCGTCGAAGGTCGCCGCCTCGATGAGGACGTTCCGCGTGGTGTCGCTCATCTCGGTGGTGCCGCCGCCCATGACGCCGGCGAGGCCGATGGGACCGGAGTCGTCGGCGATGAGGAGGTCTTCGACGTGCAGCTTCCGCTCCACGCCGTCGAGCGTGGTCATCTTCTCCCCCGGCGTCGCGCGCCGGACGGTGATGCCGCCCGTGAGCTTGTCCAGGTCGTAGCCGTGCAGCGGCTGCCCGAGCTCGAGCATGACGTAGTTCGTGATGTCGATGAGCACACCCAGCGACCGCATGCCGGCGAGGCTCAGGCGCGCGATCATCCACGGCGGAGTCGGCCGAGACGGATCGACGTCGCGCACGACCCGGGTGACGAACTCGCTGGCGCCGACCTTGCCCCGCACCGGCGCCTGGTCGTCCACCACGGCCGTGTGTCCGGAGCCGGGCTGCAGCTCGGCGAAGTCGCGCTCGGCGGGATCGCGGAAGGCCGCCCCCGTGGCGTGGGAGTACTCACGGGCGACACCGCGCACCGAGAACGCGTAGCCGCGGTCCGGCGTGACGTTGATCTCCACCGCGACGTCGTCGAGGCCCAGCAGCGCGATCGCGTCGGTGCCCACGGGCGCATCGATGCCGAGGTCGCTCAGCACGACGATGCCGTTGTGCTCGTCGCCGAGACCCAGCTCGCGCGCGGAGGCGATCATGCCGTCGGAGACGTGACCGTAGGTCTTGCGGGCGGCGATGGGGAACGGGCCGGGGAGGACAGCGCCGGGCAGGGTCACGACGACCTTGTCTCCGACGACGAAGTTGTGCGCGCCGCAGACGATCCCACGGACTCCGCCGTGCTCGGGGCCGACGTCCACCTGGCACCAGTTGATCGTCTTGCCGTTCGACTGGGGTTCCGGCTCGACGGAGACGACCTGGCCGACCACCACGGGACCCGTGATGTCGAACCGGTGCACGTCCTCCTCTTCGAAGCCGACGGTCACCAGTGCCGCGAGGACGTCCTCGGGCGTGGCATCCGCTGCCAGATCGACGTACTCACGCAGCCACGAAAGCGGGACGCGCATCACACCACCATCCCGAACTGCTCGCTGAAACGGACATCGCCCTCGGCCATGTCGCGCATGTCCTGCACATCGCTGCGGAACATCAGGCCCCGCTCGATGCCCATGCCGAACGCGAAGCCGCTGTACACCTCCGGGTCGATCCCGGCCGCGCGCAGCACGTTCGGGTTGACCATGCCGCAGCCGCCCCACTCGATCCAGCGCGCGCCACCCTTGAAGGTCGGGTGCCACAGGTCGAGCTCGGCGGAGGGCTCGGTGAAGGGGAAGTAGTTCGTGCGGAAGCGGGTCTTGGCCTCCGGACCGAAGAGCTGCTTCGCGAAGTGGTCGAGCGTGCCCTTGAGGTGCGCCATCGTGATGCCCTTGTCGACGACCAGGCCCTCGAACTGCGTGAAGACCGGGAGGTGCGTGGCGTCGAACTCGTCGGTGCGGTACACGCGGCCCGGGCACAGCACGTAGATGGGGACCTCGCGGTCGAGCATGGATCGCACCTGCACGGGGCTCGTGTGCGTACGCATGACGAGGTGGCGCGACGTCGGGTCGACGTAGAAGGTGTCCTGCTCCTGGCGGGCGGGGTGATCGACGTCGAAGTTCAGGGCGTCGAAGTTGAACCACTCGTGCTCGAGCTCCGGCCCCTCCGCGATCTCCCACCCCATGCCGACGAAGATGTCCTCGACGTGGTCCTGCAGGAGGGCCAGCGGGTGGCGGGCGCCCACGCGCGTCCGCGACGGGACGGCGGTGATGTCGACGCGCTCGGCCTCCAGACGCGCGGCGACCTCCGCGGCGGCCAGCTCGGCCTCCTTCGCCGCGAGCGCCTGGTTCACACGACCGCGGCCCTGACCGACGAGCTTGCCGAACGCGGCCTTGTTCTCGGGGGCGACCTGGCGCATCGAGGCGTTCAGGACCGCGAGCGGCGATCCCTCCGCGACGTGCGCCGCACGGGCGGCTTTCAGCGCGGCGGTGTCGGCGGCCGCCTCGATCGCCGCGAGGGCGTCGGCGACAGCGGCTTCGACCGCTTCGGGGGTGATTTCCGGAGACTCTGACACGGGAGTCGAGTCTACCGGCGCGGGACAGGCGTCCCGCGCCGGTCGTGGCTCACACCGCCAGTCCGCCGGAGTTGTTGCTGTCGTGCTTACCGAGACCCCGCTGCATCACGATGAGCGACGTGTTCGTCTCGCCGTCGTGCTGGCGGGGGTCCGGCTCCACGGGACCGGCCTTGGCCGAGCGCTTGGCCCGGCGCTGCAGGCGGTAGGCGACGTAGGAGAGCACCAGACAGACCGCGACGTACATCGAGCCGCCGACGATCGCGGCGGGGATCAGCGGCGACCCGTAGGGCGCCTGGTTGCCGATCTGGTTGATGACGTAGAGCAGCTCCTGGTACGTGATGATGAAGCCGAGCGCGGTGTCCTTCAGGGCCACCACGAGCTGCGCGATGATCACGGGCATCATCGCCCGGACGGCCTGCGGGATCAGGATGAAGTACATGACCCCGGTCTTGCGCAGGCCGATCGCGTAGCCGGCTTCCTTCTGCCCGCGCGGCAGCGACTCGATCCCGGCGCGGAGCACCTCCGCCAGCACGGAGCCGTTGTAGACGATGAGCGCGATGACGACCGCGTAGTACGGGGGCATCCGGATACCGATCACCGGGAGGCCGTAGTACAGCAGCATCATGAGGATCAGGACGGGGATCGCCCGCATGATCTCGATGATCCACCGCACCGGTTCCCGCACCCAGGCGTGCTCGGAGAGGCGGCCGATGCCGAGGACGAAGCCCAGCACGATCGAACCGACACCGGCGACCGCGAAGGCGGAGAGCGTGCTGAGCAGCCCCTCCCCGAAGCGCACCCAGACCGCCGAGTACGTGAAGATGTTCCACTTCTCCGCGGAGAACTGGCCGGTGGCGTACAGGCGCCAGACCACCCAGCCGAGCACGGCGAGGACGACGAGGATCGTGACGGCGCCGATGATCCGGTTGCGGGCGACGGCGCGAGGCCCGGGGACGTCGAACAGGACGGAACTCATCGCGCGATCCTCCACTTGTTCTCGAGTACGCGCTGCACCCAGCTCAGGAGCAGCACGAGCACGACGAAGATGACCATGACCCACAGCAGCACGACGAGGGCGTTCTCGCCCCGCTCGCTGAGTGCCGCTCGGATCGTGCCGAGGTTGACCACCGAGAAGCCGGCGGCCACCGTGGTGTTCTTCATGAGGGCGATGAGCACGCTCATGAGCGGCGGGACCACGGACCGCGTGGCCTGGGGCAGCACGACGAAGCGCATGACCTGGCCGAAGTTGAGGCCGATGGCCCGTGCCGCCTCCGCCTGTCCGACCGGCACCGTGTTGATGCCGGCGCGGATCGCCTCAGCGACGTAGGTGGCGGTGTAGATGCCGAGCGCGATCGTGGCGAGCAGCAGGGAGTTGACCCGCTCCCCGAGCAGGATCGGAAGGCAGAACGCGAAGAAGAACATCACCAGCGTGAGCGGGGTGTTCCGGATCCAGTTCACGTACACGGCGCCGACGCCGCGCGCGATCGGGACCGGGGACACGCGGGCCGCTCCGACGATGAGTCCGAGCACCACGGCGATGAGGCCACCGCCGAGGAACAGCGCGATGGTTCCCCACAGCGCTTCACCCCAGAGGTCGAGGTGGTCCGAGATCACTCCCACTGCTGTGCCTTTCGGTTCGTTTCCGCGTCAGATCGACGCCGAGGAGGACGGGGGCGGCCGGCTGGACCGACCGCCCCCGGGGAGATCAACCGACCGGGTCGACCTCGGGCTGCTCGGCCTTCACACCGGAGGCGCCGAGGTTGTTGTCGAAGATCTGCTGCCAGATGTCACCACCGTCGGTGAGCTGGGTGTTGAAGTACTCGACGAGCGCGTCGTCGCCCTTCGCCACACCGATGCCGTAGCGCTCCTCGCTGAACGGCTCGCCGACGACCTTGAGGTTGTCGGGGTCCTGGGCCGCGTAGCCGATGAGGATCGCCTCGTCGGTCGTGACGGCGTCGACCTGGCCGTTCTTGAGGTCCTCGACGCACTTGGAGTACGTGTCGTACTCCTTCGTCTTCACCTCGGGGTAGTTCTCCTTGATGTTCTGGATCGGCGTCGAACCCGTCGCCGAGCAGACCGTCGTGGAGGAGTCGAGGTCGTCGACGCTCGCGATGTCACTGTCGGCCGCGACGAGGAGGCCCTGGCCGGTGACGAAGTAGGGACCGGCGAAGGCGATCTGCTCCTTGCGCTTGTCCGTGATCGAGTAGGTGCCGACGTAGTAGTCGATGTCGCCGTTGACGATGGCCTGCTCGCGGTTCGCGGAGGCGATCGCCTGGAACTCGATCTTCTCCGGGTCGACACCGAGGGATGCCGCCATCCAGCGGGCGATGTCGACGTCGAAGCCGGTGCGCTCGTTCGTCACCGGGTCGAGGTAGCCGAGACCGGGCTGGTCCTCCTTGACGCCCACCTTGACGGTGCCCGACGAGGAGATGCGGTCGAACGTGGGGCTCCCCTCGATCGTGACATCCTCCTCGATGGTCCAGGGCGTGCTGCTCGAGGCGTCGCCCTCGTCGCTGCCCGACGTGCCGGTGCTCGACGGCGTGCCGCTGTTGCAGGCCGTGAGCGCGAGCAGCGCCACCGTGGCGATCCCGAATCCGGCCAGTGTCCGTGTGCGTCGCATGTGCGTCTCCTTCGTGTGCTGTGCTGTGGGTGCTGGGTCTGGGAAGTCAGTGCGTGAGGAGCTTCGAGAGGAAGTCCTTGGCGCGGTCGCTCTTCGGGTTCGTGAAGAACTCCTCGGGCGTGGCCTCCTCGACGATCCGGCCGTCCGCCATGAAGACGACGCGGTCGGCCGCCTTGCGGGCGAAGCCCATCTCGTGGGTGACGACGATCATCGTCATGCCCTCCTGGGCGAGCTCGACCATGACGTCGAGGACCTCGTTGATCATCTCGGGGTCGAGCGCGCTCGTGGGCTCGTCGAAGAGCATGACCTTCGGCTGCATGGCCAGGGCCCGCGCGATCGCGACGCGCTGCTGCTGGCCGCCCGAGAGCTGCGCGGGGAGCTTGTTCGCCTGCTGCGCGACGCCGACCCGCTTGAGGAGCATCATCGCCTCGGCCTCGGCGTCGGACTTCTTCAGGCCACGGACCTTGATCGGGCCGAGCGTCACGTTCTCGAGGATCGTGAGGTGCGCGAAGAGGTTGAAGGACTGGAAGACCATGCCGACGTCGGCGCGCAGGTGCGCGAGCGCCTTGCCCTCCGCGGGCAGCTCCTTGCCGTCGATGCGGATGGAGCCGCTGGTGATGGTCTCCAGGCGGTTGATCGTGCGGCAGAGCGTCGACTTGCCCGAGCCGGAGGGGCCGATCACGACGACGACCTCCCCCGCGTTGACGGTGAGGTCGATGTCGCTGAGCGCCTGGAACTCGCCGTAGTGCTTCTGGACGTTCTCGACGACGACGAGCGGGGTTTCAGAGGTCATCATTTCTCCAAACTAGCCACGCGATGCGCGCGGTTCCAGGCACCACGGTGAGGTTTACACGTTCGTAATCACCTGATCGCGGCGCCAATGCATCCTCGCAGGGGCGCCCCACGGCCCGCCCCCTCGGGCCGCGGGATCGCCCTGCTGCCACGCTCCCAGCGACAGCAGGCAGCAGGTGTCCGATCGTGTGCGATCGACCTCACCCTGGCAGAGCGCGCCGACGCCTGTCAGGGATCTTGAGGATTTCTTGAGGGGACGCCCGTCACCGGCGCAGGCCGCGGTAGTACTCCTCCGCACCGGGGTGCAGGGGCACCGGCCCGGTGAAGATCGCGGACCGCCGGTCCAGCAACGCTGCCGCCGGGACGTCGGCGGCCAACGTGGTGCGCGCCGCGAACAGGCCCGCGACGAGATCATGGACGACGCCGGGCGGGGTGCTTCCGGCGGTGACGAGGTAGTTCGGCACCGCCAACGTCATCACGGAGGCATCGAGGCCGTAGGTGCCCGCGGGCACGTCGGCGGGCCGATACGCATGGGAGTACCGCTCGTTGACCGCATTGACCCAGTCCTGCTCGACCGGGAGCAGACGGACGTCGACGGTCTCGGCCAGATCGGTGATGCCGGGCGTCGGCAGTCCGCCCACCCAGAAGAAGCCGTCGATCTCCCCGCGCTCCATGGCGGCGATGGACCCGCCGAGGTCGAGCTGCGGATCGTCGATCGTATCCGCGGCCACGCCGGCGGCGTGCAGCACCCGGGTCGCGATCACGTTCACCCCCGAGTTCTCGGCCCCGAGGGAGATCGTCCCCCCGGCGAGGTCCGCGAGGTCGTCGAGGGCCGAGTCGTCGCGCACGACGATCTGCAGATACTCGTCGTAGAGACGGGCGACCGCCTGCACGTCCAGTGGCTCGGCGAAGGCTCCCGTCCCGGCCACGGCGTCGGCCGCCGCATCGCCCTGCGCGAAGCCGAGGAGCGCCTCCCCCGCACTCACCCGCAGCAGGTTGTCGACCGATCCGGCGGTCTCCTCCGCCGTGAGGTCGACGTCCAGTTCGCGCGACAGCTCGGCCGCCAGGCGACTGCCGTAGTCGTGGTAGACCCCGGTGGGGCTGCCCGCGGCGATCACGGCGACGGTGTCCGTCCATCCCTCGGAACGCGGACTGCACGCGCTCAACGCGACCGCCGTCACGAGCGCGAGCATCCCGGCCATGACACGCCGTCCCCGCCCGCTCATGCCGCCGCCTCCGCGGGGAGGACGAGGGCCACGAGGAGCCCGCCGCCATCGGCGCCGCGCACCCGCAGCTCGCCCCCGACCGTCGCGAGGAGGTCGGTCGCGATCGCGAGCCCGAGCCCGGTCCCCGGCATGTCGCCGCTGTCCGCGCTCCGCCAGAAGCGGTCCGCCGCCGACGAGGCGTCCTCCGGAGACAGACCAGGGCCGTGGTCGCGCACGGTGAGGTGGCATTCGCCGCCCACGCGCCGCGCGCCGACCTCGATGGACGAGCCCTCCGGCGAGTACTTCACCGCGTTGTCGATCGCGGCATCGAGCGCACTCTCCACGATGGTGCGGTCGGTGATCGTCATGACCGACGGCTCCCCCGTGGGGCGCAGCCCGATGGCCCGCTGCGCCGCCACCTCCTGCCAGGCCTCCACCCGGCGGGCTGCGACAGCGGCCAGATCGACCGCGGACATCGTGGAGTCGGTGCGACCGCCGCGGGCGAGTCCGAGGAGGGTCTCCAGGATGCGGGTCATCCGCCGGCCCTCCTCCCTCGTCTCCTCGACGTCGTGGTCCCACTCGCGTCCCAGGCCCGTCGCGAGGTGCTCGACGCGCAGCAGCAACGCGTTGAGCGGATTCCGCAGCTCGTGCGAGGCGTTCAGCGCGAACTCCTGCTGCCGGGTCATGACGCGCTCGATCTCATCGGCCATGCCGTTGAACACCCGCGTCATGCGCCGCAGCTCGGGCGGCCCGGTGCCCTCGGCCACCCGGGCGTCCATCTCCCCGCGCTCGATCGCCGCCATCGTCTCGTCGAGGCGGCGCACCGGGGAGAGCACCCAGCGCGCCAGCCCGGCGACCAGGAGGATGCCGAGCGCGCACAGCAGCACGACGATCACGCCGAGCACGAGCGTCTGGCGCAGGATGACGGTCTGCGGCGTCTCCGTTCCTCCGCTCACGAGCACGGCGCCGATCACGTCGCCGTCGTCGAACACCGGCTCCACGAGCGCCGCGTCGGACACGACCCATGCGGAGGAGGTCGGCTGTTCGGCGCGGCGTCCGGAGAGCGCCAGCCGTACCCGCTGCGCGTCCTCCTCCGACAGGACCGTGTCGCCGTGATCCCCCGCCGCCCACGGGCTGCCGGTGAGATCGAACACGGTCACCTCGATCCCGTACACCTCCTGGAAGCGGCGGACCTCGGCGTCCATCACCGCCGGGCTCCCGGAGCGGAGCGCCTGCCTGGCGCTCGTCGCGAAGTAGCCGAGGTCGCCGAGCTGCTCCGCGTAGAACGACTGCTGGACGCTGCGCGCCGCGCTCCACCCGGTCACGCCGCCCAGCGCGACGAGCACGACGATCAGCGGCACGAGGAAGACCACGGTCAGGCGGCGGCGCACGCGTCAGGACCCCGCGAGCCGATAGCCGACGCCGCGCACCGTCTCGATGAACGCGCGGTCCCCGCTCTTCTTCCGGATGGCCGCCACGTGCACCTCGAGCGAGTGGCCGAAGCCGCGCCAATCGGTGTTCCAGACCTCGCGGATGAGGCGCTCCTTCGGCACCGCCACACCCGGATACCGGGCGAGCACGCCCACGATGTCGAACTCCTTGCGGGTGAGCGCCAGCGGCACCCCGCCGACCTGCACCTCCCGCGCCACGAGGTCGATCTGCACCGCCCCGTCGTGCAGCAGCACCCGGGTATCCGGTTCCGTGCGCAGCGGCCGTGATCGCCGGGTGACCGCCTCGATCCGCGCCAGGAGTTCGTGCACGTCGTACGGCTTCACCACGAAGTCATCGGCTCCGGCCCGCAGCCCCTTGATGCGCTCGGCGACCTGGTTGCGCGCGGTGACGATCACGATCGGGACGTCGGACCGCCCCCGGATGCGACGGCAGAGGTCGATCCCGTCGACGTCCGGTAGCCCGAGGTCCAGCAGCACCACCTCGGTGTCGGCGTCGAGGTGCTCCAGCGCGGTCGCCCCGTCGGCGGCGTGCACGGTGGCATAGCCCGAGCGCGCGAGGAAGGCCTGCAAGGCCCCCGCCACCCGCTCGTCGTCCTCGACGATGAGAATCCGCATCCTGCGTCCCGTCCGTCGCCGGTCAGCCGGTGGCGGCGGCGCGTTGGGCGAACGCGCTCTCGTACAGGCACACGCTCGCCGCGGTGGCCAGGTTGAGCGACTCCGCGCGTCCGAAGATCGGCAGCCGCAGGACCCGGTCGGCCCGTGTCAGCGCATCGTCCTCGAGTCCGCGCGCCTCATTGCCGAACAGCCAGGCGGTCGGCTCGCCGAGCACACCGTCGGCGCGGGCTGCGAGGAGGTCATCCCCCTTCACGTCGGCCGCGAGGATCTGCAGGCCCGCATCGTGCGCACGTCGCACGACCTCGTCGAGGTCCCCGCCCACGGAGACCGGAAGGTGGAAGAGCGAGCCGGTCGTCGCCCGCACCACCTTGGGGTTGTACGGATCGACCGTGCGACCGGTGAGCACGACGGCTTCGGCGCCGGCGGCGTCGGCGGCCCGGATGATCGTGCCGAGGTTGCCAGGGTCGCGCACCTCCTCGCAGATCGCGACGAGACGCGGTGCCGCATCGAAGATGTCCCGCACCGAGGTCGGCGTCTGACGGACGACCGCGACGAGCCCCTGCGGGGTCACCGTGTCGGCCATCGCGTTGAGCACGTCCTCGCTCACGTACTCGACCTCGACGTCCGCCTCCGCCGCCGCGGCACGGATGTCCGCGTGCCTCTCCCACCCGTGAGGGGTCGCGAACAGCTCGATGATCGCCTCCGGACGGTACGTCAGCGCCTCACGGACGGACTGCGGACCTTCCAACAGGAACAGCCCGGTCTCGGTACGCGCGCTGCGCTTGGTCAGCTTGGCGACGGCACGGACTCGGGGGGAACGGGGGTTCTCCAGCACGGACTCAGTCTACGGTCAGCCCGCCACCGCCCGGATACGCGGAACGGGCGCCTTCCCGGAGGAAGACGCCCGTTCGGAAGCGAGATGCTTACGCGACCGACTTCGGCGCGTTGACGTCGGAGGGCAGAGCCTTCTTCGCCGTCTCGACCAGCGTCGTGAACGTCGCGGCATCGTTCACCGCGAGGTCGGCGAGCATGCGACGGTCGACCGTGACACCCGCGAGGTTGAGGCCCTGGATGAAGCGGTTGTACGTCATGCCGTTCTGGCGGGCAGCGGCGTTGATGCGCTGGATCCAGAGACGACGGAAGTCGCCCTTGCGCTTGCGACGGTCCCGGTACGAGTAGACCAGGGAGTGGATGACCTGCTCCTTGGCCTTCCGGTAGAGGCGCGAACGCTGACCGCGGTAGCCGGAGGCGCGCTCGAGGATGACCCGACGCTTCTTGTGGGCGTTGACCGCCCGCTTGACTCTTGCCATTTTCCTGTGTTCCTATCGTGCGTTCGGCGCGTCAGCGACCGAGAAGCTTCTTCGCGACCTTGAAGTCCGCCTTCGCGAGCACCTGGTCCTGGTTCAGACGGCGGGTGCGACGGCTCGACTTGTGCTCGAGGTTGTGGCGCATCCCGGCCTGCTGCTTCTTCAGCTTGCCGCTGCCGGTGATCTTGAAGCGCTTCTTAGCACCCGAGTGGGTCTTCTGCTTCGGCATCTTCTCTTCCTTCGTATGGCGCCTTCTCAGGCGACGGTGTCAACCCGCGGTGCGGGAGTTCTGGGGGCGGATCTACTCCGCCGGGGCGTCCGCGGAAGCGTCCGCGTCGTTCTTCGCATCGCGCGCGGCCTGCTTGTTCGCGGCGCGCACGGCGTTCTGCTCCTGCTTCGCCTCGGACTTGCTCTTGTGCGGCGCGACGACCATGACCATGTTGCGGCCGTCGATGGTCGGGTTCGACTCGACGGTGCCGAACTCGGCGACGTCCTCGGCGAACTTGCGCAGCAGACGCACACCCTGCTCGGGACGCGACTGCTCGCGACCGCGGAAGAGGATCATGGCCTTGACCTTGTCACCGGCCTTGAGGAAGCCCTCGGCGCGCTTGAGCTTCGTGGTGTAGTCGTGCGCCTCGATCTTCAGACGGAAGCGGACTTCCTTGAGGATCGTGTTCGCCTGGTTGCGACGCGCTTCCTTTTCCTTCTGCGCGGCCTCGTACTTGAACTTGCCGTAGTCCATGATCTTGACGACGGGCGGCTTCGAGTTCGGGGCGACCTCGACGAGGTCGAGATCGGCTTCCTGTGCGAGACGCAGCGCTGCCTCGATGCGGACAACGCCGATCTGCTCACCCGCGGGGCCGACGAGGCGGACCTCGGGGACGCGGATGCGCTCATTGGTACGGGGATCGCTGATGCGGAGCTCCTTAGACGATGTGATTCGGCCACCGTGATGCTGTCTGCATCTCGGGCGAAATCGGAGTCGTCCCCCACCCGCCGGCTCTCAGACGCCGGCTCCGCACCCTGTCTACCGGTCCCCTCGTGACGAGCGGAGCCGGCGGAGCGCAAGACCCGGTAGCCTGGAACGGCAAGCGCGGGTGGGAAGTGAATCCTCTTTCGTTCCGGAGCATGGCGCTCCGGAGCCCGCCAAAGTCTAACAGAAAGCAAGGCGAAGTGACGAACCAGGCATCGGACGAGGCGGCCCGCGAGCGCGAGGAGCGATGGGCTCGGCAGGAAGAAGCGGCCTCCTCGGCCGTCCGCGACATCGCCGACGTCCCGGCCGTCGAGGTGATCACCACCGCCGCCGTGCACCTCATGAGTGCTGCCGCCGTCAAGCTCGGCCTGGCGGACGACCCGGAGGCCGCGGCTCAGCTCGACCTGGACGAGGCGCGCAAGCTCATCAACGCGCTGGCGGGACTCATCACCGCCGGCGCCCCCGAGATCAGCGACATGCACGCCCGCTCGTTGCGTGACGGCCTCCGTTCGCTGCAGCTCGCCTTCCGCGAGGCCTCGACCATCCCGGACCCGATCGGCAAGGGCCCCGGCGAGAAGTGGACCGGCCCCGTCACCTGATCCGGTCGGAGCTCCGCCTCAGACGCTGCGGCGGAGCTTGACCGTCAGCGAGTCGGCGAGGACGGCGATGCGGTCATCCGCCGCCCACCGCTGGGCGAGGCGCGCGAGCACCGCATCCAGGACCTCGCGCTCCAGGCCGTCGACGAGCTCCAGCACCACGACGAGCTCTGGCCCGCGCAGCCGCGCATCCGGGTCACCGGGCGCGACCGCGACGTCGATCACGGCGAGTTCGTGGGCGATGCTCTCCCGGAGCGCGGTGACCACCTCGGGCGAGAGGAAGCTCGGTTCCCACGCGTGCCCCTGCGCCACGGCCCAGACGGCGGGTCGCCGGATCACGAACTCCGTGTCCGAGGTCGGGTCGAGCACGATCAGGTCGGTATCCTCCGACGATGCGGCCAGCGCGGCGCGGACGGCCTCGACCGGGATGGGTCGCGCCGACGGGTCCCAGCGCTGCATCGTCTCGACCGATGAGAACACCGGCTGGACGCGGCGCCCGTCCGGTGCGGCGACGGTGACGATCGACAGCTCCTGCGTCTTGTCCACCGCGAGGCCGCTGGGGGCCACCCCCTCCTCACCCTTCTCGGCGATCAGCGGGATGAGCACCCGCGCGGAGCGGAACGCGTCGACGACCTCCGTCTGACTCCCCTCCCCCGCGCGGAAGCGGAGCAGGGCGGCGAGAAGAGCAGGGTCCGCCGAGCCGTCGTCCGCGGCATGCGGATTCGACTCGAAGCTGCGCCCCTCCCAGGGGACACCGGCCGAGTCCGCCCGGTTGTGCGGCTCCGGCCCGCAGGCGTGGGGGTCAGTCTCCGGCGACATCCAGGGCCTCCGCCAGCGTGAAGGCGCCCGCGTACAGCGCCTTGCCGACGATGGCGCCCTCGACGCCCAGCGGCACGAGGTCGCGCAGGGCGGCGATGTCGTCGAGGTTCGAGATGCCGCCCGACGCGACGACCGGCTTCGGCGTGCGCGAGGTGACCTCACGCAGGAGCTCCAGGTTCGGACCGCGCAGCGTGCCGTCCTTGGTCACGTCGGTGACGACGTAGCGGCTGCAGCCGGCGTCCTCGAGGCGCTCGAGCACCTCCCAGAGGTCACCGCCCTCCTTCGTCCAGCCCCGCGCCGCGAGCGTGGTGCCGCGCACGTCGAGGCCGACGGCGATCGCCTCGCCGAAGCGGCTGATCACGTCGGCGGCCCACTCCGGGTTCTCCAGGGCGGCGGTGCCGAGGTTGATGCGGGCGGCGCCGCTCTCCAGAGCCGCCTCCAGACTCGCGTCGTCCCGGATGCCGCCGGAGAGCTCGACGTTGACGTTCTTGAACTGCTTGATGACCTTGCGCAGGATCGGGGCGTTGCTGCCGCGTCCGAACGCCGCGTCGAGGTCGACGAGGTGGATCCAGGAGGCTCCCTGCGAGACCCACTCCCCCGCGGCGTCGAGCGGGTCGCCGTAGCTCGTCTCCGTGCCCGCCTCCCCCTGGGTCAGACGGACCGCCTTGCCGCCGGCGACGTCGACCGCGGGGAGGAGCGTGAGCGAGGGGGACTGCGCGAAGTCGTTCATGGGGTCCTTGGTTCGGGTGGGTCTGCGGCCCGAGAGGGCACGAGAGACGAGGGTAGTCCGCCGCGGGGCGCGGGACAAACCGCATGACGCCCGGCGCCGACGCGGCTCCGGATCAGAGGCTCTGCACCCAGTTCCGGAGCAGCTGGATGCCGGCGTCTCCGGACTTCTCGGGGTGGAACTGCGTCGCCGAGAGCGGGCCGTTCTCCACGGCCGCGAGGAAGGGACCGCCGTAGGTCGCCCAGGTGAGCACGGGCTGGGGGAACGGCGGGATCACATCGAGCTCCCAGGACTGCGCCGCATAGGAGTGCACGAAGTAGAAACGTTCCTGCTCGATCCCGCGGAACAGGACGGTGTCCTCCCCCGGCTCCACGGTGTTCCAGCCCATGTGCGGCAGGACAGGGGCGTTGAGCTCCGTCACGGCGCCCGGCCACTCGCCGAGGCCCGCGGTGTCGTGCCCGCGCTCGACGCCGTGCTCGAAGAGCACCTGCATGCCGACGCAGATACCCAGCACCGGTCGACCGCCCGCGAGACGACGGCCGATGATCTCGTCGCCGCCGTGAGCGTGCAGTGCGTCCCGCACGGCCTGGAAGGCTCCGACGCCGGGCACGACGAACCCGTCGGCCTCGAGAGCCTCGGTGCGGTCGCGCGTGAGGACGGCGTCGGCTCCCGCGGCGACGAGCGCCTTGACCGCGGAGTGGACGTTGCCGGACTCGTAGTCGAAGACGGCGACCCGGGGCGCGGCGCTCACAAGGCTCCCTTGGTGGACGGGATGCCGTCGACGAGGGGATCCAGCGCCTTCGCCTGACGGAACGCCCGCGCGAACGCCTTGAACTCGGCCTCGGCGATGTGGTGCGGGTCGCGCCCGCCCAGGACCCGGACGTGCACGGTGAGGGCGGCGTTGAAGGTGATGGCTTCGAAGACGTGCCGGACGAGCGATCCGGTGAAGTGCCCGCCGATCAGGTGGTGCTCGAAGCCCGCGGGTTCACCCTCGTGCACGAGGTACGGGCGACCGGAGATGTCGACGACCGCCTGCGCGAGCGCCTCGTCCAGGGGGACGAGGGCGTCGCCGTAGCGGGAGATGCCGGACTTGTCCCCGAGCGCGGCGAGGATCGCCTGACCGAGCACGATCGAGACGTCTTCCACGGTGTGGTGCGCGTCGATGTGGGTGTCGCCGGACGCCCGCACGGTGAGATCCGTCAGCGAGTGCTTCGCGAACGCCGTGAGCATGTGGTCGAAGAACGGCACCGAGGTGTCGATGCGGCTCGCGCCGGTACCGTCCAGGTTGAGCTCGACCTCGACGGTGGACTCCGACGTGCGGCGCACGCGGCTCGCGGTGCGTGCGGTGGGCGCGGGGATGGTCATGATGCCGATCCTATCGAGGCCAGGGCGTCCAGGAACGCCGTGGTCTCCGCCTCCGTACCGGCACTCACCCGCAGGTGACCGGGGATGCCGACGTCACGGACGAGCACGCCGCGATCGTAGAGCTGCTGCCAGGTGGCCTGCGGGTCCGCGACGCCGCCGAACAGCACGAAGTTGGACCACGAGAGGTGGGGCGTGTAGCCGAGGGCCTCCAGCGTGGCCGTGATCCGGTCGCGCTGCTCCACGATCTCCTGCACCATCCCGAGCATGACGTCGGCATTGCGGAGCGCGGCGACGGCCGCCGCCTGCGTCAGGGCGCTCAGGTGGTAGGGCAGGCGCACCAGACGCAGCGCGTCGATGAACGCGGGGTCGGCGGCGAGGTAGCCGACGCGGGCACCGGCGAAGGCGAAGGCCTTGCTCATGGTGCGGGAGACCGCCAGCCGCGGCCGGCCCTCCAGCAGAGTCAGTGCAGACGGGGCATCGCGCGGCGCGAACTCCTGATAGGCCTCGTCGACGATCACCACGCCACGGGCGGCGTCGTAGACGGCCTCCACCACGTCGAGCCCCAGCGGCGTGCCCGTCGGATTGTTCGGCGAGCAGAGGATCACGATGTCCGGGTCGGCCGCACGGACCTGCTCCGCCGCCTCCTCCGCGGTGACGGTGTAGTCCGGCTGCCGGGTGCCGGCGATCCACGACGCCCCTGTGCCCTTCGCGATGAGCGGGTACATCGAGTACGTCGGGCCGAAGCCGAATGCCGTGCGGTCCGGACCGCCGAAAGCCTGGAAGATGTGCTGCAGCACCTCGTTGGAGCCGTTTCCCGCCCAGATCTGCTCCGGCGTGAGGCCGTGACCCAGGTAGTCGGCGAAGGCCTCCCGCAGCGTCGTGAACTCACGATCCGGGTACCGGTTCACGTCCCGGATCGCCACGGCGATGTCATCGAGGATGTCGCTCGCGACCTCGTCGGGAACGGGATGCGTGTTCTCGTTCACGTTCAGAGCCACCGGCAGCGGGGCCTGGGGCGCGCCGTACGGGGTGAGTCCGCGCAGATCGTCGCGGAGCGGGAGATCGTTGAGGGAGAAGGTCACCCTTCCCATCTTAAGAGGAGCACGGAGAGCCGAGGTCATCGTGACGACCGGATCGGAAGACTCGGGCTCCGCGTCAGTCGGTGTAGCGGGCCGGGAGCGCGAGCTCCTGACCGACCTGCAGCTCGCCGCCGCGGAGGAGGTTCATACGGCTGATCTCACCGATGACCTCGCGGGGGTCGGCCTCGGGGGCGATGCTGCTCGCGATCGACCAGAGGGTGTCGCCGGGCATGACCGTGACGGTCTCGACGGAGACGGCCGGTGCGTCCGCGCCGGAGGCGATCGCACTGCCCCCGCTGATGGCGGCGAAGGCGATGCCCGCTGCGAGCGGGACCGAGGCGAGCGCGAGCAGAGCGCGGCGGCCGCGTGCCGTGATCCGCAGCCGGGTGGCCGGACGGGCCGATGCCGGGAAGGCGGTCGCGGTGCTGAGGCTGATGCTGCTCATGTCTGCTCCTTACTGTCCCGGCGCCGGAGCCCGGGGAGGTTGGCGTAGCTTTCGCATCCGCGCCTCGGCCGGGAGCCGTGGATGCGAAGCTACGTTCCGAAGATATCTTCGAGTTCGAACATCTGTCAAGCTGTCTTCGAAGCCGCGGCCCGCGAATCGCCCGACACGCTCGAACAGATCTTCCAGATCCGCGCTTTTCTCGGATACGGTTTCGATAAGGACACCCCACCACGGGCCACCGACATTCGAAGCGGCACGTCGGATCACGCAGTGAAGGAGCACCATGAGCGACACCTCAGCCCTCGAGTCCGAGGCGCCGCGCACCCGCCGTCGCAAGAGCCTCAGCCCGAAGCAGATGGCGATCCTCGAGGTCATCCAGGCCTCCATCGCACAGAACGGCTACCCGCCGAGCATGCGCGAGATCGGCGATGCCGTCGGACTCAAGTCGCTGTCCAGCGTCACGCACCAGCTCGGTCAGCTCGAGCTCAGCGGCTACCTGCGGCGCGACCCGGGCAAGACGCGCGCCATGGAGGTCCTCATCGACCTTCCCGGCACCGGTGCGGAGAACCCCGCGGATGTGGCGACCCCGGTCGGCGACGCCGCCCTGGTCCCGCTGGTCGGCCGCATCGCCGCCGGCGTGCCCATCAACGCCGATCAGCAGGTGGAGGAGATCTTCCCGCTCCCCCGGCAGCTCGTCGGCAAGGGCGACCTCTTCATGCTCAAGGTCTCCGGCGAGTCGATGATCGACGCCGCGATCTGCGACGGGGACTGGGTCGTGGTCCGGTCGCAGAACACCGCGGAGAACGGCGAGATCGTCGCCGCCATGCTCGACGGCGAGGCCACCGTCAAGGTGCTTCGTCGTCGCGACGGCCACACCTGGCTGCTCCCCCGCAACTCCGCGTTCGAGCCGATCCTGGGCGACGAAGCCGTCGTGCTCGGCAAGGTCGTCGCGGTCATGCGCGCCGTCTGAGACACACGACGAAGGCCCTCCCGGTGCACCGGGAGGGCCTTCGTCGTCTCGCTGAGCAGGAGTGTCAGGCGGTGACCACCACGTCCTCGCGCACCCGGCGGGTGGCCTCGACGATGTTCCGCAGCGATGCCGTGGTCTCGGCGTAGCCGCGGGTCTTCAGGCCGCAGTCCGGGTTCACCCAGAGCTGACGGAGCGGGATCTCCTCGACCGCGCGACGCAGCAGGGACTCGACCTCCTCGACCGTCGGCACACGCGGCGAGTGGATGTCGTAGACACCGGGGCCGATGCCGTGGTCGAAGCCGACCTCGGCGATGTCCGCGACGACCTCCATGCGGCTGCGGGCCGCCTCGATCGACGTCACGTCGGCGTCGAGCGCACGGATCGCGTCGATCACGACGCCGAACTCCGAGTAACAGAGGTGGGTGTGCACCTGCGTGGCCGCCGCGGCACCGCCCGTCGCCAGACGGAACGAGGCGACGGACCAGTCCAGGTACGCGGGCTGGTCGGTCTGCTTCAGCGGCAGCAGCTCGCGCAGCGCCGGCTCGTCGACCTGGATCACCTGGATGCCCGCGGCCTCCAGATCGGCGATCTCGTCGCGGAGGGCGAGCGCGACCTGGTTCGCGGTCTCCCCCAGAGGCTGGTCGTCGCGGACGAAGGACCACGCGAGGATGGTGACCGGCCCCGTGAGCATCCCCTTCATGTGCTTCGCGGTGAGCGACTGGGCGTATGCCGACCAGGCGACCGTGATGGGCGCCGGGCGGGAGACATCGCCCCAGAGGATCGACGGACGCGTGGCTCGCGAGCCGTACGACTGCACCCAGCCGTGCTGCGTGACCGCGAAGCCGTCGAGGTGCTCGGCGAAGTACTGCACCATGTCGTTCCGCTCGGGTTCGCCGTGCACGAGGACGTCGAGGCCGAGGTCCTCCTGCAGGGAGACGACCGCGGCGACCTCACGGCGGAGGAACTCCTCGTAGTCGTCCTCGGGGATCTCGCCGCGGAGGAACTGCGCGCGTGCGCGGCGGATGTCGCCGGTCTGCGGGAAGGAGCCGATCGTCGTCAGGGGCAGCACCGGCAGGCCGAGGACATTCTGCGCCTCTTCCCGCTCCGCGTACGGAGCACGGGCGAAGTCGGCGTCGGTCAGCGCACGGGAACGCACCGCACCGTCGCGCACGCCGGGAGCGCTCAGGCGATCCTGCAGCGCAGCGGTCGCGGCGTCCAGCTCGGTCGCGATCGCCGTGCGCCCTTCGGACAGACCGCGGGCGAGGGTCACGACCTGCTGCACCTTCTGGTCCGCGAACGCGAGCCAGGACACCAGGCGCTCGTCGAGCGCGGTCTCGTCCTCCACGTCGTGCGGCACGTGCAGCAGCGAGGTCGAGGTGGCCGCGGACACCGGTGCACCGAGCGCGCGGAGCGCCGCCAGGGAGTCGAACGCCGCGGAGAGGTCGCCACGCCAGATGTTGTGACCGTCGATCACACCGCCGACGAGGGCCTTGCCCTCGAGGCCAGGCACCGCCTCCGGCACGGCACCGCGCACGAGGTCGACGGCGATCGCCTCGATGGGGGCCGCGGCCACGGTCCCGAACGTCTCGCCGAGGCTCGCATACGGGGCCGCGACGAGGATCGAGGGACGTTCCTCGGCGCTGCCCAGCACCGCGAGCGCGCGCTCCGCCGCCGAGGCGAGTTGGGCGGTCGTGGCCGGCAGCGACTCGCTGACGAGCGCGGGCTCGTCGAGCTGCACCCACTCGGCACCCGCGGCGCGCAGGCGGGCGAGCAGATCGACGTAGACCGGCAGCACGTCCTCCAGACGCGAGAGCGGCTCGAAGCCCTCCGGCGCGTCGTCCGACGCCTTCGCGAGCGCCAGCAGCGTGACCGGTCCGACGACCACGGGACGCGTGACGAATCCGGCGGCCGCGGCCTCGGCGACCTCGCGCACCAGCCGGTCGCTGGCGAGGGAGAACACCGTCTCCGGGCCGATCTCCGGCACGAGGTAGTGGTAGTTCGAATCGAACCACTTCGTCATCTCCAGCGGCGCGCGCTCCCCCTCGCCGCGGGCGACGGTGAACAGTGCGGAGAGTCCGATCGTCCCGTCCGCCTCCCGCAGGTCGTCGAAGCGCGCGGGGATGGCGCCGACCGTGGCGGCGGCATCGAGCACCTGGTCGTAGAACGAGAAGGACTCCGGGATCGACGAGTCCGTGCGACCGAGGCCGAGGGCGGCCAGGCGTTCACGGGTCGCCGCGCGCAGGTCCGCTGCCGTCCGCTCCAGCTCCTGCTCGTCGATGCGGCCCGCCCAGAACGCCTCGACGGCCTTCTTGAGCTCGCGGCGGCGGCCGATGCGGGGATAGCCGAGGATGGTGCCCTCGGGGAATGCGGTCATGGTGTTTCCTTTCGGCGGGGACTAGTGCCGGAGCGCCGGGACGATGCCGGCTTCGGCGAGGACGGTCAGGACGGTCTCGTGCTGGTTGAAGGCGTACAGGTGGACGCCGGGGGCGCCGCCGGCGACGACGTCGGCGGCGAGGCGCGCGGCCCACGAGATCCCGATCTCCCGACGCCCCTCGGCGGTGGGCTCGACGTCGAGGGCGACCGAGAGCTCGCTCGGCAGGTCCTCCCCCGTGAGCTCCAGCACCCGGGCCAGCCGGGCAGGTGAGGTGATCGGCATGATGCCGGGAAGGATCGGGATGGTGACGCCGCCCGCTCGAGCTCGCTCCACGAAGGCGAGGTAGTCGTCCGGGTGGAAGAAGAGCTGGGTGATGGCGAAGGTCGCCCCCGCCGCCTGCTTGGCGAGCAGAGCCTCCACGTCCTGGGTGCGGTGCGTGGCCCGCGGGTGCCCCTTCGGGAAGGCCGCGACCGCGATGTCGACCTTCTGCCGGGGGGCCACCAGCGCGGCTCCGGGAAGGCCGGGGACCGGGGACTCCTGGTACGGAGCACGTTCGGCCTGGACGCGATCGATGAGCTGCACGAGCTGAGCCGCGCTCTCCAGGTCGCCGAGGAAGGGCTCCGTCCGGCCCGCGGGCGGATCGCCGCGGAGGGCGAGGAAGCGGAGGATCCCGGCGTCGAGGAACTCCCGGATGAGCGCCGTGGCCCCGGCATAGGTGTTGCCGACGCACGTGAGATGGGCGAGGGGCTCGACGTCGGTGTGCTCGCGGATGAACCGCAGCACGTCGAGCGAGCGTCCCCCGGTCGAGCCGCCGGCGCCATAGGTCACCGAGAGGAACGCGGGTCCGGCCGCGGCGAGGTGACGGACGGTCTCGTGCAGCGCCTCCTGGCTCGACTCCGAGCGGGGCGGATACAGCTCGAAGGAGAACGGCACGCGGGAGGCGCGGGAGGCGTCGAACGGGGAAGACATCTTCTCTCCAGGGGACAGGGGCCGGGGTCCGCGCACGACGAAGAGCACGTCGCTCGCGGGCGGGTGCCGGGCTCGGCTGTCGCTCCACGTCCGGGATCAACCGGGCGTTTCCAGAAACCTAGAACACGCCCTCGGCCCGCCGCACGAGTGTGACGTCGTGTGTCACCGCCCGTAGGCTCGACGCATGTCCTCACCGTTCGGCTCCTGGGCCTCCCCCTTCACCGCCGCCGCCGTCGCCGGAGCGGCTCCCCGCATCGACGGAACACGCTTCGTCGGCGATGAGGTGTGGTGGGCCGAGTCCGTGCCCGCCGAGGGCGGACGCGTCACGGTGCGCAGCTCGACGGGGGCGGAGATCCTCCCGGCACCCTGGAGCGCCCGCTCCCACGTGCACGAGTACGGGGGCGGTGCCTGGACCGTCGACGGCGACACCCTGTACTTCGTCTCCGGCGCCGACCAGCGTGTGCACCGCATGGACCGCGGCGCGGAGCCGCGCCCCCTCACCGCCGCCGGCCCGTCGTACGGCGGGCTGCGCGTGCAGAGCGGCCGCCTGCTTGCGGTCCGCGAAGACCTCTCGGCCGCCCCGCACCGCCGCGCGATCGTGGAGATCCCCGTGGACGGCTCGGCCGCCGACGAAGCGGCTGCGGTGCGCGTGATCGCGGAGGGCACCGGATTCTTCGCCCACCCCGCTCTCTCGCCGGACGGCAGCCGGGTGGCCTGGGTCGAGTGGCAGGCGGACAGCATGCCGTGGGAGAGTGCCGCCCTCGCCATCGGGGCGGTGGACGGCGGGACCGTCACCCGCGTCCCCACCTCCGCGGCCCTGCAGCCGGAGTGGCGCGGCGACGACGCGCTCGTGTTCGCCGACGACGCTTCAGGGCGCTGGCAGCTCCAGCACCTCGCACTGGACGGCCTCCGGCTCGGCGCCTCGCGCGCGCTGACCTCGTCGGACGCGGATACCGGATACGGCCTCTGGGTGCTCGGCAACCGCTGGTTCCAGGTCCTGGCCGACGGGCGCCTCGTGGCGGTGCGCACGAATGGACGCGACGAGGTGCAGCTCGTGTCCGCGGACGGCGAGACCCGGGCGATCACGGTGCCGGGCGACGGGCACCTCAGCGTGGACGACGTCGCCGGCTCCCGCGTGCTGCTCAGCGGAGACGGCTCGCGCGTGACCTCAGGCATCTGGTGCGTCGATGTCGACAGGGGGACCGTCGAGACCATCACCGGTGGCGCTCCGGTCGACGAGGACTGGATGCCGGGGGCGCAGCAGATCGTCGTGGAAGGGGCACACGGCCCCGTGCACGCGTTCGCGTATCCGCCCGCCGCGCCCGGAGACCCCCGCGGCGCCGACGGGGAGCTGCCGCCCTACATCGTGCTCGTGCACGGCGGTCCGACCGCCCATGTCACCGGTGCGACCTCCGCCTCCATCGCGTTCTTCACGAGCCGGGGCATCGGGGTCCTCGACGTCAACTACGGCGGATCGACGGGATATGGACGCGCCTACCGCGACCGTCTGCAGGGACAGTGGGGCATCGTCGACGTGGACGACGTGATCGCGGCGGCCCGCGGCCTCGCGGACGCCGGGTTGGCAGATTCCACCCGCATCGCCATCCGCGGGGGCTCGGCCGGCGGCTGGACGGTGCTCTCCGCACTCGTCCGGGGCGGCACGTTCGCGGCCGGCATCAGCCGCTACGGTGTCGCGGATCTCCGGCTGCTCGCCGCCGAGACCCACGACTTCGAGGCGTCGTACCTCGACGGCCTCGTGGGTCCGCTCCCCGCGGCCGAGGACGTCTACATCGAGCGCTCGCCCCTGACGCACGCCGACCGCATCGACGTTCCGGTGCTGCTGCTGCAGGGCGAGGAGGACCGCGTCGTGCCGCCGTCCCAGTCCGAGGCCATCCGCGACGCTCTGGCGGCGAACGGCATCGACCACGACTACGTGCTGTACCCGGGCGAGGGCCACGGGTTCCGCAGCGCGGAGACCATCGTCGACGCGCTGGAGCGGGAGCTCGCGTTCCTCGGCCGGGTGTTCGGCTTCACGCCGAACCTCTGAGCCGGCTCGGGCTACTCGCCGACCCTGTTGCGCAGGCGCATCGCGCGCTCGGCCTCGCGGGTGTCCTGACGCTCACGGAGGGTCTGGCGCTTGTCGTACTCGCGCTTGCCCTTCGCGAGGGCGATCTCGACCTTGGCGCGACCGTCCGAGAAGTACAGCTTGAGCGGGATCAGCGTGTACCCGCCCGCGGAGACGGCGTGAGCGAGCTTCGCGATCTCCTCCCGGTGCAGGAGCAGCTTGCGGATGCGCTTGGCCGAGTGGTTCGTCCAGTGCCCCTGCGAGTACTCCGGGATGTGCACGGCATCGAGGAAGACCTCGTTGCCCTTCACGAACGCGTACCCGTCGCTGAGGTTCGCGCGCCCCTGACGGAGCGACTTCACCTCGGTGCCGGTGAGCACCATCCCCGCCTCGTACGACTTCTCGATGTTGTAGTCGTGACGCGCGCGACGATTGGTCGCGATGACCTTCTCCCCGCGTTCCCTGGGCATGATGATCTCCTGTGCTGTGGTGCTGTGGACGGCTCGACAGCGGATCGGTCGAGCAGCCTTTCAGGGTATCAGGTGCGCAGCCAACGCCGGATCGCGAAGCCGGCCGAGAGCGCCGCGAGCACGACGCCGATCCCGACGAGGACCGGCACCACGAGGATCGCGTCCTGCATGGTCACCCACGTCGTGATGAACGGCACCCGACCGCGGAGATAACCGTTCACGCCGAAGTGCATGCCGGCGACGACCGCCGCGCTCGCGAGAGCCGAGCCCAGCAACGCGGCGAAGACGCCCTCCAGCACGAACGGCGTCTGGATGAAGCGGTTCGAGGCGCCGACCAGGCGCATGATCCCGATCTCCTTCCGCCGCGCATAGGCGGACAAGCGGATGGTGGTGGCGATCAGAAGCGTCGCGGCGATGAGCATGAGGACCGCGATACCGACGGCGATGTACGTCGCCACGGTGAGCGCGGAGAACAGCGGTTCGAGGTATTGGAGCTGGTCCTGGACCTGTTCCACTCCGGCTTGGCCGTTGAAGGCCTCGGCGAGGACCTGCGACTGGCCCGGGTCCTTCATCGTGACGAAGAAGACCTCGAACGCCTGATCGGGCGAGAGCACGCTGGCCTGCTCCTCCCCGACCTGCTCGACGAGCTTGGCGTAGGTCTCCTCCTTCGTGTCGAAGGTCATGGAGCTGATGAGCGGCGACAACGCGTCGCCCTCGAGCTGGGCGCGCACGGCGGCGACCTGCTCCTCGCTCGCCGCGCCGTCGACGCAGGTGTCCGACTCCGACACCGCGGAGCACATGTAGACGGCCACCTGGGCGCGCTCGGCCCAATAGCCGCGCATGACGCCGATCTGGGACTGCATGAGGATCGCGGCGCCGACGAACGTCAGCGACACGAAGGTGACGAGCACGACGGAGATGACCATCGAGATGTTGCGCCGCAGGCCGACGAGGGCCTCGGTCAGGATCAGGCCGATTCTCATGAGGTCGGGCCCACTTCCTCGTCGTCCTGGTCGGACAGCCCGAGGCGGTCGGCGACGCCGAGCTCGGCGACGTCCACCTCCGGGATCACGATCGGATGCGTGCGCGGACCGGCGGGCGCGGGACGCTCGGCAGCGGGCTGCGGCGCGGCCGGTGGCTGCACGACGTCCGGCGGTTCGACCACGCCGGGCTCCCGCGAGGGCTCCGGCGGCTCGACCACCTGCGGAGCGGGTTCGGCGGCGGGCTTGGTGACCGCGGGAGACGCGGCGGCGGCACGGCGCTGGGCGTCCAGCTCCTCCGCCAGGGCCGCGCGGACCACGGAGAGGTCGGCGGTCTGGCGTTGCACCTCCTGCACGGCCGTGAGGGCTGCGGCGGCCGCGGCACCGCGGACCTCCTCCGGCACCAGGCGCGGGATGTTCGAGGTGTCGCCGTATCCGCCGTGCACCTCGTCGCGGACCATCTCGCCGTCGCGGAGCTCGATCACGCGGCGGCGCATCTGGTCGACGAACCCGGCCTCGTGGGTGGCCATGAGCACCGTCGTGCCACCCGCGTTGATCCGGGCGAGCAGCTGCATGATGTCGACGGAGGTCGCCGGGTCGAGGTTTCCGGTGGGCTCGTCGGCGAGCAGCACCTGAGGACGGTTGACGAGCGCCCTGGCGATGGCGACGCGCTGCTGCTCGCCGCCGGAGAGCTCGTGCGGCATGCGCTTCTCCTTGCCGTCGAGCCCGACGAGGGCGAGCGCCTCGGGAACCGCCTGCTGGATGAAGCCCCGGGACGAGCCGGTGACCTGCAGCGTGAAGGCGACGTTCTGATGGACGGTCTTGGACGGGAGCAGGCGGAAGTCCTGGAACACGGAGCCGATGTGCCGACGGAAGTAGGGCACCTTCCGGTTCGCCAGAGCCCTCAGGTCGCGGCCGAGGACGGCGACACGGCCCGTCGTCGGCACGTCCTCGCGGAGGATGAGGCGCAGACAGGAGGATTTGCCGGACCCGGAGGCACCGACCAGGAAGACGAACTCCCCGCGCTGCACCTCGAAGTCGACACCGGACAGGGCGGGCTTCGACGTCCCGCGGTAGCGTTTCGTGACGTTCTCGAACCGAATCATGGCGACTCGAGCCTAAGCGCGGCACGGGCGTCGCCCCGGCACGACACCCCGCCGCGCGGCACGCCGTGCCGCTCTTCCTCCTCCCCCGTCGGCCCACCGAGGTCCGCGCCCGCTGCTATACATGGAGTGTCGATTCGCGTCCACCACGCGAGCGCACACACGGAGGGGACCCCCATGACGACACCTGCCGGCTGGTACGACGACGGTTCCGGGCGCCTGCGCTGGTGGGACGGCCAGCAGTGGACCGAACACTTCGCGCCGGAGACCACCGCGACGCCCGAGGACACGACCGCTGCGGCGGCTGAGGACGCGGGCGCGGACAGCACTTCCGCGGAGAGCGCCTCCGCGGCGACTTCCGACGGCGCTCCCCCGGCGGAGGAACCGACCGCCGCAGCGGAGCCCTCCACACCCGAACCCGTCGCCACCGAACGGGAGATCGCTCCGGACGAGCCTGCGACCGACTTCATCGTCGCTCCCGAGCCCGCGCAGGACTGGACGGCACCCGCCAGCGGCGCGCACGACCTCCCCGGCGCGGCACCGATCGTCCCTCCGGCCGGTACCGACGGCGGCACGGCGGCCTATCCCCCCGCGGCACCGTTCTCCCCGGACCAGAACCCGTATCAGGGCCAGGGCGGATACCCGGCGCAGGGTGCGTACCCGGGCTCGCAGAGTGGCGGCGGCTACCCGGGACAGGTACCGGGCGGACAGGGCGCGTACCCCGGACAGGGCGCGTACCCCGGACAGGCCGCCTATCCGGGCCAGGCACCGGCCACCGACGGCCCGAAGAAGATGTCGGTGCTCGGCCTCGTCGGTCTCGGGATCGCCGCGCTCGGCCTCATCCTCGCGTTCATCCCCCTGACGCTCCCGTTCGCCTGGTTCCTCCTGGCGGCCGGGTTCATCGTCTCGCTCATCTCCCTGTTCCTGAAGGGCACCAAGTGGCCGGGGATCACCGGCCTCGGGGTGTCGGTGCTCGGCGGCATCGTCGCGATCGTCGTGAGCATCTTCTTCGTGCTGGCCGTCGCGAACACCGTGCGCCCGGTCACGCTTCCCGACTACGACGACGGCACGAGCCAGAGCCCGGCGCCGGAGACCGACGACACCGGCGACGCGGGTACGGGTGAGGTCGCCGAGGGCACGCTGGGCGAGCCGGTCGCCGTGCCGCAGCTCGAGGGCACGGCCGAGGTCACCATCCGTTCCGCCACGTTCGGACCGACCAACGGCACGGACTTCGAGGCCGCCAACGGCGGCTATCTGTTGATCGACGTGGCCTGGGAGACGCTCGACGGGACGACCTACGTCAACCCGCTCTACTTCTCCGTCGAGACGGCCGACGGCGTCGAGGGCGACTACGACATCTTCGGCGACGCGACGCTCGAGTCCACGGAGCAGAACGCCGGGACGACGGCGGAGGGCACCGTCTCGTTCGACGTCGCCGAAAGCCCGTCCTACGTGATCGTCATCACGGACGAGATGCTGCAGGAGGTCGCCCGCGTGACCGTCGAGGCGTCGGCACGCTGATCCTTCCGCACCACACGACGAAGGCCCCGGGAGCTCCCGGGGCCTTCGTCGTGTGGGTCAGTCCTCGTCTTTGCGCTTGCGCCAGCGGATGCCCGCGGAGATGAAGTCATCGAGGTCGCCGTCGAACACGGCGGCCGGGTTACCGGACTCCTGGCCCGTGCGGAGGTCCTTGACGAGCTGCTGGCCGTAGAGGAAGTAGGAGCGCATCTGGTCGCCCCAGCTCGCGGTGATGTTGCCGGCGAGCTCCTTCTTCTTGGCGGCCTCCTGCTCCTTCTGCAGCAGGAGGAGGCGGTTCTGCAGCACCCGCATGGCCGCGGCGCGGTTCTGGATCTGCGACTTCTCGTTCTGCATCGACACGACGATCCCGGTCGGGAGGTGGGTGATGCGCACGGCGGAGTCGGTCGTGTTGACGGACTGTCCACCGGGGCCGGAGGAGCGGAACACGTCGACCCGGATGTCGCTCTCGGGGATGTCGACCTCGGTCGCCTCCTCCATGAGCGGGATGACCTCGACGGCGGCGAAAGACGTCTGGCGCTTGTCCGCGGATCCGAACGGGCTGATGCGCGCGAGGCGGTGCGTGCCGGCCTCGACCGAGATCGTGCCGAAGGCGTAGGGTGCGTCGATCTCGAAGGTCGCCGACTTGATGCCGGCGCCCTCCGCGTACGAGGTGTCCATCACCTTGACGGGGTACTTGTGACGCTCCGCCCAGCGCAGGTACATGCGCATGAGCATCTCGGCGAAGTCGGTGGCGTCGTCGCCGCCGGCGCCAGAGCGGATGGTGACGATCGCGCTGCGCTCGTCGTACTCTCCGTCGAGCAGCGTCTGCACCTCGAGCTGGTTGATGAGGTCGGTGAGCGTCTGCAGCTCCTTGCGCGCCTCGATCGCCGACTCCTCGTCGCCCATCTCGTTCGCCAGATCGACGAGCACCTCGAGGTCGTCGAGGCGCTGGGCGATGCCGGTGATGCGGGCGAGCTCCGACTGGCGGTGGCTCAGGGCGCTGGTGACCTTCTGGGCGTTCTCGGTGTCGTCCCAGAGGTCGGGCGCGCCGGCCTCCTCGCTGAGACGCGCGATGTCCTCGCGGAGACGGTTGACATCGACGACCTCGCTGATGTCGCCGAAGGTGTGCCTGAGCGCCTGGATTTCGGCGGAGAGATCTAGTTCGAGCATGACACCTCAGCCTAACGTGCCGCCCGCGCGCGCGGGGACGGGCGTGTCCGGCCCTTCGCGCCGACCGGAGTAGCGTGAGGGACGTGAGCAGCGCATCCACGGTCCTCCGCCAGTTCGGGCCGATGGTGTACCTGCCGACCGTCCTCTTCTCCCTCGGCGAAGGTGCGGTCATCCCGCTCATCCCGGTCATCGCTGCGTCGATGGGTGCCGACGTCGCCTTCGCGGCCCTCGTCGCCTCGGCGCTCGTGGTCGGCCAGCTCTGCGGCAACCTCCCGGCCGGGTGGGCCGTGGGGCGCATCGGCGAGCGGTTCACGATGGTCATCGCGGGCGTCATCGCCATCCTCGCCGCCGTCGGCATGGTCTTCGCGCCGTCACTCGGGGTCCTCGCGGCGTCGGTGTTCCTCCTCGGCCTGTGCGCAGCCGCCTTCGGGCTGGCCCGGCACGCGTTCATGACCACGCGGGTGCCGCTGGCGTTCCGCGCCCGCTCGCTCTCCCTGCTGGGCGGCAGCTTCCGCCTGGGCATCTTCATCGGCCCGTTCGTCTCCGCCGGCCTCCTGCAGCTCTTCGGCACGGAGGCTGCCGCGATCTGGTTCTTCCTCGCCTGCCTCGTGGTGATGGTCGTGCTCGTGCTCTTCGGACCGGATCCGGAGAAGACCGTCGCCCCACTGCGGACCACCGTCCGGTTCGCGGAGGACAGCGGCGAGGCCGTGAGCGGGTCGATCCCGACCATCGAGCGGGTCGGGATCTTCCAGACGATGTGGCGCCAGCGCGGAGTGCTCGGTCGGCTCGGGCTCGCCGCGGCCTCGCTCTCGGCGGTGCGGTCGGCGCGACAGGTCGTCCTCCCGCTGTGGGGACTCTCGCTGGGCCTCGACGCCTCGACCATCGCGCTCGTCGTCGGCGTTTCCGGAGCCATCGACTTCGCCCTCTTCTACGCCAGCGGCCAGGTGATGGACCGCTTCGGCCGGCTCTGGGCGGCGATGCCCGCGATGGTGCTGATGGGTGCAGGGTTCCTCGCCCTGTCGGTCACGCACGACGTCGACTCCGCGGTGCTCTGGTTCGGGATGTTCGCCGCGGTCCTCGGTGTCGGCAATGGTCTGTCGAGCGGCATCCTCCTGACCCTCGGCGCGGATGTCGCCCCGAAGCACGACCCCGCCGCGTTCCTCGGGTCGTGGCGCACGCTGACCGATGCCGGCGGCGCGGTCGCCCCGCTCCTCGTCTCGGGCATCACCGCGGTCGCGTCCCTGTCGTTCGCGGCGGGAGCCATGGGCCTGATCGGACTCATCGGCGCCGCCGGGTTCCTCCGCTGGATCCCCCGGTTCGTCCCCCGCACGCCCCCGAGCACGCCGGACCCGTCCGAGGACTGAGCGCCCGGTCGCTAGCGCAGCGCCGTGCGGCTCGTCGCCGTCGCCTGCAGCGGCACCCCGTCGGGCACGAATGGGGAGAGCAGGGGCGGATGCCAGATCGCTGCGACGGTGACGCGCGCGCTCACGCCGTCCGGGGTGCCCGCGCCGACGACGGTCGCCGCGAACCCCGCGTCACGGACGAGCGGCCCCGCCTGCTCGGCCACCCCCGCGTCGGTGAGCGTCGCACGCGGCACCTCCCCCTCCACCTGCAGCGTGAAGCCGTCCGCCCCGGCGAGCGCGGCCGCATCCGCGAGCCCGTCCAGGCGCTTCTGGGTGAGGTAGAGGTCGGTGGCGCAGACACACACGAACAGCACGGCGAGCGCGAGGATCAGGTAGCCGAGGACGAGGAGCAGCACGCTCCCCTCGTCGTCGCCCGTTCCGTCCTTGTCCGCGTCGCGCGTGCGCCGGCTCATCCGCCGCTCCAGCGTCGGGAGACCTTCTGCACCGACACGGCTTCCACGGGGACGGACGTCGCCTGGTCGAGTCCGAGCACTCCCGGCACGAGCGGCAGCGGTACGCGCGTCGAGACCGTGACGACCACCGTCGCTCCCGCCGCCGGACAGGTCGATGCCCGGGGGCGACACGACACCGCGACGTCGACCGCTCCGCGATCGATGCCGTACTCCGCGACGATCCCGTCCAGCACCTGCTCCCCGCGGGCCGCGGCCCCTGCGACGTCAGGTGCCGAGGCGATGGCACGTGCGGCCTGCCGCGCCGCGGCCTCGACGCCGAGCGACTGCTCCTGCACCGAGCCCACGGCGATCACGAGGTACAGCAGCGGCACGAGCAGGATCACTCCGACCGTGATGAACTCCAGCGAGCTCGATCCCGCGTCATCGCGCATCGAACGACTCCGCCGGTGCGGAGGCTTCGACCTGCAGGGCTGCCGGGACACCGATGAGGCCGAACACCGGGAGGGTCGTCCGGATGCGGACCTCGACGGTCTCCTGTCCCTCCCGCCGCGCCGAGGCGACCGTGATGTCGTCGGCGTAGGAGGGGCCGATCGCGCGACGGATGACCTCGCGCGCCCGCTCCTCCCCCTCCTTGGCGGTCGTGTCGGCGAGCGCCGCGTAGTACGCGCCTTCGACGGCCGCATCGTGGACGACGTTGCGCACGTAGATCGCGAACGCGAGCTGCAGCACAGCGAGGGTCAGCGCGGTGAGCAGGGTGCCGACGAGCACGAACTCCACCGGGTTCGATCCGCGGTCGTCGGTCACCCCCGCAGGCGCGCGCATGTCAGAGCCCCGACACCCGCTGGATGGCCTGCTCGAAGAGGGAGGTGAGCGCGGGCCCGGCGACCGCCCAGATGAGCACGACGAGGCCCGCGGTCATCAGGGTGACGAGCACCCAGCCCGGGACGTCTCCCCGTTCGTCGTCGTGGAAGGCACGGAGCATCGAGCGCGCACGAGAGATCATGCGGCCAGTGTGCATCGAAGACCTGCCACGGCGCGGACATTATCCACAGGAGGTCGGTGTTCCGGGCATCGCCGGATCCTCCCGACGGTTCATCCGGGTGAGAACGATGGACGCCGCGTCGACACCGTTGCTACGTTCGACGAACTAAGCCCCCTTGCGACGTGACAGGACCCCATGACCTCCACGAGTTCCCCCGCACGAGCCTCCCTTCACGAGTCCCCCTTCATCGCGGACGCGCGGTCAGGTGCCAGAGTCACGAGCTGGTGGCTGGCGATCATCCTCTTCCTCGCGCTCTGGATCGTCCAGATCGGCCTGCTCGCGGCTCTCACGATCGCGGCCCCCGTTCCTGCGGGCTCCGTCGCGTCGCAGTTCCAGGAGGCGTTCGCCAACCTCGTCGTCATCGGCCTCGTCTTCGCCTGGGTCGGCCTCTATGAGCGGCGACACGTGCGCACTCTCGGCTTCCGGCAACCCGGGCGCGGCGTGCTCGCTCTCCTGCTCGGCGTCGTCGTCGGGCTCGTCTTGATCTCCGTACCCATACTGTTCCTTCTGCTGACGGGCCAGTACGAGGCGGTCGCCGGCCCCGCGGGCGGCACCTCCGGATTTCCCGCCCTACCTCTGATCCTGGCTCTCGCCGTCACCGTGATCGTCCAGGGCGGCAATGAGGAAGTCGTGACACGCGGGTTCCTCCTCCAGAGCGTGGGGCAACGATTCCCGACGTGGCTCGCAGTCCTCGTCCCCTCGCTGCTGTTCACGGTGGTGCATGGCGTCGGCGGCCATCCGGTGGCCTTCGCCACCATCTTCCTGTACGCGATCTTCGCCACCTTCGTCGCACTCTGGCAGCGGTCGCTGTGGCTCATCTGCGGTATTCATGCCGGCTGGAACTTCGGCATGGGCAACGTCTACGGCATCCCGGTGAGCGGGTTGGACCCGCACTCCACGTCGCCCCTGTTCCTCGCCCCTTCCGATTCCTCGGCACCGTTGCTCACCGGTGGCGATTTCGGGACCGAGGGTGGGCTTCCCGCCGCCTTCACCATGCTGGCGGCGGCCGCCGTCGCGTTCGTGTGCTGGCGACGTTCCGCGCGGGAGCACCGTCAAGGAGGTCCGCGGGTCTCCCCGGAGCCGACCCGGGCGCAATAGGCTCCCGCCTATGGAGCCCAACCCTCTGCTGCCGTCGATTCCGGTGCTGATCGCGATCGTCGTCGGCGTGGTGATCCTCGTCGCCGTCATCGTCATCGTCATCGGCGCGCGGAGGGCGAAGCGGCGAGGCCCTGTACTCCCGTCACGCGAATCGCACAACCCCGGGTCCGGTCGTCCGGACGAGGGATAGCCTGTCACGCATGCGCCCTGGACCTGACGATGAGATGCGGGCCAGAGTCGAGATCGACGGGCTCACCTATCCCCTGCCTCGCGGCACCGATGTCGCCGCCCTCCGAGAGAGGATCGAGGCCGCCGCGCGCGCTGAACCCACCTTCGTCTCGTTCGCCACGTCGGACGGCCTGGCGAGCGTGCTCGTCCACCCGACCTCGCGGGTTTTCCTCTTCCAGGTCAAGGCCTCCGACGAGGGGAGCCTCGCCTCAGACCTCGGCGGACTGCCGGATTGGGACGTCTGAGCGCCGCGGAGCGCCGCCGCGGGATCAGGAGGTGAACTCGTCGATGACGAGCTCACCGCGGGCGTTCAGCCGCTCCATCATGTGACTGACCCGGGCCGGATCGATCGCCGGCGGCGGCTCGGCGTCGAACTCGAGCACCAGCGGGATCGCCGGGTGCATCCACGCGGACAGCCGGCCAGGGCTCTTCTTCCCCGACGGCCACGTCATCATGAAGCTCTCCTGGCGACGGAGCTTCGTGGAGATCACGATCTTCAGATGCGCCAGCACGGTGTCGTCGACCTCGATCGGCGGACGAGAGCTGTTGTACTCGAGACTTCCCATAGACAAAAGGTAAGCCCCCACGGCCTCCCCCGACGACCACTCATCCGATGCCGAGCCGCAGGATGAACAGGCCAGGGTAGATCGCGAACACGACGGACAACGGGAGGATGAGGAACACCAACGGCAGGAGCGTGCCGCTTCCGTTGGCTTGCGTTCTGCGGTGTCGGCGGGCAGGAACATCGACGGGTCGAGCACTCCGTGAATGGTGATCGCCTGGGGTCGTCCCTGCACGATGTCCGACGCGATCACCCGCACGTCGAGCAGTTCCACGACCTCACGTCGCATCGCCGCTGACGCGTTCTCCAGACGGCCACGGGCACGCTCCGCGAGCGCCGCCACATCCGTGATCCGCTGCGCCTGCTCACCACGAACGGCCCGCATGGCGGCGAGCCCCTCCAGTCGCTCCCGCACGTCAGCAAGCTCGCCGCGAAGGCGCTCCATGGTCTGCCGGTGCTCCTCGGGGTCATCGGCCATGAGGTACAGATCCTTCGCACGCCCCATCGCCCGCTCCAAAGTCGCCTCCTGCTTGCGCAGGGCCGCAATCATCGGAGCCTCGTCGGTCAGGTCGGCGGAGTCGTCCAGTTCGAGCCACTGCCGCGCCAGACGCTCCAGACGCTCAGGGTCGGCCAGCATCGCCGCGATCTCCGCCCATACGGGCTCGTCGATCGCTGGTCCCTTGATCTGCGGGCACGAGCAGCGCGGCTGTTCCTTCGACCGGTAGCGGCGACCCGAGCACACGTAGTACGGGTTCGGACGAGACTTCGTGGTCACGCCGTCGTAGTGCTTGTCCATGTCGCACGGGCCGAACAGACGACCGGTGAGCATCTGCCGCTGGGGTGCTGAGGGCGTGATCGATGCCTTGCGGTTGACCGCCCGCTGTAGGGCCAGCCACTCCTGCCGGGTGAAAACCGGGTCACCGAGTGGCACCTTCACGGTGTCGCCGTACTTCGGGGTCCCGTCGCGGTTCATCTTGGTGACCTTGCGGTGAGGTCGATAGTTGCCAGTGGTGGCCGAACCCCACTCCGTCTCGCCCGTCCACAGCGAGGGGTTCGTGGCGGTCTGGCGGACGGTCTGGTACTGCCACTGCGCCGCCTGGCGCGGGTGCATCCCCATCTGGTTGAGCCGCTCGGCAACCTCAGCAGTCGACAGCCGCTCCTTGACGAACAGGCGGTGTATAGCGCGCAGCACCTCGCGTTCGCGCTCGTCCGGTACGGGACGCGCTTCCCGCTTGAGCCCTTCGAGCTTCCAACCGAACGGCGGCTTCGAACCCGCCCAGCCGCCAGCGCGCCCCTTGGCTCGCTGACCTGCGGCAGTGCGCGCGACGATGGTGTCACGTTCCATCTCCGCGAACCCCGCCATGACAGTCCGCATCATCTTGCCCTGCGGAGTACTCATGTCGATCTGCTCTTTGACCAGCACCAGGTCGACGCCCATCTCGGCGAAGCGGTCGGTCTCCCGGATCGCGTCACCTGCCTTGCGGGCGAATCGGTCGAGCTTGGACACCACGATCGCGTCGATCTTGCCGTCGCGAGCATCCTGGAGCATCTGCCGCCACTGCGGACGGTTCGCGTCCGTGCCCGACAGGCCCTCGTCGACGTAGGCCCCGACGAGTTCCCAGCCCCGGACCCTGATCGCTGCTTCGCAGATCTCGCGCTGCTCCGGGAGCGACGTGTTGTCGATCTGGAGGTCGGTGCTGACCCGAGCGTAGTAGGCGGCGCGCTTAGCGGTCATGGCGGAGCCTTTCGAGGTCGTTCGCGTCGTGGGCGATCGAGAGTGCCTGAGCGAGCGGGATCTCGTCGTCCAGGGTGAGGTCGGGGTCATGTAGTTCCGCCGCCCGGGACAGGTGCATCCGGAGCTCTCGGAGGTTCCGGATCGTCTGGCCGGGGTCCACGGGTCCTTGGGAGACCATCGTGGCCACGATGAACTCGTCCAGGGTTAGGCGCTCAGGCATCGCCACGGCGTGCCTCCTTTCGGCTGTTGCGCTTCCGCGCGGCTTCACAGTCCTTGCACTTCGATCGAAGCCACGGCCGGTCCGACCGGACCCGAGAGAACGCGCCAACGGGCAGGTTCCGATCGCACCGACGACAGACCTTGGTGACAACGGCGCTCACTTCGCACCTCCGGTCATGGGGGCGTGCTCGCCGTCCCAACGTGGATGCAGCGGTCGCCACACGTCGATGCCAGGGACGAGCCCAAGGACGTGGCCGTCCGGATCCCAGGCAACATGCACCGTCCCGAGGTCGTCGACCGAGGTCACCACGCCGGTATCACCCGCACGGAGGCGGGTGTACTCGTCGGTGGTGCTGACGAAGGCGATGTGGTCGCCAGGCTGGGTCACTTGGTTTCCTTGGCGTTGGCCTCGTGCTTGGCGACGAGGCGGGCGGCGGCACGGTGGAACTTGGCGCGGAGCGGCTCGCTCGGGAGCTCCTTCGCGAGGGCGTTGATGACCGCCTTGGTGACGGGTTGCCCGTCCGCGTACGAGTTCACGAGCGCCTGGAGCAGGTAGCTCACGTGGGCGGCATCATGTCCGGGCCTGTAGATAGCCTTGGGTCCGACCTGCTCGTGGCAGTTGCCACAGGCGCAGGTGTTGACGGGGATCTCGGTGGCGGTGGCTCTGGCACTCATGGTGGGGTATCCAATCTCTGGTTTGATCTGGGCTTTATCTGCCCCACCTTCCATCAAAATGTACGCATATGCGTCCGCACAATTCCCCTCCTCCGCCTCAGCTTTCCGAGCAGCACGGAGGGCACGCCTCCGTTCCTTCGCGCGCTGCTTCGCCTCTTCGCTCGGTCGATACGCTCGGCGATTCTGCGCGCGTTCCAGCTCCGGCGCGAAGCCGCCCCAGACCCCCGCCCGCTCGCCCGCCTCGATCGCGTAGGCGCGACACTGGAACACGAGCGGGCAGTCCCAGCAGCGGTCAGCTGCGCGCTCCTGGTCCGCAGGATCGTCAGAAGTCCACTCCCCCGCATCCGATCCGACACACGGCACATTCGCGCCGTTATCGACTGCGACATGCACCTGCTCGATCAGACTGGAGTACAGCTCCCTGGGGTCCGGTGGGGTCTCCCGCGAACTCGCGGGTGCCAGGACGGGCCCGAGCGGGGCGAGCTCCTCCGAGGTCACAGAAGCGCCAGCCGGAAGCAGGACGGACATCCCTGCTGCAAGCCTGCCCATCAGTCGCGAACCCTGGGCGAGCCCATCGCGGCGAAGAACTCCTCCTGCGCGTTGAACGAGGCGTTCGGCTCGGCCACGTAGGTGATCTCCTTCGAGTAGTTGTTCACCACGGCACCGCCGCCACCCGAACCGACCACGCCCAGGTCAGGCACGCGGAAGGTGTCGGCGAACGCATCCTCGACCGGACCCGACATGCGGTCCAGGCCGTCGATCAGGCCCTCGCCGATGTAGATACCGAACTCGCGGAACACCCGGGACGGGGAGGCGATGCCGAAGATCCCGGCCACGGTGTCGACGATTCCGCCGAACGTGTCCTGGAACCACGCCGAGACCGACTGCCAGATCGACTTGAGGCCGTTCCACAGCCCCTGCACAACGTCACGGCCGATGTTGTAGAGCCAGGTCGCCGCCCCGGTGAAGACCGCCATGATCTTGTCCGGGATCGACTGGAACCACGCGATCGTGCCATTCCAAATAGCCACCGCAGCGTTCTTCACGTTGTTCCAGATGCCCGACCAGAAACCGATGAAGCCATTCAGCGCACCCATGATCCAGGAGACCCACCCCTGGAAGATGCCTCGCACATAGGCGACGAACCCCGACCACACCGCCTGGATGAAGTTGCCGATCGCGGACCACAGTCCGTTCCACCACGAAGCGATGCCGTTGACGATGCCCATCAGCCAGCCGACGAACCCGGACCACACGCCCTGGATCCAGCCGATGAAGCCATTCCAAACATCGGAGATCCACTGACCCACAGCCGCCCAGATCGAGTTCCACCAGCCCACGAATCCGTCGATCACCCCGGTGATCCAGGAGATGAAGCCGCCCCAGACCTCGGAGATCCAGGCGACGGCCGTGTCCCAGTTCATGATGAGCCAGACGATCGCGGCGACGAGGGCCCCGATACCCAGCACGATCCAAGTGATGGGGTTTGCCAGCAGGGCGAGGGTCCACGCGGCCGTCGCCACGACCGCCGCCCAGATCGCCGGGGCGAGCGCGGCCAAGATGACTGCGCCGAGCCCGGCCACGATCGGCAAGAACACCTCAGTGTTCGCGATCAGGTCGGCCAGGAAGTTAGTCACGTCGTTGATCGGCCCCTTGACGAGATCCAGCGCCGCGACCAGCTGAGACTGGATCGTCGCGGCCAGGTTGCCCGCCGCACCCTCGAATGTCTCGGTGGACTTCGCCGCTTCCACGGCGATGGGCTCGGTCCCCAGTTCGGTGATCGCGGCGTTGAACTCCTCGGCGGTGATCTCGCCCTTCTCCATCGCCTCCCGGAAGTTGCCGGTATACGCTCCGGCCTGGAGCAGGGCGTCCATCAGTCGTCCCGAGGCTCCCGGAATGGCGTCGGTGAGCTGATTCCAGTTCTCGGTGGTCAGCTTGCCCGCGCCCGCTGTCTGTGTCAGGACGGACCCCACGCGGGCGAAGGTCTCGGGGCTACCGCCAGCGGCGGCGTTCAGGTTGCCGAGGCTCATCGCCAGGGAGTCATAGTCCTTGACGCCGTTCGCCGCCAGAGTTGCGGTGATCGACTGGATGTCACCGAGCGAGTAGGTCGTGGTGTCTGCGTACGCTTGCGTGCTCTTGGTGAGAGCGTCGATCTTGGCGGTGCTGAGCCCGCCGAACTCCAGGGTCTTCTTGAACTTGTCGGTGGCGTCGCTGGCTTCCATCGCGTCGCCCACGAAGTCGGCGAGCATCTGCCCGGCCTGGGCGATCGCGTCGGCCGCGAGGTTGCCGAAGGCGGAACCGATCGCCGCGCCACGGGTAGACCAGCTGCTGGTCTTCTGGTCGAAGTCGCCGTCATCGACCTTGATCTTCGCGACCAGGGTCCCGATGTCTAGGGCCACGGGGCCACCTCCATTCGTTCCGTCTGTGTGGATCGCGGGCGATCCAACCCGCACTGATTTCGCCTTGCAATTCACCACGTCGATCGGTGCCGAGATTTACCCGGCGTCACGCTTCGCAGTCGTGCGGACATCCGACGAGGAAGCGGGGCGGTAGGGTCGCCCCGCAACCCCGTCAGTCGCGCTGCTGCTCCTCGTGCCACGCGGCGAGCGCGGGCACCAGCACCTTGTCGCCGCCAGGACAGTCACCGAAGTGCACGCCGTGCACCGTGTGACCGTCGAGCAGACCGAGGGCACGGAGCTTGGCCAGCTGGTCGTCATCGAGTTCATCCGCCCAGACCAACGGCCCGCCACACGGACACTCGCCCTCGACGCGCTGGATACGTCGCAGGGCGAGGCCCTCACGCACGACCGCCGGGGCATCATCCGGGATCGACTGGACGACGAACAAGTGCCCCGGGCGCTGCCCCGACTCCACCCACTCCTCACCGGGGCCGAGGGGCGGGGCGTCGGTCCCCACCTCCACCGGCTCGAACGGGTCGACGCTCACAGTTCCTCCTCGGACTCGGGCGCGAACGAGATGCCGTGACCGGCATCGTCGCGAACCCAGGCGTCGATGGCGGCGCGGTGGTCCTCGTTCAGCCACAGGAGCCCATCGACGTATCGGACGGGCCCGCCAACACCCGCAACGGCGTGCAGGTCCCACATGACCGAGGACGACGCGTAGGACTCCGCCTCTTCCAGGCTGCGCCCGCGCTCCATGAGTCGATCCCGTCGAAACGCGATGATCTCGGGGAGGTACAGCGGCCCGAGCCGCAACCACGCCGCGATTTCAGGGGCGCGCTTCGCACGGCGGGTGTCGCGGGCGAGCTGCTCCGCGTGGCGGTCGTTGTTGTCTTCGTTCGTGTTCATCTTGGTTGCCTCCTCAGGCGGTGTTAGTGGTTGAAGCCCGACGGCTGTCGCGGACGTCCGGGCGGGACGCTGACAGCCGCCGGGGGTCTAGTTGGTTACGGCGTGCCGATCCAGGTGCTGGTCGCCGCGCCGATGATCGGAGCGGCGACCAGCAGGGCGACGAGCCCGACCCACATCAGCCATTCGGGTGTCTGCTTCTTCACTGCGCTGCCTCCTCGGTTTCGAGCCGGGACGGTCGTTCCGGCTGCGTCTTGCGCGCTGCGTCAGTGAGCACGTACCGCGTCCCGCGCGGCTGCACCGACACAGCCACCACGTCACCGACCGCGACGAGGAGCGACAGCGCCGCGTCGTACAGGTGCTTCTCTCGGCTGTTCAGTCGACGGCGGAGCGCGGCGCGGGCTATCCCGTCAGGGGCCTCCGCGAGCATCCGACGAATGCGAGGGACCATGCGGCGCACCTGGGCCGCGTCTGCTGTTGTCGTGTCATTCATGAGAGCGTCTCCATCGCGCGCGAAAGGTTGGGAAGAGATGAGAAGGTTGTCGTTCTTGGCTTGTACGTCTGGGTGCCTCTGGCTGGGCTTCCCCGGGGTTTCCCCGTTCCCCCGCCCCTCTAAAGGGGGCGGGGGAACTGGCTGGGGGAACCGGTGGGGAAACTCGGGGGAACTCGGGGAAACCGCGTCGTGACGCGGCTCGCCGGCTTGGGGGAACTCGGGGGAACCGGGTGTGGGGAAACTCGGGGAAACCGGCATCAGAACTCCTCCTCGCCGATACCTGCGAGGGGTGCCGTCGTCGCCGCGCTGGGGTGTCCCGCCGGGTACCAGAGCGAGGCGTTGTTCGGGCCTCTCTTCCACCCGATGCGGCCAGCGGCTCGCATCGCTCGGAGGGCGTCGTTCTCGGCCCCCTTCTGGAAGCTGTTGCCCCGCTCCTTGAGCCCCACCGTGATCGCACCGGAGTTGATACCGGGCTTCGCGGTCACAAGCCTGAGGATCTCGGGTTCGAGGTCGCTCCGTTTCTGCGCTTGCTTGACCTCGCGTCGCGAGCCTTCGCCGGTCAGACTCAGCCGGTAGGTGGTCGGGTCGAATGCCAGCTGCATCTCCTCCACGTCCACGTCGCGGCCCTTCGCCTCGATGTAGGTGGACTTGTCGCCCTTTTCCCGGTCGCCGGGCTTGAGCCAGATAATCGAGTCGGGGTGGTCTTCTGTGGCCGACGCGCCACGCGAGCGGTCAGCGTTCCAGCCCGCGTGGACGTTCAACACCACATCAGTCGCGCCGACCTCTGAGCGTGCGAAGGTGTCGAGGTCGGATAGGAACCGCTGCATCTGCGTGTTGTCGTTGGCGTTGTCGCCGTAGAAGGCCCGTGACAGCGGGTCCACGAACAGGAACTCGACTTCGCGCTCTCGGAGATACTCCGCGAGGTCGGCGCGATCCTGCGGATGCAGCAGCGGGTTCCGGCGTCCGCGAAGTGTCACGATGTCGAACCGGTCAGGATCGACCCCGACGAGGTTGGCCCAGTGAGCGACTTGCTTCGCTGCCACCTCGAAGTTGAGCAGCGCGATACGCCCTTCGACCGGCTCGACCGGGAACCGCCCGAGGAAGTCGCGCCCGGTGAGCAGCGAGTCCGCGAGGTTTAGGTTGAACGTGGTCTTGCCGGTTTTGCGCGCTGCCACCACCGTGGTGAACCCTTCGGAGAGCACCAAACCATCGACACGGAACCGAGTGGTATCGGGACGCGCGAGGATCTCCGCGAGCGACCCTGCGTCGAACGGCTCAGCCGGTTCGAGTTCCGCCAGCGCCCGGTTGAACTGCGCCTTGGCCTCGTGTTCGATCAGCTTCGCCTCTACCCGCTCCGCGATCCGCTGCTCGCGTTCGTCCGCCGGGATCGGCTTGGCCTGCTCGATGCCCCAGATGGACTCCATGACGGTCTCGATGTCCTCATAGCTCGAATCGACCATGGCGGCGGCAAGCCGAACGTGCAGCACGTACAGATCCCGCTTGTCGCGGTACTGGTGTGCGTAGTGACCGGCAACCTTGGTCAGCCAGTCGTTGGTCTGTCCCTCTCGACGCGCGGGAGGGTTCGAGAGGAGTTCAACGATGCTGGGACCACCAAGACGCACCCCACCCACCGGGAGGTCGTGGGAGGGCGCAGGAGAGGCCCCACCAGGGAGATTTGCGCCGTAGGCGGACCAGATCACGCGCACGTCGTCATCGGTCAGCGTGTGCTCCGGCACCGTGTCATCGGCGACCGCATAAGGCTTGCCGGTCTCCGGGTGAGTGGAGGGCGGTAGGACGACGTAGGAGCCCGCCCCGGCGCGGATATCCACCCCGGCCCCGAGGACGTGGGTCCCCGATCTGATCTGCTGTGCGATGCCGCCTCCGACGAGGTACATCACGTGTACGTTGCCATTGCCTCGGCCGCTGAGGTGCTCACGTGTCACCGGGAACACGTCGCGCCGTTCGGCTCCGTGATGGATATCGAAGTCGAACACCACGCGCCCGAGGGTCGCACCGCCGATGTTGGCATTCGGTCGACCCGCGAACATCCGGCGGATCTTCTCTGGGTCCCGGCTAGCGTCGTGCGCTCCGTGGCCGAGCTTGCCGCACTGGCCGGTGCACTCGGCCCTCTCCTTTGAACCCTTCGGGTGTGGGCTCGCAATCGCGGGCATCTTCTCGTTGGGGCGGAGCGGGAAGACCGCCCATCCTCGCTCTGCCCATTCGAGTGCCGTGGTGACAACCTCGGGCTCGTCAGGGCCTCCGAGCAGCTGTACGGCTTCTGGATCGAGCCTGACCATCAGACGCCTGCCATTCGGGTGATGAGTACCACCAAGCCGATGTCGAAGGCGAGTGCGGCCCCCAGAACGGTGAGCCATACTGCGGTGTCGGCGTCCGGCTTACCCGGTAGGTAGCGGCGCAGGTTGCGGGGCAGGTGGATGGTACTCATGCCGCCTGCACCCCCTCGGGTGCGTCGGCGACGGGGGCGAACAGCAAGGCCAGCAGCCTTGTCATGTCCTCTACGGGAAGCGGTCGAGCTTCGAAGTGTGTGGTTGAAGTTGCCACGTCGGCACTCCCTCTGAAAGAGGGGTGCCAAGAACGACAAAAGGGCGTGAGGAACGAACTGGTGACAGGTTCGGTTTAGGCCGCGAGTGTGAGCGGCTCGGCTAGCTTGGCTTCGAACTCGATGGGCGTCAAGCCGC
>NZ_JBITWF010000005.1:0-284031 GCF_044543605.1 Microbacterium sp. NPDC064978 | reverse complement strand
CACATTCCGAACCCGGAAGCTAAGCCTCACAGCGCCGATGGTACTGCAGGGGGGACCCTGTGGGAGAGTAGGACACCGCCGGACTCCTTTTAGTCGAAATGGCCACCCATCGTTGGGTGGCCATTTTGCGTTTACGAGCGAAGAGAACAGAGAACAGGGAGCACCATGCCGGAAGAGGAAGAGCGCCGTCCACGTCGCAACGACGGGAACCAGCGCAACGAACGTCCTTCCGGAGGTCGCCCCGTATACCGCGACGGCGGTTCTCGTGCCGGCTCCGGCGACCGAAGCCCTCGGCGGGACGGTGGCTACAACCGCGATGGCGGCGCCCCTCGTCGTGAGGGTGGTTACAACAACCGTGACGGTGCCCCTCGTCGTGAGGGCGGTTACAACCGCGACAGCGCTCCGCGTCGTGAAGGCGGTTACAACCGTGATGGTGGTGCCCCTCGTCGCGAAGGTGGTTACAACAACCGCGATGGTGCGCCCCGTCGTGAAGGTGGTTACCGCGACAGCGCTCCGCGTCGTGAAGGTGGTTACAACCGTGATGGTGGTGCTCCGCGTCGTGAAGGTGGTTACAACCGCGACAGCGCTCCGCGTCGTGAAGGTGGTTACAACCGTGATGGTGGTGCCCCGCGTCGTGAAGGTGGTTACAACCGCGACAGCGCTCCGCGTCGTGAAGGCGGTTACAACCGCGATGGTGGTGCCCCGCGTCGAGAGGGCGGGTACAACCGTGACGGTGGTGCGCCCCGTCGTGAAGGTGGCTACAACCGTGATGGTGGTGCCCCTCGTCGCGAAGGCGGTTACAACAACCGTGATGGTGCGCCCCGTCGCGAGGGCGGCTACAACCGTGATGGTGGTGCCCCTCGTCGCGAAGGCGGTTACAACAACCGTGATGGTGCGCCCCGTCGCGAGGGCGACTACAACCGCGACAGCGCTCCGCGTCGTGAGGGTGGGTACAACCGTGACGGTGGTGCCCCGCGTCGTGATGGTGGGTACAACCGCGATGGTGGTGCCCCGCGTCGTGATGGTGGGTACAACCGCGATGGTGGTGCCCCGCGTCGTGAAGGTGGTTACAACCGCGACAGCGCTCCGCGTCGTGAGGGTGGATACAACCGTGACGCTGGTGCGCCCCGTCGCGAAGGCGGCTACAACAACCGTGACAGCGCACCGCGCCGCGAGGGTGGATTCGACCGGGAGCGGGGGAGTGACCGGTCCCGGTCCTTCCCGCAGCGTGGCGGCGCGGGGCGGGAGCGTCCTGCCAACGCGGCGAGCGAGCGTCCGCGGTTCGACGAGCCCCGCGTCCCGGAGGATGTCACGGCGCGCGACTTGCACCCCTCCGCGCGCAACGAGCTGAAGACGCTCAGCAAGGAGAACGCGGAGTTCGTCGCTCGGCATCTGGCGATGGCTTCTCGGCTGATCGACGAGGACCCGACCCTGGCGCACGAGCACGCACTCGCAGCGTCGCGTCGTGCAGGGCGCATCGCGATCGTCCGGGAGACCCTGGGCATCACCGCCTACGCGACGGGTGACTTCGCCCTGGCCCTGCGGGAACTGCGCACCTATCGCCGGATCTCCGGCAAGGACGACCAGATCGCCCTCATGGTCGACAGCGAGCGAGGCATCGGACGTCCCGACCGCGCCCTCGAGACCGGCCGCGCCGTGGACCGATCGGCTCTGACCACCCCCGTGCGCGTGGCTCTCGCGATCGCGATGTCGGGTGCCCGGCTGGACCAGGGTGACCTGGAGCTGGCCCTCGGCGAGCTCGAGATCCCGGAGCTCGACCCCGACCGCGCGTTCGAGTGGAGCCCCGCGCTCTTCGCCGCGCGCGCCGCAGTCCTGGAAGATCTCGGCCGCACGGACGAGGCGGAGTTCTGGGCGCACCGCGCCGAGGTCGCCGCGGAGGCTCTCGGTGTGGATGAGGCCGGCGACGAGGAGCTCTACGTCGAGGACGGTCTCGTCGAGGACGAGTTCTCCGACGAGCACGCTGTCTCCGTCGAGGATGTTGTGTCCGACAAGGAGGAGCACTCCGCCGACGACACTGCCTCCGAGGAAGAAGAGGCTTCCGACGCGGAGACCGGAGACGACTCGTCCTCCTCCGACACGAACGAGACCCCCGAGCCCGCCGAGCCGTCCATCGAAGACGAGGTGCGCGAACTGCTCGGCGAGGACGACGAGACGGAGGACGACTCGCCCTCCGCATCCGAGAAGCCGGAGGCGTAGTGGGGCTCTTCACACCCAAGGCACGGAGGTCTCGAGCGGGACGGACGCCTCTCGAGGGCGTGGACACCGTCCTCGCCGATCTCGACGGCGTCGTCTACGCCGGTCCGGGGGCTCTGCCGCACGCGGTCGAGAGCCTGAACGCCGCGGCGCACACGGTGCGTCTCGGCTACATCACCAACAACGCTTCGCGCACGGACGCCTCCGTGGCCGCGCATCTGACCAGTCTCGGGCTCGACGTCGCTCCGCAGGACGTCGTCACGAGCCCGCAGGCCGCGATGCGTCTGCTGTCCGGGATCGTTCCCGCGCCGGCGACCATCCTCGTGGTCGGCGGCGACGGGCTCGTCGACGAGGTGCAGAAGGCCGGGTACACGGTGACGCGCAGCGCCGAGGACGCTCCGCAGGCCGTGGTCCAGGGGTTCGCGCCCGAGGTGGCCTGGACGGACCTCGCCGAGGCGGCGTTCGCGCTGAAAGTCCCTGAGGACGAGGGCGGCATCCCCTGGATCGCCACGAACACGGACTGGACGATCCCGCGCGAGCGCGGCGTCGCCCCCGGCAACGGCACCCTCGTCTCCGCCGTGCACACCGCGATCGGTCGCCTGGCGACGGTGGCGGGCAAGCCGGAGACCCCGATCTTCGAGGAGGCGCTCGCCCGCTTCGGTGCCGCGAAGGCTCTGTTCATCGGCGACCGCCTGGACACCGACATCATGGGCGCCAGCCGCGCCGGCATCGAGTCCGCGCTCGTGCTGACCGGCATCGACCGTCCCAAGCACGTCCTCGCCGCGCCGGAAGGTTCACGCCCGACCTACATCCTCGGTGATCTGCGCGGCCTGCATGAGCCGTATCCCGAGCCCGTCGTGACCGACGGCGTGTTCGACGTGAACGGTGCCGCCGTCCGCGTCCACGGAGCGGACGTCGAGATCGTCGCCGAGTCCGGCGAGCAGCTCGACCTCCTCCGCGCCGGCGCCGCGGCCATCTGGGCGTCCGGTACGCCGGTGTTCGTGCTGCGGGTTCCCGAACGGCTGTACGCCGACCCGTTCCACCGCCCCTGAGCCACGCGTGGCGCCGTGGGCCGTCGGCGGCGCCGCGTACAGTGGAAGCGTGAGTGACGAGACGACGACCAGCGCGCCGACGGACGGCCTGTGGAGTCGTCTGCGCCTGATCGAAGGTCAGCCGCTCTCCGCACGCGCGGACTTGTACTCGGCCCTGCACGACGAACTCTCTCGACGGCTCGAGAGCGGATCCCGGCTGGAACAGCGGGAGACTCCGGGACCACGATGACGCGACTCGACGCCGCCCTCGCCTCCCGAGGACTCGCCCGTTCGCGCACGCACGCCGCCACCCTCATCGCCGACGGTCTCGTGAGCGTCGACGGGCGCCCGGTCGTCAAAGCCTCGACCGCGGTCGGCGAGGAGAACACGATCACGGTGGCCGGCGCCGACCACTACGTCAGCCGCGGCGCGCACAAGCTCATCGCCGGGCTCGACGGCTTCACCATTCCCGTGCAGGGGCGCCTCGTGCTCGACATGGGAGCCTCGACCGGCGGCTTCACGCAGGTGCTGCGGGAGCGCGGCGCGCGGCGCGTGCTGGCTGTGGACGTCGGTCACGGCCAGCTCGCCCCGTCGATCGCGGCAGACCCCGGTGTCACCGCGGTCGAGGGCTTCAACGTGCGGCACATGACCCGTGACAGTCTCGCCGCGGCGACGGGGGAGTCCGCCTCGCCCGACCTGGTGGTGGGCGACCTCTCCTTCATCTCGCTCGAGCTCGTGCTCCCCGCGGTGGTCGCCGTCGCGGCGCCGGGTTCCGATGTCCTGCTGCTCGTCAAACCGCAGTTCGAGGTCGGCCGGACGGCGGTGCGCGGCGGTCTCGTCACCGACCCCGCCACCCGTGCCGATGCCGTCGCCCGGGTGGCGTGGAGCGCGTGGGACGCGGGGATGGGGATGGCGGGGATCGTCTCTTCCCCGATCCTCGGAACCCACGGCAATGCGGAGTATCTCGTCCACCTCGTGCCGGGCGGCGGCAGCAATCCGACAGAATGGATGGACACCATCAACCGGCTGGCAGGGGGACGATGAACGAGCGCAGGATCCTGGTCGTCGCCCACGCGGGTCGCGTCGACACCGTCGCGGCCGCCCGCCGGGTGATCGACGCCCTCCGCGGCGCGGGAGTGCGCCCCGTCCTGGCGGCCGACGACCACGCGGAGCTCTCCGCGGTCGATGCGTTCTTCGCGGACGTCGAGGTGCTGGATGCCTCCGCCGGTCCGGCGTCCCTCGAGCTCGCGATCGTGCTCGGCGGCGACGGCACGATCCTCCGTGCGGCGGAACTCGTCCGCGACAGCGGCGCCCCGGTGCTCGGCATCAACATGGGCCACGTCGGCTTCCTCGCGGAGATCGACCGGGACGACATGGACGACGCGATGCGCCGCGTCATCGCCCGCGACTACGAGGTCGAGGAGCGCCTGGCGCTGTCGGTGCGGGTGAAGGACGCCTCGGGCGACGTCGTCTTCGAGACCTGGGCTCTGAACGAGGCGACCGTCGAGAAGGCGAGCCGGGAGCGCATGATCGAGGTGGTGCTCGAGATCGACGGGCGGCCGCTGTCGAGCTTCGGCTGCGACGGCATGGTCGTCTCCACCCCGACCGGCTCGACCGCCTACAACTTCTCCGCCGGCGGCCCGGTCATCTGGCCGACGGTCGAGGCCATCGCCGTCGTCCCGCTGTCGGCCCATGCCCTCTTCGCCAAGCCGCTCGTGGTGAGCCCCGACGCGGCCGTGGCGATCGAGATGCTGGAGCGGACGGACGGCTCCGGCATCCTCTGGTGCGACGGCCGTCGTTCCCACGACCTTCCGCCGGGTGCCCGCGTCGTCGTCCGTCGTTCATCGCGCCCGGTCCGCCTCGCGCGACTGCACCCCACCGCGTTCACGAATCGTCTCGTCCGCAAGTTCCAGCTGCCCGTCGAGGGATGGCGCGGACAGGAACGGAGGAGCGAGGCATGATCGAGGAGATGCGCATGCAGGGGCTCGGCGTGATCGCCGATGCCGTCCTGCCGCTCGGGCCCGGCTTCACGGCCATCACCGGCGAGACCGGAGCGGGCAAGACCATGGTGGTCACCGGTCTCGGCCTGCTTCTCGGACAGCGCGCCGACTCCGGCGCCGTGCGCAAGGGCGCGGCGCAGGCGTCGGTGGCCGGTGTGTGGATCGTGCCGGAGACCGGTGAGGTCGCCGACATCGTCGCCGAGGCCGGGGGAGAGCTGGAGCCGGCAGGCGCCGGGACCGCTGAGCTGTACGTCTCGCGCACCCTCAGCGCCGAAGGCCGCAGTCGTGCGAGCGTCGGCGGCCGCGCCGCACCGGCGGGTGTGCTGTCCTCGCTCGCCGACGAGCTCATCGTGGTGCACGGACAGTCCGAGCAGCTGCGGCTGCGATCGGCGGCCGCGCAGCGCGACGCCCTCGATCGCTTCGGCGGCGAGGCCATCGCCCGGGCGCTGGAGGAGTATCAGGCCGCGTTCGAGCACTGGCGCACGCTCGACGCCGAGATCGTCGACATCACCGCGAACCGCGACCGGCGCGCCGAGGAGGCCGCCCGGCTGCGGGAGGACCTGGCCCTGATCGAGGCCACCGCTCCCGAAGAGGGTGAGGATGAGGAGCTGACGGCCCGCGCCGAACGCCTCGCGAACGCGGAGGAGCTGCGGCTCGCGGCCGCCCTGGCCCACGGCTCCCTCTCGAACGAGGAGGGCGAGCCCGATGCGTCGGCGCTGGTCGCGGAGGCACGCCGGGCGATCGAGCGTGTGTCGGACCCGAAGCTCGCCGAGGTCGCCGAGACCCTGGCCGACATCGGCTACCGGATCGCCGACGCCGCCGGCGTGCTCTCCGGCTTCCTCGCCGACCTCGACGAGTCCGGCCCGCACGAGCTGGCAGCCGTCGAGGAACGCCGGGCCGCGCTCGGTGTCCTCATCCGTCAGCACGGTTCGCTGGCGGAGGCGCTGGCACTGTGGCAGACCGGTTCCGCACGGCTGGCCGAGCTCGACGACGACGGGGAGCGTCTGGAACGCCTCACCGCCGAGCGCGACGCGGCCAGGGCGGAGCTCGACGCCCGCGCCGACGCCCTCACCGCCGCCCGGAGCGAGGCCGCCGTCCGGCTCGGCGAGGCCGTGACCGCCGAGCTCCACGCGCTGGCGATGCCGGACGCACGGCTCGAGGTATCCGTGGCACCTGGCGCCGAGAGCACCCACGGGCGCGATGACGTCGCCATCCTGCTCGCGCCGCACCCCGGCGCCGAACCCCGCTCCGTCGCCAAGGGTGCGTCCGGCGGCGAGCTGTCGCGCGTGATGCTCGCGATCGAGGTCGTCATCGCGGCGACCGACCCCGTTCCCACCTTCGTGTTCGACGAGGTCGACGCCGGCATCGGCGGTGCCGCGGCCATCGAGGTCGGTCGGCGACTCGCCCGACTCGCCGAGAAGTCGCAGGTGATCGCCGTCACCCATCTCGCGCAGGTCGCCGCCTTCGCGAACAACCACCTGACCGTCGTGAAATCGAACGACGGCGCCGTCACCGCCTCCAGCGTGCGGCGGCTCGACGGGGAGGAGCGCGAGGCCGAGATGGCCCGTCTGCTCTCCGGACTCGCGGATTCCGATGCCGCACTCACCCACGCTCGTGAGCTTCTCAGCCTCGGCGTCTGAACGAACTGTTAGGATAGAAGCCCGTGATGAACTCTTCTTCTGCGGGGCCCAAGAACGACACGACCAAGCACATCTTCGTGACTGGTGGTGTCGTTTCGTCTTTGGGCAAGGGGCTCACCGCGGCCAGCCTGGGCAACCTCCTGACCGCCCGCGGACTCCGCGTGGTCATGCAGAAGCTCGACCCGTATCTGAACGTCGATCCGGGCACCATGAACCCGTTCCAGCACGGCGAGGTCTTCGTGACCGACGACGGTGCGGAGACCGACCTCGACATCGGCCACTACGAGCGCTTCCTCGACATCAACCTGTCCGAGGCGGCCAACGTCACGACCGGTCAGATCTACTCGCAGGTGATCGCGCGGGAGCGCCGCGGCGAGTACCTCGGCGACACCGTGCAGGTCATCCCGCACATCACCGACGAGATCAAGCGCCGCATGCGGCTGCAGGCCACAGAGGACCCGCGTCCCGACGTGATCATCACCGAGGTCGGCGGCACGGTCGGCGACATCGAGTCGCAGCCCTTCCTCGAGGCGGCCCGCCAGCTGCGTCACGAGCTCGGTCGCGACAGCGTGTTCTTCGTGCACGTCTCGCTCGTGCCATTCATGGGGGCGTCCGGCGAGCAGAAGACCAAGCCGACCCAGCACTCGGTCGCCGCGCTCCGTCAGGTCGGCATCCAGCCGGATGCGCTCGTGCTCCGCAGCGACCGCCCGGTGAGCGCGAGCAACCGCAACAAGATCGCCCTCATGTGCGACGTCGATGTCGAGGGTGTCATCAACACCGTCGACCTGCCGAGCATCTACGACATCCCCTCCACCCTCAACGAGCAGGGCCTGGACTCCTACATCGTGCGCCGCCTCGGTCTCGACCAGAAGGCCGACGACGTCGACTGGACGCGCTGGAACAAGGTGCTGCACGCGGTGCACAACCCCAAGCACGAGGTCACGATTGGTCTGGTCGGCAAGTACATCGACCTGCCGGACGCCTACCTGTCCGTGACCGAAGCCCTCAAGGCCGGCGGCTTCGCGCAGGAGACCAAGGTCAACATCCGCTGGATCCCATCCGACCTCTGCGAGACGCCCGAGGGCGCGCAGGAGCAGCTGGCCGAGCTCGACGGCATCTGCGTGCCCGGCGGCTTCGGCATCCGCGGCATCGAGGGCAAGCTGGGCGCGCTGAAGTTCGCCCGGGAGCAGGGGATCCCGACCCTCGGCCTGTGTCTCGGCCTGCAGTGCATGGTCATCGAGTACGCCCGCGACGTGGCCGGTATCGCCGGAGCCTCGTCCAGCGAGTTCGATCCGGACACCGCGGAGCCCGTCATCGCGACCATGGCCGAGCAGATCGAGATCCTCGACGGCGGCGACCTGGGCGGCACCATGCGGCTCGGTCTCTACCAGGCCGCTCTCGCCGAGGGCTCGCTGGCGCGCGAGGTCTACGGCGCCGCCGAGGTGTCCGAGCGTCACCGTCACCGCTACGAGGTGAACAACGCCTACCGCGATCGCCTGTCGGAGGCCGGTCTGGTGTTCTCGGGCCTCAACCCGGAGCTGGATCTCGTCGAGTACGTCGAGCTGCCGCGCGACGTGCACCCGTACTACATCGCCACCCAGGCGCACCCGGAGCTGCGTTCGCGTCCGACCGACCCGCACCCGCTGTTCCGCGGTCTCGTCGGCGCGGCCATCGCCCGGCACCGCGCGAGCGAGCTGTTCGACGTGCCCGTCGATGAGTGAGTCGGGGACGGGTCCTGTGGACGAGTCGCTGCGCGACGAGCCCTTCGAGCCGGAGGTCCTGAGCAGCGACCTCGTCTACGAAGGGCGCGTCTGGGACGTCCGCTCCGATCGTGTCCGCTACGGCGAGGGCGAGATCGTGCGGCAGTACGTCGCCCATCCCGGCGCCGTCGCGATCCTCGCTCTGGACGACGAGGGGCGGGTGCTGCTCATCCAGCAGTACCGTCACCCGATCCGCCACCGCGACTGGGAGCTGCCGGCGGGCCTCCTCGACATCGAGGGCGAGGAGCCGATGGCGGCCGCCCGTCGCGAGCTCGCGGAGGAGGCCGACCTCGTGGCCGCCCACTGGGAGCCGCTGGTGTCCTCGTGGACGACGCCCGGCGGCAACGACGAGCTCATCCGGGTGTTCCTCGCGACCGGGCTCTCGGCCGCGGAGACCGCGCACGACCGGGAGGACGAGGAGGCGGACATCCGGCTCGCCTGGGTGCCGCTGGAAGACGCCGTCGCGGGAGTGATGGCAGGACGCCTGCGCAACGGCATCCTCTCCATCGGCGTGCTGGCCGCGGCGCAGAGGCTGCGCGACCGAGGCTGAGGATGCTGCTCGATCGCGCCCTCGACGCGTATCTGCGTCACGTGACGATCGAACGCGGCCTCAGCGCGCACACGGTCGGCGCCTACCGGCGGGACCTCGTGGGCTACCGGGACTGGCTCACGGCGGAGGGGATCGACGACACCGCGGACATCACGTCCATGGTGGTCGACCGTTTCGTCGCCGACCGTGCCTCGGCGGAGCCGCCGCCCGCGGCGACGAGCCTGGCGCGCCTGCAGTCCTCGGTGCGCGGCTGGCACCGGTTCCTCGCCCGGGAGGGCATCGAGGCGGACGATCCGACTGGGCGCCTCCGCCCGCCGAAGACCCCGCGCCGGCTCCCGAAAGCCCTCACGATCGACCAGGTGGAGCGGCTGCTCGCCGCGCCGTCGGCCGAGGAGCCGCTCGGCATCCGCGACAGGGCGCTCCTGGAGCTCCTCTACGCGACGGGTGCCCGGGTGTCGGAGGCTGTCGGTCTGGACGTCGACGACATGGCGCACGGCGAGGTGCTGCGCCTGCGGGGAAAGGGCTCGAAGGAGCGCATCGTCCCCGTGGGGTCGTATGCCCGCGCCGCGGTCGACGCGTATCTCACCCGAGTCCGCCCGGGCCTCGCGGCGAAGGGACGTGCGTCGGCCCGGCTCTTCCTCGGCGCGCGGGGCGCTCCGCTCTCGCGGCAGAGCGCCTGGCTGGTGATCCGTTCCGCCGCGGAGCGCGCGCAGCTCACCGCCGAGGTCTCCCCGCACACGCTGCGGCATTCCTTCGCGACCCACCTCCTGCAGGGCGGCGCCGACGTGCGCGTGGTGCAGGAGCTGCTGGGGCATTCCTCGGTCGCGACGACGCAGATCTACACCCACGTGTCGGTGGACGCCCTCCGCGACATCTACGCGACCTCGCACCCCCGGGCGCGCTGATCCCGCGCGGATCCGCGCCTCCTCCCGAGGCGGCCCGCCGCGCGCCGGGACGGCCGGGGAACGCATGGCCGCTACAATCGAGCAAGCACGAAGGAGCAGGAGAACCGGTGGCTGAGAAAGCGGCGAAGTCCAGGGCGAAGGCACAGAAGGCCGACGACACTCCCATGGGACCCACCGGCCGTCCGTATCAGGGCTTCCCGATCCCGGCGCCGCTGAAGTCGCACGGCCCCGCGCGCATCATCGCCCTCTGCAACCAGAAGGGCGGCGTCGGCAAGACGACGACGTCCATCAACCTCGCCGCCGCTCTCGCGGAGTACGGCCGCAAGGTGCTCGCGGTGGACTTCGACCCGCAGGGCGCCCTGTCCGCGGGCCTCGGCATCCAAACGCACGACGTGCCGACGGTCTACGACCTCCTGCTCGACACGAAGCGCGACGCCCACGACGCGATCGTGCACTCGAACGTGCCCGGTCTCGACGTCCTCCCCGCGAACATCGACCTCTCGGCCGCGGAGGTGCACCTCGTCAACGAGGTCGCCCGCGAGACGATCCTCGCCCGCGTGCTCCGGCAGGTGGCGGGGGAGTACGACGTCATCCTCATCGACTGCCAGCCGTCGCTGGGCCTGCTGACCGTGAACGCGCTGACGGCGGCGCACGGCGTCATCATCCCTCTCGAGTGCGAGTTCTTCGCGCTGCGCGGTGTCGCGCTCCTCATCGAGACCATCGACAAGGTGCGCGATCGCCTGAACCCCTCCATCGAGATGGACGGGCTGCTGGCGACCATGTACGACCCGCGCACGCTGCACTCGCGCGAGGTGCTCGAACGCGTCGTGGAGGCGTTCGGCGACGACGTGCTGGAGACCGTGATCGGCCGCACCGTGAAGTTCCCGGATGCGTCGGTCTCGGGGGTCCCGATCACCGAGTTCGCTCCGGAGCACGCGGCCGCACAGGCATACCTGCGGCTGGCCAGGGAGCTGGTCGCCCGTGGCGCCGTCGCCTGACGAGCTCGGAACCGCTGAGGTCCCGGCACTCGCCGACGCCGTCGACGCCGCGGAGTCATCGTCCGCCGCCGCCGACGACACCGGTTTCCGGGTCTCGCTGTCGAACTTCGACGGCCCCTTCGACCTCCTGCTGACCCTCATCTCCAAGCACGAGATGGACATCACCGAGGTGTCGTTGAGCGCCGTCACCAACGAGTTCATCGCGTACCTGGCCGACCTCGAGGACGAGGAGGAGCTGGACCAGGCGTCGGAGTTCCTCGTCGTCGCCGCGACCCTGCTCGACATGAAGGTGGCGGGTCTGCTGCCGCAGGGCGAGCTCGTCGACGCCGAGGCCGTGGCCCTGCTCGAAGCGCGCGACCTGCTCTTCGCCCGTCTGCTGCAGTACCGCGCGTTCAAGGAGGTCTCCGCGTGGTTCGCACGGTGCCTGCAGCGGGAGGACCGCCGCCACGTGCGCGCGGTGCCGCTGGAGGAGAAGCACCGGAAGCAGACACCCGAGCTCGTCTGGTCGCTCACGACCGACGACTTCGCGGCTCTGGCACTGCTGGCCTTCGCACCGAAGGAGATCCCGCACGTCGGGCTCGACCACCTGCACGCGCCCCTGGTCAGCATTCGGGAGCAGGCCGCGATCGTCGTCACGCTGCTGCGCGGCACCGAGTCGCTGAGCTTCCGCGAGCTCGTCGCCGGCGTCACCGAGCCGGGCATCGTCGTGGCCCGCTTCATCTCGGTGCTGGAGCTGTACCGGCACGCGGCGCTCTCCTTCGAACAACTGGAACCGCTCGGGGAGCTCACGCTCCGCTGGGCCGCCGACTCCTGGTCGGACGAGACACTCGCGACCCTGGGGGCCGACTATGACCGATGACATGACCGAGACGGAAACCGGGCTCCGCGAGGAGCCCGACGCCGTGACGGGTGCCGAGTTGCCCCTCAGCGAGCGCGTGGAGGCGATCCTCTTCATCGTCGACGAGCCGATCGGCCTGGTGGCTCTCGCCGCGGCGGTCGGCGCGCCGGTGCCCGCCGTCCGGCAGACGGTCGAGTCGCTGGTCGAGGACTACGACGGCCGGGGCGCGGGTCCGCGGCGCGGCTTCGAGCTGCGGGAGGTCGGCGGCGGATGGCGGCTCTACGTCCGCGAAGACCTGGATCCGGTCGTGGCGGAGTTCGTCGGCGGCCAGGCTCCGGCCCGGCTCTCGCAGGCCGCGTTGGAGACGCTCGCGGTGATCGCCTACAAGCAGCCCGTCACCCGCAGCCAGGTCGCCTCGATCCGCGCGGTCAACGTCGACTCCGTGGTCCGCACGCTCCTCGCACGAGGCCTGATCACCGAGCTCTTCGCCGACTCCGAGACCGGGGCGATCAACTACGGCACGACCGATGCGCTCCTCCAGCATCTCGGCATCAACTCTCTGGATGAGCTTCCGCCGATCTCGCCGCTCCTCGATGACGGCGCCGACGGCTTCGACGAAGGGACGGTCCGATGACCACCGACGCCCACGATTCCGCAGCCCCCGAGGGCGTCCGACTGCAGAAGGTGCTGGCAGCCGCCGGCGTCGCGTCCCGTCGGGTCGTCGAGCAGTACATCGTCGAGGGGCGTATCCGCGTGAACGGCCAGGTGGTCACCGAGCTCGGCCGCCGCATCGACCCGGAGCGCGACCTCGTCGACGTCGACGGCACCGCGGTGCAGCTCGACGTGTCCAAGCGCTACGTGATGCTGAACAAGCCGACGGGCGTGGTCAGCAGCATGCGCGACGAGAGCGGCCGTCCGGATCTCCGGCGCTTCACGAAGGACTACGAGGAGCGGCTCTACAACGTCGGGCGCCTGGACGCCGAGACCAGCGGCCTGCTGCTGCTCACCAACGACGGCGAGCTCGCGCACGTCCTCGCGCACCCGTCCTTCGGCGTCACCAAGGTCTACATCGCGAAGGTGGAAGGGACGGTGACGGCGCAGACCATCTCGAAGCTCACGAAGGGCATCGAGCTGGAGGACGGCCCCATCGCCGCCGACAGGGCCCGCCTGCTGGACACATCGGCGGGCTCGAGCCTCGTCGAGCTCACGCTGCACTCGGGACGCAACCGGATCGTGCGTCGCATGATGGCCGCGGTCGGTCATCCGGTCACCGAACTGGTGCGGCGGCAGTTTGGTCCGCTGCACCTGGGAACCCTCCCGGCGGGCCGGACGCGGGAACTGAGTAAAATCGAACTCGGCGCGCTGTTGACCCTCGCGCGCCGGGAATCCGGTGTCGCCGAGGCGCCAGGCGAGCAGGAGAGCGAATGACCCAGACGACGAGTGCGCCCGCGGCGCGGAAGGCCGGTGCCGTCGCGCCGCGCCTGTCCGGCACCGTGCGCATCGTCGGCGCCGGGCTGCTCGGTGCCAGCGTCGGCCACGCGCTCCGCGCGAAGGGCATCGACGTGGTCCTCACGGATGCGTCCCCCGCGCAGCTGCGCCTCGCCGTCGACTACGGCGCCGGACGCCTTCCGCAGGATGACGACGCCCCGGTGCTCGTCGTCGTGGCCGTGCCGCCGGATGTGACCGCCGACGTGATCCAGGCAGAGCTCGAGCGCTACCCCGACGCCGTCGTGACGGATGTCGCGAGCGTGAAGCTGGAGCCGTTCCGCACGCTCCGTGACCGCGGTGTGAACCTCGCCCGCTACATCGGCTCCCACCCGCTCGCCGGCCGGGAGCGCGGCGGGGCGATCTCGGCGCGAGCCGACCTGTTCATCGGACGGCCGTGGGTCGTGTGCCGCGACGAGGACACCACCGCGCGGGACCTCGCGCTGGTCGAGGCGCTGGCCCTCGATGTCGGCGCGATGCCGCTGGAGATGACCCCCGAAGAGCACGACCGCTCCGTCGCCCTCACCTCGCACGTGCCGCAGGTCATCGCGAGTCTCCTCGCCGGGCGTCTCGCCGGGGCCGAGGAGGGCGCGCTCCGCCTGGCAGGGCAGGGCGTGCGGGACACGACGCGCATCGCCGCATCCGCTCCGGAGCTGTGGGTGCAGATCCTCGGCGCCAACGCCGGTCCCGTGGTCGAGATCCTCGACGCCCTCGCGACGGACCTGAGCGAGGTCGCCGATGCGCTGCGCGCTCCCGCGGCCCCCGGAGCCCGACGCGTGCTCGCGGAGACCATCCGCCAGGGCAACGACGGTGTCGAGCGCCTCCCCGGCAAGCACGGACAGAACCGACGCTTCGAGACACTGGTCGTCATGGTCGACGACACCGCCGGTCAGCTGGGACGCCTGTTCGGCGAGCTCGGCGAGCTGGGCGTCAACGTCGAGGACCTGCGGCTGGAGCATTCTCCCGGCGCGCAGTTCGGCCTCGCCGAGATCAGTGTCGACCCCGCGGCGCTGCACGGCGCGATCACCGGGCTCCAGGAACGCGGCTGGCGCATCGCAGGGAACACCAATGACTGACACCTCCACCGTCTCCGCCACGAAGTTCATCGCCATCGACGGTCCCGCCGGGTCCGGCAAGTCGAGCGTGTCCAAGGCGATCGCGCGTCGCGAGGGCTTCGGCTACCTCGACACCGGGTCGGCCTACCGGGCTCTCGCCTGGCACGTGCTCGATCGCGGCGCGGACACCGACGACGCGGAGGCCGTGCGCGCCGCGGCCGCCGACTTCCCGGTCCGCCTCGGGCTCGACCCGGATGACCGCACGGTACGTGTCGGCGACGTGGACGTGACGGAGGCGATCCGCGAGCCCCGCGTGTCCGGCGCCGTGAGCGGCGTGGCGCGGGTGCCCGAGGTGCGCACCCAGGTCAACGAGCTCTTCCGGGCACTGGTCGCTGAGGCGCCGTACCCGGCCGTGGTGGTCGAAGGCCGCGACATCACGACCGTCGTGGCACCCGATGCGCCCGTCCGCATCCTGCTGACCGCCGCACCGGAAGTGCGTGCCGCCCGCCGCGCGGGCGAGCTCGCAGGCGAGAACGCCGCCGCCGTCGCGGACGCCCTGCACAAGCGCGACGCCTCCGACAGCGCGGTCGTCGACTTCCTCAACGCCGCGGAAGGCGTGGAGGTCGTCGACTCGACCGCACTCGATTTCCCCCAGACCATCGACGCCGTCCTCTCGGTGATCGAACGACTCCGAGGAGCACACCGTGGCTGACGACGAATACGAAGGCGGTCCCGACCAGCTCGCCGAGAAGATGGACCAGCTCGACGAGCAGCTGGCCGAGCAGCGCGCGGAGACCCTGCGCGCCGGCCTCGCTGACTACGAGCTGGACGACGAGGACGCGGAGCTCCTCGCGGGCATCACCCTCGGCGAGGACGGCATCCAGTACAGCCCCGCGCTGCCCGTGGTGGCGATCGTCGGGCGGCCGAACGTCGGCAAGTCCGCGCTCGTGAACCGCATCCTCGGCCGTCGCGAGGCCGTCGTGGAGGACACCCCCGGTGTCACCCGCGACCGCGTCACGTACAAGGCCGAGTGGAACGATCGCCGCTTCACGGTCGTCGACACCGGCGGCTGGGAGCCCGACGCCCGGGGCATCGATCGGTCCGTCGCGGCACAGGCCGAGGTCGCGATCGACCTGTCCGATGTCGTGCTGTTCGTCGTGGACGCCATGGTGGGCGCCACGTCGACCGACGAGCACGTCGTGAAGCTGTTGCGCAAGAGCGGCAAGCCGGTCTTCCTCGTCGCCAACAAGATCGACGACGCGCGTCAGGAGCCGGAAGCGGCCGCCCTGTGGAACCTGGGTCTCGGGGAGCCGCACCCGGTCTCCGCGATCCACGGTCGCGGTGTCGCGGACCTGCTCGACGACGTGCTGAAGAAGCTGCCGGAGGTCTCCGCCGTCGCGAAGCAGGAGATCGGCGGCCCGCGCCGTGTCGCGATCCTGGGGCGCCCGAACGTCGGCAAGTCCTCGCTGCTGAACAAGGCCGCGGGGGAGGAGCGCGTGGTCGTCAACGACCTCGCCGGCACGACCCGTGACCCCGTGGACGAGGTCGTGGAGCTCGGCGGCAAGATGTGGCGCCTGGTCGACACGGCCGGTATCCGTCGCCGCGTGCACATGGCGCAGGGTGCGGACTTCTACGCGTCGCTGCGCACCTCCGCCGCGCTGGAGAAGGCCGAAGTGGCCGTCGTGGTGCTCGACGTCTCCGAGACGATCAGCGAGCAGGACGTGCGCATCATCGACCTCGTTCTCGAGTCGGGCCGCGCGCTCGTCCTCGCGTTCAACAAGTGGGATCGCCTCAACGACGACGACCTGGAGAACGCCGACCGCCGCCGCTACCTGGAGCGCGAGATCGAGCAGGACCTCGCGCATGTCGCGTGGGCTCCCCGCGTGAACATCTCGGCGAAGACCGGCCGTCACCTCGACAAGCTCGTCCCGGCGCTGGAGACGGCGCTGGAGAACTGGGATCGCCGGATTCCCACCGGCAAGTTCAACGCGTTCCTCGCAGAGCTCGTCGCCGAGCACCCGCACCCGGTGCGCGGTGGGAAGCAGCCGCGCATCCTCTTCGGGACGCAGGCCTCGACCCGTCCGCCGACGTTCGTGCTGTTCACGACAGGTTTCCTCGACCCGGGCTACCGCCGGTTCATCCAGCGCCGCCTGCGGGAGCTGTATTCGTTCGAGGGCACGCCGATCGTGATCAACATGCGGGTGCGCGAGAAGCGTCAGCGCTGACTCGTTGCCGCGCATGTCGCGGCGGTGGCGCCGGAGGCCCGATGCTGTGAAAAGCTGAGGGGGTGACTGTCGTACCTCCCGCCGCCGGTGAACCGCGTCGCCCCGAGGGGCCTCGCGATCCGGGCGATGCCTGGGTGGTCGCCGACACGGGCGAGCGGTACTGGGGGCGCTTCGGTGCCGCAGGTCTCCTCGCCGTCGACGCGGAGCGCGGCATCCTGCTGCAGCATCGCGTCGCGTGGAGCCACTTCGGCGGCACCTGGGGTCTGCCCGGGGGAGCGCTGCATGAGGGTGAGGCGGCCATCGTCGGTGCCGTGCGCGAGGCGCAGGAGGAGGCGGGAGTGCCGGATGGTGCGGTGCGCCCCCGCTTCACGAGCGTGCTCGACCTCGGCATCTGGTCGTACACCACCGTCGTCGCCGATGTGCGCACGCCGTTCGACCCCGTGATCAGCGACCCGGAGAGCGTCGCGCTGTCGTGGGTGCCCGTCGAGGACGTGGACGCGCTGCCCCTGCACCCCGGCTTCGGTGCGGCGTGGCCGATGCTGCGGGCTCAACTGTCGGCGCATCCGGTGGTCGTGGTCGACGCCGCCAACGTCGTGGGGGCGGTCCCGGACGGCTGGTGGAAGGATCGCGCCGGAGCCGCGGCACGACTGCGCGATCGTCTGACGGGCCTCTCTGTGCGCGCGGACGACCTCGGACTCGCGGGGGATGACTGGTTCCCGGAGGTATCGCTCGTCGTGGAAGGTCGCGCGCGCGACATCGCGGAGGCCTCCGCCGAGGGATCACCTGCGGATGCCGCGGCCGCGGAAGCCGGCGTCGCGAGCCTGGCCCTGGACGTCGTGCGCGCGGAGGGCGCCGGTGACGACGCGATCGTGGCCGAGGTCGAACGCCGGGTCGCCTGCGCGCGGCCGGTTCTCGCGGTGACCAGTGACCGCGAGCTGCAGTCCCGCGTCGAGGCCGCCGGGGCCCAGGTGCGCTCGAGCGGCTGGCTCCTTCGTCTTCTCGACGCGTAGCGCGAGACGCGGGCGCTTCGCTCCACGGTCCCAGGTGCTCGTGCAGTGCTGGGGCCTGGCACGGCTTGGTCTGACGTGGCGTGGCGTGGCTTGGCGTGGCCGGGCTTGGCGCGGCCTGGCTTGGTTTGACGTGGCCTGCGTCACCGCTCGCGAATGACCCGCTGTCGTGATGACCCGCGAAGGTCAGGCGAACGCGACCCGACGCGGGGCGTGATCGGTGTGGACGGCGCCGAGGGGACTTCGCCATTCGAGAACCCCGCCGGGATGCTGACGTACCGTCCAGCGCTGAGGCTCCGGGATATCGGGGTGTTTCAGCACATGGTGTCCGCGGCAGAGATGCGCGAGGTTGTCGACGCGGGTCGGGCCGCCCTTCGCATGATCCCGGGTGTGGTCGATGTCGCAGCGGTGTACCGGCTGGCGGCACCCCGGGAACCGGCAGTGCTGATCGCGGGCGCGGAGCAACCGGCGCATGCTCTCGGTCGGGCTGTAGGCGTCCGTTTCGACGACCTGCCCGTGTGGGTCGAGGAACAAGCGCGTCCATCCGCCGTCTCGTCCGGCCAGAGCGCGGGCGATATCCGGGTGGAGAGCACCGTGCCCGTCCAGTTCGGCGGGACGGTCGTCGAGTCCGGCGAGGGTCGTCGCCGCCACGGTCACCTGCAGGCGACCCCGAACCCCGGTGATACCGTCGCCCTCGACGGCACTCGGATCGGCCGTCAGGAGGAGATCGGTCAGAAGGTCGGCCTGCACCTGGCTCCAGGTACGGGTGTCGAAGGGGGCCGATTCCGCCTCGGGATCGAGGGCGTATGTGTCGCCATCGGCGCTGGGGATCGCAGTCCCCGCCCGGGTGTCGTCGTACGGGCGATCCGTCTCGACGCTGTGAGCAGTCAGTAGTTCGTGGTTCGCAGGAGCCAGGCGATGCGACGCTCCGTCCGACCCCGCATCACGCGCGGGAACCGCAGCGCGCGCCCGGAGCACCGTGCGGGTGAGCTGACTCAGCCGGTCGGCGATCGCCACCGCCGCCCACTCCGGGAGTATGGCCGTCAGGACCGCGAGGCCGTCGTCGACCGATCGCACCGTGACGCAGCGCTCGTCCGCCGCTCGGCGGTGTCGCTCCGTGATGGTCTCGCCGACGAGAGCGGAGGCGACGCGGCGGGCATGCACCCGCGTGCGCGCCGCGGTCTCGGCTTCGGCGACGACGAGCACCGCCGTCTCGAACAGCGCCATCGTCTCCGGCGCGACGACGCGGTTGCGGATGGCCTCGTCCACGATGGCGCTCGCCCGTGCGATCTCCCGGACATGCGCGGAGCTCAGAGCCCCGGTGTGGAAGGCCTCCCGCACGCGGGGGAGCGCCGTGCTCAGGGCGAGAGCGTCGGCGAACGCGAACTCCATGGTGCCGGTGGAAACGTGCCCCGCCGCGGCGAACTCGGCAACCATCGAGCGGTGGATGGCGTCACGGTGGTGCGGGGTCGACGCCACGTCTTCATCGTGGAAAGCGATCTGCGTGACCAACAGCTCCGCGGCCTCTGCCTCCAGCACCGGGATGCGCCGGCGAGTCTCCGCCCAGGCATCACGCACGCGTCGCCGCTCCTCCAGGTCGAGGTCTGCGGTCGGCGGGTTCGTCATACCTCGAGTTTAGAACGTATGTTCGAATCCGGGAAGGGTTCAGTCGTGTTGTATATCGCTTCGTCCGCGAAGGCGATCGATGTCTCGACGCTCCCGCTTCGTAGGTCGTCCGGCGCCGCGGTCCCGGACGCCGAGGGCTGCCTGCGGCTCGCGTTCCGGCGTTCGGTCTTCGTACGCGAGGGCGGCGAGCGGCGCGCCCACACGCTTGACGAGGATCTGGCGCACGATCAGGATCCGATCGAAGCCCGCGATGCGGATGCGGAGCTCGTCGCCCACGCGAACTGCCTGCGCGGCCTTCGTCTTGTCGCCGTTGACGCGCACATGCCCCGCACGGCATGCGGTGGTCGCCGCTGACCGGGTCTTGTAGACGCGCACCGCCCAGAGCCAACTGTCCACCCGCGCGCTGTCGACCATCAGGCGGCCCTCCGCTGCAGGGAGACGAGCGCGCCCGCGACGATCAGCCCCTGGCCGAGCGTGTATGTCAGCATCACGGCGGGGCTGCTCCAGGCCGGGAGGGCGTCGGGGAGGAAGAGTCGGAAAGCGAGGATCGTGTCGCTCGCCAGGAAGAACGCGCCGCCCGTCACGACGAGCGGATGGCATCGTGCGGCGAACGCGGCGGTGCCCGCGAGGAGCAGGCCGTACAGCGCGACCCCGATGAGGAGCGGGCCCGTGTGCGGGCCGAGAAGGAGGATCATCGCCAGCCACCAGGCGGCATAGATCGCTGTCCACCACGGCAGGCGGCGGCGCGCCAAGTGGCGGCCGAAGAGGACGATGTAGGCGATGTGCGCGAGACCGAAGAAGCCCAGCATGAGCGGAAGCTCGGGGGCCGCGGGGAACAGCGCGCCCGCGCCGTCACCCAGCCAGGAGAAGAGCAGGGCGATGAGGAGGAGGGCCACCGTGACGGGCGGGTGGATCCGTCGCGCCACCACGAGGACCGGCACCGCGAGCAGCGGCATGAGCAGCAGCTTCGTCGGCCCCGCGAGGTCGTGGCCGAGCGCGAGAAGCACAACGTGCAGGAGAGAGACCACGACGTACGGCACGAACGCCCACACGATCGCGGGAGGGAGGGTGCGGCGCTGCATCCCTCCATCGTATGACCGGAGGCGCATGTCGTCCCGAAGGCGGTCGATCGGACCGGCCCGCTTCAGGACTCGACGGTGACCGTCGCCACGGCACCCGCGGCGTCGAGGTGCACGGCGGGCCAGTAGCCCTCCGGGAAGTGCTCGCCGCAGGTGTCCGTGAAGTGGAGGACGACGGTGCCGTCGGCTCCGGCCTCGATGGTCTCGAGCTCCAGGTCGTCGGCCGCCTCGTCGAGCTCGGCGGCGGAGGGGTCTCCGGTGCTGAACGTCGTGACCACGGCGTCCGAGGCGACGCGGCTCAGTCCCGGGAGCGCGGCGACGACTGTGCGCAGCCGGGGGAGCAGCGGCGCGACCTCGTCCGGCGACGCGCCCTCGACCATCAGCTCGTAGGTGCTGCCGTCGACTTCGACGCTGCCGACGAACCAGTCGTGGGTGAGGACGGTACCGTCGTCGAGCTCGGAGGTCGCCCGGTGGAGCGGACCGAGGTCGGGGTCTTCGAGGGAGGAGTTCGCGGCGCTCATGCCTTCACGCTATCGCTCTCGTTCGGCGTGATTTTCAGGGCGACGAGCACGCGCCCCGGCTTCATCACCGCCTTCTCCGTGAAGCCGGCGCGGAGGAACGTCTCGAGTGTGCCGTGGTACAGATCGTTCGCCCGCTGCTTCTCGCCATGGGTGTCGACGGGATACCCCTCGACGAGGCGGGCGCCCGACTCCCGGGCGAACGCGATCGCGGCGTCGAGCAGCTCCGCGTTGAGCCCGGTGCCCCGATGCTCCCTGCGGACGACGAAGCAGGTGACCGCCCACACGGACTCGTCGTCGAACGGCTCCGTGCTCGACGCGGCGATCATGCGGGTACGGGGGATCCGGGCCTGACGGGTGCGCGGTCCGATGCGGATCCAGCCCGCGGCCTCGCCGTCGACGTACGCGACCAGCCCCGGAGGGGGACCCTCGTCGATCTCGGCGCGGAACATCTCGGTGCGCTGAGGCGTGGTCGTCTGATTCCAGTCCTTGTTCGGCAGCACCGGCCAGATGCACTGGCAGCTCGCCCCATCGCCGCCGCCGGTGAGCGCGTGCTGCACGTCGTCCCAGCGGGCGGTCGTCGCCAGCGCGGTCGTGATCGTCGACATGCAGGCGACGGTACAAGCAGCTTCCGACACCCCGCAACGCCTCGGTTCGCGAGAGGGCCGCGGGTGCGGCTAAGATAGGGGAGTTGCCTGCGCGAGAGTGCAGAACAACGGGCTGTGGCGCAGCTTGGTAGCGCACTTGACTGGGGGTCAAGGGGTCGCAGGTTCAAATCCTGTCAGCCCGACCATTTGAGGGCCGGAATCTCGCAAGAGGTTCCGGCCCTTCTGCCTTCCCGGGATCGCCGAGGGCACGAAGAGGGCACGCCTTATGCGGCCCTCCGCGACCGTCAGCGCGTGGGAAGGAGCTCCGCGATCTTCCCCTGGGGCGCGCCGACCAGCGTCTCGCAGGCCTGCGCCAACCGAGCGGCGAAGAGCGCGGCGTCGGTGCGGCGGGTCAGCGCATGCGCTGCGATGCCGTCGATCATGGCGAGGATCTGCCAGGCCACGGCATCCGTGTCATCCGTGCGGAACACACCGGAGCGCCGGCCATCCTCGATGAGCTGCGCGATGAACGACTGCCAGGCGCTCATCTGCTCGTCGATGGCCACCGACAGCGCTGCACTGCCGCGGCCGAGGGACCAGGCGTCCACCCACACGAGCGTGATGTCGTCGTGGCCGCTGCTGAGGACCGTGGAGATCATCCGTGCCATCCGTGCCGCCGGCTCGCTCTCGGTCTCGGCCTGGGTGCGGACGTCGTCCAGTTCGGACGCCGTCAGCTCGCGGAAGGTGCGCGCGACCAACTCGTCCATGCTGGATGCGTAGTGCGAGACGAGCCCCGGCGCCACCCCTGCCCTGCTGGCGACCGCCCGCAGCGTCAGCGCGGACAGTCCCTTCTCCCTGGCGATCGCGATCGCGGCGTCGTAGATCTCGCCGGCGCGCTGCTCCGGCGTCTTCCTGGTTCGTGGACGCGTATCGGATGTTGACATGGTGCCTCCAGTGTAGGAACATTCCTGTATTGGTCATGTGACCAACAAGCCGTTGTCGGCAAAGGAGATGACATGGGCTGGCGGATGCCGCACGAGGGCGAACGGCACGAACGCACCTGGATGGCGTTTCCGCGCGTGGGTGTCACCTTGGGCGACGGTGCTGCCTGGCGCGACACGGCGTACCGCGCGTGGACCGACGTCGCCCTGGCGATCGCCGAGTTCGAACCGGTGACGATGGTCGTGGACCCGACCGAGATGGCGCGGGCGCGGGACATGCTTGGCTCGGCCGTCGAGATCGTCGAGTCGCCGTTGGACGAGTTCTGGATGCGCGACTTCGGCCCCACCTTCGTCCTCGACGACGATCGGCCAGGCGTCCTCGGCGCGGTCGACTGGATCTTCAACGGCTGGGGTGCGCCCGCGTGGGCCGAGTGGCAGGTGTCGGCCGGCGTCGCGCGCATCGTCGCCGCACACGTCGGAGCCGAGCACATCAGTTCGGTGCTCGTGAACGAGGGCGGCGGTATCCACGTCGACGGCGAGGGCACGGTGCTACTCACCGAGACCGTGCAGCTCGACCCGAACCGCAACCCCTATGCCGACAGAGGCCGCGTCGAGGCCGAACTCGCACGCACGATCGGCGCGACCACAGCCATCTGGCTGCCCCGAGGCCTCACGCGCGACTACGACGAGTTCGGCACCAACGGGCACGTCGACATCGTCGCCGCGTTCGCCGCTCCGGGCCGGGTGCTGCTGCACCGCCAGGACGACGCGGGACACCCCGACCACGTCGTCACGCGTGAGCTGAGGGCGTTCCTGCAGGACCAGACGGATGCCGCGGGCCGCCCGCTCGAGATCATCGACGTCCCCGCCCCCGAGACCCTCCGCGACGACGAGGGGTACGTGGACTGGAGCTACATCAACCACCTCGTGGTGAACGATGCCGTGATCGCGTGTGGGTTCGGTGAGGACGCCGCCGATGCCCGTGCGCGGGACATCCTCGGATCCGCGTACCCCGGGCGACAGATCGTGACCGTCGACGCGCGCCCGATCTTCGCGCGCGGCGGCGGCATCCACTGCATCACCCAGCAGCAGCCGGCAACGAGCGAGGCACCCGCATGATCGACGTGGTCGAAGCATCCATCGCGGACCTGCGGCAAGCGCTCGAGACCGGTGCGGCTACCAGCGTCGCGCTGGTGCAGGCTTATCTCACCCGCATCGACGCGTACGACGCACCCGGCACCGAGACCGCGCTCCACGCGGTCGTCGTCCGCAACCCCGACGCCCTCGCCGAAGCCGCGGCGTCCGATGCCCGCAGGGCGGCCCGGCACTCGCTCGGCCCGCTGGACGGCATCCCGTACACGGCGAAAGACAGCTACCTCGTCGCCGGGCTCACCGCGGCCTGCGGATCCCCGGCGTTCGCGGATCTGGTCGCGCAGCGGGACGCGTTCACGATCGAACGGCTCAGGGCCGGCGGGGCGATCTGCCTCGGGCTGACCAACATGCCGCCGATGGCGAACGGCGGGATGCAGCGCGGTGTGCACGGACGGGCGGAGAGCCCGTACAGCGCCGACTGGCTGACCAGCGCGTTCGGATCCGGCTCCTCCAACGGATCCGGCACCGCGACCGCCGCGAGCTTCGCTGCCTTCGGGCTCGGCGAGGAGACCTGGTCGAGCGGTCGGGCACCGGCGTCGAACAACGCCCTCTGCGCATACACGCCCAGCCGTGGCGTCATCTCGGTGCGCGGCAACTGGCCGCTGGTGCCCACGATGGACGTCGTGGTGCCGCATACCCGTACCATGGCCGATCTCTTCGAGGTGCTCGACGTGATCGTCGCCGATGACACCGACGTCCGCGGCGACTTCTGGCGCGCGCAGCCGTGGGTGCGTATTCCTGCCGCATCCGAGGTGCGTCCGTCGTCGTACCGAGACCTCGCCGCGGCCGACCCTCGTTCCGTTCTCGCCGGCCGCCGCTTCGGTGTGCCGCGCATGTACGTCAATGCCGATCCGGATGCCGGCACCGGCACCACCATCGGAGGCGCGACCGGGCAGGGCATCGTGACCCGGGCGTCCGTCATCGACCTCTGGGAGCAGGCGCGCCGAGACCTCGAAGACGCCGGCGCCCACGTGGTCGACGTCGACTTCCCGGTCGTCACCAACTACGAGGGCGACCGCGCCGGGGCGCCGACCCTGAGCACCAGGGGACTGGTGTCCGAGCGGTTCCTGCGCTCCGAGATCGAGGATCTCTCCGCCTGGGCGTGGGACGACTTCCTGCGCGCGAACGGCGACCCCGCGCTCGATCGGCTCGAACTCGTCGACGGCGCGCGCATCTTCCCGCATCCGGGAGGTGCCCTCCCGGATCGCTACACCGGCTTCGATGACGAGATCGCCGGGTATCCGGCCCTCGTCCGCGAGCGCCCGTACGCCTCATTCACCGACATCCCGCATCTCGAGGAGGGTGTGCGCGGGCTCGAGGAGACCCGCCGCGTCGACCTCGAGGAGTGGATGGACGCGCTCGGCCTCGACGCCGTGATCTTCCCTGCCGTCGCCGATGTCGGCCCCGCCGACATGGACGTGAACCCGGCATCCGCCGACGCGGGGTGGCGCAACGGCGTGTGGGTCGCGAACGGCAATCTCGCGATCCGTCATCTCGGCATCCCGACCGTCACGGTGCCGATGGGCACGATGGCAGACATCGGGATGCCGGTGGGTCTGACCATCGCGGGCCGCGGCTGGGACGACACCGCCCTGCTGCGCCTCGCCGCCGCGTTCGAGGCGACCGGCGATCGCCGCACCGCGCCGCCGCGCACTCCCGCTCTTCCCGGAGAGGAACTCTCGTGACGTCGCCCTTCCCGCGCCCGGAGCGGCGCCTGCAGATCACGGCCGATGCCGCGGATCCGCTCCGGCGCGGCGCCGAGCGAGGCATGCAGCTGCGCGCGACTCTGTCCGGCACGATCGCCGCGTATGATCGGCTCTTCCGCCTCGGCGCCGTCGACGAGAAGACCGTGCGCGACGACGCCGAGCGGCTGCTCGACGCGGTCGACGCCCACCGTCCGGCGCTGCGCGCGCAGATCGAGGGCATCGCCGCCGGTGCGGACGTCGAGATCTGGCGCGTCGCAGCATTGAACGGCCGCACGGAGATCCTGTCCCGCAGCGTCGCCGTACCGCCAGGAGAGTGCTCGACCATCGTGCGCTCGATCCGCGATGCGGACGGCCGCGCGCGCACCCTCGGCGTGCAGACGTGGGACTGGCACATGGAGATCGCGCCGTACTGGCACACGATCATCTCTCGCGGCGGTGTCCACGACTATGCCGGGCTCACCGAATGCGGCATCCTCGGCAAGATCGGCGTGAACAGCGCCGGCGTCGCGCTGCACTTCAACATCCTGGGGCATCGGTCCGACCGGCCCGAGGGCATCCCGATGCACGTGCTCGCCGCTCTCGTACTCGAGGAGGCCTCCAGTGTCGCGCACGCCGTCGAACTGGTGCGCGAGGCGCCGGTCACGAGCTCCGGCTCGTTCGCGCTCTTCAACGCTGCGGGCGACGCCGTGCTGCTCGACATCAGCCCCGAAGGCGTGTTCTCCGCGCCCGCGATCACCGAGGGCACCTGGCTGCGCACGAATCACTTCCTCACCGAAGAACCAGCGGCGCACGAGAAGACCTGGCTGTACCAGCCCGACTCCGGTCAGCGCTGGGACTTCCTGCGGGGCCGACTGCTGTCGGCCGGCGCACCGACGGATGCCGAGCAGCTGCGCGCGATGCTCGTGACCGGCGACGGCGAGCCTCCGGTGACCTGCGTACCCGACCTCGCGCTTCCGATGGGACAGCGGTGGGCCAGCCTGGCCACCGTCGTGCTCGACCCCGTCGGTCGTCGGGCTGACGTGCTCGACGGCACTCCGGCTGAAACCGCCACCCGCCCGCATCTGACGCTCGCGCTCTGACCCGATCGAAGGGACCACCATGACCGACACCGCCACCGTCTATCGCAACGCCATCGTCTTCGACGGGCTCGCCGATGCTCCGGTGCAGTCCGCGTTCGCCGTGCGCGGCGATCGCATCCTCGCTGTCGGCACGGAGGCGGAGGTCCACTCGGCGGCAGGTGCGGATGCCGCGGTCGTGGACCTCGACGGGGCGTTCGTGATGCCCGGTGTCATCGAGGCGCACGCGCACCTGGCGATGTTCGGCCACGCGCAGGGCAAGGTGCAACTCCGCGACTGCACCTCGGTGGCACAGATCCAGCAGCGGCTGCTCGAGGCACGGGCGATGAACCCGGACGCGACGATCATCGAGGGTGTCAGCTGGCTGTTCGACGCGCTGCCTGACGGCGTCACCCAGCCGACCGCGGCGATGATCGACGAAGTGATCGACGACATCCCGGTCTTCCTCGATGCGAACGACCTGCACAGCACCTGGGTGAACACAGCCGCGCTGCGCGCAGCAGGCATCGACCGCGATACCGTCGACCCGATCGGCGGCCAGGTCGTGCGGGACGAGGACGGAGAGGCGACCGGGTTCCTGCTCGAGACCGCGGCCATGGATCTGCTGGCGGAGTATCTCGACGGCATCCGGACCGAGGAGGAGGTCGACCGCCACCTCGACCTCGCCTTCAGCGCGTACCTGGCGGTCGGCGTGACCGGCGCCGCCGACATGGGGATGACAGAGCAGTCGATCGCGGCGCTGCGGCGTCGGCTCGACCGCGACGGTCGGCTGCCGTTCCCGGTCACCGCGCACTGGTGGCTGAGCTCCACCGGCGACCCGGCCTCCGATCTCGCGCAGGTCGAGCGTGCGGTGCAGCTGCGCGACGAACTCGCAGCCACGGGCACGCCGTGGCTGAAGGTCGTCGGGGTGAAGTTCATCCTCGACGGCGTGATCGACGCGTGCACCGCCGCGATGGTGCGTCCGTATGCCGACGGCTCGAACGCCGACCCGATCTGGAGCCGCGAGGCTGCGACGCCGGTCGCGATCGCCGCCGACCGCGCCGGCCTGCAGCTCGCGATGCACGCGATCGGAGACGCGGCGAGCGCACTGGCCGTCGACCTCGTCGAGGCCTGTGAGCGCGAGAACGGCACCGGCACCGGCCGCCGGCCGCGCATCGAGCATCTGGAGTCGGTCGCGCCCGAGACGGTCGCACGGATGCGCACGCACGGCATCGCCGCCTCCATGCAGCCGGTGCACTGCGACCCCGCCATCCTGGACAACTGGATGGCGATGCTCGGTGATCAGCGCGCTCAAGACGGCTTCCCGTGGAACTGGTTCCGGGACGTCGACGTTCCCGTCGCGCTGGGCACCGACGCCCCTACCGCACCCCACGAGGCGCTGCACAACCTGTTCATCGCGATGTCCGGGCGATCCTCGATCGACCGCACGCTGCCGCCGTACCACCCCGAGCGCGCGTTCACCGCCGCGCAGGCACTCGCGGCGGCGACGTCCGGCGCGGCCTACGTCGGCGCGATCGACGACGCCTACGGCCGGATCGCGCCCGGTTTCTTCGCGAACGTCGCCGTGCTGGACATCGACCCGCTGTCCGCGCCGACCGACGACCTGCTCACCGGCGCCGTGCTGCTCACCCTCGTGCACGGCGAGGTCGCCTGCCGGCGCCCATGAGCTTCCGCTCCTGAATCCCGAACGCCCCTTGCACTGACGCAGGTGGGTGCCCGTCCTGGAAGGACCGTCATGTCCGACACATCCGCCATCCCCGCTCCTGGTGCCGTCGCGCCCGGATCCGAGTCCGAGTTCATCGACTCCGCGAACACCCCCGAGACCCGAGGCATCGAACTCATCGACGATGCCCAACGGCACGGGAGAGCGCGCGATCTGTTCTTCGTCTGGAGCGCACCGGGCGTCAGCGTGCTGAACATCACGGTCGGCGCGTCGATGACGCTCGTGCTCGGCCTGGAGATCTGGCAGGCGCTGCTCGTGATTCTGGCGTCGAGCGTGCTCGCTCTGCTGCCGGGCATCGTCGCCATCTCCGGACCGGCAGCCGGCACGTCCGGCTCAGTGGTCCAGCGTGCGATCTACGGCATCCACGGCAACAAGATCGTCATCGCGTTCTACGGCTGGTTCATCTCGGGGGTCTTCCTCGCGCTGAACTGGGTGGCGGCGTCGTTCATCGGCGGCGAACTGCTCGTGCGGTGGGGCTTCCCCGATCCGATCGCGGCATCGATCCTGGTGGCGGTCGTGGTCTCGACGATCACCGTGATCGTCGCCGTGTACGGTCACGCCCTCATCCTGAAGGCCTATCTGGCGATCTCGATCGGGCTGTTCGTGATCTTCGCACTCGTCATCGGCTTCATCGCCCCCGCGCTGGATTGGGGGTTCGCGCAGCCCGAGCCGCTCAGCGGGCTGCCGTTGTGGGTGAGCGTCACGATCGCGTTCGCGCTGATGGCGTCGTCGCCGCTGTCGTTCAGCAACAGCGCCGACATGGCCCGTTATCTGCCACGCGACACCACAGCGTCCGGCATCATCGGCGCGACCGCGCTGGGACAGCTCTTCCCCGCGGTGCTCATCACCGCCTTCGGCGTCGTGCTGGGCGGTTCCATCGGGCCGGACAGTCTCGCGAACGGCATCGAGTACTCCCTGCTCGAGAAGCTGCCGGTCTGGCTCGCCCCGCTGTTCGTGCTCGGCGTCCTGGTGAACTGCATCTCGCTCAACGGCATGACGACCTACACGGCCAGCATGGCCCTGCAGTCGATCGGCGTGCCGATCCGCCGCATCCCCTCCGCGATCCTCATCGGTGCACTCGGCTGCGCGTTCACGATCGTGCTCGTCGTCGCATCCGACCTGATCAGCGCCGTCAACCTGATGCTGCAGTTCCTGCTGATCATCTCCGTGCCCACGATGGGCGTCTACGTCGCCGACATCGTCCTGCGCCGCAACCGCTACTCCGGGACCGACCTGTTCGACGAACGTTCCGGCGGCAGGTTCTGGTATACCCGCGGCTTCGGCATCCCGGGTCTCGTCTCCGTGGTCGCCGGTGGCTTCGCCACCGCGATGTTCCTGTCGACGACGGTGTGGACCGGCCCGCTCGGCGCGGGGCTGGGCGGGCTCGACCTCTCGGTGCCGATCGGACTCCTGGTCTCGATCGGCCTGTACGCCGTGCTCGCAGGACGGACGGTGCGCACGCAGATCGGCGGCTGAGACCGGGGGCCTCCGCGGGTGCTCTCTTCGGCCACCCGCGCCAGATCACGTTGTGCCATCAGCCCGACCGAGAAGGCCCGGAGACCCGCACGAGTCTCCGGGCCTCCTGCATCCCCGGTCAAGGGGGTACAGCACCGTCACTCCGCGTCCTAGCGTTCCCCCATGGCTATCGAACTGAACCGACCGGCACTGAAGCTCGCGCGTTCCCTCGTCCGCGATGGCAAAGTCGTGCGGGATGAACGCGACGACTGGTCCGAGGCAGCGCCCAGCGCAGAGGACGAGAACCGCTTCATCGACGAGCACGGGTGGACGGAGTTCTCCCACTGGCACCTCGGCATCGACAAGAGCGAGAACCCCGAGACGAAGAAGGCGTACAGCTTTCCCTTCGGCGACTTCCAGAAGGTCCGTCGCTCCGGCGTGATCTCGGGTGAGAGCCGCGCCGGGCAGTACGACCACACGGAGATCAGGGACGAGCTGCGGAAGCTCCTCGAGCTCATCGACTCCGAGGACGCCTGACGCCACGCGTCCGTATGCTCGTCCCAAGGCTGTTTCGATGACGACGGGGTGGGGCATGGTCGACGACACCGGCAGGGACGACGCGGACACGAGCGACGAGACGGAGGAGGACCTCCCGTACTACACACCGCCGTTCGGCAGGGAAGAGGTCCCCGGGTTCCTCGACCGGCTTGTCGCCCACCTGCTCGCGGGAGAGACGCGGGAGGCCTTCACGTTCGAGGGGGTGGAGGTCGAGGAGTCGCAGGGGGTCTGGCTGCTCCCGCTCGGCGGCTACGACCCCGACGCCGACGAGTCGCTGCAGCCGAACCCGCCCGCGGACCTCGTGGTCCCTGAGGGCGGATTCGCCGCCTACGCGGAGGAGTGGACGGAGGGCGTGCGCCGGACGCTGCACGAAGCGTGGGGCGCGCCGATGGTGCGCAAGCCGTCGCTCGTGGGGGAGAACCAGGATCCGGAGGGCATCCTCGACGTCGTCCTCGTCTCGGTCGGCATCCCGGAGGCGGAGATGTGGGACCGCGGCGATCTGTACTGCGTGCTGGTCACGAACTGGGACGCCGAACCGCGGCAGAGCATGCTGCGCCAGGCGATGGTCGTGCTGCCGCGGGAGTACGCCGTCGGCAGCCTCAGCGCGCTCCTGCCCGAGGAGGACATGCACAACGACCTCCTCATGAACGGCGAGCATCCGCTCGAGTTGCGGCGCCGCGCCTGGCTGCTGAGCACGCTATTCGGCGCCGGGGAGGTGCGGCTGCGCGATGTCGACGTCCCGGCGTCCCGCTTCAGCCTGCAGTCGCGCAGCGGGGTGACGACGGTCTGGACGTTCACGGACGACGGCCGCATCCTCGTCCTCATCCAGGACCCGACGTCGACGTTCGCGGACGAAGCACCGGCGCAGTTCCTCGCCGAGGTGGCGCAGCAGCACGGTGGCGAGGCGGCGGACGTCGTGGACTCCTCCGAACGGGAAGCGGATCTGGCGGAGGCGTGGCTGATCCTGGCCGCGCGCATGCTCGACAGGGTGCCGGACGACCTCCGTGCCCTCATCGCCGCCCGTGGCGAGGACGCCCGCGGCGCGGTCGCGGAGCACGACCTGGAGTTCCGCATGCTCGGCGACGAACCTGTGCCGGTCATCACCGGCGCGGTGTGGTTCGACGGAGCGCACTGGTGCGTCTCGCCCTCGCTCATGGAGATCGGCCGCCGCAACGACTTCGGCATGGACGACTTCGGTTTCGGCGCCGCGGTGCGGCAGCCGTACCGCCTCGGGGGCGCGCTCACCCTCGACGAGATGTCCCGGGAGGGCGACGAGCGGCGCGCCTGGTTCGAGCAGGTCTTCGCCGCGTGCCCGTACCCGGAGCAGGACCGCCCGTCCGACACGGACCGCCTCGGCTACGCGGTACCGACGAGCGGCGACCATCACGACCTCGTAGCGGACATCGAGCGCGTCACCAGAGCGTGGTGGGAGCGCTCGCCGGAGGACGCCGACTGGGCGGATCGGACGTTCGAGATCGGCGGACGCGGGCTCCGCGACGACCACGGTCGGGCGCTCCGCGTCGTGCTCGCCTCGGGGGAGCGCTGGACGGTCGATGCGCTCCAGGCCTGGGCAGACGACCTCATCCGCGTCATGGGTGAACGGTGGGGAGCAGCGGGGGAGATCCACGCCCGCAACGAGAAGACCGGAATCGATCGCCGTAGCCCGCTCACCCGCGTCATGCGCGCCACGGGCCTCCTCACCGCGCCGCTCTGGTGGGTGAACGGCCACGCGGTGGCTGTCGTCGCCGGGACACCCGACCCCTCGTACGGCGACGACCCCGAGGTCATCATCGTCATCGCGCGACCGGACGCCGTGCTCGACCTCGCGCGGGGGAGCAGTCCCTGGGAGCTCCGCATCCGCTCCCGGATCATCTCCGACGTCTCCGCCCTCGTGGGCGGCGCCCCCGCGTCCGAACCCGTGCCGTGGAACGGCCCGCCGCTCGCGGGCTCCTCCCTCGTCCCCGATGCGATGCGCGGCGGCTTCCGCACCGGCGACCACTTCTGGACGTGGCACTTCACGCACGACGGGCGCGGCCTCCTCCTGTCCCATCAAACGGGTCCCGACGCCGCGGCGCGACCCGAGCCCACCTTTGAGGAACAGGTCACCCTGTTCGGCGGGGTGCCCGATGACCTGCTGTCGCTCGTGGTGGGCCGAGACCCGGGAGGGTTCTTCCCGGTCGTGCATCGCGAGGCTTCGGCCCCAGGCCCCGCCGAGACCGGCGGCATCCTCCCCGGCGCGACGACCCTGCCCGCCGTGCACGCCGTGTTCTGGCGGGATGACGTCGACTGGCGCGCCTCGGAAGGGATGCTGCGACGGGTGCGCTCTGCCCTCGACCCGGACGACGTGGACACGACGAACCCCCTGGAGACCATCTACGCCGAAGCCCTGGGGGTGCCGCAGCTCCAGTGGGCGCTGCGGATGGGGGACCGCATGGGGCCGCCGACCCTGCTGGATGCGCCGTACGCGAGCTTCGTCTTCGATCGGGTGCCCGAGCGGGAGCAGATCGAGCAGGTCTACGCGGGCCTCGGGGTGTTCCCCGATCTCGCACTCACGGGCACGCTCAACGATCTCCTCGACGTCGTCGTCGATGCTCCGGGATACCGGTTCCTCCTCGATGCCGCGCTCAGCAACCCGCATGCCGACCGCCGCCGCGAACTCGCGCTCTGGCTCTTGGACCAGCGCCTCGACGCGTCCTCCTCCCTGTCGTTCCTGAGCCCGGTCAACGTCCTCTTCGCCAACCCCACGCTGGACGCGGAGGACGAGCCGGTACTGCGACGCCTCCTCGAGAAGGGGGCGATCCCGGGCCCGACACCCGTCGCGACGCTCCCGGAGGGTCATCCGTTCGTGCAGCTGCTGGATCGCGATATGGACGAGACCGCGCTGGCGCCGCTGGTGCGGACCCTCCTCGTGCACGGCGATGTCGATCCCGCGACGCCGGCTCTCCCCGACGGCCGCAGCTTGCTGGACTTCGCAGCCAGCCCCTTCTCGCACGGACGGTCCAGGGCCGCGCTCGCGTCGGCGATCCGCGAGATCGCCGTGGGCAGGAACCTCGACACCGAGACGGAGCCGGAGCGATGAGCGCTGAGCCCGGAGCGCGCGGGGATGATGCGGAATCCTACGCCCGTACCCTGCGCACCGTGCTCGACACGGAGAGCGAGCGCGTCGCCGCCGCCCTGGGGGACCTGCACCGCGCCGCCGTCGAGGCGGAGAACGGTGTGGAGGCGGTCCTCATCGACGTCTTCGTCGACCAGGACGGCGAGGGCCCGTTCGACGTCTGGGCGCGGTTCGAGGGGGCTGACGCCTTCGCGCTGGACCGACGTCTTGATGAGCAGCGCCATCTGTTCGGGGTCGAGTGGACCGCGGACGGCTGGGAGCCCGCGGTACCCTCGCGCCCGCGCCGGTGGACGCGGGATCGCCTGGAGGAAGCCGTCCTCGTCATCGTCGCCGAGTGGATCGAAGGCCTCCTCCCCGCGGACGCGAAGGAGGGCCTCTTCTGGGTCGGCGCGCCGGACCTCGGCTACGCCTGACCGCGCGCGGGTTGCCGCGAACGGCCCGACCGACCGTCGCGCGGTGATAACGTCGGGCTATGAGTGACCGCGTGAGCGTCGAAGCCCTCCGCTATGCCCAGGCCGTCTCCGAGACCCACTCCTTCGGCGCGGCCGCGCGTGCTTACGGCGTGACGCAGCCCGCTCTCTCGACGGGCATCTCCAAGCTGGAGGACCGTCTGGGAGAGCGCCTGTTCGAGCGCTCGCCCCGCGGAGTCGTCCCGACGGCGTTCGGTGCGCATCTGCTCCCGGTCATCGACCGCGCGCTCCTCGCCGTGGACCAGGTGGCCGCCGAGGCCGCGCGCTGGAACCGGTCGGCCGACGCACGGGTGCGGGTCGGCGTCTCCCCGCTCATGAACCCGGCCATCGTCGCTCGTGCCTACACGGCCGTGTGTGCACTTCCCGCTTCTCCGGCGCCGCGGCAGCTCGTCCTCCGCGAGGCGAACGTCGCGGACTTGCGGCGCGAGCTCTCCGCCGGGGAGCTCGACCTCATCCTCGTGCCGTCCGTCGCCCCCATGCCGCGGTTCCGGCACCGTATCGTCGATGCGGAGCCCGTGGTCGTCGTCGACCAGGAGCCGTCGCCGGACGGCCCCGTGGAGCTCAGCGACCTGACGGACGCACCCCTGATCCTGATGCCGGACACGTGCGGGCTGACGACCTTCACCACCGATCTCTTCGCTGCGAACGACGTTCCGCTGAGCGCCTACGACGGCGAGGCCGCGACCTACCGTGTGCTCGAGGAGTGGGCCAAGCTCGGCCTCGGCACGGCGGTGATCCCGCGATCGAAGCTCGCGTCCCCGGACGCGCCGCACCGCCCGCTTCGCGAACGCGGCATGGACGTGGAGATCTTCTACGAGGCCGTCTGGGATCCTTCCTCCCCGCTCGCCGACGACCTGGCGGAGCTCACCGCCGTGCTCTCGCTGGATCCCGCCGCCGTCCGGTCATAAGCATTCGTTATCACTCCATCATGCGCGCTCGTCTACTGCGGCGCGCTCTCGCTTCGTAGCGTGGAGACGAGACGGCACCCGCCGTCCATGACGGAGAGGAGCCGCACAATGGCCGAGCTCGACAGGGAATTCACCGGACGCACCGCGATCGTGATCGGGGGCACGAGCGGGATGGGTCTCGCCATCGCCGAGCGGATCGGACGGGAGGGCGCGACCGTCGTCCTCGTCGGCCGGCGCGGGGAGAAGCTGGGGGCGGCGCGGGCGTCTCTCGTCAGCCACGGCATCGACGCCATCACTGTGCAGGCGGACCTGACGGACCCCGCGAGTGTGGCGGCGCTCCGCGCCCGCCTCGCCGCGAAGCACGCCGGCGCCGACCTCCTCGTCAACGCGGCAGGCGTCTTCGCGCCGAAGCCGTTCCTCGAGCACACCGAAGCCGACTACGACGCGTATCTGGACCTCAACCGGGCGACCTTCTTCGTCACCCAGACGGTGGTCTCCGGCATGGTCGCGCAGGGCCGCGGCGGAGCCGTCGTCACCCTCGGTTCCATGTGGGCGCACCAGGCCATCTCCGCGACCCCCTCGTCGGCGTACTCGATGGCCAAGGCCGGCCTGCACTCGCTCACGCAGCACCTGGGGATGGAGCTGGCGTCGCACGGCATCCGCGTGAACGCGATCGCCCCGGCGGTCGTGCGCACCCCCATCTACGAAGGCTTCATCCCGAAGGACGAGGTCGACGAGGTGGTGTCGAGCTTCGACGCCTTCCACCCGCTGGGCCGCGTGGGGACCCCGGAGGACATCGCCGAGGTCGCCGCGTTCCTGCTGTCAGACCGGGCCGGCTGGGTGACCGGAGCGGTCTGGGACGCGGACGGCGGCGTGATGGCCGGGCGCAACTGAACCCGCCTCTCCCGACGCTCCGGGAACCTAGCTGCTCGGCGAGGTCTCCTCAAGCCCCTCGATGACAGCGGCTCCGGCGGGAAGACTGGGGCCAGCCCGATCGAAGGAGGAGACATGGAATCGACACCCGACGACGTCGGCGGTCAGCCGCTGCGCGACGGCGACGCGACCACCGAGGCCGACCCGAGCAACGATCCCGCTCAGGCGGAATGGGAGCGCACGGAAGCCCTCGACGAGGGTGCGACGCCGGAGGAGTTGGACGCGACCACCGCGACGGGCCGTGATCCGGACGAGATCCCGGACCCCGACGACCAGGTGCCGGCGGCGGACCTGCCGGGTTCCGCGCCGCAGCCGGAGAGCCAAGGGGAGGATCCGGTCCTCGCCGATCTCGGCGAAGAAGGCCAGGGCGACCTGGGACCGGGGGACGTCTGATGGCCATCACGTCGATCGTCACCCGCTCGAAGAACGGCCAGTGGGTCAACGAGGTAGAGGGCGCGCCGGAGCTCTCCCGCAGCTACACCAGCCGCGATGAGGCGATCGAGGAGGGTGAAGCGCTCGCCTCCGAGCACGGCGCCCGCCATGAGGTCGAGGAGAGCGAGCCGACCGGCACGATCACCGACGGCGGCGACCCGGACGTCTGAGACCGGACGGTCCCTCAGCGGAGGATGACGAGTTCGCGCGTCGTGCGGGTCATCGCCACATAGCGGTCGACCGCCCCCGTGCGCCCGGAGCCGAAGGCCTCCGGGCGCACGAGGACCACGAGGTCGAACTCCAGCCCTTTCGCTTCCTCCGGCGTCAGCGCGCGCACCCGGGGCCGCGGCACGGCACTCTCGTCGCCGATGACGGCGGCGACGCCCTCGGGGTTCGCCGCTGCCCACGTGTCCAGCACCGCGTCGCGCTCGGCCACCGCGCCGTAGCGGACCGGGATGCCGCTTTCCCGCACGGAGGTCGGGACGTTCGCGTCGGGCAGAGCCTCGCGGATCGTCGGTGCGGCCAGCGCCATGACCTCGGCCGGAGTGCGGTAGTTCACCCGGAGCGAGGAAACCCGCACATTCCGCAGGCCGAGACGTTCGAGGCGGGCGGACCACGACTCGGTGAACTCCCTCCGCGCCTGGGCCCTGTCGCCCACGACGGTGAAGCTGCGGGAGGGGCACCGTGCGATCAGCATGCGCCACTGCGCATCGGTCAGCTCCTGGGCCTCGTCGACGACGATGTGACCGAAGGGGCCGGCGAGTTCGTCCGGCGGGAGCGGGGGAGGCACGTCCGCTCCTGCGAGAACGTTGCGCGCATCCTGACCTCGCAGGATCGACATCACCTTCATCTCGCTGTCGTCGCTCGCGACGAGGTGCTCGACCACCGCCGACATCTGCTCCTGCGCCGCGGCCGCCGCGCCCTGCCGGCGGTGCTGCTCGCGGACGACCTCGGGATCGCCGATCCGGCGGTGCGCGGCGTCGAGGAGGGGAAGGTCGGGATCCGTCCAGGGCGCCCCCTCGGCACGGTGCAGCAGGGCGAGCTCCTCGGGCGCGAGGTCGGGGGCGCACTGCGCGAGCAGCGTCGGGGACGCCCAGAGCGCGGCGACCACCGCTTCCGGCGCCAGCAGCGGCCACGCCCGTACGAAGGTCCCGGTGAGCTCGTCGTCCTGCCGCAGCCACCGGCGGATCGAGGACTCCGGGACATTCTCGTCGCGCACCTGGTCGACGAGCAGTTCCAGCAGCTCCTCCCAGACCTCGTCGCGGGCCTCGTTGTGCGGGGAGGCGGGATCGGCCGCGGCGAACAGCTCGCCCCAGTCGTCTCGGCTGATCCACAGATCGGCCCACGGCGTCTCGATGCGGAGCGCGTGCCTCGGCGGCCGGGTCAGGAGGGCGACCGCCGCCTCGATCACCTGGTCCGGGTCGAGGCCCTGCTTCAGCTCGGCCACGCGGGGGTCCGGCTCTGCGACCGCGCCCGCGCCCTCGGGTGTGAGATCGCGCAGGGTGCACAACCGCACCGTGTCCTCGCCGAGACTCGGCAGCACGTCCTCCACATAGCCGAGGTACTGCGGGTTCGGACCCACGAGGAGCATGCCGCCGGCGCCGTTCGTCAGCCGCGGCTCGGCGTACAGGAGGTGCGCCGCCCGGTGCAGCGCGACCACCGTCTTCCCGGTGCCGGGCCCGCCGTCCACCACGAGAGCGCCGGGGGAGGGGGCACGAACGATGGCGTCCTGATCCGCCTGGATCGTCGCCAGCACGTCCCGCATCCGCCCGGTGCGGTGCGCCTCCAGGCTCGCGAGGAACGCGGACTGATCGTCGAGGGATGCCGCACCGTCGAGACCCTCCGGCGACAGGGCCTCGTCCCAGTAGTCCGTGATCCGGCCTGCGTTCCATCGGTACCGTCGCCGGGAGATGAGTCCCCGGGGGTCCTCCCAGGTCGCCGCGAAGTACGGTTCGGCTGCCGGAGCCCGCCAGTCGACCAGCAGACGGGTGCCGTCCGCGTCGGACACCCCGGCGCGCCCGATGTACACGGGCGGGCCCTCCGCAGGGGTCATCCGCCCGAGGCACATGTCGATGTCGAAGCGCTCCCGCAGGCGCAGGGTCGCACTGAGCCGTCGAATCTCGAGGTCGCGGTCGACCGCCGTCACACCCGCGTCCGCGGCCTGCCGACGGACGAGGGCGAGACGAGCGGTCAGGGCGTCCCGCTCCCGGGACAGCGCGGCGCCGAGACGCCGGAGGTGGGCACGATCGACGGCGATGAGGGCATCCGCGGATTTCGCCGCGTGGTCGTCGGGCAGGGTGAAGGGGTCGAGCACCGGAGGTCTCCTTCGCGAGAGCGGGCGGGGGCACACGAGCCGTCGATTCTGCCTCGTGGTGGGGGCCTTGTGGCAAGCCCCCACCCCGGCGATATCCTGGAAGTGCAGGGAGACGAGGGGACCTCATCATGACCCATCGAATCGGCTACCTCATCGGCAGCCTCGCATCGGACTCGATCAACCGCGTCCTCGCCACGGCGCTCGTGCGGCTCGCCCCGCCCGACCTGGAGCTCGTGGAGATCCCCATCCGGGACCTCCCGCTCTACAACCGCGACGACGAGCTCGAACCCGTCGCCGCGGTCACCGCGTTCAAGAGTGCCGTCGAGGGGGCGGACGGTCTGCTGCTCGTGTCGCCGGAGTACAACCGCTCCATCCCCGGTGCGCTGAAGAACGCCATCGACTGGGGTTCGCGGCCGTGGGGGCACAACTCCTTCGCGCGGAAGCCCACCGGCATCATCGGCGCCTCGACCGGGGCGATCGGCACCGCTGTCATGCAGTCGTCGATGCGGAGCGTGCTGAGCTTCCTCAACGCGCCGCAGCTGAACGCCCCGGAGGCGTACATCACGTTCCGGCCCGAGGTGTTCGGTGCCGACGGCACGGTGCACGACGCCGACACCGAGAAGTTCCTCGCGCACTACATGGAGGAGTACGCGGCGTTCGTCGAGCGGGTCCTGTCGCTCACCGCGCCGGGTCACGTCGGCGATCGGTAGGCCGTGCTCGTCGCGTCAGGAGGGCAGGTCCGCGACGAGGGTGCTCAAGGCCATGGCGTCATGGGGCGCGTGCCCGCGGGCGTCGTTGTCGAAGTACACGTAGACGTCGCGCGGCTTCCCGTCGTCGGCTCCTGAGCCGTCCGCCCATCCGCGGATGAGGGCCGCCCACTCCCGTAGCTCCGCGTCCGTGTACCCGCTGTGATAGAGCATCTGCGCACCGTGGAGTCGGACGTAGACGAGGTCCGCGGTGAGGGCGTCGAAGCGAGGCCATTTCCCGGCGGTGTCGGCGACGACGAGGGAGGTGCCGTGCTCCTGCAGAAGACGCAGGCTCGACGGATCGGCGAACGAGTCGGAACGCGGTTCGAGGGCGTACCGGAGTGGGCGGTCGGCATCGATCTCCAGCCACGCCCGGTCCTGCAGCCGCTCGTCATGACGTCGAGCGAGCGCGAGGGCCTCCGCCGTCGTCCGGGGAAGGGTGTCGAGGAACGACTCCAGGAGCTCGGCGTCGAAGCGCTGACGCTCGGGGAGCTGCCAGAGGATCGGTCCGAGGCGGGGACCGAGGGCGAGGACCCCTGACGCGAAGAAGTTCGCCAGCGCCTGCTCGACGTTCCGCAGCCGGAGCATGTGACTGACGTAGCGCGAGCCCTTGACCGCGAACACGAAGTCCTCGGGAACGCTCGCCGCCCACCGCCGGTAGCTGTCCGGCCGCTGCAGGGAGTAGAACGAGCCGTTGAGCTCGACCGTGGGGAACAGCGATCCGATGTGTTCGAGCTCTCGTCGCTGCGGCAGGCCGCGCGGGTAGAAGTCGCCGCGCCACCGGGCGTACCGCCATCCGGAGACGCCGATGCGGACCCGGCCTCCACCGCCCTTCCGCGTCATCGCCGCCTCCGTCGGGTCAAGCCCCTTGCCGCTGTCATCCGGCGTCGGCAAGCTGGAGACATCCACACCGAAGGAGGAGAAGCCATGTCCCTGAATGACCATCCGATCGACGATGTGAAGCCCGAAGCCGACCTGCAGGAGCAGGAGCGCCTCGCCGCGGAGACTCCCGAGGACCCGGAAGCGCCGACCCCCTCGGCACCGGAGCCGCACCCCATCGAGGCGGATCCCGCGGATGCCGCGGAGCAGCGGATCGAGGTGCCCCTGGACGAGGACGGCCTCGACGAACCCGCCGACGACTGACCGCCTCCGGCGGTGTGCGCGCCGGTCTGGCGTCGGAGACTGCGGAGAGGCGTCATGGTGCATGACGGTAGTCCGACGGGCGCGCGCGTTCGCCGGGGTTGACGCTCGGCGTGACGGCGGCTAGCCGCGGGGTATGCCCTCTCGACGGGACCGCCCCAACTCGGTGCTGCCGAGAGGGCTCACCGTCCTACCCGGACGGTTGGGGAGGCGGCGAAGTCTCGCTGTCTCTACGGCTGATCCCCCAGAGATCCAGCCGGTAGCCCCCGCTACGAGAGCAGGATATCCCTTAATCTCCTTGTCCGCCATTTGGGGGACAAAGATTTCTTCGAAAATCCTGCGCGGCTCCGATCCCTGTCGCCGATGCGAGCCGTTCCGTAGGGTGGGGGCATGGACAGGATGCTCGTCTTCGCCGGTCAGGTCGCGCTCCCGGTCGGGCACCGGGTCGAGGTCTCCGAACTCGTCGACCCGCAGACGGAGGAGCCGGTCGTCCTCTCGCTGCTCGACCTCGATACCGGTATCCGCTACCGTCGCGCCGAGGAGCCGCGGGCCGAGGTGACGCACTGGATCGGTCGCGTCCTCGACTGCACGGTGACGGTGGGCGTCGCTCCGCGGACGTCGCTGCTCCTCGACCCCATCGGGCCCTCGGCCAGCGGCGCGGGCATCGCTCTGCGGGGCGCGGACGCGGCGGTCAACGCGGCCAAGGCCGAGGCTGATCGCTGGGGTGGATCGGATCGGCCCCCGCCGGAGGAGCCCGAACGCTTCTGGTGACCGCCGGAAGCCGGGGCCCCTCGCGCACCGGGGTCATCGGAAGTCCCGCGAGCGGTGCATGACCCCCGTGCGGAGGTCTTCGAAGGCGTCGGCGAGCACATTGACGACCCCCTCCGGTGAGCGCTCGAGGATGCCGCGGATGATGAGCGCGGGGGACTCTCGGGCGATGCGACCGAACCGTCCCCAGACCCCCGTCGAGCAGATCACGTTCACCAACCCGCTCTCGTCCTCGAGGTTGACGAACGTGACGCCGGCGGCGGTGGCGGGTCGCTGTCGATGGGTGACGAGACCGGCCACCTCGACGCGTCGTCCGGTCTCGTGGCGCTGCAGGTCCGCGGCGGTCAGGACGCCGCGAGCCCGGAGGTCGCCGCGGAAGTGCGTCATCGGGTGGTCGTCGGTCGAGATGCCCGTGGCCCAGAGATCGGCCGAGAGGCGCTCGTAGCTGGTCTGGTCGGCGAACAGCGGCGGCTGCACCGCCACCGTGGTCCCCGGGAGGAACCGGGCGCGGTCTTCCGCGGCGGCCCCGGCGAGCCAGATGGCCTCCCGGCGCTCCAGCCCGAGGCATGCGAAGGCTCCGGCGGTGGCGAGGGCCTCCACCTGCGCGGCCGTGGCATCGGTGCGACGCACGAGGTCGTGCAGATCGCGATAGGGACCGTGAGCCTCCCGTTCGGCGACGATGCGCTCCGCCATCGGCACCCCGATCCCGCGGATGCCGCTGAGGCCCAGACGCACCGCGAACCGTCCGTCCCTGCGGTGCGTCGCGGACTCGTCCGGTGCGTTCCTGTCGAACCGGTGCACGGGCGGCTGCGGGTCGGCCAGGCAGTCGGCCCTCCCGGTCGTGCCCGCCGCGTCCGGGGTGAGGGGTTCGAGGGTCTCGGTGGCGCCGGAGAGATGCAGATCCGGGCGGCGGACCTCCACGCCGTGCCGACGGGCATCCGCCGTGAGGGTCGCAGGGGAGTAGAAGCCCATCGGCTGCGAGCGCAGCAGACCCGCGAGGAAGGCTGCCGGGTAGTGCAGCTTCAACCACGAGCTCGCGTAGACGAGCAGCGCGAAGGACAGCGAATGGGACTCGGCGAACCCGAAGTTCGAGAACGCCTGGATCTGCGCATAGATCCGGTCGGCGGCCTCGTCGACGAGCCCGCGGCGGGCCATCCCCGCATACAGCTTGTCTCTGACCTTCTCGATCTTCTCCAGACCTCGCTTCGACCCCATCGCGCGGCGCAGCAGGTCGGCCTCATCGGCGGTGCAGTCGCCGACGGCCGTGGCCATCTGGATGAGCTGCTCCTGGAAGATGGGGATGCCCAGAGTCCGCGCGAGGATGTCCTCGAGGTCGCTGTGCGGGTACGGGATGGGGAAGTCCTCCGGGGGCTCGCCCCTGGCCTCCCGCTCCCGGTTCGCCTCGTCCACCCTGTCCTTCGCCATCTTGCGCCGGACGAACGGGTGCACGGCGCCGCCCTGGATGGGCCCGGGACGGATGAGGGCGATCTGGATGGCGAGGTCGTAGAAGCGTCGCGGCTGCAGCCGGGGGAGCAGCCCGATCTGCGCGCGGGACTCCACCTGGAAGACGCCGATCGAATCGGCCCGGCAGAGCATGTCGTAGACGCCGGCCTCCTCCTTCGGCAGGGTCTCCAGCGTCCACTCCTCGCCCGTCGCCTCCCGGACCAGGTCGAAGCAGTGCTGCAGTGCCGCGAGCATGCCCAGGCCGAGGAGATCGAACTTCACCAGCCCCATGAAGGCGGCGTCGTCCTTGTCCCACTGGATGACAGTGCGGTCCTCCATGCGGGCGTGCTCGACCGGCACCACCTCACCGACCGGCCGGGCGGTGAGCACCATGCCGCCCGAGTGGATCCCCAGGTGCCGCGGAGCCTTCAGCAGCTCGGCCGCGTAGTCGAGCACGGTGTCGGGGATGTCGTGCCCCTCGACGGGTTCGAGTCCCGACCCCCAGCCGTCCACCTGCCGCGACCAGGAGTCCTGCTGCCCCGGCGAGTGCCCCAGGGCTCTGGCCATGTCGCGGACCGCGTTCTTCGGCCGGTACTGGATGACGTTCGCCACCTGAGCCGCCCGCTCCCTGCCGTACTCCCGATAGACCCACTGGATGATCTCCTCCCGCCGCCGCGAGTCGAAGTCCACGTCGATATCCGGCTCCTCCGTGCGGGTGGTGGCGAGGAAGCGCTCGAAGGGGAGGCGGTAGAGGATCGGGTCGACCGCGGTGATGCCCAGCAGATAGCAGACCGCGCTCGCCGCAGCGGAACCCCGGCCCTGGCAGAGGATGCCGCGTCGCCGTGCTTCCGCCACGATGCCGTGCACGATGAGGAAGTACCCGGGGAAGTCCTTCTCCTCGATCACGTCGAGTTCACGGGCGATGCGCCGACGGCCGTCTTCGTCCAGCCGCGGATACTTCGACGGGACCGCCTCCCAGACCAGGTGCCGCAGCCAGCTCATCGGGGTGTGCCCCGACGGCACGTCCTGGCGGGGGAGGGCGGGACGCGCCATCCGGAGCGGGAAGGCCGAGGCCGCGGCCAGCTCCAGACCGTGCGAGATCGCGCCGGGGTACCGTCGGAAGCGGGCGGTCATCTCCGCCCCGCTGCGCAGGTGCGCGCCGCCATGGGCCGGCAGCCAGCCGTCGAGCTCGTCCATGCTCCGGACTGCGCGGACCGCGGCCACCGCTTCGGCGAGAGGGGCTTGGTCCGGGCGGGCGTAGTGCACGTTGTTGGTCGCCACGACGGGCAGCCGCATCCGACGGGCGAGCTCGGCGAGGGTGTCGTTGCGCCGGGTGTCCAGCGGATCGCCGTGGTCGAAGAGCTCGACGGCGATGTTGTCGCGCCCGAAGAGGTCGACGAGGTGACGCAGCGGCGCAGCGGCGTCTCCGGCCTCCAGCCCCTGCCGTACCGCCCCCTTGCGGCAGCCGGTGAGGATCGTCCAGTGCCCGTCGGCGGTCGCTGCCAGCTCGTCGAGGTCGTAGACCGGGCGCCCCTTCTCCCCGCCGCGCAGCTGGGCCGCGGTGATCGCCCCCGACAGACGGTGGTATCCCTCGAGGCCCCGGGCGAGCACGAGCAGATGCGTGCCCGGGGGATCGGCGGCCCCCTGCGGAGCGGAAGGGAGGTCGAGGGAGAGTTCGGCGCCGTAGACGGTCTGCAGGCGCAGCTCCATGAGCTCCGCCAGCTCGGCGAAGCGGGCGGCACCGTAGAACCCGTCGTGGTCGGTGAGGGCGAGCGCGCTCAGGCCGAGACGTTCGGCCTCCGCGAGCAGGTCGTCGGGGGAGGACGCCCCGTCGAGGAACGAGTAGGACGAGTGCGCGTGCAGCTCGGCATAGGGCACCGCCTCCTCTGGCCGCTCCGGGAGGGCCGGGGGGACGAGCTTCCGCGGGCGACTCACCGGCCCGGGATCCGGTCGGAGTCCCGGGGGTGTGGGGGCCGCTTCGGGGATGGGCTCCCCGCTGAGAGTGCGTTCGAGCTGATCCCAGGTCAACGGCGGATTGTGCCAGCCCATCAGCGGTACCTCCCCTCGGCCCACCAGCGCTCGCCGGCCAGGAAGACCAGCCAGGCGCGGTCGCGGTCGTCGACGATCTGGAGCCGGTGTCCTCGTTTGCCGCCGCCCGTGCTCCAGCGCCGTTCGTGCACGGGCCACGGGCCGGCCCAGGCCTGCACGGTCGCCCCGTCGATGCGGGCGGGATCGTGCGTGAGGGCGCCGCGGTCATCGACGTCGATCGTGCTCCCGTCCGCCGCGACGACGCCGATGGGACGCGGGGGCCGGAACACCTCGGAGGGGAGGGGATCCGGGAGGCTCCCCGGCCAGGGGGACCGCGGATCACGCGGAGGCACCGGACGCTCGCCCCATGGCGTGAGCACCTGGCGGTCGGCGAGCCAGCGCCCTCCGGAGAGGGCGGCGGTGACCACGCCCTGATGCCCCAGCATGGTCTGCACCCGCGAGACCGCGTGGTGCAGCCGCTCATCGGTACCCGAGCCGAAGAGCCCCGGTTGGTGGTGGGCGGCGTCGTCCACGGCGACGGGGAGGAGACGGGCGGCCACGATGCCCCCGAACGCCCTCGCCTCATCGACGGGTTCGCGGGCGGTCAGGGCGGCCAGCGCCTCCAGCTGCCAGCGCACGCGGTCCACGAGGTCGGCGGCGTCGAAGCTCGTCGGATGCAGCCAGGTGCGGGAGTGGACGACGCCGTCGTCGTCGGTCAGGTCGATCCGCACCTCGGTGCACACGAGGGATGCATCCGCCAGGGCGAGCATCACGGCATCGGCGGTCTGCCGCACGGCGAAGGCCACCTGGTCGGTGCCGCCGAGAGGGGACTCGAACTCGATGGTCCTGGCCAGTTCGGGATCCGGCGGCCGAGGGGCCAGCGGGCGGGAATCGGCGCCGGCGGCGAGGGCCTGCAGGCGGGTGCCGTGCTCGCCGAAGCGGTCGCGGACGTCGAGAGGGGCGAGCGCGGTGAACTCGCCGAGGGTCCGCACGCCGAGGCGGAGGAGGAGATCGCTGATCTGCTCGTCGCGGAGTACCTGCACGGGATAGGGGGCCAGGAACTCGCGGGATCCGCCGGGCGGGACGACGGTGCAGGCGGCGGCGCCGCGGGCCGCGATCTCGGCGGTGAAGGGGCCGTCGGCGACGCCGACACGCACCTCGGGGAAGCCGGCCGCAGCGAGGACCGCGGACAGCGCCGCCGCAGCTTCGGCCTCTCCGCCGTGATAACGGGCGATGCCGCGGGCGCGCAGGATCGCGAGGCCGGGGCGCAGGAGCGTGACGCCGGGGGCGTGCTTCTCGATGAGCTGCAGCACCGGGACGAAGGCGCGCTCGTCCTTCTCTGCGTCGTGGGGGAGGACCTGCAGCGAGGAGAGCAGGCCCTGGGCGACGCGGCGGCGCTGCCCGATGCGGACGCCGTGCGCCCGCGCCGAGGCGGTGCAGGCGACGACCGTGTTCGCCTGCACCAGGGCCGTCGGCGGATGCGGCCCTCCGCCCAGCACCGCCCGCAGTGGCCAGTCGGGGAACCAGAGCACGAGGACGCGGAGAGGAGCGTTCATCCCGCCTCCGCCCAGAAGAGGAGGTCGGAGGACGCGGACGCAGCGCTGTCCGTCGGGGAGGGGGCGAGCGGCGGCAGGGCGGTCAGCTCCGCGGCCGCGGTCTCCACGGCTCCGTGTCCGCCGGGAAGTCGCACGCGCACGCTCGAGGCGCGGGGGCTGTGCCTGGTCCGCGCGGTGACCGTCACCGTGCAGTCCGAGAGCAGCCCCCACCCCTCGCCGAGCCCGTGCCAATCAGGATCGTGCAGTCGGATGGTCCCCTCGCTCTGCGCCCAGCGGCCAGCGCTCGGTTCCTCCGCCACGAGCAGTGTGGCCCCGCGGTCGCGCAGGCGGGCACTCAACCGGGAGACATCGGCGTCCCGTGCCCTCGTCGTCGGCTGCACGACGATCAGGGGCACCACCTCGGCCAATGCGGACGCCGCCGCGAGCCAGCGGTCTCCCGGGTCGGGGACGAGGATCAGCCGGCTCAGATCGATGCCGTAGGTGGCGGCGGCCTCGACCCCGAGGGTGGGCATGCCGATCACCGCGCACCAGTGGCCCCGACCGGAGGAGGCGCTGAGCAGCGCGAGCACGAGGGCGGGCGAGGGGGAGACGGTGTACGAGGTGCCCGTCTGCAGCCCTTCCTCCGGCAGCAGCGCCGCGAAGGCGGGATCGAGGGGGAGGAGCGTGTGCTCGCTGCGCCGTCGCTGCATCCGGCTGATCTCGCGGCGCAGTCGCAGCACCTCTCCGGCGCGGGTGTCGCTGGTCGGAGAGAGCGCGGTCATCGCATCGAGCCCGATCCCCATGTATCCATCCTCGAAGATATGTACGAATAAAGCAAGTGATGAGACTGACGCTAGTTCGTACATCCGACATCGCCGCCTGGTTGTCCACAGGGCGCTCCGCGCCGTCCCGGATCTCCCTACCCTGCCGGGATGGACATCCGTCTCGCCCTCCTCGGTCTCGTGCACGGCGCCCTCCTCGGGATCGGCATCCTGCTCGCCGTGATCGACGTCCGCACGCACCGACTGCCGAACCGCATCGTGCTGCCCACCCTGGCCCTGCTGGTCGTGGCGGTCTCCGTCGACGCCGTCGTCACCGCAGACGCGGCGCCGCTCGGCCGCGGCCTGCTCGGCTCCCTCGTGCTCGGTGGCTTCTACGCCGTGCTGCGGATGATCAGCCACGCGGGCATGGGAGGAGGGGACGTGAAGCTCGCCCTGGTGATCGGACTCCTCCTGGCGTGGCACGGCTGGGGCGCGTTCCTCCTGGGCGCGTCGTCCGCCTTCGTGCTCGGGGCGGTCTTCGCGCTCGTGCTCCTCGCCGCGGGACGGGCCGACCGGAGGACGCGCATCGCCTTCGGGCCGTGGATGATCGCGGGGGCCGTCCTCGGTGTCTTCGGCGGCTGACCGTGCAGGTCGCACCGAATGGGGGAGGGCGGCGCTACCCTGGGCACATGGCACTCGCACGACTTCACGGCGGCCCGCTGGACGGGCAGATCATCCCCCTCGACGACGACGCGGACGACAAGCTGATCGTCCCCTACAGCGAGACGCAGGTGGTCTACAACCGCCGCGGCGAGCCGCAGAACACGGGCGAGGGCGATGGCCCCACCGGGGTCGACTACTGGTTCGAGGAAGCCCTCGAGGACCTCACGCTCGAGGATGACTGAGCCCTCTCGCACCGTCGAGGTCGAGCGCAAGTACGACGTCGACGAGGGGACTCCGCTGCCGGACTGGGCGGCGATCCCCGGCGTCGATGCCGTCTCGCCTGCCGAGCACCGTGCCCTCGACGCCCGCTATCTGGACACCGCAGACGGCGCGCTGGCCCGTGCCGGTGTCGCCCTGCGTCGTCGCTCCGGCGGACCGGACGAGGGGTGGCACATCAAGGGTCCGCGGGAGGGCGACGGCCGGGTCGAGCACGGCTGGCCCCTCGGCGATGAGGAGATCCCGACGGCGGTGTGCGAGGCGATCGCCGCCTGGACGACCGCGCCGTTGGAGCCTCTCGCCCGCATCGAGAACGATCGGACGGCGCACCTCCTCACCGGACAGGACGGCGTCGTGGCGGAGTTCGTCGACGACCACGTCCAGGCGACCGACCTGCGCACCGGGGCGCGACGTGCGTGGCGGGAGTGGGAGGTCGAACTCGGGCCCGCAGGCCCCTCTGACGACGCCGGCCGCTCGGCGTTCTTCGCGGCGATCGAAAGCGCCGTGCGCGCGGTCGGCGGCCGAGAGGCGAGCTCCGACTCGAAGCTCGCCCGCGCCCTCGGCTTCTAGGCCGCGGACTCTCCGGATGCAACCCCTTTCCGCGTCCGGCTCCGGGGTGGTTGAGTGACGACATGAGTCGACCGCCCGTGCTCCGATCGCTGCAGACGATCGTCCCCGAGACCGTCCTCGTGCAGGAGCAGGTACGCGACGTCTTCGCCGCCCAGCCCGACCTGGGACGGCTGGCGCAGCGCATCGTGGCGACGTCGTTCAACGTCTCCGGCATCGACACGCGGCACACCGTCATCGCGGAGCTGGCCGATGACGCCGACCAGGATGAGCCCTTGTTCTACGATCGCGCCTCCGGACGGCTGCTGGCGCCGGGAACGAAGGCGCGCAACGACGTCTACACGCGTGAGGCCTCCCGTCTCTTCGTCGAGGTCGCGCGCCGCGCCCTCGAGGCGGACCCCGACCTGGACCCGGCGGACGTGACGCACGTCATCACGGTCTCCTGCACCGGCTTCCATGCCCCGGGCCCCGAGTACGAGATCGTGCGCGGGCTCGGCCTGTCCGATGCCGTCCAGCGCTATCACCTCGGCTTCATGGGGTGCTACGCCTCGATGCCGGCCCTCCGCGCGGCCGCACAGTTCTGCGCGGCCGATGAGAACGCGGTCGTCCTCGTCGTCAGCGTCGAGCTGTGCACGCTGCATCTGCGCTCTTCCGAGGATCCGGACACCATCGTGGCCTCCTCCCTGTTCGCGGACGGGGCTGCCGCCGGGATCGTGACGGCACGGGACCTGCCCACTGCCGTCCCCGCGCTCCGGCTGGACGGCTTCCACACGGCGATCGTGCCGGAGGGCGTGGACGACATGGCCTGGACGATCGGCGACTCGGGCTTCGAGATGATCCTCTCGACCGCCGTCCCACAGATCATCGGGGAGTCGATCATCGGGGCGCTCACGCCGCTCTACGGTCGTGAGGACGACCTGGCGGAGGCCTTCACCGCCGGGCGGGTGGGCGAGCGGGTGCGCCACTGGGCGATCCACCCCGGCGGGCGCAGCATCCTCGACCGGGTGCAGGAGCGGATGGCCCTGAGCGACGTGCAATTGCGACCCGCGCGCGAGACGCTCCGGGAGTACGGGAACATGTCGAGTGCGACCGTGCTGTTCGTGCTGAAGCGCATCCTCGAGCAGCAGGGCGCGGATCCCGGTGACCGCGTGGCGGCGATGGCCTTCGGCCCGGGGCTCACCGCCGAGAGCGCGCTGCTGACCGTGGTCGCGCCCGCACCGTGAGCCTGGACCTGTCGGCGCGTGCCGTCGACCTCGTCGAGCTCATGGACGACCCCGACGCGGATGAGGAGGCGCTCGGTCGCACGTACCGGCGCTTCAGCGCCGTCAACGCGGTCGTCTCGCGCCCCGGACGGCTGTATCGGCGGGAGATCCGTCCCCGGGCGGCGGCCGGGCGTGTGCTGCGCATCCTCGACATCGGCGCCGGTGGTGGCGACCTGTGCCGCGATCTGGTCCGGAGACTGCGTCGCGACGGCCTCCGCGCCGATGTCACCGCCCTGGACGCCGACGAGCGTGCGATCCGCTGGGCCTCGGCACACGACGACGGTGCAGGGATCCGCTATCGCCACGCGTTCTCCGGGGACCTCGTGGCGGCGGGCGACACCTATGACGTCGTGCTCTCCAACCACGTCCTCCATCACCTCGACGCCGCAGCGCTGCACGCGGTGCTCGACGACTCCCGCGCCCTGGTCGGTGATCGCGGACTCGTCTCCCACCACGACATCGCCCGCAGCCGCCTCGCCTACGGGGCGTTCGCCGTGGGCACCCGGCCGTTCGCGGGAAACCTTCTCGCGGGCTCCTTCATCCGAGTCGACGGCCTCCTGAGCATCCGCCGCTCCTATACCCCGCGGGAGCTCGCGGCCGTTGCGCCGCCGGGCTGGGAGGTCCGGTCGCACCTGCCCGCTCGGCTCGAACTGCGCTGGGAGGGTGGCGATGGTCGACCATGATGTCCTCGTGGTCGGCGGTGGTCCGGTAGGGCTGCTCCTCGCCTGCCTCGTGGGGCAGGACGGTCGCCGGGTGCGGGTGTGCGAGCGTCGCCCCGAGCCGGGCACGCAGACGCGGGCGATCGGGATCCACCGTCCGGGGCTCGATGCCCTCGACGCCGCGGGAGTGGGTACTGGCGTGCGCTCCGAGGCGCTCCGCCTCTCCGGCGGCGAGGTCCGCAGCCGCGGCCGGCGACTCGCCGCCCTGACCTTCACCACCGAGCGTCCGATCCTGACGCTCGCGCAGCCCCGCACCGAGGAGCTGCTGCGAGACCGTCTCCGGACGCTGCAACCGGATGCGCTGCAGTCCGGCTCCGTCGTCCGCTCGGTCCGCGACGAGGGGCCGTTCGTGCGGGTCGGGATCGACGGCGAGCACGGACGTCGGGAGGAGACGGCGTCGATCGTCGTCGTCGCGGACGGCGTCCGGAGTCCCCTGCGGGAGGCGTTCGGTGCGGGGTGGCTGGCGCGCACCGGAACCGCAGGCTACGCGATGCTCGACGTCGACGATCCGCCGGCCGACGATCGCGCCGTGCTGTACTTCGAGCCGGACGGCCTCGTCGAGTCCTTCCCGTTGCCGGGCGGCCGGCGCCGCTGGGTGGTGCGCGAAGACCGTGGTCGGACGGTGTCCACAGCCGCCGAGCTGGCGGACATCGTCGGTCACCGGACCGGGGAGAGGCTCGAGGTCGACCCCACCGCGCCTGTCTCCTCGTTCCGCGCGGCCCAGCACGCGGCTCGACGGCTGCACCGCAGACGGATCGTGCTGCTCGGCGACGCCGCGCACGAGGTGAGCCCGATCGGCGGCCAGGGCATGAACCTCGGCTGGGCGGATGCGCTCCGGCTGGTCGCGGCGCTGCGCCGGACCGACCGCGGCGCCGCCCCCGTCCTCGACGGCTTCGCCCGGGAGGTCCAGCGGGCGGCGCGGAAGGCGCATCATCGCTCCGCGTTCTTCATGGCGATGGGGGCTCCGGCGGTCGCCCCGGTCGTCGCCGTGCGGGAGGGGCTGGTGCGTACGCTCGGTTCCTCCGCGCTGCGCCCGTGGACGACCGGTCTCATCACGATGCGCGGCCTCTGACGCGAGAAAGGCCCGGTCCGCGTGCGCGGACCGGGCCTTTCTCGAGGCGGGGGATCAGAAGTTGATCATGTGGCCGGCCAGGCCGTGGAAGCCCTCCTGCAGCGCCTCCGACAGGGTCGGGTGGGTGTGCACGTTGCGAGCCAGCTCGAGGGCCGTGAGGTCCCACTTCTGCGCGAGGGTGAGCTCGGGCAGCAGCTCCGACACGTCGGGGCCGATCATGTGCGCGCCGATGAGCTCCAGGTGCTCGGCGTCGGCGATGAGCTTGACGAAGCCGACCGGCTCGCCTAGGCCGTGCGCCTTGCCGTTGGCCATGAAGGGGAAGGTCGCGACCTTGATCTCGCGCCCTTCGTCCTTCGCCTGCTGCTCGGTGAGCCCGAAGGACGCCACCTGCGGCGAGCAGAAGGTCGCCCGCGGCATCATGCGGTAGTCGCCCAGCGTCATGGTCTCGGCGCCGCCGATGGTCTCGGCCGCGACGACACCCTGTGCCTCCGCGACGTGCGCGAGCTGCAGCTTGGCGGTCACGTCGCCGATGGCGTAGATGCCCTCGACATTGGTACGCATGTGGTCGTCGATGTCGATCGCGCCGCGCTCGGTGAGCTTCACGCCCGTCTTGTCGAGCCCGAAGCCCTCGACGTTCGGCGCGAACCCGACCGACATGAGCACCTTGTCGGCCTCGATCGACGCCTGCTGGCCGTCCTTGCCCGTGTAGGAGACGGTCACGGAGGAGCCGTTGTCGACGACCGACTCGACCTTGGTGGAGGTGAGGATGTCGACGCCGTAGTTCTTGTACTGCTTCGTGATCTCCTTCGACACGTCGGCGTCCTCGTTGGGGAGGGCGCGGTCGAGGAACTCGATGATGGTCACCTTGACGCCGTAGTTCGTCATCACATAGGCGAACTCCATGCCGATCGCGCCGGCGCCGACGATGACGATGGACTTCGGCAGCTCACGGGAGAGGATCTGCTCCTCGTAGGTCACGACGTTGTCGCTGAGCTGCACGCCGGGCAGCAGACGGACCTTCGAGCCCGTGGCGATGATCGCGTTGTCGAAGGTGATCTCCTCGGTGGAGCCGTCCGCCTTCGCCACCGAGATGGCCTTCGGGCCCGTGAAGGTGCCGCGGCCGTCGTACTCGGTCACCTTGTTCTTCTTCATGAGGAAGTGGATGCCCTTGACCCGGCCATCGGCGACGACGCGGCTGCGGTCGAACGCCTTGCCGTAGTCGATCGTGAACTCTCCGGAGATCCCGAAGAAGTCGGCCTTGTGGTTCAGCGTGTGCGCGATCTCCGCGTTCTTCAGGAGCGCCTTGGAAGGGATGCAGCCGACGTTGAGGCAGACACCACCCCAGTACTTCTCCTCGATGATGGCGGTGGACAGACCGAGCTGCGCGCTGCGAACCGCAGCGACGTATCCGCCAGGACCTGCACCAAGGATGACGACGTCGTAGTGTGGCATGCCTTAAGCCTATCGCTCCGAGGGGGTAGCGGAATCGGTCGGAGCCGGTCCCCGGCGGCGGCGCAGGACGAGCCAGACGACAAGGGCCAGCGCGGCGAGTACGAGGATCGCGAGCACCCAGATCCACACCGAAGGGTCTCCCGCGTCGTCTCCCGCGTCCGGTGCCGTCGTCGCGGTCGCCTCGGGGGCGGCGGTCTGCTCCGTCGTCGGTGCCGCCGTCGGGGGAGCGGTGGTGGGCTCGTCCGACGGCGTGGCCTCGTCGCCGACCGTGACGGTGAAGGAGAACTCGCCGGAGGTCGGGTGGCCGTCGCTCGAGACGACCTTCCAGACGACGTGGTACTCACCGGCGGGCCCGGAGCCGAGCAGGGGCTGCGTCACGATGGCGCCCTCGACCGTGGGAGTGCCGTCGATGACCGACTGACCGGCCGGATCCGTGACGGTCAGCTCCGTCGCTCCTTCTCCGTCGATGAGCTTCGCGCTGAAGGTGAGGGTGAGCTCGGAGGGCAGCGTCTCCACGGAGCTGTCCGCCGCAGGCGACGACGACACGAGCGCGTCATGGGCGGACGCGGAGAGCGGGGAGAGGAGGACGAGGAACGCGGCGAGGAGGGTGGCTGCGAGGGCGATCGGGGCCGCCGGGCGGCGCAGAGCTGTGGTCTTCACGAGTCCAGCCTATGAATCCCCGGTATGGGACCGCTGAGTGTGAAAGCGGCCTCCCGCGCACCCCTCCGGATCGGATAGTCTGGACAGCCAGGAGGGCACAGTGACAGACAGCGACAGCCGACCGGCCGGTGAAGCCGCCATCCATCGCTCTGGCGAGCCGAGACACGACGTGACGCAGACGTTCGGACACGATTCCGATCTGTCGTTCGTGCCGTTCGGCGTGGAGTTGACCGATGTCGAGCAGTCGGCCATCGCGGCGCTGCCCTCGGGCTCGGCTCTGCTGCTCGTCCGTTCCGGTGCGCTCGCCGGTGCGCGGTACCTCCTCGACACCGACGTGACCACGGTCGGTCGTCACCCGGAGGCCGACATCTTCTTCGACGACGTCACGGTGTCCCGCCGTCACGCGGAGATCACCCGCAACGGGACGACGTTCGAGATCATCGATCAGCGCTCCCTCAACGGCACCTACGTGAACGGCGAGCGCGTGGACCGCAGCCCCCTGGCGGACGGCTCCGAGCTGCGCGTCGGCAAGTTCCGTCTGAACTTCTTCGCGTCCCCGCTCGACCGCGCGGCGAACGCCTGATGGCGGCAACTCCCGCCCGCGAACGCTCGGCGTCCGCGGGCCTGCTGAGTATCGGTCAGGTGCTCGCACGTCTCACCCCGGAGTTCCCCGACCTGACCTCCAGCAAGCTGCGGTTCCTCGAGGTGCAGGGCATCGTCCGTCCCTCCCGCACCGAGTCCGGCTACCGGAAGTTCTCCTCCTCGGACATCGAGCGCCTCCGCCTGGGGCTGACCCTGCAGCGGGATCACTACCTTCCGCTCAGCGTGATCCGCGAGCAGCTCGACGAGGCGGAGGCCTCGGGCGAGACGGCCGCGCTCGCCCCGCCGCCCTCGATCGCCCCCGCGCCGCGGCGTTACCGCCGCGACGAGCTCCTGGCCGCCGCCGGCGCCGGACCGCAGCTCCTCAACGACGCGATCAGCACCGGGGTCATCACCGCGCAGGAGACGTACTCCGAATCCACGGTCGCGCTGCTCCGCGGGCTCGTGGCGCTCGATCGGCACGGCATCGAGCCGCGTCATCTCCGCTCCCTGCGGCAGGGCGCGGAGCGGGAGGTCTCGCTCATCGAGTCGGCGCTCTCCACGCTGCTGCGTCGCACCGACGCCACCTCGCGGGCGCGCGCCAACGAACTCGCACCGGAGCTGGCCACGCGCATCGACGACGTCCGGACGTTGTTCGTGAAGGATGCGCTCACGCGGATCCTTTCGTAACGAACTGATTGCGACACACCTTCGGCGTCGCACGGATGTCGTTGCCGGTGCCGGGACCCTGCTCTACCGTGGAGATAACCGTTCCAGGGAGGATTTCAGATGAATGCGGATGAGCTCGCAGGCGACCCGCGGTTCGTGACCGAACTCCTCTTCACCGACGGTCTGCCCGCGATGGACGACGAGGTCGGCTATCGCGGCGCCGTGGCAGCCCGTGCGGCCGGCATCACCTACCGCCAGCTGGACTACTGGGCCCGCACCGAGCTCGTCGAGCCCACGGTGCGCGGCGCGAACGGCTCCGGCTCGCAGCGTCTCTACGGCTTCCGCGACATCCTCGTCCTGAAGCTCGTCAAGAGCCTGCTCGACACGGGCATCTCCCTGCAGCAGATCCGCACCGCGGTGGACGAGCTCCGTCGCGCCGGCATCCGCGATCTCGCGGGGACGACCCTCATGAGCGATGGCGCGTCCGTTTACCTCTGCACCTCGAACGACGAGGTGATCGACCTGGTCAGCCGCGGTCAGGGCGTCTTCGGGATCGCGGTCGGCAAGGTGCTGCGCGAGGTGGAGTCGACGCTCGTCGCCTTCGATGCCTCCGCGCCGGACCCCGTCGACGAGCTCTCCGCCCGTCGCGCCAAGCGCTCCGCCTGACGCTCCACCCCCGCTTCACGAAGAACGGCCACCCTCGAAGAGGATGGCCGTTTCGTCGTTCCGCGGTGTCAGCTCTGCGGTCCGTTCTCCGGAACGGGGACGCGACCCGTGCGGATGATGCGGTCGAGGAGCTGGTCGAAGTCCGCGGCGAGCTCCTGAGCGGAGTCGCCGGGCCAGATGTGCAGCGGCTTCGCGGCGCCCTGCGCCTGCTGCAGCGAGGTGCGCTCCGGAAGCTGCGGCGAGAGCACGAGGGGGCCGAACATGTCCCGCAGCTCCTTGATGCGGAACTGGTGCTCGATCGACTGCGGGCGCACGCGGTTGACCACGATGCCCAACGGCTGGAGGCGCGGTGAGAGACCGCGGCGGATCTCCTCGATCGCGCGCAGCGCACGGTCCGCGGCGGCCACGGAGAAGAGGCCGGGCTCGGTGACGACCATGACGCGGTCGCTCGCGGCCCACGCGGTGCGGGTGAGGGCGTTCAGCGACGGCGCGCAGTCGATGAGCACGAGGTCGTAGTCCGCCTCGACCGCTGCGAGCGCCTCCTCGAGCTTCCACACATCGCGGACGCTCGGGTGCGGGCCGTCGAAGTTGATGGCGGACGGGCTTCCGATCAGCACGTCGATCGTGCCGGGGTGGACCTTCGCCCAGCCGCTGGAGGTGATCGCCTGGCGGACGGTCTTCTCCTTCGGGTTCGCCAGCACATCGGCGATGTTGAGTCGTCCGGCGACCTGGATGTCCATCCCGGTGGAGACGTCGGACTGCGGGTCGAGGTCGACGACGAGCGTCCGGACACCCCGGGCGAAAGCCGCGGAGGCCAGCCCGAGTGTCACGGTCGTCTTGCCGACGCCCCCCTTGAGAGAGCTGACGCTGAGTACGTGCACGGACTCCACGTTACCTTCCCCTAGGCTGGGGGAACACTCAGCCCCGCCCCATGTGCGTGCCTCGGCCGTGCATCGAGCTCTCAGAGGTGTGCATGTTCCAGAAGATCCTTGTGGCGAATCGTGGCGAAATCGCGATCCGGGCATTCCGAGCGGCCGTGGAGGTGGGGGCGCGCACCGTCGCCGTCTTCCCGCACGAGGACCGCGGCTCGGTCCACCGGCTCAAGGCCGACGAGGCGTACGAGATCGGCGAGCGGGGCCATCCCGTCCGCGCCTACCTGGACGTCGACGAGATCATCCGCGTGGCCACCGAGTCGGGTGCCGACGCGATCTACCCCGGCTACGGCTTCCTCTCGGAGAACCCGGAGCTCGCGGAGAAGGCCGCCGCCCACGGCATCGTCTTCATCGGTCCTCCCGCGAAGGTGCTGGAGATGGCCGGCAACAAGGTCGAGGCCAAGCGGCACGCGGTCGAGGCGGGCGTCCCCGTGCTCCGCTCGACCGAGGCCTCCGACGACGTCGACGCGCTCGTCGCCCAGGCGGAGGAGATCGGCTTCCCCCTCTTCGCCAAGGCCGTCGCCGGTGGTGGCGGCCGCGGCATGCGACGCGTCGAGACGCTCGGCGACCTCGGACCGGCCCTCGCCGAGGCGATGCGGGAGGCCGGCAGCGCCTTCGGCGACCCCCGGATGTTCCTGGAGCAGGCCGTCGTGCGCCCGCGGCACATCGAGGTGCAGATCCTCGCGGACAAGACCGGTGAGACGGTGCACCTGTTCGAGCGGGATTGCTCCGTGCAGCGGCGGCATCAGAAGGTCGTCGAGATCGCTCCCGCCCCCAACCTCGATGACGACGTGCGCCGGGCCCTGCACGGCTATGCCGTCGCCTTCGCCCGCTCCATCGGCTACGAGAACGCCGGCACCGTCGAGTTCTTGCTGGAGACGGCGGGGGAGCGCGCGGGAGAGGTCGTCTTCATCGAGATGAACCCCCGCATCCAGGTCGAGCACACGGTGACCGAGGAGGTCACCGACGTCGATCTCGTGCAGAGCCAGATGCGCATCGCCGCGGGGCAGACCCTCGCCGATCTCGGGTTGCAGCAGGAGAACCTGCACCTGCGGGGTGCCGCGCTGCAGTGCCGCATCACCACGGAGGACCCGACGCAGGGCTTCCGTCCCGACACCGGGAAGATCACCACCTACCGCTCGCCCGGCGGTGCCGGGATCCGGCTCGACGGCGGCACCGTGCACCAGGGTGCCCAGATCAGCCCGCACTTCGACTCGATGCTCGCGAAGCTGACCTGCCGCGGCCGCGACTTCCCGGCCGCCGTGGCCCGCGCGCGCCGTGCCCTCGCCGAGTTCCGCATCCGCGGCGTCTCCACGAACATCCCCTTCCTCCAGGCGCTGCTCGATGACGAGGCCTTCATCCGCGGCGACGTCAGCACGTCCTTCATCGACGAGCGCCCGGAGCTGCTCCGCGGTCGCGCCTCGAAGGACCGCGGCACGAAGATCCTCAACTGGCTCGTGGACGTGACGGTGAACAAGCCGCACGGTGCGCACCCCGGCGTCATCGACCCCGCGACCAAGCTCCCGCCGATCGACCTCAGCACGGAGCCGGCGCCCGGCTCCCGGCAGCGGCTGCTCGAGGTGGGCCCCGAGGAGTTCGCCCGCGGCCTGCGCGCGCAGACCGCCCTCGCGATCACCGACACGACCTTCCGCGACGCGCACCAGTCGCTGCTCGCGACCAGGGTCCGCACGAAGGACCTCGTCGCCGCCGCCCCGTACCTCGCCCGTCTCACCCCGGAGCTGCTGTCGGTCGAGGCCTGGGGTGGCGCCACGTACGATGTCGCGCTGCGCTTCCTCGGCGAGGACCCGTGGGAGCGGCTCGACAAGCTGCGTGCCGCCCTCCCGAACGTCGCCATCCAGATGCTCCTGCGCGGCCGGAACACGGTCGGCTACACGCCGTACCCGACCGCGGTGACCGAGGCCTTCGTGGCGGAGGCGGCGGCAAGCGGCGTCGACATCTTCCGGATCTTCGACGCGCTGAACGACGTGGAGCAGATGCGGCCGGCGATCGAGACGGTCCGCGCCACGGGGACCGCCGTCGCCGAGGTGGCGCTCTGCTACACCGGAGACCTGCTGGACCCGGCAGAGGAGCTCTACACCCTCGACTACTACCTGAAGCTGGCGGATCAGATCGTCGCGGCCGGCGCGCACATCCTCGCGATCAAGGACATGGCGGGCCTGCTCCGCCCCGCCGCGGCCGCGACGCTCGTCTCGGCGCTCCGTGAGCGCTTCGACCTGCCCGTGCACCTGCACACCCACGACACCCCCGGCGGGCAGCTCGCGACCCTGCTCGCCGCCAGCGCCGCCGGCGTGGATGCGGTGGACGCCGCCTCGGCGCCGCTGTCGGGCACGACCAGTCAGCCGTCGCTGTCGTCACTCGTCGCCGCCCTCGCCCACACGGAGCGGGACAGCGGGATCTCGCTCGCGGCCGTCTCGGATCTGGAGCCCTACTGGGAGGCGGTGCGTCGCCAGTACGCGCCGTTCGAGTCCGGGCTCCCGGGGCCCACCGGCCGCGTGTACCACCACGAGATCCCGGGCGGGCAGCTGTCGAACCTCCGACAGCAGGCCAAGGCCCTCGGGCTCGCCGACGACTTCGAGCTCATCGAGGACATGTACGCCGCGGCCGACCGCATCCTCGGACGCGTGCCGAAGGTCACCCCGTCGTCGAAGGTGGTGGGCGATCTCGCCCTGCATCTCGCCGCCGTGAAGGCCGACCCCGCGGACTTCGAGGCGAACCCGGAGAAGTACGACGTGCCCGACTCCGTGGTCGGCTTCATGGCGGGTGAGCTCGGCGACCTCCCCGGAGGCTGGCCCGAGCCGTTCCGGTCCAAGGTGCTCGCCGGTCGTTCCGTGCGGACCGGGCTCACGGCTCTCACCGACCAGGACGAGGCCGAGCTGGCGGGGACGAGCGCGCAACGACGCTCCCGCCTGAACACTCTGCTCTTCCCGGCTCCGGCGGCCGAGTTCGCCGAACGACGGGAGCAGTACGGCGACCTGTCCGTGCTGGACACCGGCGACTACCTGTACGGGCTGGTCCCCGGCCAGGAGCACCTCATCGAGATCGATCGCGGCGTCCAGCTCTACGTCGGGCTCGAGGCGATCGGCGAGGCCGACGACAAGGGCATGAGGACGGTGATGACCACGCTGAACGGTCAGCTCCGCCCGGTGTTCGTGCGGGACCGCTCCATCTCGGTCGATGCGCACGAGGTCGAGAAAGCCGACACGTCCGTCCCCGGCCAGGTGGCGGCGCCGTTCTCCGGCGTGGTCACCCTCAAGGCCGAGGTGGGAGCGACGGTGCGCGCGGGCGAGCCGGTCGCGTCGATCGAGGCGATGAAGATGGAGGCCGCCATCACCGCCCCCGTGGACGGGGTCGTGGAGCGGCACGCCATCTCCGAGACGCAGCAGGTGGACGCGGGCGATCTTTTGGTCGTGATCCGACCGGCGCACTAATCTTGTGCGGGCGAGGCCGCGCACCCTGGGCGCATCCCGAGGCCCGCACAGGTTGGGAGTGACACGTGACCGCGAAGAACGACGCCGACCCCGAGGACAGTCCGCTGGGGGTGCTCGACGACGCCGCATCCGTCGACACCGCCGGCATCGGCATCCTCGGCGGAACCGCGCAGGTGCGGGTGACCCTGCCGGCGGAGGAGGATGACGACCTCGCCGACGACGGTGTCGTGGACGGGGAGGTCGGCATCGACCTCATCGTCGACGACCTCACCCTCCCCGCGGCGCCGAAGCCCGTCCTCGATGCTCCGCGACTCGACGAGGTGATCGACGCCGTCGTGGTGGAGGAGCCCGTGGTGGAGGATTCCGTGCCGGAGGATTCCGTGCCGGCTGCCGAGCCCGCGGCTGACCTGGTCGCGGAGGAGGAGGAGGCGGCCGCCCGCTTCCTCGCGAAGGCCGGCGCCGACCGTGCGGAGGTCCCGGCCGCGAAACCGGCGCGTGCCCCGCAGGCGCCCGCGCAGAAGGAGACCACGATGCCCGAAGCCGACGACAAGCCCGTCGCATCCGCGCCCGCACGTCCGGCGCCCCGGACCGACGTGGCCCTCACCGCGAAGCGTCTGGGGGAGCTGGGCGAGTCCGCCCGCGAGTCCGCAGATCTCCTCACCTCCGATCGGCTCCTCGACCCGCACCGCGTGGCCAAGCCGGAACCCGAGGGAGGGTGGAGCCACCTGCTCTACACACTGTCCGGGCGCCGGCTGAACATCGGCGACGGCCGTCGCGCGCGCGAGCGCAAGGAGCTCACGGCGCGGATCGCCGCCCCGCTCGCCGGCGGTGCCCGGTTCGTGCCGGTGCTCTCGCGGAAGGGCGGCGTGGGCAAGACCACGGTCACCGCGCTCCTCGGCATGGCCCTCGCTGACGCGAGGGAGGACCGCGTCATCGCCGTGGACGCCAACCCCGACCGCGGAACGCTCGCCGACCGGGTGCAGCGCGCGCAGCATGGCAAGTCCGTGCGCGACCTCGTCCGCATCCGGGACGACGTGCGCGGGTTCCACGACATCTCCGCGATCGTGGCACGGGATGCGACGCGCCTCGACGTGCTCGCCTCGGACGCCGACCCGCGTGTCGCCGAGGCCTTCAGCGACGACGACTATCGCGACGTGGCCGATGTGGCCGCGCACTACTACTCCCTCGTCCTCACCGACACCGGCACGGGGATCGTCCACTCGGTGATGTCGGCGACCCTGGACCTCGCCGACCAGATCGTCATCGTCTCCGGACTCAGCGTCGACGAGGCGCGGCTGGCGTCCGAGACCCTCACGTGGCTGGAGTCCAACGGGTACGCGCAGCAGGCGCGCGACGCCATCGTGGTGCTCAACCAGTCCACGCCCGGGACGCCGCTCGTGCGGCTGGGTGAGCTCCAGGCGCACTTCGCGTCGCGGGCCCGCAGCGTCGTGCGCGTGCCGTACGACCCGCAGATCGCCGCGGGCGGGACGATCGTCTTCGCGAACCTCCTCCCCGAGACGCGGAAGGCGGCGAGGGAACTCGCGGCGCTCCTCGTCGAGGGCCTCCGGGCGAAGGCCGCCTGATGACGGTTCGCGAGATCCGCATCTTCGGCGACCCGGTCCTGCGGACGGTGTGCGCACCCATCGAGGAGATCGACGACGGCGTGCGTGCGCTCGTCACGGATCTCCTGGAGACCGTCGAGCTCCCGGGCCGCGCCGGCGTGGCCGCGCCGCAGATCGGCGTCGCGCTCCGCGCCTTCAGCTACAACGTCGACGGCGAGATCGGCTACGTGCTGAACCCCGTGCTGACCGAGGTCCGCGGCGAGCCCGAGCCGACGGGGGAGGGTTGCCTGTCGGTGCCGGGACTCTGGCACGACGCCCAGCGCCATCCCTGGGCCCGCGTCGAGGGGATCGACCTCGACGGACAGCCGGTGGTGCTCGAGGGGGACGGGCTGCTCGCGCAGGCGCTCCAGCACGAGACCGACCACCTCGACGGCACGCTCTTCCTCTCCCGGCTCGACCCCGAGACCCGGAAGGTCGCGATGCGCGAGGTTCGCGAGAGCTCCTGGTTCTAGCCTCCGACCCACCCCTTCACGTACGAACCGGCCCCTTGCGCACGAGCGCAAGGGGCCGGTTCGGTCAGAAGGGGGTGGGTCGACGCGCGGGTCAGCCGCCGATGGCGACGTTGGTCGTGGCGACCGGCTCGTCGTAGATCGCGGAGATCTCGTCGGCGAAGTCGTTCATGATGATGTTCCGCTTGATCGACAGCTTCGGGGTGAGGTGGCCGGAGGCCTCCGTCCACTCCGAGTCCAGGATCGTGAACTTGCGGATGGACTCGGCGCGCGACACCCGCTCGTTCGCCGCGTCCACCGCACGCTGCACCTCGGCACGGACCTGCGCGTTGGTCGAGGCCTGCGCGAGGGTCATCTTCTCGTCGAGGCCGTTGTTCGCGAGCCAGGTCGGCAGCATCTCGGGGTCGAGGGTGACGAGGGCCGAGATGAACGGGCGCTGGTCGCCGACGACGACGACCTGCCCGACGATGGGGTTCGCGCGGATCGGGTCCTCGAGTGCGGCCGGAGCGACGTTCTTGCCACCCGCCGTGACGATGATCTCCTTCTTGCGCCCCGTGATCGTGAGGAAGCCGTCGGCGTCGAAGCTGCCGATGTCGCCGGTGTGGAACCAGCCGCCGTCGCTGAACGCCTCGGCGGTGGCCGCCGGGTTGTTCCAGTACTCCTTGAAGACGTTGATGCCGCGCACCTCGATCTCGCCGTCGTCGGCCAGACGAACCCCGACCCCGGGAAGGGCGGGGCCGACCGTGCCGATCTTCGACTTCGAGGCGAGGTTCACCGTCGCGGGCGCCGTGGTCTCGGTCAGGCCGTAGCCCTCGAGGATCACCACGCCGAGGCTGTGGAAGAAGTGACCGAGGCGCGCGCCGAGGGGAGCGGAGCCCGACACCGCGTAGACGACGTTGCCGCCCATGGCCTCGCGGAGCTTGGAGTAGACGAGCTTGTTGAAGAGCGCGAACTTGAGCTTCGTCCCGAACGGGATCTTCTTGCCCTCCTCGAGCAGCCGGGAGTGCTCGATCGCCACGTCGGCGGCGGCGCGGAAGATCTTGCCCTTGCCGCCCGCCTCGGCCTTCTGCTCGGCGGAGTTGTAGACCTTCTCGAACACGCGGGGGACCGCGAGGAGGAAGGTGGGCTTGAAGGAGCCGAGGGCAGGGAGCAGCTGACGCGTGTCGGGCTGGTGGCCGGTGCGCACCCCGGCGTGCACGTTGAGGATGGAGATGAAGCGGGCGAACACGTGCGCGGTCGTGATGAACAGCAGCGTGGACGAGCCGGGCGTCTGCACGACCTCGTCGAGCGCCTTGGCGGAGTTGCGGGACAGCTCGACGAAGTTGCTGTGGGTGAGCACGCAGCCCTTCGGTCGTCCGGTGGAGCCCGAGGTGTAGATGAGGGTCGCGATGTCGGAGCCGACGGCGAGGCCGCGGCGACGCTGGATCTCCTCATCCGAGACGGATGCCCCCTGCGCGGTGAGCGTGTCGATCGCGCCCAGGTGCAGCTGCCAGACCTCTCGGAGGAGCGGAAGGTCGCCGCGCACCTCGTCGACGCGGGCGAAGTGCTCCGGTGACTCGACGAGGAGGGCGATCGCGCCCGAGTCCTCGAGGATCCACTGGATCTGCGACGGCGAGCTCGTCTCGTAGATCGGCACCATCACGGCACCGGCATAGAAGAGCGCGAAGTCGACGAGGCTCCACTCGTACGTGGTGCGGGCGAGGAAGCCCACCTTCTCGCCGGGCTGGATGCCGGCGGCGGCGAACCCCTTCGCCAGCGCGATGACCGCGGTCTCGAAGTCGGCGGCGGTGATGTCGCGCCATCCGTCGCCCTGCGGGACGGAGAACAGCGCCCGGTCGGGAGTCGCCTCCACACGCTTCGCAAGCAGGTCGGCGACGTTCGCGTCGGGATCGGCGGGGACGATCGCGGGGACTTCAAACTGGACCACGGCAGCTCCTTCGGTACCGGTCGGGCACGGGCGTTGGTCCGAGTCTAGGGCATGGCACCCGGTCGCGGTCAGGGTGGAACTCAGTCGCTTTGCGGGTCGCCCGACGAGGAACATGAGGGCGATCCGCGTCGCGGCGCTAGACTTCACCTCGATGTTCTACTGGCTGATGAAGTACGTCGTGATCGGCCCTGTGGTCAAGGCCGTGTTCCGTCCCTGGATCGTGGGGCGGAAGAACGTGCCCGCGACCGGGGCGGCGATCCTCGCCAGCAACCACCTCTCCTTCGCGGACTCGATCTTCCTTCCGCTCGTGATCGATCGGTCGATGTCGTTCCTCGCGAAGAGCGACTACTTCACCGGACGAGGCCTCAAGGGCTGGTCCACCCGCTTCTTCATGAAGGCGACGGGTCAGATCCCCATCGACCGCTCCGGCGGCAAGGCGTCCGAGGCCTCCCTCAACACCGGCCTGCAGGTGCTCGGTGGCGGCGACCTGCTGGGCATCTACCCCGAGGGCACGCGCAGCCCCGACGGCAAGCTCTACCGCGGCCGCACCGGCATCGCCCGGATGGCGCTCGAAGCCAAGGTCCCGGTCATCCCGGTCATCATGGTCGACACCGACACCGCCATGCCCATCGGCCGCCGTATCCCGCGGGTCATGCGGGTCGGGATCGTCATCGGCGAGCCGCTGGACTTCTCCCGCTATGCGGGCATGGAGAACGACCGCTACATCCTCCGGTCCGTCACGGACGAGATCATGGTGGCCCTCCAGCGCCTCGGTCAGCAGGAGTACGAGGACGTCTACGCGTCCACGGTCAAGGACCGTCTTCCGACGCGCGTCACATAGGCCCCCGGCGCGTCTCGGCGGTGGTGCCGCCCACTAGGCTGGACGCATGCTTCCGCACCACATCGACGCCCTTGATGCCTGGCGCTCGCTTCCCATCAAGCAGCAGCCGCAGTGGCCAGACGCCGACCGCGTCGCCGACGTCTCCCGGCAGATTTCGAGCCTTCCGCCGCTGGTCTTCGCCGGTGAGGTCGACAACCTCCGCGACCGTCTCGCCAGGGCGGCCTCCGGGGAGGCCTTCCTGCTGCAGGGCGGCGACTGCGCCGAGACCTTCGCCGGGGCCACGGCCGAGCAGATCCGCAACCGCATCAAGACGGTGCTGCAGATGGCCGTCGTGCTCACCTACGGCGCGTCCATGCCGGTCGTCAAGATGGGGCGCATGGCCGGGCAGTTCGCCAAGCCGCGCTCCAGCGACACCGAGACGCGCGGCGAGGTCACCCTGCCGGCGTACCGCGGCGACATCGTGAACGGCTACGACTTCACCGAGGGATCCCGTCAGGCCGACCCCGGTCGACTGCTGCAGGGCTACCACACCGCCGCTTCCACGCTGAACCTCATCCGGGCGTTCACGCAGGGTGGCTTCGCGGACCTCCGCGAGGTGCACTCCTGGAACAAGGGCTTCGCGCAGAACCCGGCGAACCAGCGGTACGAGCGCATGGCCGCCGAGATCGATCGTGCGATCAAGTTCATGGAGGCCGCCGGCGCCGACTTCGACGAGCTCAAGCGCGTCGAGTTCTTCACCGGTCACGAGGGTCTGCTCATGGACTACGAGCGCCCGATGACGCGGATCGACTCGCGGACGGACACCCCGTACAACACCTCCGCCCACTTCCTGTGGATCGGGGAGCGCACGCGCGAGCTCGACGGCGCGCACGTCGACTACTTCTCGAAGATCCGGAACCCGATCGGCGTGAAGCTGGGCCCCACCACCACGCCGGAGACGGCACTGGCACTCATCGACAAGCTCGACCCGGAGCGCGAGCCCGGCCGGCTGACCTTCATCACGCGTATGGGCGCCGGCCGCATCCGCGATGCGCTGCCCCCGCTGCTGGAGGCGGTCCGCGAGTCGGGTGCCCAGCCGCTCTGGGTCACCGACCCCATGCACGGCAACGGCATCACGACGCCGACCGGGTACAAGACGCGTCGCTTCGACGACGTCGTCGACGAGGTCCGCGGCTTCTTCGAGGCGCACCGGGCGGTCGGCACGTTCCCCGGCGGCATCCACGTCGAGCTGACCGGCGACGACGTCACCGAGTGCCTGGGCGGATCGGAGCAGATCGACGAGGCGGCCCTGGGGACCCGCTACGAGAGCCTGTGCGACCCGCGCCTGAACCACATGCAGTCCCTGGAGCTGGCGTTCCTGGTGGCCGAGGAGCTCGAGAAGCGCTGAGCCACGGGCGGACGCACGAAGGGGCCGGAACGATGTTCCGGCCCCTTCGTCGTGTCGGCGTCAGCCGGCGAAGCTCATGGTGAGGGTGATGCTCGCGCCCTTCCGCTGCGGTTCGGATGGGCTGTACGACTCCACGCGCGTGTTCTCGTTCGCGAGGAGGTCCCACACGGAGTCCGGCAGACCCGTGCTGCTCGTGTAGCTCCAGGTGAATCCGGCGTCTCGCAACGCGCCGGTGGCCTCGTCGCGCGTCATCCCGGAGACATCCGGCACATCGAACAGCGGCGGGCCCTGCGAGACGATCAGCTGGATCGTCTCGCCAGGACGCCAGGATCCTTCCTGGGTGCGGTCCGCGTATCCGATGACCCGGTCCTTGCCGATGGAATCGCTCGGGCGGTAGATGTTCTCCTCCGCCACCTTGAGGCCTTTGCCGGTGAGCGTCTCGGTCGCCTGCTTGACGGTCATGTCCGTGACGTCGGGCACCGGCCCGCGCGACACCTGGATCGTGGCGGTGTCCTTCTCGTGGACGGTGCAGCCCTCATCGCAGCCGAAGGCATCGCCGCCGTCACGGGGAGTGATGCGGACGTTGATGACCGATCCGGCCGCGGCGTCGGTGAAGTACTCCTCGTCGTCGGTGATCTCGAGGTTCGCCGCCTGCAACGCGGCCCGGACGTCCTCGGCAGGCTGTCCGGCCACAGGGGCGAGGTCGTGGGAGGCGGGGCCGGCGGACACGACGACGGCGACGGTGGTGCCCTTGTCGATCCTGGTGCCCTCGCCGGGGTCCGTCTCGATGACGATGCCCTTCTCGACGTCGACGGAGAACTCGTCGCGTTGGGCGGGTTCGAAGCCGGCTTCCGTGAGGTCTGCCGCCGCCTCGTCGTACGTCTGGCCCGCCACGGCGGGCACCGCGATCAGCGAGCCGGGACCGGAGCCGAACCACCAGCCCACGCCGCCGGCGAGGACGGCGAGCAGGAGGACGAGGGAGAGGAGGAACGTGCCACGGGCGCGGCGCTTGGCGGCCCGCCGCCGGAGGATGGTGGCGTTGTCGATCCCGGGGGAGGTGGCCGTCGCCGGTTCCGGCAGGAGCATGGTGCCCGGCATGACCTTGGTGAGGTCGCCGGAGTCCGACTGATCCCGGGAGGCGCCGGTGGTCCGGGTCACGGCGGGCGCGACACCGATCTCGCGCTCGATCTCCCGCAGGCGCTCCAGCATCTGCTGGGCGTCGTCCGGACGCTCGTCCGGGGACTTCTCCGTGGCCCACAGCACGAGCTCATCGAGCTGCTCCGGCACCGAGGGATTGCGGACGCTGGGTCGGGGGACCGACTCGGTGGCGTGCTGGAACGCGATCTGCATCGGCTGCTCGCCCTTGTAGGGCTGCTCTCCGACGAGCATCTCGTAGAGCATGATGCCGAGGGCGTAGATGTCGCTACGGGCATCGGCGGTACCGCGGGTGACGAGCTCCGGCGCGAGGTACGCGATCGTCCCGAGGAGCTGCTGCCCGGTGGCGGTGTTCGCGGTGGTGGCTCTCGCGAGTCCGAAGTCGCCGATCTTGATACGGCCGTCCTCCGCGAGCAGGACGTTCTCCGGCTTGACGTCGCGGTGGACGATGCCCGCCCGATGCGCGGCGGACAGCCCGGCGAGAACGGCATCCATGATCGTGATCGTCTGAGCGACCGTGAGGCGCTTCTGCTCTCGGAGGAGCTCACGCAGAGTGATCCCTGGCAGATACTCCATGACGAGGTAGGCGAGTTCGCCGTCTTGGCCCTGATCGAAGACGTTGACGACGTGCGGGTCGGCGAGGCGGGCCGCGGCGCGGGCCTCCTGGATGAACCGGCTCTGGAACGCGGAGTCGTCACTGAGGTGCGCGTGCATGACCTTCAAGGCGATGCGGCGCTCCAGGCGGAGGTCGGTGGCGACGTAGACCGTGGCCATGCCGCCGCGGGCGATCCGCGCACGCACACGGTACCGACCGTCGACAAGCCGCCCGATGAGGGGGTCGGCCTGATGATTGGTCGTCACGACAGAAGTCTATGGACGAATGGCTGAAAGCCCCGGGAACGCCTCACCCCTCGGGTCATCCGGATTTCCGGCGGCCTCACCCGTGCTGGGCGAGCCATGCGTACGCCTGGGCCTCCCACTGCCCGTAGCGATCGGGGTAGGCGGAGATCTGCACGGCCTGCGCCGCGTCGGTGAAGGGCAGCGACTCCCAGCCCGCGATGTCGAGCAGTCCGCGGGTGGTGTGCCCGTTCGGGTCGCCCGTGCCGCCGTAGAAGACCCGCGTGCTCCGCTCCGCGTCCATGATCTGCGCCGGGGTGCCCCAGCCGGTGCTCGGGCGCTGCTGGAAGATCCCGAGCGAGTCGCGATCCCCCCAGTCCAGGTTGCGGAGATCCGACTCCACCATGCCGGTGGCGAGGGCGATGGCGATCCCGCGGTCGGATACTCCGAGTTCGCGGCCCACGCGGATGATGAGCGCGGCGTTGGCAGCCTGCTCGGCCGTCAGGGTCGCACTGCGCTGTCCGGTCGGCACAGCGGCGGGCTTCGGGGCAGGCGCCTGCACGGCGAGGCGCTGACCCGGGTAGATGATCGACGACGGGCCGAGGTCATTCCAGGCGAAGAGGGACTGCGTGGTGGTCCCGTACCGCTGAGCGATCGAGAACAGCGTCTCGCCTGCGGCGACGGTGTGGGCGCTGCCGCCGCTCTGCGGGGGCGTCGCGGGTGCCGCCGCGGGTGCGGCCGCGGGTGCCGGAGGGGAAGCGGAAGCCGCGCCTCCGGATACGACGATCTTCTGTCCCGGGTAGATGATGGCGCCGTCGGGAAGGCCGTTGGCGGCGAGGATCGCACCGATCGAGGTGGCGTACTTCCGGGCGATGCCGAAGACGGTGTCGCCCGCCACGACCGTGTGGGTCTTCGTCGCCGCAGGCACCGACGTGGGCGCCGGCGCGGGTGCCGAGGCCGGGGCGCGCAGATGCAGGGTCTGCCCCGGATAGATGACCGAGCGCCAGGAGAGGCCGTTCCAGCCGAGGACGTCAGCGGTGCGCAGTCCGTGACGACCGGCGATGCCGGCGACCGTGTCCCCCGGCTGCACGACGTGCGAGGGCGGGATGTTCTGCGTCGGTGCGACGCGCACCGGAGCGATCCGATGCCGTTCGTGCGGCGCGACCGGCGGTGCGGGCGCGGCGGCGGGTGTCGCCGTCAGAGTGGCGGCGAGGGCGCCGGCCACGGCTGTCTGGAAGATCACGTCAGCCCCCTTTTCGAGCACTTCACGCTGACACGGATGTATAGAGATGTCAACAGAAGTGACAGGTGTGACGAATGTGACGGAAGTGATGGATATGCGCGTCGGGGGCCGAGGTGAGATAGTGGCAACGTGTCTGAGAACGTCGCTGCAACCCCTGACGCCGCCCTCGAGTGGCTGACCATGCCCGACCTCGTCGAGGTGCTCGGCGAGCCCCTCGGCCGCGTGCGTCGTCTGATCGACGAGCACTACCTCGTCGGCTCGCGGCGCAGCGGCGTCTTCGCCGTTCCTGCGGTGTTCATCGTGGACGGCGAGCCGCTGAGCTCCCTGCGCGGGACGATCATCGTCCTGCAGGATGCCGGCTTCTCCGATGACGAACTGATCGACTGGCTGCTCGCCGAGGACGAGACCCTCGGGCGTTCCCCGATCGCCTCTCTGCTCGCCGGGCACAAGAGCGAGGTCCGTCGGCTCGCGCGCACCCTCGCCTGAGCGACCTGTTCAGGAGGAGCGCACGGTCGCCGCTCGGCCGAGATCGCGGAGCTCGCCGACCGCGGCGTCCTCGAGCCGGGCTCCGGAGAGCGCGCGATCGGCCTCTCCGGCGTAGTCGGCGATCATCGTCTCGACCCGTTCGAGGGCTCCGGTCCCGGCGATCGTCTCCTGCAGGAACGAGACCTGCGACGCCGTCAGGTCGGGGTCTCCGAGCATCTCGTCGAGCACCCGCCGGGCGGGTGCGTCGAGCTTCTCCCTGGTGAGCGCGATGAGAACGGTCCGCTTGCCCTCTCGGAGGTCGTCGCCCGCGGGCTTGCCGGTGACGGCGGCATCGCCGAACACGCCGAGCACGTCGTCACGCAACTGGAAGGCGAGGCCGAGAGGGTGCCCGAAGCGGCGCAGCGCCTCGGTCTGCCCGGCGTCGGCGCCGGCGAGGCTCGCTCCCAGGATGAGCGGCTGCTCGATGCTGTAGCGCGCCGACTTCAGCGAGGCCACGCGCAGCGCGCGCTCCGCATGCTCGCGGTCATCGCTGACGCTCCACGCCGACTCCTCGGCGATGTCGAGGAACTGTCCGGTCGTGACATCGCGACGCATGCGCGCGTACTCGGCGCGCACGGTCCGTGCCGCGCCGTGACCGTCGAGCGCCGACTCCAGGAGGTCGTCGCTCCACGCCACGAGGAGATCGCCGAGCAGCACGGAACCGGCGCGCCCGAAGGCAGCGGCGTCGCCCCACCATCCGGCGGAGCGGTGGGAGGCCTCGAGCGCCCGGTGCGCCGCGGGACGGCCCCGGCGGGTGTCGGAGTTGTCGATCAGGTCGTCGTGCACGAGAGCGGCGGACTGGAAGATCTCCAGCGCCGCGCAGAGGTCCCACAGGGCGTCGTCCTCGACGGCGAGACGGTCACGGAACCGGGAGACGGCGCGCCACCCTGCGTGGCAGAAGCGGGCGCGCAGCCTCTTCCCTCCGGAGAGGGCGTCGGACGCCGCATCGAGGAAGGCGGCGGCGTCGTCGCCGTACCCCGCCGACTCTGCTCGCATGCGGTCGAGGAACAGGTCCAGTCGCGCGGCCACGGCGTCGGCGACGGAGGGGGAGGGGGACGGCACGACTCCCAGCATACGTAAAGGATGAGACGCCCGAACCGCTAGCCCCGGACGCCGCTCGCGCGTAGACTGGAGGGCACCATACCCGAGGGGGACGAGATGCCACTCTCCGAACAGGAGCAACGTCTGCTCGACGAGATGGAACGCCATCTCCTGCACAATGACGCCGACGTCGTGAGCGCGCCGTCGGGCGATCGCACGCTCAGCTATCGCAATCTCGTCTACGGTGCTCTGCTCCTGCTGGCCGGCGTCGGCGGACTGGTCGTCGGTGTCATCCTCGGAGACATCTGGGGCATCGTCGTCGGGGTCATCGGTTTCGCGGCCATGCTCGGCGGCGTCATGCTGGCCGTCACCCCTGTCCGACGGTCCGGACCGGCAGAGCCCCGGACCCGCACCGCTCCGAAGCGGCAGGACCCCTCCTCCTTCATGGACCGCATGAACGATCGATGGGATCGGCGCCAGGACGGCCACTGACCTCCTCCCTTCCTCTCCACCACGAAGCCCGGATGCTGAGCATCCGGGCTTTTTCGTGCCTGCTGGGCATCCGATCCCCACCGGCCCTCCACCGGCCCTCCACTGGCGCTCCACCTCGCTCCCCCGCGGAATGTCGCGGAAGTAGGGCGAGGTCCGCGGAAGCACAGGGACGATACCCTGGATTCGTCGTAGGAATGTGGAGGAAAGTGGAGTAAAGTGGGGCGCACCTCGAGTTGGCCGGACGGAGAGGGGGTGATGGCCGATGCTGCTGGGCACGCACTCACCGAAGCTGGACGACAAGGGACGGGTCATCCTTCCCGCGAAGTTCCGCGAGGACCTGGGCGGCGGCATCGTCGTCACCCGGGGCCAGGAGCGCTGCCTCTACGTCTTCAGCACGGCCGAGTTCGAGGCGATGCACGAGCGGATCCGTCAGGCCCCGCTCGCCAACAAGCAGGCGCGTGACTTCATGCGCATGTTCCTCTCCGGTGCCAGTGCGGAGATGCCCGACAGCCAGAACCGCATCACCATCCCCGCCCACCTGCGTCAGTACGCGGGTCTTCAGAAGGAGCTCATCGTGACCGGAGTCGGCGCCCACGCCGAGATCTGGGACGCGGAGAGCTGGAACGCGTACCTCGCCGCCGGCGAGGAGTCCTACGCCGAGCTGGAGCAGGAGGTGATTCCGGGACTGTTCTGACCACGGCTGTGATGCCCCGCCGCTCCCGCCCCGACACACTTCCCCGGTGCCGGGTCGAGATGCGGAGGGGGATCAGAGCCGAAGGTCGGACCCGAGAGAGATCATGAACCTCCGCGACATCCACACCCCCGTCCTGCTCGACCGCTGCGTCGAGCTCCTCGCACCTGCCCTCCAGGAGGACGGCGCCGTGCTCGTCGATGCCACCCTCGGCATGGGCGGCCATTCCGAGGCGCTACTTGAGCGATTCCCCGGAATCCGCCTCATCGGGCTGGACCGGGACACCGACGCGTTGAAGATCGCGGGGGAGCGGCTCGCTCGGTTCCGCGATCGCGTGACCCTCGTCCACACCGTCTACGACGAGATCGGCCTGCACGCCCAGGGCGCCGCCGGGATCCTCTTCGACCTGGGTGTCTCGTCGCTGCAGCTCGATGAGGCCGAACGTGGCTTCGCATACTCCAAGGACGCTCCGCTCGACATGCGGATGGACCAGACGAAGGGCATCACCGCCGCCGAGGTCATCGCCACCTACAGCGAGGGCAACCTGCGGCGCATCTTCGAGCGGTACGGAGAGGAGAAGCTCGCCGGACGGTATGCGCGCTTCATCATCGACGCCCGTCAGAAGCAGCCGATCACGCGATCGGGCGAACTCGTCGACATCCTCGTGGCCGCCACCCCCGCGGCCGCGCAGCGATCCGGGCACCCGGCGAAGCGCGTGTTCCAGGCCCTCCGGATCGAGGTCAACGCCGAGCTGAACGTCCTCGCGGACGCGATCCCCGCCGCGATGGACGCACTCGCGGTCGGAGGCCGCATCGTCGTGATGTCGTACCAGTCCCTCGAGGACCGGCTGGTCAAGCAGGCCTTCGCGGCCGCCTCCTCCTCGACGGCGCCCGCCGGGCTGCCGGTCGAGCTGCCGGAGCACGCCCCCCGATTCCGCATCCTCACCAAGGGCGCGGAACTCGCCGATGACGAAGAGCGCGCACGCAACCCGCGTGCGATACCGGTGCGCCTGCGCGCCGCCGAGAAGGTGCGGGAGAGCGCATGAGCATGAACGCAGTCCGCAAGCCGACCCTGCCGCTGCAGCCGGTCGCTCCGGAGACGACGCCCGAGCGGCGCCTGCGACCGGTGACGGCGCCCGCACGGCGCCGCAAGCCGAAGCTCGCCTACGCGCTCGTCGCGCTGGGCGGCGCCCTGGCCATCGGTGCGGGGCAGGTCGGGCTCTCGCTGGCCATCACACAGGACTCGTTCACCCTCGCCGGGCTCACGTCCCAGCAGCGCGAACTCGACCTCCGGACCGACGCGCTGCAGGAGGAGCTGACGGGGCTGAGTTCCCCGCAGGTGCTCGCGAGCAGCGCCGCCGACCTCGGCATGGTCGTGGCGGGCGCCCCGTCCTACCTCCGTCTCAGCGACGGCGCCGTCTTCGGGACGGGCGCCGGGGCGGAAGGGGTCTCCACGATCGATCCCAACGGGAAGGCGGCCGTCGGCAACGTCCTCGTCACGGAGGAGACCCCGCCGGCGGAGAACGCCGGGGACGACGCGACCGGCGGTACACCGCCCGCGCAGGACCTGCCGCCCGCCATCACCGACGGCCTGCCCAGCCCCACGACGCACTGACCATCCCCGATCGACGGAGAGATCCCATGACGACACGAGCCACGCGCGGACCGCGGCGACGCACCGTCGTCGCACTGGCGGTCATCCTTTCGATCCTGGTGGCGTTCGTCGTCCGCCTGATCGACATCCAGGTGGTGAGCGCCGACGAGCACGTCAACCAATCCCTCGAGCACATCGGCGACGGCTCGACGATCCCCGGACAGCGGGGATCCATCGTCGACGCCGAGGGCACAGTCCTCGCGTCGAGCGTGATGGTCTACGACGCGCAGCTCAGTCCTCAGGTCATCAGGCTCACGGAGGAGAAGGATCCTGCGCTGCCCTGGGCCGAGGCCTCCGAGAAGATCGCCGCGATCACGGGGGTACCGGGAGACGAGATCCGCAAACGCGTCTCCGATGCCCTGGCCGAGAACCCGAACAGCCAGTACGCACCCCTGAAGACGGGGCTCAACACCGAGCAGTTCATCGCGCTCCGCGACCTCGGCCTGGGGTCGTACCTCGCCCTGACGCCGCGCGAGACCCGGGTCTATCCCAACGGCGCGGTCGCCGGGAACGTGCTGGGCTTCCTCGACAACACCGGGGAGGCCAAGGCCGGCGTCGAGCAGCTCGAGGAATCGTGCCTCGCGCCGATCGATGGGGAGAAGACGTATCGCAAGGGCAAGGACGGCGTCGTGATCCCGGGGAGCGAGTCGGTCACCGACGCCGTCGACGGCGGCACCGTGCAGCTCACGATCAACAGCGACCTGCAGTGGTACCTCCAGCAGATGATCGGCGAGGAGGCCCAGAAGCAGGGCGCGAAGGGCGGAACCGTCACGGTCGTCGAGGTGGGCACCGGCAAGATCCGCGCCGCGGCCGAATGGCCGGCCATGGACCCGAACGACCTGGACTCCTCGACTCCGGAGACCCGCTACAGCCAGATCTTCCACCGCGACTTCGAGCCCGGTTCGACGTTCAAGGCGATCACCGCGGCGGCGGCGATGGAGGGTGCGGGCCTCACCCCGCTCAGCACCGTGACGGCCTCCTCGCGCGAGACCTTCCCGAACGGCGCCGTGGTCAACGACGCGTTCAGCCACCCGGCCTACAACTACACGCTCGCGGGCGGACTGATCGACTCCTCCAACACCGCGCTGTCGAAGTTCGGCACGATGGTCGCCCCCGAGGTCCGCTACGACTACCTGCAGCGCTTCGGGGTCGGGCAGAAGACCCTGGACTTCCCCTCCGAAGTGGGAGGCATCCTGCACCCGGTGAGCGACTGGGACAGCCAGTCCCTCTACACGACGACGTTCGGCCAGTACTTCACGGTGACGGCCCCGCAGCTCGCCGGCGCGTACCAGGCCATCGCCAACGGCGGGGAGAAGATCGACCTGTCGATGGTGGAGTCCTGCACGGCGCCCGACGGGACGGTCACGGAGACGCCGAAGCCGAAGCACGAGCAGATCGTGAAGGAGCAGACCGCCGCCGATCTGACCCGCATGCTCGAGAACGTCGCCGTGCAGGGCGGGAACGCCGATCGCATCCAGGTTCCCGGATACCGGGTGACCAGCAAGACCGGTACCGCGCAGGTCTCGGACGGCAAGGGCGGCTACAAGGCAGGCGTGTACTACACGAGCATGGTGGGCTTCGCGCCCGTCGACGACCCGCAGTACGTCGTCGTGGTCACCCTCGACGAGCCGACTAAGGTTGTATCGTCCGCGGCCACCGCTTCCGCCTTCCAGAAGGCGATGACGCAGGTGATGAAGACCTATCGCGTGATGCCGTCCTCTGTCCCGATGGACGCGCTCCTCCCCAAGTTCGGATAGCCGGCGAGAGCCGCGCATGGAGATGACATGATCGCCCTGACGCTCGCTGAGATCGCCGCCGCCATCGGTGGTGAACTGCGCGTGGCCGGAGAGCACACGCCGGAGACGGTGGTCGACGGGATCGTCGACACCGATTCGCGCACCATGGAGGCCGGGTCGATCTTCGTCGCCAAGCCCGGCGCCGAGACCGATGGGCACCGCTTCGTCGGTGCCGCCGCCGAAGCCGGTGCGGTCCTGGCGATCGTCGAGCACCCCGTCGACGTCGATGTCTCGCAGATCGTCGTGTCCGATGCCGTGGTCGCCCTCGGCGAGCTGGCGCGCGAGGTCGTGGCGCGCGTGCGCGCCGGGGGGAACCTGCGCATCGTCGGCATCACCGGCTCGAACGGCAAGACGACCACCAAGAACTTCCTCGCCCGCATCCTCGAGGACGAGGGCGAGACCGTCGCCCCGGTGAAGTCCTTCAACAACGAGGTCGGCGCCCCGGTGACGATGCTCCGCGTCACGCACGACACCCGATTCCTGGTGAGCGAGTTCGGGGCCGCCGCGCCGGGCAGCATCGCGCGGCTCGCCGGTCTCGTCGAGCCGGACCTGGTGGTCGTGCTGATGGTCGGCATGGCGCACGCGGGCGGCTTCGGCGGCATCGAGGCCACGGCGAAGGCCAAGTCCGAGCTCGTCGCCGCGGCCCGCGTGCCCGGCATCGCCGTGCTCAACGCGGACGACGCCCGGGTGTGGGCGATGCGCGAGCTCGCGGAGAGCCGCGGCCTCCGGGTCGTCGGCTTCGGCCAGTCGGCTGCGGCTGTCGTGCACGCGCGGGAGATCGAGGTCTCGGCCTCCGGCACGCAGTGCGTGATCGAGGTCGCAGGGGAGCGGCTGCCACTGCGCCTGCGCGTCCTCGGCGCCCACCACGTCAGCAACGCCCTCGCCGCGATCACCGCCGCCGTCGAGCTCGGCGTGGCCCCGGCCGATGCCGTCTCCCGGTTGGAGACCGTCGAGATCGCCGAGCGGTGGCGCATGCAGCCGCTGGGCAACGACCGCGTCCGCATCATCAACGACGCGTACAACGCCAGTCCCGACTCGATGGCGGCCGCCCTGCGGACCCTCGCCCAGATCACCGGCCCCGACGAGCGCACGGTCGCCGTCCTCGGCGCGATGAGCGAGCTCGGCGAGAGCGCAGGGGAAGAGCACGATCGCATCGGCCTCCTCGCCGTGCGTCTCAACATCCGACGCATCGTCGTCGTCGGCCCGGAGGCACGGCGGCTCTACCTCGCCGCCGTCGGCGAGGGGTCATGGGACAGCGAAGCCGTGCATCTGCCGGACCAGGACGCTGCGTTCGAGTACCTCCGTACCGAGCTGCGTGACGGAGACCGGGTCCTGGTGAAGTCGTCCAACTCCGTGGGCCTCCGGCATCTCGGCGATCGTCTGGGAGAATTGTTCTCGTGAGGTCCCTCATCATGGCGGCGGCCATCTCGCTCGCCTTCACTCTCTTCCTGACTCCCGTCTTCCTCCGGCTCTTCCGCAAGTGGGGCTGGGGGCAGGTCATCCGTACCCCGGAGGCTGCGGGCAACCCGAGCCACGAGGCGAAGCGCGGCACCCCGACCATGGGTGGTGTCATCTTCATCCTCGGCTCGATCGTGGGCTACTTCACCGGGGTCCTCGTCAGCGGCGAGACGCCGGCGCTGTCCGCCATCCTGGTGATCTGGCTCATGGTCGGCTTCGGTGTGGTCGGATTCATCGACGACTACATGAAGGTGCGCAGCCAGCGCAGCCTCGGGCTGTCGGGGTGGCGGAAGGTGATCGGTCAGCTCATCGTCGTGATCCCCTTCGGCATCGTGGCACTGAACTTCCCGAACAAGTGGGGGCAGACGCCGGCCAGTGCGTCGATCTCCCTCTTCCGGGACATCACCTGGCTGAACCTCTTCGCGTTCGGCGTCATCCTGGGCTGGATCCTCTACCTCGCCTGGATCTCGATCATCGGGGTCGCGACCTCCAACAGCGTCAACCTCACCGACGGCCTCGACGGCCTCGCCGCCGGCGCGGGCGTGATCGTCGTCGGCGCCTACAGCCTCATCGCGTTCTGGCAGTTCAAGCAGCCCTGCATCGGCGGTGATCCGGGCTCGCTCGGCGGCTGTTACGAGGTGCGCGACCCGTTCAACCTCGCCATCATCTCGGCCTCTTTCGCCGCCAGCCTCATCGGGTTCCTGTGGTGGAACGCGCCCAAGGCGAAGGTGTTCATGGGAGACGTGGGCTCGATGGCCATCGGTGGCGTCATCACCGCGATGGCGGTCATGACCCGCACCGAACTGCTGCTCCTCATCATCGCCGGCGTCTTCGTGCTCGCCTCCGGATCCGTGATCCTGCAGCGCGCCTACTTCAAGATCACCCGCGGCAAGCGGCTGTTCCTGATGAGCCCGTTCCACCACCACCTCGAGATGCGGGGCTGGTCGGAGGTCACCATCGTGGTGCGCATGTGGATCATCGCGGGTCTTCTCGCGGTGTCGGCCGTCGGGCTCTTCTACGTCGAATGGCTGACCCGTGTCGGCTGAGCGTCTGGCCGGGCTGACGAGCTGGCACGCCGACTGGAGCGGCCTGCGCGTCGCCGTCCTCGGCCTCTCCATGACCGGCTTCTCCGTGGCCGACACCCTCGCCGAGCTCGGTGCCGACGTCCTCGTGCTCAGCGAGTCCGCGGAGGAGGAGTACGCCCGCCTGCTCCCCGTCATCGGTGCCCGGTTGGAGCTCGGTCCGCTGGACGCCGTGCCCGAGGCGCTGAGGGCGTTCGGGCCCGAGGTCGTCATCGCGTCCCCTGGCTTCGCCCCGGCGCACCCGGTCATCCGTTGGGTTCAGGACGAGGGCATCGCGCTCTGGGGTGACGTCGAGCTCGCCTGGCGGGTGCGCGACAAGGTCCTCCGCGCGGACGGCACGCCGGCGGACTGGGTGCTCATCACCGGGACCAACGGCAAGACGACGACGACCCAGCTCACGGCGACGCTGCTCGTCGCCGGTGGCCTGCGCGCCGCGCCGTGCGGCAACATCGGCGTCCCCGTGCTCGACGCGGTCCGCGACCCCGCCGGCTTCGACGTGCTCGTCGTCGAGCTCTCCAGCCACCAGCTCTGGTACCTCGGACTGTCGCGTTCGGAGGGGGAGCTGTTCCCGCACGCCGCAGTCTGCCTGAACCTCGCCGACGATCATCTCGTCTGGCATGGCAGCGCTCAGGCTTACCGGGACGCGAAGGCGCTGGTGTACCGCAACACGCGGGTCGCCTGCGTCTCCAACAAGGCCGACGAGGCGACGCGCCGGATGGTCGAGGAGGCCGACGTCGTCGAGGGCGCCCGCGCCATCGGCTTCGATCTCGGTATCCCCGGCCCGAGCGATCTCGGCGTCGTGGAGGGGCTGCTCGTCGACCGGGCGTTCCTCGACGATCGAGCCCGCAGCGCCCTGGAACTGACCACGGTCGCCGACCTGGAGGCCGCAGGGCTGTCGGCACCGCACATCGTTCAGAACATCCTGGCCGCCAGTGCCCTCGCCCGTTCTCTCGGGGTCGAGCCCGAGGCCATCCACGGGGCGCTGCAGACCTTCCGCCTGGACGCGCACCGCATCGAGGTGGTCGCGCGCCACGCCGGCATCACCTGGGTCGACGACTCCAAGGCGACGAACCCGCACGCGGCCGCGTCGTCACTGCGCGCGTACCCCGGTGCGGTGTGGGTCGTCGGCGGTGATCTCAAGGGCGTCGACATCGCCGATCTCGTCGCGGACGCGGGCTCCACCGCGCGCGCGGCGGTCGTCATCGGAGCGGACCGCACAGCCGTCGTCGCGGCATTCGAGCGACACGCGCCGACGGTGCCGGTCTTCGAGGTCGAAGCTGGCGACACTGGACAGGTCATGAACCGCGTCGTGGAGATCGCGGCGGGGATCGTCGACGGGGAGGGCACTGTGCTCCTCGCTCCCGCCGCCGCGTCCTTCGACCAGTTCTCCAGCTATGCGGATCGCGGCCACCGCTTCGCCGAAGCGGTGCGGGAGTGGATCGATCGGGGGAGCGCCGATGACGCAGGTGGCTCGCCCTCCGCGGTCTGAGTCGGGTGGCCTCGCCGCGCGGGTCTCGCTCGGACGCCGGTTCACCCCGGTGTCGACCGAGTTCCTGCTGATCGCGTCGACCGCCCTGCTCCTGACGATCTTCGGTCTCGTGATGGTGCTGTCCGCGACGAGCGCGACGGCGGTGGCCAAGGCGCAGAACCCGTTGGACGGCGCTCTCCGGCAAGGTGTGTTCGCCCTGCTCGGTATCCCGATGATGTTCCTCATCAGCCGCTTCCCTGTGGCGTTCCTCAAGCGCATGGCCTGGCCGGCGCTGTTCGGAGCCATCGCCCTCCAGCTCCTCGTGTTCACACCGCTCGGCATCGCCGACGGCGGAAACCGGAACTGGATCCAGGTGGCGGGTTTCCAGATGCAGCCGTCCGAGTTCCTCAAACTGGCCCTCGCCCTGTGGATCGCCGCGGTCCTGCTGCGCAAGCAGACCATGCTCGGGACCTGGCATCACGTCTTCATCCCCGTGATCCCGGTCGGCGCGCTGGCCATCGGCACCGTCCTCGCCGGCAAGGACCTCGGGACCGCGATGGTGATGGTCCTCATCCTGCTCGGCTGTCTCTTCTTCTCGGGTGTGAAGCTGCGCCTCTTCATCATCCCGATGATCCTGGGCGTGGTCGCGGTGCTCGCCTACGCGCTCTCCAGCGAGGACCGCATGCGTCGCATCACCGCGACGTGCGATGACATGGCGCTGTACTACACCGACTGCTACCAGTCGATCCATGGCATCTGGGGCATGGCCTCCGGCGGGATCTTCGGACTCGGCCTCGGCAACTCCCAGGAGAAGTACGGCTGGCTCCCCGCCGCGGGCAACGACTTCATCTTCGCGATCGTCGGCGAGGAGCTCGGGCTGATCGGCTGCATCGTCGTCCTCGCCCTGTTCACGTTCTTCACGGTCGGTGCGTTCCATGTGATTCGCAAGACGTCGGACCCCTTCATCCGCGTCGCCGCGGGTGGGATCACGGTCTGGATCGTCGGTCAGGCCGTCCTGAACGTCGGCGTCGTCATCGGCGTGTTCCCGGTGATGGGTGTGCCCCTGCCGTTCATGTCCCAGGGGGGAACGGCACTCTTCGCCGTGCTCGTCGCCTGCGGCGTCCTGCTGGCCTTCGCGCGGACCATCCCGGTCGCCGAGAAGCAGTCAGCCGAGCGGGGTAGGGTCGCGAGGTGACTTCGTACCTCCTCGCCGGCGGCGGCACCGCCGGCCATGTCAATCCGTTGCTCGCGGTCGCCGATGCGCTGCGTGAGCGTGACCCGTCGGCGACGATCCTCGTGCTCGGCACGGCGGAGGGCCTGGAGTCCCGTCTCGTCCCCGAGCGTGGTTACGAGCTGCTCATCGTCGACAAGGTGCCGTTCCCGCGGCGCCCGAACGCGCAGGCCGCCGCGTTCCCCGCGCGGTTCCGCCGGGCGATCGCCCAGGTGCGTGCGCACATCCGGCAGCACGGGATCGACATCGTGGTGGGCTTCGGCGGCTACGCCTCCGCACCCGCCTACGTCGCCGCGCGTCGCGAGCGCGTGCCCTTCGTCGTCCACGAGGCCAATGCGAAGCCCGGGCTGGCGAACGTGCTCGGTGCCCGTGCGGCCGCGGGTGTGGGAGTCGCGTTCGCCGGGACGCCGCTCCGCGGGAGCGAGGTGGTCGGCATGCCGCTGCGGCGCGAGGTCATCACGCTCGACCGGGCGGCTCGACGCGCCGAGGCCGCCGAGTACTTCGGGCTCGACGCCGATCGTCCTGTCCTTCTGGTCTTCGGCGGCTCGCTCGGAGCGCAGCGGTTGAACGACGCCCTGGCGGACTCCTGGCGCGACATCCTCGCCGCCGGTTGGCAGCTGCTGCATGTCACCGGGGAGCGCAGCGACCTGCCGGATCCCGGAGTGCCCGGGTACGCCCTCCGCCGGTACATCGACCGCATGGACCTCGCGTTCGCGCTGGCCGATCTCATCGTGTCGCGTTCGGGGTCGGCCACCGTGAGCGAGATCAGCGCGCTCGGGATTCCCGCGCTGTACGTGCCGTACTCGGTGGGCAACGGAGAGCAGCGGTTGAACGCAGGATCCGCCGTGGCCGCCGGTGCCGCTCAGCTCCTCGATGACGCGACCTTCGACGGCGATGCGGTCCGACGTATCGTGGTGCCGCTGCTCGGTGACCGTGACCGCATCCGGCGGATGGCGGAGGCGGCGGAGGCCGCGGGCACCCGCACCGGCACCGAGAACGTCGTCGCGATGATCGACCGTGCCCTCGGTGCGGCGTGACGCCGCCGTCCGGACGAGAACGAAAAGTAGACTGAAGCGGACATGATCAGACCCGACCTCTCCCTCCCCATCCCCGACACGATCACCTCCGCGCACTTCATCGGCATCGGTGGATCCGGGATGAGCGGACTCGCGAAGATGTTCCTCGACGCGGGCATCCGCGTCTCCGGCAGCGACCGCGCCGACAGCGACAACCTACGGGCGCTGGCCGCCGCGGGGGCGACCGTCCACGTCGGTCATGACGCCGCCCACCTCGGCGACGCCGACACGGTCGTGCACACCGGTGCCATCTGGCCGGAGAACCCCGAGTTCGTCACCGCCAAGGAGCGCGGCCTCCACGTCATCCACCGCTCTCAGGCCCTGCACTGGCTGATCGGCACCCGACGCCTCGTCTCGGTGGCCGGCGCCCACGGCAAGACCACCTCGACGGGCATGATCGTCACGGCTCTGCGCGCGCTCGGCGCCGATCCCCACTTCGTCAACGGCGGCGTGATCGAGCAGCTCGGCACCTCCAGCGCGACCGGGAACGGCGACCTCTTCGTCATCGAGGCCGACGAGTCGGACGGGACCTTCCTCCTCTACGACACCGCGGTCGCGCTCATCACGAACGTCGACCCCGATCATCTCGATCACTACGGCTCCGATGAGGCCTTCCACGACGCCTTCGTGCGCTTCGCGGACGCGGCATCCGAGGCGGTCGTCATCTCCAGCGACGACCCCGGCGCACTCCGCGTGCTGGCCGGGTTGTCGCACCCGCGCATCCTCACGTTCGGGCAGGCCGAGGACGCCGACGTCCGCGTCAGCGAGATCGTCACCTCGGGCCCCGTCGCCGCCGCCGTCTCGCACGGCGGCGAGACCGAGCGCATGCAGCTCGCGGTCCCCGGCGTGCACAACGCGATCAACGCGACCGGCGCCGTCGCCGTCCTCCTCGCGCTCGGCTATTCGCTCCGCGACGCCGTACGTGCCGTCGAGGGCTTCGCGGGGACGATCCGTCGTCTCGAGCGCCACGGCGAGGAGCGCGGGGTCACCGTCTACGACGACTACTCGCACCACCCGACCGAGGTGCGTGCGGCGCTCGAGGCCATGCGCAGCATCGCCGGGTCCGGCCGGCTGATCGCCATCCAGCAGCCGCACACGTATTCGCGGACGCAGCACATGTACCAGGAGTTCGCAGACGTCCTGGAGGAGCTCGCCGACCACACCGTGATGCTGGACGTCTACGGTGCCAGGGAGGACCCGGTGCCCGGCGTGACCGGCGAGCTGGTGAGCGGGGCGTTCGACGACCCGTCCCGAGTGCACTTCGTCGCCGACTGGCAGGAAGCGGCCGACTACACGGCGTCTGTCGCGAAGGACGGCGACTTCGTCGTGACTCTCGGCTGCGGCAACGTCTACCAGATCATCCCGCAGGTGCTGGAGTCGCTGCGCCGGACCGACGGGGCGTAGCCCATGCGCCGGCCGCCCCCGCTCCCGAGCGCTCCGGACACTCCGGGGGAGACGGACGTCGCCTCCGAGCGGATCCACCGCCGGCGTCCCGCGCCTCAGGCGGCTCCGGACGAGGGTGCCGTCGCCGCGCCCGTCGAGCCCGACGACGCGGAGACGGAGGAGGAAGCGGGCCCCCGTTCCTCGATGGACGTCTGGCGCGCGGCACGCGCCCGCCGCAAGGCGCTCAGGGCGGAGATCCGTCGGTTCACCCACCGATCGCGGCGGCGCCGCATCGTCTGGCTGAGCGCTGTGGGGGCCGTCGTGCTGCTGATCGGGGGGAGTGTCGCTGCCGCTTACAGCCCGCTCTTCGCCGTGCAGCGCATCACGGTCACCGGCACCACGACGATCGATCCCGCGGTGATCGAGGGGGCCCTGGCGGATCAGCTCGGGACGCCCCTCGCCCTGGTCGACACGAGCGAGGTCAAGGCGGCGCTGCTGACGTTCCCGCTCATCGAGACCTATGCCCTGGAGGCTCGACCGCCGCACGATCTGACCGTGCGCATCGTGGAGCGCACGCCGATCGGGGTCGTCGAGTCGGGTGCCGGCTTCACTCTCGTGGATGCCGCAGGTGTCGCCCTCTCGACGACGGCGGAACGCCCGGCAGGGCAGCCGCTGGTGGAGGTCGAGGGGGGAATGGACTCGCCGGCGTTCCGCAGCGCGGGACTTGTGGTCCGCGCTCTCCCTGCCGACATCCGCAGTGCGCTCACCGGCGTCCGCGCCTCGACGGCGGACGACGTGACCTTGACCCTCGACTCGGGCCTCACGGTCGTGTGGGGGAGCCAAGAGGACTCCGGGTTGAAGGCGCTCGCGCTCTCCGCCGCGCTCGTGAAGAACCCCGACGCCTCGTCGATCGACGTCACCTCACCCGACGTCGCGGTGGTCGGCTGATCTGTTTCGACGGGAATGGCGCGACACGCCCATGTCGCTGCGCGCGCAGGGGCAGGCGGCGCTTACCTTCGATCTGAGAGAACGCAATACCGGGAAATACTTTACACCTCTAGTTGAGGTTTAAGGTTCGCCCCTTCCAGGCTCTACTAATCGGAGGCCGGCCATGAGCCAGAACCAGAACTACCTCGCCGTGATCAAGGTCGTCGGCGTCGGCGGTGGCGGCGTCAACGCCGTCAACCGCATGATCGAGCTCGGTCTCCGCGGAGTCGAGTTCATCGCCGTCAACACCGACGCCCAGGCGCTGCTCATGAGCGACGCCGACGTCAAGCTCGACGTGGGCCGTGAGCTCACCCGCGGGCTCGGCGCCGGAGCGGACCCGGAGGTGGGCCGCCGCGCGGCCGAGGACCACGCGGAGGAGATCGAGCAGGCGCTGACCGGCGCCGACATGGTCTTCGTCACCGCGGGTGAGGGCGGCGGCACGGGTACCGGCGGTGCCCCGGTGGTCGCCCGTATCGCGAAGTCGATCGGTGCCCTGACCATCGGTGTCGTCACGAAGCCGTTCTCCTTCGAAGGTCGCCGCCGCCAGAGCCAGGCCGAGGCAGGCGTCGCGAAGCTGAAGGAAGAGGTCGACACCCTCATCGTCGTCCCGAACGACCGTCTGCTCGAGATCAGCGACCGCGGCATCTCGATGATCGAGGCGTTCGCGACCGCCGACCAGGTGCTCCTCGCCGGTGTGCAGGGCATCACGGACCTCATCACGACCCCTGGTCTCATCAACCTCGACTTCGCCGACGTGAAGTCGGTCATGCAGGGAGCAGGGTCCGCGCTGATGGGCATCGGGTCGGCGCGCGGCGCCGACCGCGCGATCAAGGCCGCCGAGCTCGCCGTCGAGTCGCCGCTGCTCGAGGCCTCGATCGAGGGTGCGCACGGTGTGCTGCTGTCGATCCAGGGTGGCTCGAACCTCGGCATCTTCGAGATCCACGATGCGGCTGACCTCGTCAAGGAGGCTGCGCACCCGGAGGCCAACATCATCTTCGGTACCGTCATCGACGACACGCTGGGCGACGAGGTCCGAGTGACGGTCATCGCCGCCGGCTTCGATGGCGGCGAGCCCTCGCTGCGGCTGGACCCGATGGTCGTCTCGCGTCCTTCGACCGCGTCGCTTCCCGAGGTTGCGCTGTCGGAGACCACCGAGCCCGCGACGGAGAAGAGCGCGCCGGAGCCCACCGCGGCGCCGTCGGCGCCTCGCACGCCGGCGACGAGCATCGAGCCGGCCTTCGCCGACGACGACATCGACATCCCCGAATTCCTGAAGTGACGATGCCGGTCGGCGCTTCGGCGCCATCGGACCTGGCCGCGCGGCTGTCGGCGATCGACGAGAGGATCGCCGACGCCGCGCATGCCGCCGGCCGTTCGCCGGCGGAGATCACCCGGATCGTCGTCACGAAGTTCCACCCCGCCTCCCTGGTGCGCGATCTGCACGCCCTCGGAGTGCACGCGGTGGGGGAGAACCGACAGCAGGAGCTCACCGCCAAGGAGACCGAGCTCGCCGGTCTCGAACTCGAGTGGCACTTCATCGGACAGGGCCAGACGAACAAGGCCTCCGCGATCAGGCGGAGTGCCGACGTGGTCCACTCCGTCGACCGTGACCGCTTCGCCGATGCCCTGCACCGAGCCGCCGTGGACGACGACGTGCTCGACGTGCTCGTGCAGGTGAATCTGACGGAGGACGAAGGGCGCGGAGGTGTCGCCCCGGCCTCCGCGGTGGCGTTGGCCGAGCACGTGCTCACCCTGCCCTCACTGCGCCTCCGCGGCGTCATGGCGGTGGCTCCTCTCGATGAGGAGCCCACGGCCGCCTTCGACCGCCTGCGGCGGATCGCCGACGACGTGCGATCGGTCGCCCCCGAGGCGACCTGGATCTCCGCCGGGATGACCGGCGATTTCGCCGAGGCGATCGCCGCCGGCGCGACACACCTGCGGATCGGTTCCGCAATCACGGGCCCGCGCCCCGCCCGGGGCTAACCTGTGACAAGACCAGCCCGAAACGTTCGAACCGGAGGACACGATGGGTAACCCGCTGAAGAAGACCATGGTGTATCTCGGCCTCGCCGATGAGGAAGAGGTCTACGAGGAGGAGACGCCGGCGCCCGCCCGTGCCCAGCGCGAGCGTGAGCGTGACCGCGAAGAGCCGGCTCCGGCTCCCGTCACGCCGCTCCGTCGTCCCGTCGCCGTCCGCCAGCCCGCAGCAGGAGCCGTGAACGAGATCCTCACCGTCCACCCGAAGCAGTACCGCGACGCCCAGCTGATCGCGGAGAGCTTCCGCGAGGGCGTCCCGGTCATCATCAACCTCTCCCAGATGAGCGACGCCGATGCGCGCCGCCTCATCGACTTCGCGAGCGGTCTCTCCCTCGGCCTCTACGGTCGCATCGAGCGGGTGACCTCGAAGGTCTTCCTGCTGTCGCCGGAGAACATCGCGGTGTCGGGTCACGGGGGCATCGCGCACGCAGACGCCGAGTCTGCGGGCTTCGACCACTCCTAGACCGTGCAGCTGGTCTCGGTCCTCGCCAGCATCGTCCATCTGATGCTGCTGGTGTACATCCTCGTGCTCTTCGCGCGGCTCATCCTCGACTACATCCCGATGTTCAATCGGGAGTGGCGTCCGAAGGGTTTCGGCCTCGTGGCCGCTGAAGCGGTCTACACCGTCACGGATCCGCCCATCCGGTTCTTCCGGCGGATCATCCCTCCGCTGCGCATCGGCCAGCTGTCGCTGGATTTCGGCTTCGCGCTGACCCTGCTGGTCGTGCTGATCCTGATGAACATCGTCCGGTTGTTCATCCGCTGACCACCCCGCGTGTCGCGCCCGGGAACCGCCGCGAGTTGTCCGAGCCTGGGTGTCGTGGCATCGCGACGCCAAGGCTCGGGGGCTATGCTGGCACCCAGGTGCGCGCCCCGGGTTCGCGCCACATCACGAACACGCCATACATCGGTACTGGCAATCGAACTCATCGAAAGAGGAGCCACCCATGGCACTTACCCCGGATGACGTCGTCACCAAGCAGTTCCAGCACGTCCGCTTCAAGGACGGCTTCGACCCGGACGAGGTCGACGACTTCCTCGACGAGATCGTCATCGAGTGGCGCAAGGCCCTCGAGGAGAACGCCGAGCTGAAGGCGAAGCTCGCCGCGTACGAGTCGGGTTCCACCCCTGCTCCCGCCGCTGCCGAGCCGGCTGCCGCCACTCCCGCTCCGGCCCCCGCGGTCGAGGCACCCGCCGCCGACGCCGCACCGACCGGCTCCGCGACCGCCACCGCCGGCATCATCGAGCTCGCGCAGCGTCTGCACGACGAGCACGTCGCCGAGGGTGAGGCGAAGCGCAACCAGCTCATCTCCGAGGCCGAGGCCGAGGTCGCCCGCATCCGCACGGAGGCCGAGGCGAAGCAGCGCGAGGAGACCGCACGTCTCGAGCGCGAGCGCAACACGCTGGAGGCCCGCATCACCGAGCTGCGCAACTTCGAGCGCGACTACCGCTCGCAGCTCCGCGGCTACATCGAGGGCCAGCTCCGCGAGCTCGACGAGAAGTCGGCGTCCACGGACTCCACCCCGGTCTCCGCGATCGGTCTGTAAGGCGCCCTCTTGTCAGGACGTCGTCCCCTTCGTCGGTCGGCGGCCGGTGCGATCGTTGCGATTCTCGCAGCGGTCGTGCTGGCCGCCGATCAGTTTGTGAAGTACCTCACGATCGAGAACCTGCCGCTGCACGAGGCGGTCCCGGTTCTCGGAGAGTTCCTGCAGCTCTACTACGTGCGCAATCCCGGCGCGGCGTTCTCCCTCGGCTCCGGCGTGACCTGGATCTTCACGATCGCTCTCGCGGTGGTGGCGGGTGTCATCGTCTGGAAGGCGTTCGGGCTGCGTTCGCGCCTCTGGGCGGTCGTCCTCGGCTGCCTGCTCGGCGGCGTGCTGGGCAATCTGTCGGACCGACTGTTCCGCGAGCCCGGTTTCCCCGTCGGCCACGTGGTCGACATGATCTCGATGCCGTGGATGATGCCGGCCATCTTCAACGTCGCCGACATCTTCATCGTCACCGGGATGATCTCGGTCGCCTTGCTCGTCGTGTTCGGACTGCGCTTCGACGGCACGCGGGAGAAGGACCACGCCCCGGTCGAGATAGACGAGGACGCCGAGGCGGCCGCCGCGTCCGAGGGGCGCTGAGCGTGGAGTCCCGGTCGCTGCCCGTCCCGGACGGGCTCGATGGCACGCGCGTCGACGCCGCCCTCGCCAAGCTCCTCGGGTTCTCGCGGACCTTCGCGGCCGAGGTGGCCGGGTCGGGCGGCGTCCGCCTGGACGGCGTCACCCTCGACAAGTCGGACCGCCTGCGTGGCGGTGCCTGGCTCGACGTCGAGTGGGAGCCGAAGGAAGGGCCGAAGATCGTCCCGATCGCGGTGCCCGAGCTCGGCATCGTGTACGACGACGACGACATCGTCGTCGTCGACAAGCCGACCGGCGTCGCCGCCCATCCCTCGCTCGGGTGGGAGGGCCCCACGGTCGTCGGTGCTCTCGCCGCCGCCGGGTTCCGCGTCGCCACGAGCGGCGCGCCGGAGCGTCAAGGCGTCGTGCACCGGCTGGACGTGGGGACGAGCGGGCTCATGGTCGTCGCCAAGAGCGAGGCCGCCTACACCGCTCTGAAGAGGGCGTTCAAGGAGCGCACGGTCGAGAAGATCTATCACGCGGTGGTGCAGGGGCATCCGGACCCGCTCGTGGGTACGATCGACGCCCCGATCGGTCGGCACCCGAACCACTCCTGGAAGTTCGCGGTCGTCCCGGACGGCAAGCCCTCCGTGACGCACTACGAGACCCTCGAGGCGTTCCCCGGTGCCTCCCTGCTCGAGATCCACCTGGAGACGGGCCGCACCCACCAGATCCGCGTGCACATGGCCGCGCACCGCCACCCGTGTGTCGGCGATCCGCTGTACGGTGCCGACCCGACGGTGTCCGCCCGGCTCGGTCTCACCCGGCAGTGGCTGCACGCGCATCAGCTCGCCTTCGCGCATGCGACGACGGGGGACTGGGTGCAGTTCACCTCGCCCTATCCGGACGACTTCCAGCACGCACTGGACGTGCTCCGCGGAGAATAGGTCCCGCGGAGCGTCGCTTCCGCGGTGTCGGTGGTCTCCGCCACACTGACCGCATGAGCATCGTGGTGCGTCCGGCGACGGTCTTCGACGACGTCGCGGCGGTGGTGGGACCGAAGAAGCCGACGTCGAACGTCTGCTTCTGTCTGAGCTACCGGATCGGCAACAAGGAGAACGTCTCCCTGCGCGGTCCCGCGCGTGCCGACCGGGTGCGCGAGCTCTGCCACCAGGATCCCCCTCCCGGTGTGCTCGCCTACCTCGACGACGAGCCGGTCGGCTGGGCGGCGCTGCACCCTCGACGCGACACGAGTTTCGCGCGCAACCGCCTCATCCCGCACCTCGACGACCTCGACGTGTGGTCGCTGTGGTGCTTCCGAGTCCGGCCGGGGCACCGCAAGCAGGGCGTGTCGCATGCGCTCATCGAGGGAGCCGTCGCCTACGCCAGAGAGCGCGGCGCCCCCGCCGTCGAGGGGTACCCGGTCGACAACGCCGGGGCGAAGGTGAACCTGACGATGGCGTACGTGGGCACGCGGCGTCTCTTCGAGAGCGCGGGATTCCGCAAGGTCGCGGACACGGGCTCGGTGCTCGACGGGTTCCCCCGCGTGCTCGTGCGGCTGGACCTCCGCGAGGACGCGTGAACCGGGTTCCGCGGCGCGCTCGCTGGGGGAGCGCGACGCATGCCGGTGTCCGGGGCCGAACGTAGACTCGAAGCATGGCATCCGACTCCTTCGTCCACCTGCACGTGCACAGCGAGTACTCGATGCTCGACGGGGCCGCGAAGATCAACGCGATGACCCAGGCGGCCGCCGATTACGGCATGCCGGCGATCGCGGTGACGGACCACGGGAACACCTTCGCGGCGTTCGAGTTCTACAACGCCGCGCGCAACGCCGGCATCAAACCCATCGTCGGTCTCGAGGCCTACGTCACCCCGGGCACGCACCGCAGCGACAAGACCCGGGTGCAGTGGGGCTCGGCGGACCAGCGCAGCGACGACGTCTCGGGTTCGGGCGCCTACACCCACATGACCATGTGGAGCCAGAGCACCGAGGGCATGCACAACCTCTTCCGGCTGAGCTCGCTGTCGAGCATGGAGGGCTACTACTTCAAGCCCCGCATGGACCGCGAGCTGCTCCAGACGTACGGCAAGGGTCTCATCGCCACGACGGGGTGCCCGTCGGGGGAGGTGCAGACCCGGCTCCGGCTCGGCCAGTACGACGCCGCCAGGGCCGCGGCGGCGGAGTTCCAGGACATCTTCGGCAAGGAGAACTACTTCGCCGAGATCATGGACCACGGTCTCTCCATCGAGCGCCGTGTCATGACCGACCTGCTGCGGCTCGCGAAAGACCTCGGCATCCCGCTCGTGGCCACCAACGACTCGCACTACACCCACCAGCACGAGGCCGACGCCCACGCCGCCCTGCTGTGCGTGCAGTCCGGCTCCACGCTCGACGACCCGAACCGCTTCAAGTTCGACGGCGACGGCTACTACATCAAGACCGCCGCCGAGATGCGGCAGCTCTTCCGGGACCACCCGGAGGCCTGCGACAACACGCTCCTGATCGCCGAGCGCTGCGAGGTCGAGTTCAACACCTCGGCGAACTACATGCCGCGGTTCCCGGTCCCGGACGGCGAGACCGAGGACAGCTGGCTGATCAAGGAGGTCGAGAAGGGCCTCCACTACCGGTACCCCAGCGGCATCCCGGACAAGGTGCGCAAGCAGGCCGAGTACGAGACCGGGATCATCCTGCAGATGGGCTTCCCCGGCTACTTCCTCGTCGTCGCCGACTTCATCAACTGGGCGAAGGACAACGGCATCCGCGTCGGCCCGGGTCGTGGCTCCGGTGCCGGCTCGATGGTCGCCTACGCGATGAAGATCACGGATCTCGATCCCCTCGAGCACGGTCTGATCTTCGAGCGCTTCCTCAACCCCGACCGCGTCTCGATGCCCGACTTCGACGTCGACTTCGACGATCGTCGCCGCGGCGAGGTCATCGAGTACGTGACCCGGAAGTACGGCTCCGAGCGCGTCGCGCAGATCGTCACCTACGGCACGATCAAGTCGAAGCAGGCCCTCAAGGACGCCGGTCGCGTGCTCGGGTTCCCGTTCAGCATGGGGGAGCGGCTCACCAAGGCGATGCCCCCGGCGGTGATGGGCAAGGACATGCCGCTGGACGGCATGTTCGATTCCGCGCACCCCCGCTACAAGGAGGCCAGCGAGTTCCGCGCCCTCATCGAGACCGATCCGGAGGCGAAGACCGTCTTCGACCGGGCTCTCGGGCTCGAGGGGCTGAAGCGGCAGTGGGGCGTGCATGCCGCCGGCGTCATCATGTCGTCCGAGCCCCTGCTCGACATCATCCCGATCATGCGCCGGGAGCAGGACGGCCAGATCGTCACGCAGTTCGACTACCCGTCGTGCGAGTCCCTCGGCCTCATCAAGATGGACTTCCTGGGCCTCCGGAACCTGACGATCATCTCGGACGCGCTGGACAACATCCGGATGAACCGCGGCGAGGAGCTCGATCTGGAGCACCTCGGGCTCGATGACCCCGCCGTTTACGAACTGCTGGCCCGTGGCGACACCCTCGGCGTGTTCCAGCTCGACAGCCCGCCGCTGCGCTCGCTCATGCGACTCATGAAGCCGGACAACTTCGGCGACATCTCGGCCCTCATCGCGCTGTACCGTCCTGGACCGATGGGAGCGAACTCCCACACCAACTACGCGCTGCGCAAGAACGGTCAGCAGGAGATCTCCCCGATCCATCCCGAACTGGCGGAACCGCTCGCGGAGATCCTGGAGGAGTCCTACGGACTCATCATCTACCAGGAGCAGGTCATGGCGATCGCGCAGAAGGTCGCCGGATTCAGCCTCGGTCAAGCCGACATCCTGCGCCGCGCGATGGGCAAGAAGAAGAAGTCCGAGCTGGACAAGCAGTACGCGGGGTTCGCGGCCGGAATGACCGAACGCGGCTTCGGCGAGGGGGCGGTCAAGGCGCTCTGGGACATCCTCCTGCCGTTCTCCGACTACGCCTTCAACAAAGCGCACTCCGCTGCGTACGGTCTCGTGTCGTACTGGACCGCGTACCTCAAGGCGCACTACCCGGCCGAGTACATGGCCGCGCTCCTGACGAGCGTCGGCGACTCGAAGGACAAGATGGCGCTCTACCTGAACGAGTGCCGCCGGATGGGCATCAAGGTGCTGCCGCCGGACGTCTCCGAGTCGATCAACTTCTTCGCGGCCGTCGGCGACGACATCCGCTTCGGTCTCGGCGCGGTCCGCAACGTCGGCACGAACGTCGTCGACGGCATCGTGCAGTCCCGCAAGGACGAGCGGTTCACGTCCTTCCATCACTTCCTCGACAAGGTTCCCCTGCACGTCGCCAACAAGCGCACGGTCGAATCGCTCATCAAGGCCGGTGCCTTCGACTCGATGGGGGACACCCGCCGGGCGCTCCTCGAGATCCATGAAGACGCCGTGGAGGCGGCGGTCGACAGGAAGCGGAACGAGGCGCAGGGCGCCATCGGCTTCGATTTCGACAGTCTCTACGACGGTATGGAGGAGGCGGCGCCCGCGAAGGTGCCCCCACGTCCGGAATGGATCAAGAAGGACAAGCTCGCGTTCGAGCGCGAGATGCTCGGCCTCTACGTCTCGGATCATCCGCTCGCCGGTCTCGAGGTGCCGCTCGCGAAGCACGCCTCGATCTCCATCCACGACCTCAACAACTCCGAGGATCTGCAGGACGGTGATCAGGTCACCGTGGCCGGCCTCGTCACCAGCGTGCAGCATCGTGTGGCGAAGGCGAGTGGGAACCCGTACGGCATGATCACCGTGGAGGACTTCAACGGTGAGGTCACCGTGATGTTCATGGGCAAGACCTACCTCGAGTTCCAGCACACCCTGCAGCAGGACGCCATCCTCGCGGTGCGTGGACGGGTCTCGCGCCGTGACGACGGGCTGAACCTGCATGCGCAGTCCGCGTTCGCACCCGACGTCGGCTCCTTCGACGCTGCAGGCCCGCTGTCGCTCGTCCTCGCCGAGCAGCGCGCCACCGAGCGGGTCATGACGGAGCTGGCCGAGGTCCTCCGGCGGCACAGCGGGGACACCGAGGTGCTGCTCCGCGTGCACCGCGCGGGCACGGCGAAGGTGTTCGAGGTGCCCATGCCGGTGAAGGTCTCGGCCGACCTCTTCGGTGACCTCAAGTCTCTGCTCGGACCAACCTGTCTGGGGTGAGCGGGTAGGATCGGGAGCCGTCGAGAGCACCGGAAAGTCGTGGTGCGCCGATGAGGAAAGGACGACTATGAGCACGGATCTTCCCGAGCCGGACGCCGAAGCGGTGTTCAGCGATGAGGACGGCGTCCTCTACGACGACGAGGTCACGCCGGAGTACGGCATCCTCGGCTTCACGCTGCGCGAGCTGCTGATCGTGGGCGTCTGGCTGGTCTCCTTCCTCGTCTCCTTCTTCCCGCTCAGCGGCGGCATCTCCCTGTGGGGCATCGGCATCCAGTGGATCCTGCCGATCGGCGTGCCCACGGTGGCCGTCTTCCTCCTCGTCCTCCGGCGCTTCTCGCCGGACGGCATCCGTCGCGTCGGTTCGCTCGGCATCGACCAGTTCGCCTCCGTGGCGTTCTCGGTCGCGGCCTGCGTGTGGGCCGGCAACCTGTGGCTCGCCCTCTCGGCGGTCATCTCCACGGGGAACTGGGGGCTGCCCTGGAACGCGGTCGTGCAGGTCATCACCTCCACCGCCCTCGTCGTCCTCACCGTCTTCGCGCCTCTCATCCCGGGGCTCAAGGAGGATTTCCAGGGGCGGCTCGTCACGCTCGCCCACCGCAACGCGAACCCCGTGCGCCCGGTGATCGCACGCCCGCGTCCCGAGGCGACGCCGAGTGGATCGGCGGCCGAGGCGGCTGTCGAGGCGTCTGCGGACGCCGTCCCCCAGAGCTCTCCTGCGGCGGATGAGACGGCCGTGATCGCCGATGCCCACCTCGAGCCGACCCCCGCGGACAAGGACGACGCCGTCGACGTCCGTGAGACGGCCACCGCCGACCGCGGCGCCTCCGTGGACGACGCGGATCGCGTTCCGCTCACCGCACACGCCTCGGGTGGGGGGACCGGAACCGTCCCTGTCACCTCGGAACCCGAGTACACCCCGGTCTACTCGCGGCGTTCCCGCGGGGAGCAGCCCGAGATCGTGTCCGACACCGGCAGCATCGAGTCGCTGCTCGGCGCCAAGGCACTCTCCGAGGAGGAGCTCGCCGCCGCCCAGGAGCCGACACCGGACGACGCGACCGCTGTGCACCCGGTGATCAGCGACCACGCCGATCCGCAGGCTGCCGCTCCGCGACAGAGTGCTGCCGAGGTGCAGCCCTTCTGGATCCTCGCCCCGACGGAGCGCGACGTGCACGACGAACGCGGAGAGCCGATCTTCCGCATCGGCCCGACCGCCTGGGCACTCGTGATCGAGGACCGGGGCGGCGCCTTCGTCGTGCGTCACGACGACGGCCGTATCGGCTACCTCCACGACATCGCCGGCATCACGAAGGGCTGACATGCGCACGATCGATCTGCGGGGGCGCGAGCTCTCGCCCGCTGACATGCTCGCCGCCGTCCCGCGCGCGACCCAGGCTCGGGCCGAGGCGCTCGACACCGCGGCGCGCCTCGTGGACGACGTGCGGGAACGCGGCGAGGACGCGCTGCGCGAGCAGGCGGAGCGCTTCGACCGCGTCGTCAGTCACGCGGTTCGTGTTCCGGAGTCCCACCTCGCGGAAGCCCTGTCGGATCTCACTCCCACGGTCCGCGCAGCGCTCGAGGAGGCCATCCGCCGTGTGCGTCTCGCCTCGGCCGCGCAGGTCCCCGCCCCGCAGGTGACGCGGATCGGCGAGGGAGCGACCATCACGCAGCGGTGGCAGCCGGTGTCTCGCGTCGGGGTGTACATCCCCGGGGGCAAAGCCGTCTACCCGTCCAGCGTGGTCATGAACGTCGTCCCCGCGCAGGTCGCCGGGGTGCAGCAGATCGCCCTCGCCTCGCCGCCGCAGGCGGATCAGGACGGCCGTGTCCACCCGACGATCCTCGCCGCGGCGGCGCTGCTCGGCGTCTCCGAGGTCTATGCGATGGGCGGGGCCGGAGCCATCGGAGCACTCGCCCACGGCGTCGCGAGCCTGGGACTCGATCCGGTCGACGTGGTATCCGGACCGGGCAACAACTACGTCGCGTCGGCGAAGCGTGCCGTGGCCGGGGTCGTCGGCACGGACTCCGAGGCCGGCGCGACCGAGATCCTCGTCGTCGCGGACGCCGCGTCCGACCCACGTCTCATCGCCGCCGACCTCGTCAGCCAGGCCGAGCACGACGAGCAGGCCTCGGCCGTCCTCGTGACCGACGCGGTGGAGATCGCCGAGCAGGTCAGGGCCGAGGTCGAACGGCAGGCTGCGCGCACCCGGCACAGCGAGCGCGTCGCGGCGGCGTTGTCCGGGCCGCAGTCGGCGATCGTGCTCGTGGACGACAGGGCGGCGGCGATCGCGTTCAGCAATGCCTACGCCCCGGAGCACCTGGAACTGCACCTCGCCGACGCGGAGGAGGCGGCCGCCGTCTTCACGAGCGCGGGTGCCGTGTTCGTCGGCGATCAGACGCCGGTCAGTCTCGGCGACTACATGGCCGGCAGCAACCACGTTCTGCCGACGGGCGGTCAGGCGCGCTACGCCCCGGGCCTCGGTGCGTACACGTTCCTCCGCCCGCAGCAGGTCGTGTCGTACGACCGCGGCGCCCTCGCCGCCGTCCGGGACGGCGTCGTCGCGCTGGCCGACACCGAGGTGCTCCCCGCCCACGCCGAGGCGATCGAGGCCCGTTTCACCGCGTAGGATCTGTCAGATGCACTGCCCCTTCTGCCGTCACCCCGATTCCCGGGTCATCGACTCGCGCACCAGCGACGACGGGCTCTCCATCCGTCGTCGTCGCCAGTGTCCGGAATGCGGGGGACGTTTCTCGACGACGGAGACCGCGAGCCTGAACGTCATCAAGCGCTCGGGCGTCATGGAGCCGTTCAGCAGGGAGAAGGTCATCTCCGGAGTGCGGAAGGCCTGTCAGGGGCGCCCAGTGACCGAGGCAGACCTCGCGATCCTCGCGCAGCGCGTGGAGGAGGCGGTCCGGCAGACCGGTGTCTCCCAGCTCGACACGAACGAGATCGGCCTCGCGATCCTCGGACCGCTCCGGGAGCTCGACGAGGTCGCGTTCCTCCGCTTCGCGAGCGTCTACCAGGCGTTCGACTCGCTCGAGGACTTCGAGTCCGCCATCGGCGACCTCCGGGCCGACCACGCCAAGGCGGAGGCGGCGGACCGGTAATCTGGCAGGGATGTATCCGCTGCTCTTCCGCGCCGTCCTCTCGCGCTTCGATCCCGAGTTCGCCCACCACGCCGGTATGGCGGTGATCCGCGTGCTCGGTGTGCCGCCGTTCTCGTGGGCCACGCGCGCGATGACCCGGCCCGACCCCTCCCTGCGGGTCGAGGCGCTGGGGCTGACGTTCCCTTCGCCGTTCGGCGTCGCGGCCGGGTTCGACAAGAACGCCGTCGGCGTCCGTGGCCTGGCAGCGCTCGGCTTCGGGCACGTCGAGGTCGGAACGGTCACGGCCGTCCCGCAGGAGGGCAATCCGAAGCCCCGGCTGTTCCGACTGGTCGAGGACCGCGCGGTGATCAACCGCATGGGCTTCAACAACCGTGGTGCGGATGCCGCAGCCCGTCGTCTCGCACGGCTTCGTCGTGGCGCGCCCGACACGGTGATCGGCGTCAACATCGGCAAGAGCCGTGTGGTGGACGTCGAGGACGCCGTGGCGGACTATGTCGCGTCGGCCACCCGACTGGCCCCGCTCGCCGACTACCTCGCCGTCAACGTCTCGTCGCCGAACACCCCTGGACTTCGCGGTCTGCAGGCCGTCGAGACGCTGGCGCCATTGCTGCGGGCCGTCCGCGAGGCAGCCGGGGCGACCCCGCTGCTCGTGAAGATCGCCCCCGATCTGCCGGATGACGAGATCGCCGCGATCGCGCGCCTCGCCGTCGAGGAGGGGCTCGCGGGCATCATCGCGCACAACACGACGATCAGCCGGGACGGGCTCCGCACCGATGCGGCCGCTGTCGAGGCGGCCGGCGCGGGCGGTCTCTCCGGTGCTCCGCTCAAGAAGCGGTCGCTCGAGGTCCTCCGGGTCGTCCGCACCGCGGTCCCCGAGGACTTCTGCGTGATCGCGGTGGGCGGTGTCGAGACGGCCGCGGATGTGCAGGAGCGTCTGGATGCCGGGGCCACCCTGGTCCAGGGCTACACGGCGTTCCTCTACCGCGGACCGTTCTGGGGCCGCGAGATCAACCGGGGACTGGTCAGTCCGGGTACTGCCCGCGCTTGACCTGCGGCTTCGGCAGGCGCATGAAGCGCATCTGCAGGGCGCGCATACCCGCGTACCAGCCGAGGCCCTTCTCGACGCGGTCGTTGCCGAACTTCGCGGCCGCCTTGCGCTTGACCCGCATGCCGAGGAGGATCATGCCGCCGATCGCGATGACGAGGTACGCCATCATGAACAGGTACGCGTAGAACGAGATCATCATGTTCGTCGGCAGCAGCGAGGCCAGGATGACGAGCACCATGACCCCCATGACGAACTCGGCGGGGTGCCAGCCGGCGTCCACGTAGTCGCGCACCCACCGACGCTGCGGGCCCTTGTCGCGCGCGGGGAGGTACTTCTCCTCGCCTGCGGCCATGCCCGCCTGCGCCTTCGCGCGGCGCTCGTTGAGCTCGGCGCGGGCCGCGGCCTTGGCCTCCTTGGTGTTCGCCACGAGGGGGCGGCGACGGGCGGCCTCCTGCTCGGCGCGGGTCGGCGTCGCGCGTCCCTTGCCGACGGCAGGCGTCTGGGGGGCGTCGTCGTTCGTCGAAGGGGAGGCGGGGGTAGTGGCCACGAGGTTCCTCGGTTCGCTGGGGTGGGTCGCCTTAAGATTACTCGCATGACCTCACCTGCTCTTCCCAGCGAGTCCGACGCCGCCGTCCTCGAAGCCGTCGCCACCGGTATCCCCTCCGCGCTGTCGGACCTCGGGAACCTCGTGCGCATCCCCGGCATGGCCTGGCCTGCCTTCGATCAGACGCAGCTGGAGCGCAGCGCCGACGCCGTCGCCACCCTCGCGCGTGGCACCGGCGTCTTCGACGAGGTGACCGTGCTCCGTGCCGACATCCCCGGCACCGACGAGCAGGGTCAGCCCGCGGTGCTCGCGACGCGCGCGGCCCGGAATGGCAAGCCGACGATCCTCCTCTACGCCCACCACGACGTGCAGCCTCCGGGGGACGACGCCCTGTGGGAGACGCCGCCGTTCGAGCCCACCGTGCGGGACGGCCGCCTGTACGGCCGCGGCGCCGCAGACGACAAGGCGGGGATCATGGCGCACATCGGGGCGATCCGCGCGGTCGCGGAGGTGCTCGGCGACGACCTCGACCTCGGCATCGCGATGTTCGTCGAGGGGGAGGAGGAGTACGGTTCGCGGTCCTTCGCCCAGTTCCTCTCCGACAACAAGGACGCGCTCCGCGCCGACGCGATCGTGGTCGCGGACTCCGGCAACTGGGACTCGGTCACGCCCGGCCTGACCGTCTCGCTCCGTGGCAACGCGCGCTTCACCATGAAGGTGCGCACGCTCGACCACGCCTCGCACTCCGGGATGTTCGGCGGAGCGGTGCCCGATGCCATGATGGCGACCGTGCGGCTCCTCGCCACACTGTGGCACGAGGACGGCTCCGTCGCCGTCGAGGGGATGACGGCGCGGGACGCCGAGACCCCCGAGTACACCGAGGAGACGCTGCGCGACGAGGCCGGGCTCCTGCCGGGGACCACGCCCATCGGTGACGGCACGATCCTCAGCCGCATCTGGAACAAGCCCTCCGTCACGGTCATCGGCATCGATGCGACGAGCGTCGCCGCGGCTTCGAACACCCTGCTCCCTGAGGTGACCGTGGTCATCAGCGCGCGTGTGGCCCCCGGACAGTCCGGCCAGGACGCGTACGAGGCTCTCGAGCGTCACCTCCGCGCACACGCGCCCTTCGGTGCCGAGCTGACCTTCTCCGACGTGGACCTCGGCAACCCTTTCCTCGTGGACACGAGCGGGTGGGCCGTCGCGCTCACCAGGGATGCCATGCGGGACGGGTACGGTGTGCCCCCGGTGGATCTCGGTGTCGGCGGGTCGATCCCGTTCATCGCGGATCTCGTGCGGGAGTTCCCCGAGGCGCAGATCCTCGTCACCGGCGTGGAGGATCCGCACTCCCGCGCGCACAGCCCCAACGAGTCGCTGCATCTGGACACCTTCCGGCACGCCGTGGCGACCGAGGCGCTGCTGCTCGCCCGTATGAACGCGCGTGAGATCTGAGCCTTCCGTCCCCACCGGCGGTAGAATCGTCGAAGAGCCCGTACCCGGCCCGTCATGAGGAGCGACATGAGCGACACCATCCTGTCCGCAGAGACCACCAGCGCACACGGCGTCAAGCTGACGGACGCCGCCGCCACGAAGGTGAAGAACCTCCTGGAGCAGGAGGGCCGCGACGACCTGCGTCTGCGCGTCGCCGTGCAGCCCGGCGGCTGCTCGGGCCTGATCTACCAGCTCTACTTCGACGAGCGTTTCCTCGAGGGGGACGAGACGGTCGACTTCGACGGCGTCGAGGTCATCGTCGACAACATGAGCGTTCCCTACCTCGACGGCGCCTCGATCGACTTCAAAGACACCATCTCGGAGCAGGGCTTCACGATCGACAACCCGAACGCGGCGGGCAGCTGCGCCTGCGGCGACAGCTTCCACTGACACGTTCTTCCCGCGAACGGCCGTCGTCACCTCGCGTGACGGCGGCCGTTCCGCTTCTCAACCTGCATGGTTGGCATGAATCAGGTGTGAGGTTGCTCTAGACTTGAACATGCCTTGTCCGCGATCTGAAAGGTGCATCGTGCCCTCGAAACGCCGCCTTCGTTGGGCCGCACTCCCTGTGGGAGTTGTGGCAGCTGTGGCTCTGGCGGGATGTACTCCCACCGAGCTGAACGGCTTTCTTCCGGGCTTCGTGGACGGTGGTCCGGCAGCAACCAACCAGACGGAGCGCGTCTCGTCCCTCTGGGTGAACTCCTGGATCGTTCTCCTCGCGGTCGGCGTCGTCACCTGGAGCCTCATGGCCTGGGCTGCGATCGCGTACCGCCGGCGCAAGGGCCAGACCGGCCTCCCGGTGCAGATGCGCTACAACATGCCGATCGAGATCTTCTACACGATCGTGCCGCTCATCCTCGTGCTCGGCATGTTCTTCTTCACGGCTCGCGATCAGACCGAGATCGAGACGAAGTGGGATGACCCCGACGTCGAGATCACCGCGATCGCCAAGCAGTGGGCATGGGACTTCCAGTACAACGGTGAGACCGAAGAGGACACCGTCTGGACGATGGGCATCCAGGCCCAGCCGGACGCGGCAGGCAACATCGACCAGTCCGAGCTGCCGACGCTGGTGCTCCCGGTCGACCAGAAGGTCACGATCAACCTCCAGTCGCGCGATGTCATCCACTCCTTCTGGATCATCGACTTCCTCTACAAGAAGGACATGTTCATCGGGAAGGACAACTCCTGGTCCTTCATCCCCACCCGCGAGGGCGAGTACGCCGGCAAGTGCGCCGAGCTCTGCGGCGAGTACCACTCGATGATGCTCTTCAACGTGAAGGTCGTCTCGCAGGACGAGTACGACGCCTACCTCGAGTCCCTCGAGGAAGAGGGCAACACCGGGGACATCACCGACGCGTACGACCGTCTCTCGAACCTCCCCGGCACCTCCGGGAAGACCGAAACCGAGGAAGGAGAGGAGTAAGCCATGTCGACCACTGAAGCTCCTCGCACCGACGAGGCACCCCGCTCCCGTCCCACCACCCTGCCCGCGCGTCAGGCCGCTCTGATGAGCTCCTCGCGTGTGGAGCAGAAGGGCAACATCGTCGTCAAGTGGATCACCTCCACCGACCACAAGACGATCGGGTACATGTACCTCATCGCCTCGGTGATGTTCTTCCTCCTCGGTGGCGTGATGGCGCTTGTCATCCGTGCTGAGCTGTTCGCTCCGGGGATGCAGATCGTCCCGACGAAGGAGCAGTACAACCAGCTGTTCACGATGCACGGCACGATCATGCTGCTGATGTTCGCGACGCCGCTGTTCGCCGGCTTCGCCAACGCGATCCTGCCGCTGCAGATCGGTGCTCCGGACGTCGCCTTCCCGCGTCTGAACGCCTTCGCGTTCTGGCTGTTCCTGTTCGGCTCGACCATCGCGGTCGCCGGCTTCCTCACCCCGCAGGGTGCGGCCTCGTTCGGGTGGTTCGCCTATCAGCCGTTGGCCAACGCGTCGTTCTCGCCAGGAGCGGGCGGAAACCTGTGGATGCTCGGTCTCGGCATCTCGGGCTTCGGCACGATCCTCGGTGCAGTGAACTTCATCACGACGATCATCACGATGCGCGCGCCCGGCATGACGATGTGGCGCATGCCGATCTTCAGCTGGAACACGCTCATCACCAGCCTGCTGATCCTGATGGCCTTCCCGGTCCTGGCCGCGGCGATCTTCGCCGCCGCCGCCGACCGTGTGCTCGGTGCCCACATCTACGATCCGCAGAACGGCGGAGTCCTGCTCTGGCAGCACCTGTTCTGGTTCTTCGGCCACCCCGAGGTCTACATCATCGCGCTGCCGTTCTTCGGCATCGTCTCGGAGATCTTCCCGGTGTTCAGCCGCAAGCCGATCTTCGGATACAAGACCCTCGTCTACGCGACGATCGCCATCGCCGCGCTGTCCGTGGCCGTGTGGGCGCACCACATGTACGTCACCGGCTCGGTGCTCCTGCCGTTCTTCGCCCTGATGACGATGCTCATCGCGGTGCCGACGGGTGTGAAGATCTTCAACTGGATCGGCACGCTCTGGCGAGGTTCGGTGACTTTCGAGACGCCGATGGTGTTCGCACTGGGCTTCCTCGTCTCGTTCGTCTTCGGTGGTCTCACCGGTGTGATCCTCGCGGCCCCGCCGCTCGACTTCCACCTCAGCGACTCGTACTTCGTCGTGGCGCACTTCCACTACGTGGTGTTCGGCACGGTGGTGTTCGCCATGTTCGCCGGCTTCTACTTCTGGTGGCCGAAGTGGACGGGCCGCATGCTCAACGAGCGCCTCGGCTACGTGCACTTCTGGATGCTGTTCGTGGGCTTCCACATGACCTTCCTCATCCAGCACTGGCTCGGTGTCGACGGCATGGTCCGGCGCTACGCGGATTACTCCGCGGCGGACGGTTGGACCTGGCAGAACCAGGTCTCCACGATCGGCGCGATCATCCTGGGTGCCTCGATGCTGCCGTTCTTCCTGAACGTCTGGATCACGGCACGCAAGGCGCCCAAGGTCACGGTGAACGACCCGTGGGGTTACGGCGCCTCGCTCGAGTGGGCCACCTCGTGCCCGCCGCCGCGGCACAACTTCACGTCGATCCCGCGCATCCGCAGCGAGCGTCCGGCCTTCGACCTGAACCACCCGGAGGCCGCGGAGTTCGCGACCACCGCACCCGGCGAGCGAGAGGGCCACTGAGTCATGCGCGACAACGTCATCATCTGGTGGGTCCTGACCGCGTTCTTCGCCCTCGTCGGCGTCGTCTACACCGGCTGGAACATCCTGGCTCACCCCGGCCTTCCGCTCGTGAACCAGATCGAGTGGGTCGGCACGGTCGCCCTGTTCTTCTCGGCCTTCATGGGCGCCATGGTCGCGTTCTACCTGGACCGGACGCACAAGGCGCAGAACGGCGAGCTGCCTGAGGACATCGTCACGTCGGACATCGACGACGGCGACCCCGAGCTCGGCGAGTTCAGCCCGTGGTCCTGGTGGCCGCTGGTCCTCGCGGCATCGGCCGGCGTGTTCGTCGTGGGCCTCGCGGTCGGGCACTTCCTCCTCCCGATCGGTCTGGCCATCTTCGTGGTCGCCATCGTCGGCTGGGTCTACGAGTACTACCGCGGCAACTTCGCCCGCTGAGTCCCCGCACACGAAGGAAGGCCCCCGGATCACTCCGGGGGCCTTCCTCGTTTGGGTGCCGTGGTCAAGCCCGGGTACGGATCCGGGGGATGCCGGTGAGCGGGTCGATCGGGCGATGGTGCACGCCGTCGGCGTCTTCGACGGGGTACCCCTCGCGGACCCAGTACTCGAAGCCGCCGATCATCTCGCGCACGCGATAGCCGAGGCGCGCGAACTCGAGCGCACCGCGCACACCACCGTTGCACCCCGGGCTCCAGCAGTACACGACCACGTCGGCGTCGCGGGGGATCTCTCGCGGCGCCCTGTCCGCGATCTCGCTGTGGTACATGTGGACGGCTCCGGCGACGCGTCCTTGAGCCCATGCTTCGGTCGAGCGCACGTCGACCACGACGAGGGGGCGGCCAGCGGCGCGATCAGCATGGACGTCGCTCGGGTCGGTCTCATAGGCGAGGCGGGCAGCGAAGTAGTCGGCACGGTCGATCATGAGTTCAGATTACGGAACGTGGGCGTCGCACGGATGAGTGTTCCCGTCGCGCATCGCACGAATCCTGCCGATCCTCCTCATAGCGGTGCGGTCATCTGGATCCGTCGGCCGTGGACGGAGAGGTTCAGCCGTTCTTCGACGCCGACGAGCGCGCGCAGGAAGTCGGTGTCCGGCGCGGACTCCTCGAAGCCGCACCGGGCGTAGAAGGGGGCGTTCCACGGCACGTCCGCGTAGGTGCGCAAGGTGAGGCGCCGATGGCCTCGACGTCGCGCCTCCTCCTGAGCGGCCACCACCAGCGCGCGTCCGACGCCGCGGCGGGCGTGCTCCGGGCGCACGGAGAGCTGCTCCAGGTGCGCCTCCCCGTCCACCTCGAGGACGTGCGCGAAGCCGACGGGCGTCGCGGGATCGCCGGCATGCTCGTCGGCGGGGGAGGGGAGAGCCGCCACAAGGACGAACCCCGGGGCATCCTGGCGTTCCTCGTTCGAGGTGGGGGGTGGCCACGACCGCGCCCCGAAACGCTCGATCAGGATGAGGTCGGCGGCGCGCTCGAGTTCTTCGAGAACGACGTGGTCGGCGGCGGTCGCGAACCGGATGAGTGGCCTCATCGGGCGGTGACGAGCTCGCGCTGCGCGGAGGAGGCCACCAGGACCCGCGTGCTGATGACATCCATCAGGGTGGCGCCGGCGGCCTGGAGAGCCTGCTCCACGGTCTCCACGCACCGCGCGGCCCGCGCTGCGTCGTCGCCCGGAGCCGTGGCCGTGCCGTCGTCCTCGAGGGGGCAGGCTCCGGCGAGGAGGACGAGACGGGCGTCCGCGGGTACGGTCGCTGCATAGGCGTCAAGGGCATCGGCGAACTGAGGTGCGCGGAGCAGACGGACGACGGATGACATGGTTCGATCCTCTCATCGGGGGAGAACGACGAAGGCCCCGTCCGAGCGGACGGGGCCTTCACGAGGGCGGTGACGATTACTCGTCGTCCTCCGACTTCTTCTTCCGAGGCTTCTTGACCGGCTCGGTGGAGATCACCGTGCTGGGCGTGTTCGGAGTCTCGTCGACGTGCGTCTCGTCGACCGTGAGCGGGGCGTCCGGGAAGCCGGCACGCTCGTGAGCGCCCTGGATCTCGGCGACCTCGGCCGCCTCATTGCCCTCGGTGACGTGGTGCTGGTGAGCGTCCGCGGCGTCGATCTCGGCCTGCGTGAGCGGGGCGAGGCGATCCTCGAAGAACCAACGCGACATCGCCGAGCGGAGGTTCTCCGTCCACGGGATGCGGCCCTTCGCGTTCGGACGGACGACGAGCGGCTCGTAACCGTCGATGTCGATGAGCTTCCAGCGGTCGTACTTGTCGACCGGCTGGTGCACCTCGATGAACTCGCCGCCGGGGAGACGCACGATGCGGCCCGACTCGAAGCCGTGCAGGACGATCTCGCGGTCCTTCTTCTGGAGCGCGATGCAGATGCGCTTCGTGACGAAGTAGCCGATGATCGGGCCGAGGAACAGCAGCGCCTGCAGCGTGTGGATCACGCCCTCCATGGTGAGCATGAAGTGCGTCGCGATGAGGTCGGAAGAGGCCGCCGCCCACAGGACCGCGTAGAAGATGACGCCGGCGACGCCGATCGCGGTGCGGGTGGCCGCGTTGCGCGGGCGCTGGGCGATGTGGTGCTCACGCTTGTCACCGGTGACCCACGCCTCGATGAAGGGGTAGATCGCGACGATGACGATGAACAGGCCGAGCACGGCGACCGGGGCCAGGATGCCGAACGACCAGGTGTGGTCGAGGAACACGATGTCCCAGTTCGACGGCGCCAGACGGAGCGCGCCGTCTGCGAAGCCGATGTACCAGTCGGGCTGCGTACCCGCCGAGACGGGGGAGGGGTCGTACGGTCCGTAGTTCCAGATCGGGTTGATCTGGAAGAACGTCGCGATCAGCACGATGGTGCCGAAGACGATGAACAGGTAGCCGCCCATCTTGGACATGTAGACCGGCATCATCGGGTAGCCCACGACGTTGTCGTTCGTCCGGCCGGGGCCGGCGAACTGCGTGTGCTTGTTGATGATCATGAGCATCAGGTGCACGGCGATGAAGGCGATGACCAGCATCGGCAGCAGCAGGATGTGCAGCGTGTACAGGCGTCCGACGATGTCGGTACCGGGGAACTCGCCGCCGAAGAGGAGGAACGAGGTCCAGGTGCCGATCAGCGGGAGACCCTTGATCATGCCGTCGATGATCCGGAGGCCGTTACCCGAGAGCAGGTCGTCGGGGAGCGAGTAGCCGGTGAAGCCCTCCGCCATCGCGAGGATGAACAGCACGAAGCCGATCACCCAGTTGAGCTCGCGCGGCTTGCGGAACGCACCCGTGAAGAACACGCGGAGCATGTGCACACCGATGCCGGCGATGAACACCAGCGCGGCCCAGTGGTGGATCTGGCGGACCAGCAGACCGCCGCGGAGGTCGAACGAGATGTGCAGCGTCGACTCGAGGGCCGACGACATCGCGATGCCGCGCATGGGGGCGTACGCGCCGGTGTAGTGGGTCTCCACCATGGAGGCCTGGAAGAAGAACGTCAGGAAGGTTCCGGACAGGAACACGACGACGAAGCTCCAGAGCGCGATCTCACCGAGCATGAACGACCAGTGGTCGGGGAAGATCTTGCGACCGAGCTCCTTGACGAAGCCCGAGAGGCTGGTGCGCTCATCGATGTAATTCGACGCGGCGCCGACGAAACGGCCGCCGAGAGGCGCCTTGGTGTCCTTCTCGTCCTTGGACAGCGTTGCGGTGCTCAATGGCGCTCCCAGAAGCTCGGGCCGACGGGTTCGGTGAAGTCGCTGCGTGCGATGAGGTAGCCCTCGTCGTCCACGGTGATGGGCAGCTGGGGCAGCGGCCGGGCGGCCGGGCCGAAGATGACCTTCGCGTGGTCCGTGACGTCGAACTGCGACTGGTGGCACGGGCACAGCAGGTGGTGGGTCTGCTGCTCGTACAGCGCGACGGGGCAGCCGACGTGCGTGCAGACCTTGGAGTAGGCGACGATGCCGTCGTAGGACCAGTCCTTGCGGTCCTCGGCCTCGATGAGCTGCTCGGGGCGGAGGCGCATCATCAGCACGATGGCCTTGGCCTTCTCCTCGAGGTAGCCCTCGTCGTGCCCGAGCTCCGCGAGGTCCTCGGGGATGACGTGGAAGGCGGAGCCGAGCGTCACGTCCGCTGCGCGGATGGGGGTGCCGTCCGGGTCGCGCACCAGGCGCATGCCCTCGTCCCACATCGTGTGCTTCAGCAGCGCGACCGGGTCGCCCGCGGTGGGGTCGTCCGGCGTCGAGTGCGGAGCGAGGCCGCGGAACAGCGTCACGCCGGGGATGATCGACGCCACGATCGCGGCGAACAGCGAGTTGCGGATCATCGTGCGGCGTCCGAACCCGGACTCCTCGTTCGCGTCGGAGAACGCCTTGATGGCGGCCTCACGCGTGGAGTCCTTGCCCCGGGTGGGGTGGCGGTGCTCGATGAACTCCTTGTCGGACATCAGCGCCTTGGACCAGTGGATGGCACCGATTCCGAGGGCCAGCAGCGCGAGGGCGATGCCGAGGCCGATGAAGAGGTTGTTCTGACGGATGTCGATGAGCGCGCCGCTCTCGATCGGGAACAGCATGTAGGCGGCGACCGCCCAGATGCTCCCGGCGAGGGACAGGTAGAACAGCGTGTAGACGGTGCGGACCGCGGTCTTCTCGGCGCGCGGGTCCTTGTCGGTCATCCGCTCACGGTGCGGCGGAAGACCCGGGTTCTGCACGGGATCGCTGACTGCGACACCCAGCCCCGGAGAGGGCTGGTAGGCCCTGTCAAGAGCCTGCGAGTCGTCGTCGTGTGCCATGGTGCTCCTCGTACGTTCCTCTTCGATGAATAAGCGTCAGTTGGACTTCGCCGTGATCCACACGGTGATGGCGACCAGAGCGCCGATACCGAAGATCCACACGAACAGGCCCTCGGAGACCGGTCCGAGCGAGCCGAGGGAGAAGCCGCCGATCTGGACGGACTGCTGCTGGAAGAGCAGAGCCGAGATGATGTCGCGCTTGTCCTCGTCGGACAGGTTCATGTCGCCGAAGACCGGCATGTTCTGCGGGCCGGTGACCATGGCGGCGTAGATGTGCAGCGCGCTGGTCTCGGTGATCGCCGGAGCGTACTTGCCCTCGGTCAGTGCGCCACCGGCGGCGGCCACGTTGTGGCACATCGCGCAGTTGACGCGGAAGAGCTCGGCGCCGTGCGCCACGTCGCCCTCGCCGTCGAGGATCTTCTCGGAGGGGAACTCCGGTCCGGGGGCCTCGGACTGCACGTAGGCCGCCATCGCGAGGATCTGCTCCTCGGTGAACTGCGGCTCCTTCTGGGGGGCCTGCGGTCCCTGCATCTGCAGCGGCATGCGGCCGGTCGACACCTGGAACTCGACCGCGAGCTCGCCGACGCCGTAGAGGCTCGGGCCGTTGGGGGTGCCCTCCAGGTCGAGGCCGTGGCAGGTGGCGCAGTTGGCCGTGAACAGCTTCTCGCCGTCCTCGACCGTCAGCTGCGTCGATGCCGTGGGCGCGTCGTTGGCGGCGAATGCCGCGGTCGCACCCGCGTACACAGCGCCGGTGATCATGAGGCCTGCTCCGATGAGCGCGGCCGCCGCCAGTGGGCTGCGACGACCGCTCGAACGGCGCTTCTTCTCTCGTGCCATCTCGGGGATCAGCTCCGCTCTTATTTCAGGAAGTAGATAACGAAGAACAGCACGATCCAGACGACGTCGACGAAGTGCCAGTAGTAGGACACCACGATCGAGGAGGTCGCCTCCTTGTGCCGGAAGTTCTTGACGGCGTACGCGCGGCCGATCACCAGGAGGAACGCGACGAGTCCGCCGGTGACGTGGAGGGCGTGGAAGCCGGTGGTCAGGTAGAAGGCCGAGGCGTAGGCGTCAGCCTGGATGGGCATGCCCTCCGCGACCAGCTGTGCGTACTCCCAGACCTGGCCGGAGACGAAGATCGCGCCCAGGGCGAAGGTGAGGAAGAACCACTCGACCATGCCCCAGCCGAACAGGCGACGGCGGCCGGCGCCGTTCTTCTGTCCCTTGCCGATCTTGTACGGCTGCAGGTCCTCCGCCGCGAACACGCCCATCTGGCAGGTGAACGAGGAGAGCACGAGGATCGCCGTGTTCACTGCCGCGAAGGGGACGTTCAGGAGCTCGGTACGGTCGGCCCACAGCTCGGGTGAGGTGCTGCGGAGGGTGAAGTAGATCGCGAAGAGTCCCGCGAAGAACATCACCTCGCTGCCGAGCCACACAATGGTGCCGACAGCTACCGGGTTGGGCCGCTTGATGGTTCTCGCCGCCGGGGCATACGTCGCTGAGGTCGTCACCCCTCCATTATGGCCGATCCGCGAGCGTGATTCTTGCACCCCCGGCCCTCGATTCGCCCGTCGGCGACTTAGGGGACCCTAAGAAAACACTGCGAATACCCGGTGAATACGCGGGAAACGCCGCACGTTCGGTGTCTGCGCGCCCGCTCGGATCGCACTGCACGTTTTCTCCGCGCCGATAGGATCGCACACATGGCTGATTCCCTGACCTGGTCCGACGTGCTCACCTCTCTCCTGGAGCGTCGCGACCTCAGCGTCTGGGAGTCCACCTGGGCCATGCGGCAGATCATGCAGGGTGGGGTCTCCGAGGCGCAGCTCGCGGGGTTCCTCGTGGCGCTGCGCGCGAAGGGCGAGACGATCGATGAGATCGTCGGCTTCCGTGACGCCATCCTCGAAGCGGCCGTGCCGCTTCCGGTCTCCCCGAATGTGCTGGACATCGTCGGCACGGGTGGGGACCGCGTGGGTACGGTGAACGTCTCGACGACGGCGGCCGTGATCATCGGCGCGACAGGCATCCCGGTGGTCAAGCACGGGAATCGGGCGGCGAGTTCCGCGTCCGGCTCCTCCGACGTCCTCGGTGCGCTCGGCCTCGAGCTCTCGCTCGACCCGGCGGCCGTCGCCTCGATCCTCGACCGGACAGGCATCACCTTCGCCTGGGCCGGGGCCTTCCATCCCGGGTTCAAGCACGCGGGTGCCGTCCGGTCGCAGCTCGGCGTGCCGACCGTGTTCAACATGCTCGGTCCGCTGTGCAACCCGGCGCGCGCGGAGGCGAACGCGGTCGGCGTGGCACAGATGGAGCGGGTGCCGCTGATCACCGGCGTCTTCCGCACGCGGGGGGCCACGGCGCTGGTGTTCCGCGGCGACGACGGCCTGGACGAGCTGACGACCACAGGGCACAGCAGGATCTGGGAGGTCACCCGCGGGGACATCCATGAACACGATCTCGACCCGCGCGACCTGGGCATCCCCCTCGCCGACCTGTCCGACCTCATCGGCGGGTCTCCCGCCCACAACGCGGACGTGCTCCGGCGGACGCTCGCGGGGGAGCAGGGGCCCGTCCGGGACATCGTGCTCCTGAACGCCGCCGCCGGGATCGTCGCCTTCGAGCTCTCCCAGGACGCGACCCAGGTGCAGCGGCCGATCCTCGAGCGCCTCCGCGACGGGCTCGCCCGTGCATCCGCCGCCGTGGACGACGGGAGCGCACTGGCCAAGCTCGACCAGTGGATCGGCGTGAGCCGCGAGCTGGCGGCCCCTCAGGAGTGACCATGGATCCGGTCGACGCGCTGCTCGAGATCGCCTCGCTGCTGGAGCGGGAGCGGGCGTCGCGCTACCGGGCCAAGGCCTTCCGTCAGGCAGCCGCGACATTCCAGGACCTCCCTGCCGATGTGCAGGATGACCCGACGCGTCTTCGGGCGGCCAAGGGCATCGGCGAGTCGACCTTCGCCGTCATCCGGCAGGCTCAGGCCGGCGACGTGCCGGAGTATCTGATCGAACTGCGCGGGGACGTCGAGCCTGAGCGGGTGTCTGCGCTCCGTGGAAAGCTGCGCGGGGACCTGCACGCTCACACCGAGTGGTCAGACGGGACGACCTCCATCGAGGTGATGGCCGCCGCAGCCCGCGCGCAGGGGCACGAGTACCAGGCCATCACGGATCATTCGCCGCGCCTCCGCGTGGCCCGAGGTCTCTCGGTGGAACGGCTGCGTGAGCAGATCCCGCAGGTGCGGGCGCAGTCGGGGGACGGATTCACGTTGCTCGCCGGCATCGAGGTGGACATCCTCGAAGACGGCGCCCTCGATCAGGACGACGCCGTGCTCGCTGAGCTGGATGTGGTCGTCGCCTCCGTGCACTCGAAGCTGCGCATGGACGGCCGGGCGATGACGAAGCGGATGATCGCCGCGGTGTCGCATCCGCGGGTGAACGTCCTCGGGCATTGCACGGGTCGTCTCGTGCAGGGGGACCGTGGCACGCGCCCGCCTTCGGCCTTCGACGCCGCCGCCGTCTTCGCGGCCTGTGCGGAGAACGGGGTCGCCGTGGAGATCAACTCCCGTCCCGAGCGTCAGGATCCGCCGGACGAGCTCATCGCGATCGCGCTCGACGCCGGTTGCCTGTTCTCCATCGATTCCGACGCACACGCCCCCGGCCAGTTGTCGCTCCTGGACCACGGAGCCGAGCGGGCGGAGCGTGCCGGGGTGCCGGCGTCACGCATCGTCACCACGTGGGGCCTGTCGCGTCTGCTCGCCTGGGTGGAGTGAGGGACGCCCTCGTCAGGCGTCCGCGATCGCCTTCGCCGCCTCGGTGACCGCGGTGACGGCGCGGGTCATGGAGCTGCCGAGATTCCAGCGCTCGGCGAGGGCCGTGGCCGCCTCGGCCTCGTCCGGCGTGAGGGCATGCAGGGCGACACCCGGGGCGGTGATCGGGAGCGACGTGGCGACGGCGACGACGGTCGGAGCGACGTCCAGGTAGGCCTGCGCGTCGAGGATCTTCGCGCGGATGCCCGCGCTCATGCCCTCACCCGCGTCCGCGGCCTCGCGGATACCGAGCAGATCGCCGTGCTTCTGCAGGAGCGTGGCGGCCGTCTTCTCGCCGATGCCGGCGACACCGGGGAGCCCATCCGACGCGTCCCCGCGCATCGTCGCGAAGTCCGCGTACTGCGTCGGCAGGACACCGTACTTCGTGACGACCGTCGCGTCCGTGACGAGTTCGAGATTGCTCATGCCGCGGGCCGTGTAGATCACCCGGACGTCCCGGGCATCGTCGACGAGCTGGAAGAGGTCGCGATCGCCGGTCACGATGTCGACCGGCATCGTCGCGTTCGTCGCGAGGGTGCCGATCACATCGTCCGCCTCATGCTCGGCGACGCCGACGATGGGGATGCCGATGGCGGCGAGCGTCTCCCGGATCAAGGGGATCTGCGCCTCCAGCGGGTCGGGGACCTCCTCGACGTCCGGCGCACCGGTGACGACCTCGACCACGCGGTGCGTCTTGTAGCTGGGGATGAGGTCGACCCTCCACTGCGGACGCCAGTCGTCATCCCAGCACGCCACGACGTGGGTCGGCTGGTAGGTCGTCACCAGCTTGGCGATCATGTCCAGCAGGCCGCGTGCGGCGTTGATCGGGGACCCGTCCGGGGCTGTGACCTTGTCGGGCACCCCGTAGAACGCGCGGAAGTAGAGGCTGGCGGTGTCGAGCAGCATGAGGCGTTCGGCGCGGGTCATGGATTCAGGGTAGAGCGTGTCCCATCGGGCGCTCAGCAGCCGACCGCCGCGGGTCGTTCCTCGCACGTCCGCGCCACGAGCGCGGTGGTCGCCTCGTAGATGCGGATGTCCTGGGACGCTCCCTCTATCGACAGCTCACCGGGAACCGCGAACCAGCCGCCGCCGACGTCGACCTGCGCCGTGTACGCGACCGTCGTCCTCGTCGAATAGGTGCCCCGTCGCGTATAGGTATGGCTCGTCTCGGTCGGCGTGAACGGCGCCTGCCCGAGCGTCGACCAGGTGCGACCGCCGTCGGGCGTCACCGCCGTCGTGCCGTCGCCGTGGTCGAAGACGACGCGAACGGGCGTGAAACGCACCGTCACGGGCCGGTCGAGGAGTGTGCCGGTCGCCGTGTGTGCGGCGACGGTCGCCACGAAGTTGGTCGGCATCCCCACGACGCCCACGTTGCCCGGCTCGGCCGTCGTGGTCACGGGGGCGGGTGCGAACTGCGCGACATCCTCGATCGTGAGCGGCCTCCCGGACTCCTCCGTCACCCGCACCGCGTACATCCCGCACGACCGGCTCAGCACCGTGTCGGTCCGGCACGCCTCGTGCTCCTGCTCCGGTGCGGGCAAGGTCTGACGGTCCGTCGGGACTGAACTGGAGGGGCCGGGCTGTTCCTGCTGAGCCCGGATAGCAAGAGCGCCATTGCGGGATGCCGTCCAAGTACTGTCAAAGCCGGCCTGCGGGGGCGGGTCGTTGGAGAGTCCGCGAAACATCGGTATCACTATCAGAAGAGCTGAGATGACTGCAGCGCTCATCAGTCGCATTGGAACGTCTCCGATCCGACTACCGAAGAGATTGCTAGCCCTGTGTCTGTCGCAGCGGCGACGAAAACGACGTTCACGGGCTGGCGCGGTGGCCGGTCAGCTGGGACGGCTGATGTGCCGTCAGGTCGGACCAAGGCCACCTTGGAGACGTCCAGGCATAGATGAGCCATCACCTGGCCAGCTTTGTACTCCTGCAGTGTCATTCGGTCGAAAGCGGAGTCGCCTGAGCGGGTGATGCCTTCTGCCTGAAGCCGGCTGTAGTTCTCCCTGGCTGAGGTCGCCGCATCACCGGTTAGCCAGATGTAGACGTCTTCGAAAGTGGCCGGTTCTTGCAGGTCGGTCCTGTTGGTGGCGGCGGTGTATTCGGAGAAGGTGGCCTCGGCGGCGGCGAAGGCCTCTTCTTCGGACGAGAACGCGGGGGAGGGAGTCGGCGTGGGCTCCGGAGTGGGGGTACACCCGGAGAGCATCGAGACGCCGACTGCCAGCGTGGCGAGCAGGCGGAAAGCGGTGGGCGAGATCACCGGGCCACCGTATGCGGAATGCCGAGCTCGCTGCCGACGTTATCCACAGAACGGCTGCGAGGAATCGGCTCCTTCATAGGGCGGCAACTTCTGGTAGCCTGAACTGTCACTCGTGGCGTGTACACGCATGCCCAGGTGACGAACACACCACAATCCACCTGCTGCGAAGCACATCCCGACCGTGCGCGGTCATGCTCCGCAGCCCGAGTATCCATTCACAAGGACAACCCACTACATGACTACCGCAACGACCGCCCCGGCCACCAAGCAGGTCGCCATCAACGACATCGGATCTGCTGAGGACTTCCTGGCCGCGGTCGAGAAGACCCTGAAGTTCTTCAACGACGGCGACATCATCGAAGGCACGATCGTCAAGATCGACCGCGATGAGGTCCTGCTCGATGTCGGCTACAAGACCGAGGGTGTCATCCCCTCGCGCGAGCTCTCGATCAAGCACGACGTCGACCCCAACGAGGTCGTCAAGGTCGGCGACGAGGTCGAGGCCCTCGTCCTCCAGAAGGAGGACAAGGAAGGCCGCCTGATCCTCTCCAAGAAGCGTGCGCAGTACGAGCGCGCCTGGGGAGACGTCGAGAAGATCAAGGAGAACGACGGCGTCGTCACCGGTACGGTCATCGAGGTCGTCAAGGGTGGACTCATCGTCGACATCGGCCTCCGTGGCTTCCTCCCGGCCTCGCTCATCGAGCTGCGCCGCGTCCGCGACCTCACGCCGTACCTCGGCCAGGAGATCGAGGCGAAGATCCTCGAGCTCGACAAGAACCGCAACAACGTCGTCCTCAGCCGCCGTGCGCTCCTCGAGCAGACGCAGTCGGAGTCGCGCACCACGTTCCTGAACAACCTGCACAAGGGTCAGGTCCGCAAGGGTGTCGTGTCGTCGATCGTCAACTTCGGTGCGTTCGTCGACCTAGGCGGCGTGGACGGCCTCGTGCACGTCTCCGAGCTGTCCTGGAAGCACATCGAGCACGCCTCCGAGGTCGTCGAGGTGGGCCAGGAGGTCACCGTCGAGATCCTCGAGGTCGACCTCGACCGCGAGCGCGTCTCCCTGTCGCTGAAGGCGACGCAGGAGGACCCGTGGCAGGTCTTCGCCCGCACCCACGCGATCGGTCAGGTCACGCCGGGTAAGGTCACCAAGCTCGTTCCGTTCGGTGCGTTCGTCCGCGTCGCAGACGGCATCGAGGGCCTCGTCCACATCTCCGAGCTCTCCAGCAAGCACGTCGAGCTGGCGGAGCAGGTCGTGTCGGTCGGCGAAGAGGTCTTCGTCAAGGTCATCGACATCGACCTCGAGCGTCGCCGCATCTCGCTGTCGCTGAAGCAGGCCAACGAGTCGGTCGACCCCAACGGCACCGAGTTCGACCCGGCTCTGTACGGCATGCTCGCCGAGTACGACGAGAACGGCGAGTACAAGTACCCGGAGGGCTTCGACGCCGAGACCGGTCAGTGGAAGGAAGGCTTCGACGCCCAGCGCGAGGCATGGGAGCAGGAGTACGCTGCGGCCCAGGCTCGCTGGGAGGCGCACAAGGCTCAGGTCGCGAAGGCGGCCGAGGCCGAGGCTGCGGCCAGCGACGACTTCGGCGGCCAGTCCTTCTCGAGCGAGACGGCCGGCGCCGGCACGCTCGCCGACGACGAGGCTCTCGCGGCTCTGCGCGAGAAGCTCTCGGGCGGCAACTCCTAAGTAACACTCCGAGAAGGGTCGTCACCCCGCTTCACGGCGGGTGTGACGGCCCTTTTCGCATGCCCGGACCCCCGGAAACCGCTGCGTGACGCAACGTTACGGCCGCATTCGTAACAATCCAGAGCCTCCGACACGATGGGGACATGACCGCCCTCCTGCCCGCTGCGTCGCGCACTGCCGAGGCCCCGAAGGGGTCGGGTTCCGCGCAGCCCGTCCGCCTCGACGGCATCGCGCGCTCGTTCCCGCTCGCGCAGGGCCGGCGAGAGGTGCTCCGCGGCATCGACCTCGACATCGCCGCCGGGGAGATCGTCGCCGTCGTCGGCCCGTCGGGGTGTGGGAAGTCCACGTTGCTGCGCCTCATCGGCGGCCTCGACGCTCCCACCACGGGCACGATCCGGCTCGACGGTTCGGGCGTCGCCGACGTGGACGAGCGCACCGCTGTCGCGTTCCAGGAGCCGCGGCTGCTTCCATGGCGCACGCTCGCCCAGAATGTCGAACTGGGACTGCCGCGCGGCACCGGCCGGGTCGCCGGACGGACACGTGTGCGTGAGCTGCTGCAGCTCGTCGGACTGGAGCACGCCGCCGACCAGCGCCCTCGTGAAGTCTCCGGCGGCATGGCCCAGCGCGCCTCGCTCGCCCGCGCTCTCGCCCGCAACCCCGGGGTGCTGCTGCTGGACGAGCCGTTCGGCGCGCTCGACGCCCTCACCCGTCTGCGCATGCACGACCTGCTGCTCAAGATCCACGCCGCCGAGCCCACCACGGTGCTGCTCGTGACCCACGACGTGGAGGAGGCCCTCTACCTCGCCGACCGCGTGCTGCTGCTGCGCACCGTCGGCGCGGGAGACGACGAGTCGTCCGTCGCGCGGACGGTCGACGTCCCCGGCGTCCGCCCCCGAGACCGCGCCGACCGCGGCCTCGCCGACCTGCGCGCCGAGCTCCTCGAAGGGCTCGGCGTCGACACGCACCACCACACCCTCAAGGAGACCCGATGAGCACCATCACCCGCCGCATCATCCCTGCGATCGCCGTCGCCGGGACGATGATGCTCGTCGCCACCGGCTGCGTCGCCGGCGAGAACGCGACGGCCGACGCCGAGTCCACGCCCGCCGGGAGCGGCGAGTGGTCCGCCGACACGCTGTCCATCGACTTCGCGACCTACAACCCGCTCAGCCTCGTGATCCGCGACCAGGGCATCCTCGAGGACATCCTCGGCGACGACGTGACCGTCGAATGGGTGCAGTCCGCCGGGTCCAACAAGGCCAACGAGCTGCTGCGTTCCGGCTCGGTCGACGTGGGTTCGACGGCGGGCTCGGCCGCGCTGCTCGCTCGCGCCAACGGTTCCCCCATCCAGGTCATCGACATCTACTCCCAGCCCGAGTGGTCGGCCATCGTCGTCGGTCCCGACAGCGACATCACGTCGGTGGAGGACCTCAAGGGCGCGTCCGTCGCGGCCACCAAGGGCACCGACCCGTACTTCTTCCTCCTGCAGGCGCTGGAGGAGGGCGGGCTGTCGCTCGCGGACGTCGAGGTGCAGAACCTCCAGCACGCGGACGGGCGGGCCGCGCTCGACGGCGGGTCCGTCGACGCGTGGGCGGGTCTCGACCCCATCATGGCCGCTGCGGAGCAGGAGTCGGGCGACAAGCTCATCTACCGCAACGTCGACTTCAACACCTACGGTTTCCTCAACGCGACCGAGGACTTCATCGACAACCACCCGGATCTCGCACAGGCCGTCGTCGACGCCTACGAGGAGGCGCGCGTCTGGGCGCTCGAGCACCCGGAGGAGACGGCCGCCCTGCTCGCCGACGTCGCGGGCATCGACCTCGAGGTCGCGACAACGGTGATCCAGGAGCGGTCGAACCTCGACGTGAGCGGCGTCCCCGGTGACGACCAGCTCGCCGTTCTCGAGAAGATCGCGCCGGTGCTCGTCGAGTCCGGCGATGTGCAGGGCGGTCAGGCATCGGTCGACAAGGCGCTCTCCAGCATCATCAACGACACCTTCGCGACGAAGGCGGGCGCAAGCGAGTGACCGGTTTCGAGGAGCGGGTGGTCGTCCCGGCGGAATCGCGGGACGCGCTCGAGTTCGCGAAGGGTGCTCCCCGCGGGAGGCCCGGGGGAGCACGGCGTGGCCTGCCGCCTGTCGTGCGGATCCTCGGGGGCTTCCTGCTCCCCGCCGTGATCCTCATCGCCTGGCAGGTGGTCACGACGGCCGGGCTCATCGAGCCGTACCGACTCCCGACGCCCGGATCGGTCTTCCAGGCCGGAGTGGAACTCGCCGAGACCGGACAGCTCTGGACCCACATCGCCATCTCCGTCCAGCGGGTGCTGCTCGGATTCGCGATCGGCTCGGTCATCGGGCTCGCCGCGGCCGGCATCGTCGGACTCTCGCGGTGGGGTGACGTTCTGCTCAGTCCCACCCTCGCCGCCGTTCGCGCCGTCCCGTCGCTCGCCTGGGTGCCGCTGCTGATCCTGTGGATGCAGATCGGCGAGGAGTCCAAGGTGACCCTCATCGCGATCGGCGCGTTCTTCCCGGTCTACACGACGGTCGCCTCGGCACTGCGTCACGTGGACCCGCAGCTCGTCGAGGCGGGACGCTCGTTCAGCCTGCACGGCTGGTCGCTGTTCCGCACGGTCCAGCTCCCGGCCGTCGTGCCCTCCGTCGTCGCGGGGCTGCGTCTCGCGCTCGCGCAGGCATGGCTGTTCCTCGTGGCCGCCGAGCTCATCGCTTCGTCCATGGGGCTCGGGTTCCTGTTGACGGACTCGCAGAGCACCGGGCGTGTCGACCGTATCCTGCTCTCCATCGTGCTGCTGGCGCTGCTCGGCACGATCACCAACGGCGTGCTCGCACTGCTGGAGAAGTACCTGTTGCGGCGATGGACGTGACGATGACCGAGGCTCGGCTGCTGGAGGAACGGGTCTATCCTCCGTCGCCCGCGTTCCCCGATGCCAACGTGACCGCAGAAGCCTATGCTCGCGCGGCCGCTGATCCTGTGGCCTTCTGGGAAGATGCGGCCCGCCGGCTGGACTGGGTCGAGCCGTGGGGCCGCGTGCACGAGTGGGAACCGCCGGTCGACGGTGCGGTCCCCGCGGCGCGATGGTTCCTCGGCGGGCAGCTGAACGTCGCGGTGAACTGCGTCGACCGGCACGTGGACGCCGGACGCGGAGACAAGGTCGCCCTCCACTTCGAGGGGGAGCCGGGCGACCGGATCTCGGTGACCTACGCCGACCTGCAGCGTCGTGTGGCCCAGGCGGCGCACGCGCTCGAAGACCTCGGCATCCGACCGGGCGATCGCGTCGTGATCTACCTCCCCGTGCTCGTGGAGACCGTCGTCATCACGCTCGCGTGCGCGCGGATCGGAGCCGTCCACTCGCTCGTCTTCGGAGGGTTCTCCGCGGAGGCCGTGCGGTTCCGGCTCGAGGACACCGGGGCGAAGCTGCTCGTGACCAGCGACGGCCAGTTCCGGCGGGGGACGGCGACCGAGGTCAAGTCCGCCGCCGATGCCGCCGCTGCGGGACTGCCGGACCTCGAACACGTCCTCGTGCTCCGTCGTACCGGACAGGCCGTCCCGTGGACCGACGGTCGGGACGTGTGGTGGCACGACGTCGTCGACACAGCACCCACCGCGCATCAGGCTGAGGCTTTCGACGCCGAGCACCCGCTGTTCATCATCTACACCTCCGGCACGACAGGGAAGCCGAAGGGGCTTGTGCACACCTCCGGCGGCTACCTGACGCACGCGAGTTGGGCGCACTGGGCGCACTTCGACGCCAAACCGGATGACGTTCACTGGTGCACGGCCGACCTCGCCTGGGTCACCGCGCACACGTACGAGATCTACGGACCGCTGTCGAACGGGCTCACCCAGGTCATCTACGAGGGCACGCCGGACACTCCGCGTCGCGAGCGGCACCTGGAGATCATCGAGCGCTACGGCGTGACGGTCTACTACACGGCGCCGACGCTCATCCGGACGTTCATGACCTGGTTCGGCGACGAACTGCCGGGCGGACACGACCTGTCGAGCTTGCGGCTGCTCGGCACAGTGGGCGAGGCGATCAACCCGGAGGCCTGGGTGTGGTTCCGCCGGAACTTCGGGCGGAATGAGCTCCCCGTCATCGACACATGGTGGCAGTCGGAGACCGGTGCCGCGATGATCGCCCCCTTGCCCGGCATCACGCCCCTGAAGCCCGGCTCCGCGTCGGTCCCGCTTCCGGGCATCGACGTCGCCGTGGTCGACGAGAACGGTGACGAGGTGGCGCCGGGCCGATCCGGGACCCTGGTCGTCCGGCGCCCGTGGCCGGGGATGGCGCGGACCGTCTGGGGAAACCCGGAGCGCTACCGCGACGCGTACTGGTCCGCGTACGCCGGAGTAGGGGCGCACGGCGGCTACTACGTTGCGGGAGACGGAGCGACCCGCGACGCCGATGGCTTCATCTGGATCCTGGGGCGGCTCGACGACGTCGTGAACGTCTCCGGTCATCGCCTCTCGACGATCGAGATCGAGTCGGCGCTCGTGGCGCACGAGACGGTCGGCGAAGCCGGGTCCGCCGGTGTGGCGGACCCGGTCACCGGGCAGGCGGTCGTGGCGTTCGTCACCCCGTCCGGCCGGGCGGAGATCGACGCGCACGCGCTGCGCGCTGAGGTCGCCCGCTCGATCGGTCCGGTCGCGAAGCCGAAGCACGTCGTCGTCGTGCCCGATCTGCCCAAGACGCGCTCGGGGAAGATCATGCGCCGCCTCCTCGCGCAGCTCTGGGACGCGGAACAGGATCGGCGGGCGGGACGGACCCCGCAGGCGCTCGGCGACACGACGTCACTGCAGAACCCCTGGGCCGTCGACGACATCGCCGGCGCTCTCGCCGCAGAATCGAGGACATCATGACCGACGACCATCGCTTCGGGTTCCGCACCCGCGCCCTTCACGCCGGGGGCACCCCGGACGCCGCCACCGGGGCGAGGGCGGTGCCGATCTATCAGACGACGTCGTTCGTCTTCGACGATGCGGCCGACGCCGGAAACCTCTTCGCGCTGCAGAAGTACGGCAACATCTACTCGCGTATCGGCAACCCCACGGTCGCCGCCCTGGAGGAGCGCCTGGCTTCGCTGGAGGGCGGAATCGGTGCGGTCGCGACCGCCTCCGGCATGAGCGCGGAGTTCATCACGTTCGCCGCCCTCGTGGGCGCGGGCGATCACGTCGTCGCCGCCGCGCAGCTTTACGGGGGCACGGTCACGCAGCTCGACGTGACACTGCGTCGCTTCGGCGTGGAGACGACCTTCGTCCGCTCCTCCGACCCGGCGGACTTCGCCGCGGCCGTCCGTCCCGAGACCAAGGTCGTCTACGTCGAGATGATCGGAAACCCCTCGGGCGAGATCGCCGACATCGAGGGTCTCGCCGCTGTCGCCCACGAGGCAGGCGTGCCGCTCGTCGTGGACGCCACCCTGGCCACCCCGTACCTCGCGCGTCCGCTGGAGCACGGGGCGGACATCGTCATCCACTCGGTCACGAAGTTCCTCGGCGGTCACGGGACGACCCTCGGCGGAGTGGTCATCGAGAAGGGCACCTTCGACTGGGGCAACGGCAAGTTCCCCCAGATGACCGAACCGGTGGCCTCCTACGGCGGCATCTCCTGGTGGGGCAACTTCGGGGAGTACGGGTTCCTCACCAAGCTGCGCTCCGAGCAGCTGCGCGACATCGGCCCGGCGCTGAGCCCGCAGTCGGCGTTCACGCTCCTGCAGGGCGTGGAGACGCTGCCCCAGCGCATCGACGCTCACCTCGCCAACGCCCGGGTCGTCGCCGAGTGGCTGGCGGCAGACCCCCGCGTGTCCTACGTCACCTGGGCAGGGCTCGAAGGCCATCCGCATCATGAGCGTGCCGCCCGGTACCTGCCGCTGGGACCGGGATCCGTGTTCGCGTTCGGGGTCGCTGCCGAGGACGGCCGCGCTGCGGGGGAGGCGTTCATCGAGAACCTGCAGCTCGCGTCCCATCTCGCCAACATCGGCGATGCCCGCACCCTGGTCATCCACCCGGCCTCCACGACGCATCGCCAGCTCACCGAGGAACAGCTCGTCGCCGCCGGCGTGCGCCCCGACCTGATCCGCATCTCCGTCGGCCTGGAGGACGCGGAGGACATCATCTGGGACCTCGATCAGGCCCTCACCCTCGCGACGGGAGCCCACCGATGAGCACGACCTCCGCCGGCGACGCCTGCACCCTTCCTGCGACCACGGACGCGGCCAGCTGCGCGCTTCCCGTCACCGTCGAACCGGGCCGCACGTGGACCGGACCCTCGCAGCCGCAGCGGTTCGGGCTGCTGCGCCGGGCACGATCCATCGCGATCGTCGGTGCCTCCGGGAATCCGTCACGGGCCTCGTACTTCGTGGCGACCTACCTGCTGTCCAGCACGGACTACGACGTCTATCTCGTGAACCCGAGGGAGACCGAGATCCTCGGCCAGCCGGTCTACCCGTCGTTGAGCGCCCTGCCCGTGCGGCCTGACATCGTGGACGTGTTCCGTCGTCACGACGACCTCCCGGGGGTCGCGCAGGAGGCCATCGACAGCGGGGCGAAGACCCTGTGGCTCCAGCTCGGCTCCTGGAACGAGGAGGCCGCTGCGCTCGCCGAGGCGGCCGGCCTCTCGGTCGTCATGGACCGCTGCATCAAGATCGAGCACGCCCGCTTCCACGGCGGACTGCACCTCGCCGGCTTCGACACCGGCGTGATCAGCTCCCGACGGCAGCTGCTCGCGCGCTGAGGGAGCTGCGCCCCGCCCAGGAGGCTCAGGTGCAGATCGTGTCCGCCGTGGTGCGGTGCAGCGTCACGGGAACCTGAAGGTCGGTGAGGTGCCAGTCGAGGCTGCGTCCGGTGAGCCGGGGCAACGAGGAGCACGTCCACGCGGGGTCCGGCGTGACGTGACTGCCCGGGAGCACCCCCGCAGCGTTCCACGAGGTCCACGTCCGGGGAAGGCCCGTCGCCTTCTTCAGATCCACGTCGACGTCGACGTGGTGCGACCCGCCCGGGGCGTTCGTGCTGATGTAGAAGTGGCCGGAGGTGTCGCTGATCTCCTCGTAGCGGATCGCCGTGATCGCGCAGGTGGTGGGGGCGGCCGTGGGGCTGCTGTACGCCTTGCACGTGTTCCCCGTGAACGGGGACAACCAGGCGGATGCCGCCGTCACCGTTCCCTTGACGACCGCGCGGTCCGTCCACGCCGCGCTGGTGGTGGGAACGCTCGCCTGTGCGAGCGACACGAAGACGACCACCACCGCGAAGGCGAAGCCGGCCAGCGGGACCACCAGTCGTCGCGCCGGGGTCACGTCGTCAGGGGCTTCCGCGCCGGGTGCTCCACGGGGCTCATCATGCTGAGACCGAGCAGCCCCAGGAGCCCGAGGAGCAACGGGAGGGCGACAGCGGGCGTCGTCATCCGCATGATCGCGGTTCCCCACCCGGGAAGCTGCACCGCCGGCTTCCACACGTCGCCGCTCACCGGATAGTCGAGAGCGTCGGAGAACTCGTTGGCGTCGCCCTTCATGGTGATGGTGCGCGCGCCATCGGCGGCTTCGATGGCGGTGATGCGATGGGTGACCAGGGAGTCGGTCAGCGCGCTCGGCAGGCTGACGACGTCACCCACCTCCAGAGAGTCGGCGGGGACCTTCGTGGCGATGAGGAGATCGCCCGTCATGATCTCGGGCTCCATCGAGCCCGAGATCACGACGAGCGGCTGGAGGACTCCGATGGCCGTGGCGCCCCAGACGACGCCGCAGCCCACCCCCATGACGGCCAGCGTCCAGAGAACGGGCAGGGCGAGCCGGCGGAGGAGCTGCACCACGATTCGTCCTTCGTCTCGGCTGCGGCGGTGGGTGGTCAGTTGGTCGCGGTCGCGGAGACCGTGACGAGGATCGTGCCGGTCTTGCCCTGGTTGCTGGTCGCCCAGTCCGCCGGAGTGGTGACGACGAGCTCGAACTCATCGGCGGCGGTGGACCCCGAGGAGGTCAGCGACGCCGCGAGTCCGGTGATCGTGGCGGTCGGCTTGACCGTGAAGTCGGTCGCCGTGGTGCCGGGGGCGTACTCGACGGTGGAGGTGAGCGCGGCGTTGACGGAACTGACGTTCTTCACCCAGAGCTTGATGGTGCGGGTCTCGCCGGGAAGCAGGTTCGCCAGCTTCTCGGCGGGGACGACGAGCTCGATGCTGTTCTTGGCCGCCGACTCCTTCCAGGTGGTTCCGTCGACGGAACCCTGGAGGTTGAAGGTGGCTCCCGCGGCGGGGGCGCTGAAGAAGGTGTTGTCCGTCCACGCGGCGCTGGTGAGCGCCGCGCCGATGCCGCCGGTCGCGAGCACGGCCAGCGCGAACGCCATGATCGGGCGTCGCCGGGAGCGTCGCTCGGTGCGGTCAGGGCGTGTGGAGGCATCCGTGTTCGTCATGGTTTCGACGTTACGCAGCACACCTCAGGGGACTGTCAAGTCTTCCTCAAGAGGGGCCGAAGCTTTCCCGATTGTTCCGTTTCCGCGTCGTGCGGCCCCGGGCCCGGAGCGTGGCAGGATGGTCGGATGCCGCTCATCGCTCTCACCGGAGGCATCGCGTCGGGGAAGTCCACCATCGCGAACCGGCTCACCGAGCTCGGCGCGGTCGTCGTCGACGCGGATCAGATCGTGCGCGAGGTCCAAGCTCCGGGATCCGAGGTGCTCCGCACGATCGCGCGGACGTTCGGAGACACCGTCATCGCCGAGGACGGATCCCTCGACCGGGCTGCCCTCGGGTCGACCGTGTTCGCCGACCCGGACCGGCTCGCTCAGTTGAACGCCATCGTGCACCCTGCGGTGCGGGCAGAGTCCCAGCGCCGTTTCGACGCGGCGTTCGCCGCCGACCCGGAGGCTGTCGTCGTGTACGACGTTCCGCTCCTGGTGGAGGCTCGTGTCGATGACCCCTGGGATGAGATCGTCGTCGCGCATGCGCCGGAGGACGTCCGTCTCGAGAGGCTCGTCGGCCTGCGCGGAATGACTCCCGAGGCCGCGCGCGACCGGATCGCCGCCCAGGTCTCCGACGAACGGCGGCTCGCGATCGCCGACGTCGTGATCGACACCTCGGGGTCGATCGAGCACACCCTGGTTCAGACGGACGCGCTCTGGGACCGGCTCCGCGCGCGCTGAAGGACAGCCGCCCACCGGAGGCTTCCGACCCCGCCGGCCCCGATGTCGGAGGGGCGGCATACGCTTGATGTATGCAGCCCACCCGCAGTGTCCGCCCTTTCGAGGTCATCAGCGAGTACACCCCTGCCGGTGACCAGCCGCAGGCGATCGCCGATCTGGCTTCCCGCATCAACGCGGGCGAGACCGACATCGTGCTGCTCGGCGCCACCGGAACAGGCAAGTCCGCGACCACGGCCTGGCTCGTCGAGCAGGTGCAGCGCCCCACTCTCGTGCTGGCGCACAACAAGACCCTCGCCGCTCAGCTCGCCAACGAGTTCCGTGAGCTCATGCCGAACAACGCCGTCGAGTACTTCGTCTCGTACTACGACTACTACCAGCCCGAGGCCTATGTCCCGCAGACGGACACCTTCATCGAGAAGGACTCCTCGATCAACGCGGAGGTCGAGCGCCTTCGCCACTCGACGACGAACTCCCTGCTGAGCCGCCGCGATGTGGTCGTGGTGTCGACCGTGTCCTGCATCTACGGCCTGGGCGCGCCGGAGGAGTATCTGCGCGCCATGGTCGCGCTCCAGGTGGGGGAGCGGTACGACCGCGACGCCCTGATCCGTCAGTTCATCGCGATGCAGTACAACCGCAACGACGTCGACTTCTCGCGCGGCAACTTCCGGGTCCGCGGCGACACCATCGAGATCATCCCGGTGTACGAGGAGCACGCCATCCGCATCGAGCTCTTCGGCGACGAGATCGAGGCGCTGTACTCGTTGCATCCGCTGACGGGCGAGGTCATCGAGAAGCTCGACGCCGTGCCGATCTTCCCCGCCTCGCACTATGTCGCGGGCACCGACGTCATCCAGCGCTCGATCGGCACGATCGAGCACGAGCTGGAGGAGCGGCTCAAGGAGTTCGAGCGGCAGGGCAAGCTCCTCGAGGCGCAGCGCCTCCGGATGCGGACGACGTTCGACCTCGAGATGCTGCAGCAGCTCGGCTTCTGCTCCGGTATCGAGAACTACTCGCGCCACATGGACGGGCGCATGCCGGGGGAGCCGCCGCACACGCTCCTGGACTTCTTCCCCGACGACTTCCTGCTCGTCATCGACGAGTCGCACGTGACGGTGCCGCAGATCGGTGCCATGTACGAGGGTGACGCCTCCCGCAAGCGCACGCTCGTCGACCACGGCTTCCGCCTGCCGAGCGCGATGGACAACCGCCCGCTGCGCTGGGACGAGTTCAAGAACCGCGTGGGGCAGACCGTCTACCTGTCGGCGACCCCGGGCAAGTACGAGATGGGCATCGCCGACGGTGTGGTGGAGCAGATCATCCGCCCGACGGGACTGGTCGACCCGGAGATCATCGTCAAGCCGTCGAAGGGACAGATCGACGATCTGCTCGAGGAGATCAGGCTTCGCGTGGAGCGGGACGAGCGCGTCCTCGTCACGACCCTCACGAAGAAGATGGCCGAGGAGTTGACCGACTTCCTCGGGGAACACGGCGTGCGGGTGCGCTACCTGCATTCCGACGTCGACACCCTGCGCCGCGTCGAACTGCTCAGCGAGCTGCGCGCCGGTGTGTACGACGTCCTGGTGGGCATCAACCTGCTGCGAGAGGGACTCGACCTCCCGGAGGTGTCGCTCGTCGCGATCCTCGACGCCGACAAGGAAGGGTTCCTCCGCTCCGGGACGTCACTCATCCAGACCATCGGCCGGGCAGCGCGTAACGTCTCGGGCGAAGTGCACATGTATGCGGACAACATGACCGACTCCATGGCCAAAGCCATCGAGGAGACCGACCGTCGGCGCGAGAAGCAGATCGCGTACAACAAGGAGCACGGGATCGATCCGCAGCCGCTGCGCAAGCGCATCGCCGACATCACCGAGGTGCTGGCGCGCGAGGGGCAGGACACGGCGGAGCTGATGTCCGGGCGAGGCCGTGCGTCGGGCAAGGGCAAGTCGCCCACGCCGAACCTGCGGCGCACCGGCATCGCTGCCGAGGGAGCGCAGCAGCTCGAAGCCACGATCCAGGACCTCACCGATCAGATGCTCGCCGCTGCCGCGGAGCTGAAGTTCGAGCTCGCCGGGCGCCTGCGTGACGAGGTGCAGGATATGAAGAAGGAGCTCCGCTCGATGGAGCGGGCCGGGCACGCGTAGACGGAGACCAGATGGACGCGGCAGGAGAGGAACTCGCGGACCGAGTCCGGGCGCTGCTCGGCGCTGACCCCTCGATCGAGGAGAGGCGGATGTTCGGAACCAGGGCATTCCTCGACGAGGGCCGCATCCTCGTCGGAGCACGGAAGGACGGCACGCTCCTCGTCCGCGTGGATGAGGAGAACGGGGCCGTCGCCGTGACCCAGCCGGGAGCTTCTCGGGCCGTGATGGGGTCGCGCACCATGGGGTCGGGCTGGATCGACGTCGCCGCGTCCGCGATCACCGATGATGCGGCGCTGATGATGTGGATCGACATGGCCCGAGAGTCAGTGGGGGCCGCCACCGCGGACGGCGACTGACCCGAGCGGTTTACGGGCAGTGCACCAGGGTCTTCGGCCCGGAGCGGTCGATCTCGTGCTCCGTCATCGGTGCTCCGCAGAGCGGGCAGGCGCGTTCGGCGCGTTCCGCGGCGCTCGGCGGCGGCGTCTTCTCGTAGGGCCCGACGGAGGCCGGGCCCGCAAGACGCACGAGGTTGGTATTCACCCAGGCATAGAGGCCCCCCGCTTCGCGGATGCGGGTGCGAAGAGGGGGCCGGCTGGAGTCGCGTGACATGTTGATTAGTGTACTAATGATTCGTGCAGATGTATAGTCGGGATCGTGACCGACACCGATGATCTGCTCCGCCTCGAGAACCAGCTCTGCTTCGCCGTGGTCACGGCGGCGCGGAACGTGGTGGCGATCTACCGGCCGATCCTCGAGCCGCTCGGGCTGACCCATCCGCAGTACCTGGTGATGCTCGCCCTCTGGGAGCGGGCTCCGCGAACCCTCAACGACCTCGCCGCCGACCTCGCGCTGGAGCCCGCGACGGCGTCGCCCCTCGTCAAGCGGCTCGAAGCCGACGGCCTGGTGGCCCGCCAGCGCAGCAGCGAGGACGAACGCCGACTCGAGATCACGCTCACGGATGCCGGTGCCGCCCTGCGTGCCAGGGCGGTGGACGTGCCGCGGCAGGTGATGGCCGCCGTGGGGATGGACATCGACGAGGTGGCAGCACTGCGGGACGGACTGGGCGCCTTCGCGGGGCCCCGCCCCGCCCACCCCTGACCGTTCCGCGGCATCCCGATATGAAGCGCTGGTGCTCGCCTGCGCACCCCTAGGGTGGGAGGCATGTCGCGCCCCGAGCCTCCGGTCCCCGCGCCGGAGCGTGTGCGTCGACCGGGGCCGCCGATGCTCCTCGGCCTCGCCGCCGCCGCCGGACTGTTCGGTCTCCTCATGTTCGCCGCGGCCGTGCAGGGCACCCCGCAGTTCGCGTCGACGGAGGCCGAGAGCACATCGCCGCCCCAGGAGAACGTCGTGCTCCCCGCCCCGACGGCGACGGAGACACCGCTGCCTCCGGAATCATGGGGGGATCCGGTTCTCGCGCAGGTGCTCGGCATGGTCTTCGGTCTCGTGCTGGGGCTGGCCGTCCTCGCGCTCGTCGTCGTGGTCGTTCGCCAGCTCATCCGATTCCTCGTGCGGCTGTGGCGGGACCGTCCGCTCGCACGCCGCGATGCCGCGGCTGCCGGGCCGGGTGCCAGCCCCACGTCGCCGGATATCCTCCCTGACGAGGTGACCATCCGCCGCGGGGTCTCCGATGCGCTTCGCACGGTCAGCGAACGACCAGTACCCGGTGACGCGATCGTCGCGGCGTGGATCGGCTTGGAGGAATCCGCCGCCGACGCCGGTCAGGGGCGCGCTCCGACGGAGACGCCGGCAGAATTCACCGCCCGGGTGATCGGCGGGCGCCACGGCATCGCCGCGGACCTCGCGGTCCTGCAACGCCTCTATGAGCGGGTGCGCTTCGGCGGGCTGATCGCAGACGAAGGCGACCGGCTGAGCGCCGCCGACGCGCTTCGCGGCATCAAGGCGGGGTGGCGATGAGAGGGAGGATCGTCCTGGCTCTCCTCAGCGCCCTCATCGCCGCTGGTCTTCTCGTCGTGATGCTCACCTTCGGAGTGCCCGCCCCCTTCGCCGTCGCATGGACCCTCATCCTGCTCGCGATCGTCGCGGCCACCCGCCAGGCCTTCGTCGACGAGGTGGTCGTGTGGCCGCCGGAGGCGCCCCGAGTGGAGGGCCGTGGCTCGGACGTGTCGCGGTTGGCGTGGGCGATCAACACCCGCACCGGCGTCGCGGGCCATGTCGTCGTCCGACGCGTGCAGGGCGTGGTCCGTCGGCGCCTCGCGCATCTCGACCTCGACCTCGATGACCCTCAGGACCACCCGCGTATCGACGCGGTGCTGGGAGACGGTGTCCGCGCCTCCCTGCATGCGCGAGAAGTGCAACGCGTGGACATCGAGCGCGTCCTCGACGCCCTCGACCGCATCCCCATCGACACGGAGGAGACAACATGACCACCGACGAAACCACGCAGATCGCCGATGTCGGACGCCGCGTGCTCGCGGGCGTCAAGACGGCCGTCGTCGGGATGGACGAGCCCCTGACGATCGCGCTGGCCGCGATCCTGGCGGGCGGCCACGTGCTCTTCGAGGACGTTCCCGGCCTCGGCAAGACGCTCGCCGCGCGCAGCCTCGCGGGTGCGCTCGGGCTGGACTTCCGTCGGCTGCAGTGCACACCCGACATGTTGCCGGGCGATGTCACCGGTTCCTACGTCTACGCGCCTTCCACCGGGGACTTCGCCTTCCGCCCCGGTCCGATCTTCACGGGACTGCTGCTTGCGGACGAGATCAACCGGACGACGCCGAAGACACAGTCGGCGATGCTCGAGGCGATGGCCGAGCACCAGGTGACGGTGGAGGGCAACAGGTTTCCGCTCCCGCGTCCGTTCCACGTGATCGCCACATCGAACCCGATCGAGTACGAGGGGACGTACGCGTTGCCGGAGGCGCAGCTCGATCGCTTCATGGTGCGGCTCGCGGTGGGGTACCCGCAGCCGGAGGAGGAAGCGCGGATCATCCTCGACCGTGTGGAGCGGCAGAGCCCGGATGTCGAGGTCGAGCCCGTGGTGGACGCCGACGGCCTGCGGCGGATCCAAGCAGCGGTCGAGGGCATCCACGTCGACCGCGATGTCGTGCGATACGGTGTCGAGCTCACGCGGGCGACACGCGAGGCGGCGACGGTGGCCGTCGGCGCCTCCCCGCGTGGTTCGCAGGCGCTCGTCCTCCTCGGACGCGCGCTCGCCGCGCTGGACGGGCGGGCATATGTACGGCCGGACGACCTCAAGCGCGTCGCGGTGCCGGTCCTCGCGCATCGATTGACCCTGACGCCGCAGGCCTGGGCACAGGGAGTGGACCCGCGGACGGTCGTCGACGCGGCCCTGGCGCGGACGGCCGTGCCTCCGACCGTCGCGGCGGCCCCGTGACGGACGAGGCGGCGGTGCAGACGGCGACCGCGGTCGCCTGGCGGCGGACGCCGGTCATCGCTCTCGGCATCGGCGGCGCGGCGATCATCGCCGCGGTGGGGCTCGCCTTCTCCCGTCCGGATATCGTCGCCATCGGCCTGCCGCTGGCGCTGGCCGCCGCGTGGGCGCTCCTCCGCCGCCCGAGCCCCGGAGAAGCGAGAATCGCTCTGCGCGCGCACGCCGTCGGCAGCGTCGATCGCCCGGAAGTGCAGACCGCCGCGGATGTGGTGCTGGCGGCGGATGCGGTGCAGATCGCCGTGGATCAGGACGGGCGGCGAACCGGTCTCGTGGATGTCCGACCGGGAACGGCCTGTCTCACGGCGCGCGGCGTGCTGCAGCATTCGGGTCCGAGTGAGCCGCTCGCCGTGACCCTGCGGGGGTCGAGTCTCGACGGCGCGTGGGTCTCCGATATCGTCCCTCGGACGGCGCTCGCCTGGAACGCGCCGCCGCGCGCGGTGCGGATCGGCAGCCTCCCGGTGGCGCCGCGGCTCACCGGACTGCACGGGTCGCATCCGGGTTCCCGCCCGGGGCAGGGTGGCGACTTCCGGGATATCCAGCCCTTCGTCCCCGGAGACGAGCTCCGTCGGGTCGACTGGCGCGCGACCGCCCGCGCCGCACGTCGACCAGGAGATCTCCTGGTGCGGAGGGACGACGCGCTGAGCGACTCGTCGGTCGTGCTCGCGATCGACACCGCCGAAGATCTCGGCGCCGCCGTGGCCGCGTGGGGGAGCGGCGATCCCGATCGCTCCGGAGTGACCTCACTCGATCTCGCGCGGGAAACGGCCCTCGCCATCGCCACCGCGGCGATCGGCGTGGGCGACCGCGTGGCCTATCACGCGCTCTCTCCGGACGGCCTCTCGCTGCCCTCCGGCGGTGGCGCCCGGCACCTCGCCCGTGTGCGCCGCGCGATCGCCGCGACCGGCATCGGCACCGATCCGTCCTATCGGCGGTCCCCGGCCGTGCCGCCAGGGTCGATCGTCTTCGTGCTCTCGACGTTCGTCGACGGGGTGGCGGCACGGATGGCGACCAGCTGGCGCGCCGCCGGCCACGCCGTCATCGCCGTCGATGTGCTTCCGACTCCCGAGGAGAGCCGCCTCAGTCGCGAGCAGCGGATCGCCCTGCGCACTCTGCTCGCCGAGCGCACCGACGTCCTGGCCGAGCTGAGACATGCCGGCATCGAGGTGGTGCCGTGGTCCGGTGGTGTCGATGCCGCGATGCGCCGTGCCGCCCGCCGTCTTGCGCGTCGCGGGACGGGGCGCCGATGACTCGCGCCGTCCGCTCTTTCCGCGCCGGTGTCGCGGTCCCGGGGGCCGTCCTCCGGCTGGCAGTGGTCGCCCTGGCCGCCGGGGGAGCACTGCTCCTGATCCCCTTCCCGCTGTGGCAGGGCATCGCGGTGCTCGCCGCTGCCGTCGCCGTCGCGATCCCCCGCAGTCTCGCCGCCTGGGTGGCGCTGGCCTGCCTCCCGTTCGGCGTGATCCTCTCGGAACCGGATCCCTCCCGGACCGCGCTGGCTCTGCTGTTCGTGCACGCCCTGCATGTCTGCGCGTCGCTGAGCCTCGTGGTGCCGCTCTCCTCGCGCGTGGCCCTGTCCGTCCTGCTTCCGAGTGCCGGCCGCTTCCTCGCCGTTCAGCTGATCGCGCAGCCGCTGGCGTTCGGCGTCTGGCTGCTCGCCGAGCGGCCGGACACCCCCGAGGTCGTGATCCTGGCTCCGTTCGCCGCGGCGGCGCTGCTCGGCGGGATCCTGGTCGCCCTCCGTGCGGCGAGACGGGCGGGCGCGGCGGCGTCCGCACCAGGCGCGTACGGCGTTCTCGGAGCCGATGTCCGTGGCCCCTCGTAGACTTGTTCGGTGCCCATCGTCCCCGTTGCTTCCCCAGGAAAACTCAGTGTCCGCGGCGCCCGCGTACACAATCTCAAGAACGTCGACATCGACATCCCCCGCGACTCTCTGGTGGTCTTCACCGGCCTCTCCGGATCGGGGAAGTCCAGCCTCGCCTTCGACACGATCTTCGCCGAGGGGCAGCGTCGGTACGTCGAGTCGCTGAGCGCCTACGCGCGACAGTTCCTCGGCCAGGTCGACCGGCCGGACGTCGATTTCATCGAGGGGCTGAGCCCGGCGGTGTCGATCGATCAGAAGTCGACGAACCGCAACCCTCGGTCGACGGTCGGCACGATCACCGAGATCTACGACTACATGCGTCTGCTCTGGGCGCGCATCGGCGTTCCGCACTGTCCGGTGTGCGGGGAGAAGATCCAGCGTCAGACCGTCCAGCAGATCGCCGACCAGCTCATGGAGCTGCCGGAGCGCACCCGCTACCAGGTCGTCGCGCCGATCGTCTCGCAGAAGAAGGGCGAGTTCGTCGACCTCTTCCGTGAACTGGGAGCGAAGGGCTACTCCCGCGCCATCGTCGACGGCGAGCTCATCCAGCTGGCCGAGCCGCCGACGCTCAAGAAGAGCTACAAGCACGACATCGCCGTGGTCGTCGACCGCCTCGTCGCCTCGCCGGACATCCTCGGACGCGTGACCGACTCGGTGGAGACCGCTCTCGGACTCGCCGGTGGTGTGGTGCAGATCAACTACGTCGACGGCGAGGGCGACGACGCCTGGCAGACCTTCTCGGAGAAGCTCGCGTGCCCCAACGGCCACGCGCTCACCCTCACCGAGATCGAGCCGCGCACGTTCTCCTTCAACGCGCCGTTCGGCGCCTGCCCCGCCTGCTCGGGCCTCGGCACCCGCATGTCCGTCGACGTGGACCTGATGCTCGGCGACGAAGACCTCTCGATCCGCGAGGGCGTCATCATCCCCTGGACCACACAGGGCAAGGGCCTCTTCCAGTACTACGAGCGGCTGCTCGAAGGGCTCTCCCGCGACCTCGACTTCTCCCTCGACACCCCGTGGCGCGACCTGCACTCCGACGTCAAGGAAGCCGTGCTGCGCGGAGAGAACTACAAGGTCACCGTCAAGTGGAAGAACCGCTACGGCCGTGAGATGCGCTATGCCTCCGGCTTCGAGGGCGTGGTGCCGTACATCGAGCGGCAGTACCTGCAGGCCGAGTCCGACACGCAGCGCAGCCGGTGGGGCGAGTACCTCCGCGAGGTCCCGTGCCCCGTGTGCAACGGCGACCGGCTGAAGCCCGAGGTGCTGGCCGTGCAGGTGCACGGTCACTCCATCGCCGAGGTCTCGCACCTCAGTCTCGCCGACGCCCGGGCGTTCATGGAGAAGCTGCAGCTCACCGAGCGCGAGGCCAAGATCGCCGCCCAGGTGCTCCGTGAGATCCGCCTGCGTCTCGACTTCCTCCTCCAGGTGGGGCTGTCGTACCTCAACCTGAGCCGCTCCGCAGGCTCCCTGTCGGGTGGTGAGGCGCAGCGCATCCGGCTCGCGACGCAGATCGGCTCCGGCCTGACCGGGGTGCTCTACGTGCTGGACGAGCCCTCCATCGGCCTTCATCAGCGCGACAACCGTCGACTCATCGAGACACTGCTCACTCTGCGCGACCTGGGGAACACCCTGATCGTCGTCGAGCACGACGAGGAGACGATCGAGGCGGCGGACTGGGTGGTCGACATCGGTCCGGGCGCCGGCGTGAACGGCGGCGCCGTGGTCCACTCCGGGCCCTACTCCGCGCTGCTCGCCGACACCGACTCCATGACCGGCGACTACCTCTCCGGCCGTCGGGAGATCCCGATGCCGGCGAAGCGCCGGAAGATCGACAAGAAGCGCATGCTGAGCGTCGTGGGCGCGCGCGCCAACAACCTCCGCAACGTCACGGCCGACTTCCCGCTCGGCGTGCTCACGGCGGTCACGGGCGTCAGCGGATCCGGGAAGTCGTCCCTCGTGAACGACATCCTGTACCAGGTGCTCGCCTCGCGACTCAACGGGGCGCGGACGGTGCCGGGCAAGCACACGCGCGTGACCGGGCTCGACAACCTCGACAAGGTCGTGCACGTCGACCAGGCGCCGATCGGCCGCACCCCGCGATCTAACCCGGCGACCTACACCGGCGTCTTCGATCGCATCCGCACGCTCTTCAGCGAGACGCCCGAGGCGAAGGTCCGCGGCTACCAGCCCGGGCGCTTCAGCTTCAACGTCAAGGGCGGACGCTGTGAGGCCTGCTCCGGTGACGGCACGATCAAGATCGAGATGAACTTCCTCCCGGACGTGTACGTGGACTGCGAGGTGTGTCACGGCAAGAGGTACAACCGCGACACCCTTGCTGTGCACTACAAGGGCAAGAACATCGCCGAGGTGCTGGAGATGCCGATCGAGGAGGCGGCCGAGTTCTTCGAGCCGATCCAGGCCATCCACCGCTACATGAAGACCCTGGTCGATGTGGGGCTGGGATATGTCCGCCTCGGGCAGTCGGCGACCACGCTCTCCGGCGGTGAGGCGCAGCGCGTGAAGCTCGCGACCGAGCTCCAGCGCCGCAGCAACGGTCGGAGCATCTACGTGCTCGACGAGCCGACGACGGGTCTGCACTTCGAAGACGTGCGCAAGCTCCTCGAGGTGCTTAACGGTCTGGTCGACAAGGGCAACACGGTCATCGTGATCGAGCACAACCTCGACGTGATCAAGTCGGCCGACTGGGTGATCGACCTCGGTCCCGAGGGCGGCTCCGGCGGCGGCACGATCCTCGCCACCGGCACGCCGGAGCAGATCGCGCGGGTCGAGGAGAGCCACACCGGCCAGTTCCTTGCCGAGATCCTGGGTGAGGGGCGCTCTGCGCGGAAGGCCAGCTGATGGCCGACGTCCTGCCGTACAAACCCCGGGCCGGCGAGATACCGACCGACCCCGGGGTGTACCGGTTCCGTGACGCCAACGGCCGCGTGCTGTACGTCGGCAAGGCGAAGAACCTCCGTCAGCGGCTGTCGAACTACTTCGCTCCGCTGCGGACGCTGCACGAGCGCACGCGCCGGATGGTGACGACGGCGGCGTCGGTGGAGTGGACGGTCGTGCCCACGGACGTCGACTCGCTGCAGCTCGAGTACATGTGGATCAAGGAGTTCGATCCGCCGTTCAACGTCAAGTACCGGGACGACAAGTCGTACCCGTTCATGGCCGTGACGCTGGGGGACGAGGCGCCGCGCGTGCTCGTGACCCGGAACAGGAAGATCCCCGGCGCCCGCTACTTCGGACCGTACCCGAAGGTCTGGGCGGTGCACGAGACCATCGACCTGATGATCAAGGCGTTCCCGATCCGCACGTGCAGCGACGCGAGCTACAAGCGGGCGATGCAGACGGGACGCCCGTGCTTCCCGGGGCAGATCGGCAAGTGCGGCGGGCCGTGTTCGATGACGGTGTCGATCGAGGAGCACCGGGCCATGGTCGACGACTTCGTCGCCTTCATGGCGGGTGGCGACGAGCGGTTCACCCGGGAACTCACCCAGCGCATGCTCGCCGCGTCGGCCGCCATGGACTACGAGGCGGCGGCGAAGTACCGCGACAAGCTCTCGGCGATCGAGGCCGTGCTCGGCAAGAGCGCTCTCGTGCTGCCCGCGGACGAGGACGCGGACCTGTTCGGTATCGCCGAGGACGAACTCGCGGCCGCCGTGCAGCATTTCGTCATCCGCGGAGGTCGTGTCCGCGGCGTGCGTGCTCTGACGATCGAGAAGGAGATCGACATCACGGGCGGAGAGCTCGTGGAGCAGGTTCTCCAGCAGGCGTACGGGGAAGCTCAGGACGTGCCGCGTCGCATCCTGGTGCCCGTGCTCCCCGACGATGCGTCCGAGCTCGAGGTGTGGCTGCGGGAACGCCGAGGCCGGAAGGTCGAGATCGCGGTGGCGCATCGTGGTCAGCGTGCTGATCTCATGCGCACGGCCACGCTGAACGCCCAGCAGGCGCTGATCCGGCACAAGACCCGGCGTACCAGCGACTACGTCGCCCGTACCCAGGCGCTCACCGATCTGCAGGAGGCGCTGGGTATGGAGGAGGCGCCGCTCCGGATCGAGTGCTTCGACATCTCGCACCTCGGCGGCACGAATGTCGTGGCGTCCATGGTCGTGTTCGAAGATGGTCTTCCGCGGAAGGACCAGTACCGCACCTTCAACATCGCGGAGACGACCGACGACACCGACTCCATGTACCAGGTGCTGCGTCGTCGGCTCGCCTACCTCGACCGCCCGGAGGAGCAGGAGACCGTCGATCCCACCACCGACGAGGTGGTCGCGGAAGACGTCGGCGAGGCGGGGGTGCGCCGCAAGCCTCGCTTCGCCTATCCGCCGCAGCTGCTGCTCGTGGACGGCGGGCAGCCCCAGGTCGAGGCCGCCGCTCGGGCCCTCCGCGACGCCGGGCACACCGAGATCGCCGTGTGCGGCATCGCCAAGCGCCTGGAGGAGATCTGGCTCCCCGGCGACGACTTCCCCGTCATCCTTCCGCGGACCAGCGAATCGCTCTACCTGCTTCAGCGGCTTCGTGACGAGGCCCACCGCTTCGCCATCGTCCATCAGCGGAAGAAGCGCAAGAAAGACATCACGACGGTGCTCGCCGAGGTCCCCGGTCTCGGGGCCTCACGGATCAAGGTCCTCCTCAAGCACTTCGGCTCGGTCACCGCGCTGCGCGCCGCCGAACCCCACCAGATCCAGGAGGTCCAGGGGATCGGCCCGGTGCTGGCTCAGAACATCCATACGCACCTGTCCACTCGCTAGGCTGGGAGGCCGAGGGGGAGAAGGAGCAGTGAGTGATGTCTGACGGGGAGAAGGGCGAGTTCCTCATCGTCACCGGGATGTCCGGCGCCGGTCGCACCACGGTCGCGAACGCGCTGGAGGACCTCGGCTGGTACGTCGTGGACAACCTGCCGCCGCAGATCCTCCGACCGCTGCTCGACCTCACCGGCATGGGCGGCGATTCGCTGCCGAAGGTCGCCGCGGTCGTCGATGTCCGCGGTCGCAACCTCTTCGACGACTTCCCCGGCGTGGCGCGAGTGCTGCGCACCCGTGGATCGATCCGCGTGCTCTTCCTCGACGCCTCCGACGACGTGCTCGTCCGACGCTTCGAGGCGGTGCGTCGTCCGCACCCCCTGCAGGGCGACGGGACGCTTCTCGACGGCATCCGCATCGAGCGCACCCGGCTGGCGCCGATCCGCGAGGCGGCAGACCTCGTGATCGACACGACGGCGTTGAACATCCACCAGCTGGCGACGAAGGTGTCCGACATCTTCTCGGAGGAGGGCGAGGCCCGGCACCGCGTCACGCTTCTCAGCTTCGGTTTCAAATACGGGCTTCCCACCGATGTGGACGTCGTGGCGGACATGCGCTTCCTGCCGAATCCGTACTGGAATGAAGACCTGCGCGGCCTCACCGGACAGGATGAGACGGTGCGGGAGTACGTGCTCTCCCGCGACGGCGCGGAGGAGTTCCTCGACGCCTACGCGAAGGCTCTCGTGCCGGTCCTCGAGGGGTATCAGCGCGAGAACAAGAGCCACTCCACGATCGCCATCGGGTGCACGGGCGGCAAGCACCGTTCGGTCGCCATGTCCGAGGAGCTCGCCCGCCGACTTGCGGGAATCCCGGGCGTCGCGGTCAACGTCCGCCACCGTGACCTCGGCAGGGAATAGGCCCCCGACCGAGTAAGCTGGAGGTTTGCGTCGCGACCCGGCGCGTGAACGTGAAGGAGTCTCGTGGCACTAACCACCGACGTCAAGGCTGAGCTCGTCAGCATCCGCAATGCACCCCCCACGGTGCGCGTCGCTGAGGTGACGGCCATCCTCCGGTTCGCCGGTGGCCTGCACTCCATCGCCGGCCGGGTGGCGGTGGAGGCGGAGGTGGATGCCGAGACCCTCGCCCGTCGTGTGGCCCGAGACCTCGCCGAGATCTACGGCGTCCGTCCGGAGATCGCCCAGGTGCAGTCGAGCACCGCCAACGACGGCGCCCGGTGGGCCGTCCGCGTCATCGCACAGGGGGAGACGCTGGCCCGCCAGACGGGGCTTCTCGACCAGCGACGCCGCCCGGTCCGCGGGCTCCCGAACCGCCTCACCACGGGTTCCCGCGCCGAGGTCGCCGGACTCTGGCGCGGTGCCTTCCTCGCCGCCGGCTCGCTCAGCGAGCCGGGCCGCTCCGCCATGCTCGAGGTCGCCTGCCCGTCGTCCGAGGCGGCCATGGCACTCGTGGGCGCGGCTCACCGCCTCGGTGTCGCCGCGAAGGCGCGTGAGGTCCGCGGGCTTCCTCGCGTCGTCGTGCGCGAGGGGGAGGCCATCCGCACCATCCTCAGCGAGATGGGTGCCCAGCGCACCGCTCTCGCGTGGGAGGAGCTGCGGCAGCGCCGTGAGGTGCGCGCCGGTGTGAACCGTCTCGTCAACTTCGATGACGCGAACCTCCGCCGTTCCGCGCAGGCCGCCGTGGCGGCATGCGCTCGGGTCGAGCGCGCCCTCGAGATCCTGGCGGATGAGGTGCCCGATCACCTCCGCGTGGCCGGCGAGCTCCGCCTCGCGCACCGCGACGCCAGCCTCGACGAGCTCGGCCACCACGCCGACCCTCCGCTCACGAAGGACGCCGTGGCCGGCCGCATCCGCCGCCTGCTGGCGATGGCCGACAAGCGCGCGCAGCAGGAGGGCATCCCGGGGACCGAGGCCGCCGTCCCCGCGGGCCTCGACGTCTGACCGGTCGACGCGCACACGCGTGTCAACCCCCGGAAGGATCCGGACACCCGGTGCGTTGTCGTCAGTAGGATGAAAGTCGTCCGCTCTCCGTCGCACATCGGCGACGCGGAGCATCGGCAAGCGCCGCGGCGCGGCGCGGATTGGATGAATGCGATATGGCAACCTACACGCTCCCCGACCTTCCCTACGACTTCGCCGCTCTCGAGCCGCACATCAGCGGCAAGATCATGGAGCTGCATCACGACAAGCACCACGCGACCTACGTCGCGGGCGCCAACACGGCCCTGGAGCAGCTCGCCGAGGCCCGTGAGAGCGGCAACCTCGCGAACGTGAACAAGCTCGAGAAGGACCTCGCCTTCAACCTCGGCGGGCACGTCAACCACTCGATCTTCTGGACCAACCTCTCGCCGAACGGCGGCGGCCAGCCCGAGGGCGAGCTCAAGGCCGCCATCGACGAGTACTTCGGCTCCTTCGAGAAGTTCCAGGCGCACTTCACCGCCGCCGCCACCGGCATCCAGGGTTCCGGCTGGGCAGTGCTGAGCTGGGACTCGATCGGCTCGCGCCTGATCATCCAGCAGCTGTTCGACCAGCAGTCGAACACCGCGCAGGGCACCATCCCGCTGTTCCAGCTGGACATGTGGGAGCACGCCTTCTACCTCGACTACCTCAACGTGAAGGCCGACTACGTCAAGGCCGCGTGGAACATCGCCAACTGGGAGAACGTCGCCCAGCGCCTCGAGGTCGCCCGTCAGCAGACGAACGGCCTGCTGGTACTGTCGTAATCGGGTCGCGTCCCGGCGGGCCCACGGCTCGTCGGGGCGCCATCTCAGCCAAAAAACCCGCGCATGGCGCACGCTCGACGGCGGCGCTCGGCGCATGAGAAACAGGGAGACCTGAGTGTCTGTCAAGATCGGTATCAACGGCTTCGGCCGCATCGGACGCAACTACTTCCGCGCAGCTCTCGCGCAGGGAGCAGACCTTGAGATCGTCGCGGTCAACGACCTCACCGACAACAAGACCCTGGCGCACCTGCTGAAGTACGACTCGGTCAGCGGCGTCCTCGACGCCGAGATCACGTACGACGACGACAGCATCACCGTCGACGGCAAGGAGATCAAGGCTTTCGCAGAGCGCGACCCCGCCAACCTCCCGTGGGGCGAGCTGGGCGTGGACATCGTCATCGAGTCGACCGGCTTCTTCACCAACGCCGACGCCGCGCGCAAGCACATCGACGCCGGTGCGAAGAAGGTCCTCATCTCGGCTCCGGCCACCGGTGACGACCGCACCATCGTCATGGGCGTGAACGAGGAGACGTACAACCCGGAGACGGACCACATCATCTCCAACGCCTCCTGCACCACGAACTGCCTCGCGCCGCTGGCCAAGGTGTTCAACGACGCCTTCGGCATCGACCGCGGCTTCATGATGACGGCGCACGCGTACACCGCGGACCAGAACCTGCAGGACGGCCCGCACAAGGACCTCCGTCGTGCCCGCGCCGCCGCGATCAACATCACGCCGGCCTCGACGGGGGCTGCGAAGGCCATCGGCCTCGTGCTGCCCGAGCTGAACGGCAAGCTCAGCGGCTCGTCCTACCGCGTGCCGGTTCCCACGGGCTCGATCGTCGACCTGACGCTCATCACGGACCGCGAGAACCTGACGGTGGACGAGGTCAACGAGGCCTACAAGAAGGCTGCGGCCGAGGGTCGTCTGGCCGGGTACCTGCAGTACAACGAGGACCCGATCGTGTCGAGCGACATCGTGCACAACCCGCACTCGTCGATCTTCGACTCCACGCTCACCAACGTCAGCGGCAACCTGATCAAGGTGTCGAGCTGGTACGACAACGAGTGGGGCTACTCCAACCGTCTCGTCGACCTGACCGAGTACGTCGCCGAGCGCATCTGAGCTCCGACACATGACTCTGCGCACCCTGGACTCACTGGGTTCGCTCGAGGGCAAGCGCGTCATCGTCCGTTGTGATCTGAACGTCCCCCTTCGGGACGGGATCATCACGGACGATGGCCGTGTCCGCGCCTCGCTGCCGACCCTGAAGACCCTCATCGACGCGGGCGCCCGCGTCGTCGTCTGCTCGCACCTGGGACGCCCCGACGGCGCACCCGATCCGCAGTTCAGCCTGGAGCCGGTCGCGCAGCGACTGTCCGAGCTGCTCGGCGCACCGGTCGCCTTCGCGGGCGACACGGTCGGCGAAGCCGCGAAGGACGCTGTGGCGTCCCTCGAGAACGGCCAGGTCGTCGTGATCGAGAACCTCCGGTTCAACCCGGGGGAGACCTCGAAGGACGAGGCAGAGCGTGGTGCCTTCGCGGCCCAGCTCGCGGAGCTGGGCGACGTGCTCGTGTCCGACGGCTTCGGAGTCGTGCACCGCAAGCAGGCGAGCGTCTACGACCTCGCGAAGCTGCTGCCCTCGGCGGCCGGCCTCCTGATCGCGACCGAGCTCGACGTGCTCGACCGCTTGACGGAGAATCCGGAGCGGCCGTACGCGGTGGTGCTCGGCGGGTCCAAGGTGAGCGACAAGCTCGGAGTCATCTCGCACCTGCTCCCGCGGGTCGACCGCATCCTGGTCGGCGGCGGCATGCTCTTCACCTTCCTGAAGGCGCAGGGGCATGCCGTCGCGTCGAGCCTCCTCGAGGAGGACCAGCTCGAGACCGTGCGCGGATACATCGCCGAGGCGGCCGAGCGCGGCGTGGAGCTCGTGCTCCCCACCGACGTGGTCGTCGCCGCGTCCTTCGGTGCGGACGCGGACCACGAGGTCGCCGCCGCGGACGCGATCGAGGAGACGGCGTTCGGTTCGTCGGGCATCGGCCTCGACATCGGGCCGGACACCGCGGCGCGCTTCGCCGAGGTCATCCGCGGATCGAAGACCGTGTTCTGGAACGGCCCGATGGGCGTGTTCGAGTTCCCGGCCTTCGCCGCAGGGACGAAGGCGGTCGCGCAGGCGCTGACCGAGGTCGACGGCCTCAGCGTGGTCGGTGGCGGCGACTCCGCCGCAGCCGTCCGTCAGCTCGGATTCACCGACGACCAGTTCGGGCACATCTCGACCGGCGGCGGCGCGAGCCTCGAATTCCTCGAGGGCAAGAAACTACCTGGGCTGGAGGTCCTCGGATGGGCGTGAGCTCCCGTACCCCGCTGATCGCGGGCAACTGGAAGATGAACCTGGATCACCTGCAGGCGGTGGCGTTCGTGCAGAAGCTGCACTGGACGCTGAAGGACGCCAAGCACGAGGACGGATCCGTGGAGGTGGCGGTCTTCCCGCCCTTCACCGACATCCGCAGCGTGCAGACGCTGATCGACGCGGACAAGATCCCGTTCGCGTTCGGTGCGCAGGACGTCTCGGCGCACGACTCCGGGGCGTACACCGGCGAGATCTCCGGCGCGTTCCTGGCGAAGCTCGACGCGAAGTACGTCATCATCGGGCACTCCGAGCGTCGCGAGTACCACGCCGAGTCCGACGAGATCGTGGCCGGCAAGGTGAAGGCTGCTCTCAAGCACGGCCTCTCCCCGGTGATCTGCGTCGGTGAGACGGCGGAGGACCTGGAGAAGTTCGGCGCCAGCGCGGTTCCGGCCGGACAGCTCGAGGCCGCGCTGCAGGGCGTCTCGCCCTCGGCCGACATCGTCGTCGCGTATGAGCCGGTCTGGGCCATCGGGTCGGGTCAGGCGGCCACGCCGCAGCAGGCGCAGGACGTGTGCGCGGCACTCCGCGGCGTGATCGCGAAGGTCCTCGGCGACGAGGCGGCTGCGCGCACCCGCATCCTGTACGGCGGCTCCGTCAAGGCGGCGAACATCGCCAGCTTCATGCGCGAGCCCGACGTGGACGGCGCTCTGGTCGGCGGCGCGAGCCTCGTCGTCGACGAGTTCGCGGCGATCATCCGTTTCGAGAAGCACGTCGGCGTGTGAGTGCGGCGGGGCTCCGGCCCCGCTGCACCGTATACTTGACCGTTACGGGGGCGCTCCGGCCCCAGCGAAAGGCTCTTTCCGTGGCAATTCTCGAGTTCGTCCTGCAAGTCGTGCTGGGCATCACCAGCGTCCTGCTGACTCTCCTCATCCTCTTGCACAAGGGTCGCGGTGGCGGCCTGTCCGACATGTTCGGCGGCGGCATGACCACTGCGGTCGGCTCCTCCGGTCTCGCGGAGCGGAACCTGAACCGCTTCACCGTCGTCCTGGCGCTCACGTGGTTCATCGCCATCGTGGCGCTCGGCCTCATCACGAAGTTCGAGGTGATCTGATGGCTACCGGTGGAAACGCGATCCGCGGTACCCGTGTCGGTTCCGGTCCCATGGGGGAGCAGGACCACGGCTATCACGCCGACCGCATCGCGGTGTCGTACTGGGACGGCCTCGGCAACGAGACGGTGCGCTACTTCGCCGCCGGCCTCCCCGAGGAGGAGATCCCAGAGATCATCGACCACCCGCAGTCGGGTCTCCCGGCCGGGCGCGACAAGGAGAACCCTCCCGCCGTCGCGAAGGCCGAGCCGTACAAGACGCACCTCGCTTACGTGAAGGAGCGCCGGACGGACGAAGAGGCCGTCCAGCTCCTGGAGGACGCCCTCACTCAGCTGCGCGAGCGTCGGGGTCAGTGACCGCCGACTGAGCGAGAGGAGAAGCCGCCGTGATGATCACGGCGGCTTCTTCCGTCTCAGCGGCAGCCGGCCGCGGCGTCGATGTAGTTCTGCGGGGGATACCCGTAGGCCCATACGCCGTTGGCGTCGTCCGTGAAGCCCATGCTGATGGCCCAGGCCGTCGCCCACTTCTCGATGCTGTCCTGCGTGGACGAGTCGTACATGTCCTGACACTTCACGCTGATCGCATGACCCACCTCGTGGGCGACGAGTGCCCTGCTGCGCTCTGCGGGCCACTGCTCCGCGACCGAGTTCGACAGCTCGATGACCGCGCGTCCCGGCTCGTCCCACCACCAGGTGGTGTAGCCGCCCATGCTGCCGTTGTACCCGGCGCCGTTGACGACGGGTGCCCAGTCGAACTCCAACAGGACGCCGGGCGCGAGCGAGCGGGCGAAGGCCTCGATCTCGAGCCGGGCGTTCCGCAGTGGGCCCGCCTTCTCCGCGAGCTCCGCGTCCTCGGCCGCGACGACATCGGTGGCCGCCTTCTGCAGGGCGACGTAGGCGGCCGCAGCCGCGTCGTCGACCTCAGTGACGGCGAGAGCATCCGCGGCGGCTCCGCGCAGAGCGATCACGGCGGCGTTGCGGGTCGACGGATGCGCGCTCTCGAAGGCGCCGGCGGCCTCGGCCGCGGTGGTGAGCACGGCCACGCCGTTCGTCCGGACCGCGTCCACGCTCGCGGCGGCGGACGTGGAGGCGCTGTCCATCGACTCGGCGACGTCGCGCAGGGTGCTCTGGTCCTCGGCGAGACGGCTCGTCGCGGCGAAGAGGTCCCAGAACCAGCCGGGTTTCGTCTCGTCGGCCGGGAGCCGCGTCGCGAGGACGTCCTCGGCCTCGCCGCCCGTGGTCTCGCCCTCCGCCACGGCGGAGTCCAGGGCCGCCCAGAGGTCCTCGGGAACGGCGAGGGCGGGCGCGCCGGTGTCGATGATGACATGCCCGGCGTCCGTCGCCGCGATCAGATCGGCGGTCCGCTGTCGGAGTTCCGTCTGCTGGGCGGTCACCGATCGGGTGGCGTCCTCGACCCCGCTGGCGGCCTCGTCGTATCCCTGGTTCGCCACGAGCTGCGTGATGCCGAGACCGGTCAACACCACGACCGTGCCGATGGCGCCGGCGAGGATGCCCTTCAGCCTTCGCCGGTCGCGCGGCGGCCGGGGGACGCCGGACGCGGAGGAGAGGACGGGCGGGAGACGATGCCCACCCGGAGCCAGCCCCGTGGCGGTCGCGGCAACCGACGGCGGAGGGGCGGTCACGAGGCGCTCATCTCGGCAGGCCTTCCGGTCGGGAGCTGATCCTGTCAGCGTATTCGACCGAGGTGACGACGTGGAGGGGGTGACGGGAATCGAACCCGCGCAATCAGTTTGGAAGACTGAGACTCTACCATTGAGCTACACCCCCGGAACCGGAGTCCGGACTCCATCGATCATAGCGGACGGTCGGGCGTGCTCCTGTCCGTTAGACTCGATGGGGCTGAATCTGCGTGCGGATTCCCCGGGGCGTAGCTCAGCTTGGTAGAGCGCCCGCTTTGGGAGCGGGAGGTCGCAGGTTCAACTCCTGTCGCCCCGACTCGACCCCACGACCTTCCAGCCGCGTTCTGCGCGGAAACCACAAGGAGAACACACCAGCATGGCGAACAGCACCGTCGAGAAGCTGACCCCGACCCGGGTCAAGCTCACCATCACGGTCACCCCGGACGACCTCAAGCCGAGCATCGCGCACGCCTACGAGCACATCGCGCAGGACGTCCAGATCCCCGGCTTCCGCAAGGGCAAGGTGCCGGCTCCGATCATCGACCAGCGCATCGGCCGCGGCGCCGTCATCGAGCACGCCGTCAACGAGGGCCTGGACAAGTTCTTCCGCGAGGCGACCGCCGAGCACAAGCTCCGCATCGTCGGTCGTCCGTCGGCCGAGATCACGCAGTGGCCCAACGAGAAGGACTTCTCGGGCGACCTGCTCGTCGACGTCGAGGTCGACGTGCGCCCGGAGATCGAGCTCCCCGACTACGCGGGCATCACCCTCGAGGTCGACGCCGTGGAGGCCGACGAGGCCGCCCTCGACGCCGAGCTGGAGAACATGCGCGCCCGCTTCGGCACGCTCATCCCCGTCGACCGCCCCGCAGCCAAGGGCGACTTCGTCGAGCTGGACCTCGTCGCGACGATCGACGGCAGCGAGATCGACCGCGCCGAGGGCGTCTCCTACGAGATCGGCTCCGGCGAGCTCCTCGAGGGCATCGACGACGCGATCGAGTCGCTCACCGCCGGTGAGGACACCACCTTCCGCTCCGCCCTCGTCGGTGGCGACCACGCCGGCAAGGAGGCGGAGGTCTCCGTCACCGTCAAGGCCGTCAAGGAGCGTGAGCTTCCCGAGGCCGACGACGAGTTCGCGCAGATCGCGAGCGAGTTCGACACCATCGCGGAGCTGCGCGACAGCCTGCGCGAGCGCGTCGAGCAGCAGGGCGTCTTCACGCAGGGCTCCGCCGCCCGCGACAAGCTCGTCGAGACGCTGCTCGCGCAGATCGAGATCCCGGTCCCGCCGCAGCTCATCGAGGACGAGGTGCACAACCACCTCGAGGGCGAGGGTCGTCTCGAGGACGACGTGCACCGCGCCGAGGTGACCGAGGCCAGCGAGAAGCAGTTCCGCACGCAGGTGCTGCTCGACACGATCGCCGAGCAGGCCGACGTGCAGGTCTCGCAGGAGGAGCTCTCGCAGTACCTCATCCAGTCCGCCGCGCAGTACGGCATGGCGCCGCAGGAGTTCGTCGAGGCGCTGCAGTCCTCGAACCAGCTCCCGGCCCTGGTCGGCGAGGTCGCCCGTAACAAGGCACTCGCGATCGCACTGGGCAAGGTCAAGGTCGTGGACACCAACGGCAAGGCCGTCGACCTCTCCGACTTCGTCGTGACCGACGACGAGGCCGAGGCCGAGGGCGAGAAGGCCGCCGAGGCTGAGGAGAAGCCCGCCGCGAAGAAGAAGGCTCCGGCCAAGAAGGCGGCCGCCAAGAAGGACGCCGACGCGGACGAGAAGCCCGCCGCGGCGAAGAAGCCCGCCGCCAAGAAGCCGGCTGCGAAGAAGGCTCCGGCCAAGAAGGATGCCGACACCGCCGAGTGATCGGCACGGTCGAGTGAAGAGGGCGGGTGCTGCGGCATCCGCCCTCTTTCTCATCGAGGGAAGGACGACAGGATGACGAGCTGGGACGACCGCATCGATCAGGTGTGGGCGGACGCTTCGGGAGAAGAGGTCGGCGACGAGACGATCGCGCGCATCGACGCCCTCGCCGCGGAACGGGGTGCGGACGACGCCCGGGCCGAGTTCGAGCGCGCCGGTGCCCGCGATTCCGCCGGACGCCCGGCGGAGGCCGTGGAGCTCTACCGTCGCGCCCTGGCGCTCGGCCTCGATGAGGAGCATCGCCCGCAGTGCGTGATCCAGCTCGCGAGCTCGCTGCGTAACCTCGGCGACTACGACGAGGCGCTGCGCGTCATCCGCGCCGAGGAGGAGATCGCGGCGGACGGACCGTATCGCGACGCGGTCGCGGTGGTGCACGCCCTCATCCTCGCCAGTGCCGGCCGACCCGCGCAGGGCCTGTCGGTGGCCATCCTCGCGCTCGTCCCGCACCTGCCGCGCTACCACCGATCCATGACGGCGTATGCCCAGGAGATCGCCGGCAGCGACACCTGATATGCCGACGGCGAACACGACCTAGGGGCTGTGCGCGCGCCGGTAGATTCGAATCACTGAAACACGGAAGCAGGAGCTGACATGGCTGAACCCCTCGTCGCGACAAGCGTCTTCGACAGGTTGCTGAAGGACCGCATCATCTGGCTCGGCTCGGAGGTGCGAGACGACAACGCCAACGAGATCTGCGCGAAGATCCTCCTTCTCGCCGCCGAAGACTCCGAGAAGGACATCTACCTCTACATCAACTCGCCCGGCGGCTCGATCACCGCGGGCATGGCGATCTACGACACGATGCAGTTCGTGCCGAACGACATCGTCACGGTCGGCATCGGCATGGCCGCGTCCATGGGCCAGCTGCTGCTGACGAGCGGCACCAAGGGCAAGCGCTACATCACGCCGAACGCCCGCGTGCTGCTGCACCAGCCGCACGGCGGCTTCGGCGGCACCGCGAGCGACATCCAGACCCAGGCGCAGCTCATCCTGTCGATGAAGAAGCGCCTCGCCGAGATCACCGCGTCGCAGACCGGCAAGCCCGTCGAGCAGATCAACGCCGACGGCGACCGCGACCGCTGGTTCACGGCGGAGGAGGCCCTCGAGTACGGCTTCGTCGACCACATCCGCGAGCACGCCAGCGACGTCACCGGCGGCGGCGGCACGGGCGTCGAGTAAGGATTCGAGAGGACACCATGTACACACCCACGTTCCAGTCCGCCGGAAACCTGCCCTCCAGCCGTTATGTGCTGCCGCAGTTCGAAGAGCGCACCGCCTACGGCTTCAAGCGCCAGGACCCGTACAACAAGCTGTTCGAGGACCGCGTGATCTTCCTCGGCGTGCAGGTCGACGACGCGTCGGCCGACGATGTCATGGCGCAGCTCCTCGTCCTGGAGAGCCAGGACTCCGAGCGCGACATCACCATGTACATCAACTCGCCCGGTGGCTCCTTCACCGCGATGACGGCGATCTACGACACGATGCAGTACGTCGCGCCGCAGATCCAGACCGTCGTGCTCGGCCAGGCGGCCTCGGCCGCCTCCGTGCTGCTCGCGGCGGGTGCCCCCGGCAAGCGTCTCGCGCTGCCGAACGCCCGCGTGCTGATGCACCAGCCGGCGATGGGAGAGGCCGGGCACGGTCAGGCCTCGGACATCGAGATCCAGGCGGCGGAGATCCTCCGCATGCGCACCTGGCTGGAGGAGACCATGGCCCGTCACACCGGCAAGCCGGTCGAGCAGGTCAACCGCGACATCGATCGCGACAAGATCCTCTCGGCCAACGAGGCACTGGAGTACGGCATCGTCGACCAGGTGCTCACCTCGCGCAAGCGCGCGTAGTCCGCACCGGCAGAAGAGGACGCCCGTCGAGCGACGGGCGTCCTCTTCGCGTCTCCGGCGGATGCGCGCGGGAGGATGGCGCAGATGCGCATATGAGCAGATGGATGCGCGAACGCTGAATCCGGCCTACCCTGGAGGAGGAAGGAGGACACCGTGGAAGAAGATCTGCTCATGGTCCGGGTCGCCGAGCTGTACTACGACGAGGACAAGACGCAGGACGAGATCGGTGGTCTCCTGAAGATCTCCCGGTGGAAGGTCGGGCGCCTCCTCACGCAGGCGCGGCAGCGCGGCATCGTCCGCATCGAGATCGTCCACCCGCGCGCCCGTCGGCTCGGCCTCGAGCGCGAGCTCGTGGAGCGCTTCGGCCTCACCGATGCCGTGGTCGTCCCCTCACCCGAAGGCGACGAGGGCACTCTGGAGCGCGTCGCTCAGGCGGCCGCCGACTTCCTGACCGCCCTCCGCCCTGTTCCGCGCACCCTCGGGGTGAGCTGGGGCAAGACGCTCCGCGCCGTGGCCGAGGCCCTTCCCGACGGCTGGGCGAACGGTGTCACCGTCGTGCAGCTCAACGGCGGCGTCAGCCTCAACCGGCGCTCGGGCGGGGCCGCGGGACTCGCAGTGACCATCGCCCAGCGCGCCTCCGGCCAGGTCTCCCTGCTGCCGAGCCCCGCGATCCTGGAGCACGTCGAGACGAAGCAGGCGATCGAAGGGGACCGCACCGTCGCGGCCGTGCTGGAGGAGGCCGCGGACGCCCAGGCGTTCCTGTTCACCGCCGGCCCCTGCGATGCGACCTCCGCCCACGTCGAGAACGGCTATCTCACCGCCGAGGATGTGGAGGAGCTCGCGCGCCGCGGCGCCGTCGGCGACGTCCTCGGGCGCTACGTCGACGCCGAGGGCCACATCGTCGACCCGCAGCTGGACGCCCGTACGGTCGGCGTCTCGCTCGACCGCCTGCGCGGCGCCGCGCGGGCCATCTTCGTGACGGCGGGCCCCGCCAAGCACGACATCGCGCGCACGGTCGTGACCAGCGGCCTGTGCGGGGTCCTGGTGACCGATGAGACCACAGCACGAGCATTGTTGGAGGAACAGTGACGACGACAGAACTCAGCCGCAGGACGGCGGTGGACGTCCTCGGCGGTGAGCCGGACGACGCGACCCTCCGTCGCTTCCTGCACGGCCTCCCCGGCGTGGACGCCGTCGGGCTGGAGCAGCGCGCTGCCGGCCTCGGCACCCGCTCCATCAAGACGACGTCGAAGGCGTGGGCGCTGGACACGATCATCAAGCTGATCGACCTGACCACCCTGGAGGGCGCGGACACCCCCGGCAAGGTACGGTCCCTCGTCGCCAAGGCGAAGAACCCCGACGCCGCCGACCCCTCGACGCCCCGCGTCGCCGCGGTCTGCGTCTACGGTGACATGGTCGCCGGCGCGGTCGAGGCCCTCGGCAGCCTGCACGGCGACCCCGACGACGGCCTCATCTCGGTCGCCGCCGTGGCCACCGCCTTCCCGAGCGGCCGGTCCTCCCTCGCGATCAAGCTCGCCGACACCGCGGAGGCGGTCGCGGCCGGTGCGGACGAGATCGACATGGTCATCGACCGGGGTGCGTTCCTGTCCGGCCGCTACGGGCTGGTGTTCGACCAGATCGCCCAGGTCAAGGAGGCGTGCCGCCGCGAGGACGGCTCGTACGCCTCGCTCAAGGTGATCCTCGAGACCGGCGAGCTGAACACGTACGACAACATCAAGCGCGCCTCCTGGCTCGGCATCCTCGCCGGCGGTGACTTCATCAAGACCTCGACGGGCAAGGTGCAGCCGGCGGCGACGCTGCCGACCACGCTGCTGATGCTGGAGACGGTGCGCGACTGGTACCGCGGGACGGGGGAGCGCATCGGCGTGAAGCCCGCCGGCGGCATCCGCTCGTCCAAGGACGCGGTCAAGTACCTGGTGACCGTCGCCGAGACCGTGGGGGAGGAGTGGCTCCAGCCGCACCTGTTCCGCTTCGGCGCCTCGAGCCTGCTCAACGACGTGCTCCTGCAGCGCCAGAAGCTCACCACCGGCCACTACTCCGGCCCCGACTACGTCACGATCGACTAGGACACCCGACATGTCATTCCTGGAATACGCTCCGGCTCCGGAGTCCACGGCGGTGCTGAACCTCAAGGACAGCTACGGGCTGTTCATCGACGGCGAGTTCGTCGACGGCTCCGGCACCCCCTTCCGCACCATCTCCCCGGCGACGGAGAAGGAGATCGCCGAGATCGCCTCCGCCGACGACGCGGACATCGACCGCGCCGTCGCCGCGGCCCGTCGCGCCTACGACAAGGTCTGGTCGCGGATGAGCGGCCGCGACAGGGGCAAGTACCTGTTCCGCATCGCCCGCCTCGTGCAGGAGCGTGCCCGTGAGCTGGCCGTCGCCGAGAGCCTCGACAACGGCAAGCCCATCAAGGAGAGCCGCGACGTGGACGTGCCGCTCGTGGCGTCCTGGTTCTTCTACTACGCGGGGTGGGCCGACAAGCTCGACTACGCCGGTCTCGGCGCGAACCCGCGCGCCCTGGGCGTCGCCGGGCAGGTCATCCCGTGGAACTTCCCGCTGCTGATGCTCGCGTGGAAGCTGGCGCCCGCGCTGGCGGCCGGGAACACGGTCGTGCTCAAGCCGGCCGAGACCACGCCGCTGACGGCACTGATCTTCGCCGAGATCCTGCAGCAGGCCGATCTCCCCGCCGGTGTCGTGAACATCGTCACGGGGGCCGGGTCGACCGGGGCCGCCCTGGTCCGTCACCCGGACGTCGACAAGGTCGCGTTCACCGGCTCGACGGGTGTCGGTCGCGACATCGCCCGGGCTGTCGCGGGGACGAACAAGAAGCTGACGCTGGAGCTGGGCGGCAAGGCCGCGAACATCGTGTTCGACGACGCGCCAATCGATCAGGCTGTCGAGGGCATCGTCAACGGCATCTTCTTCAACCAGGGCCACGTGTGCTGCGCCGGGAGCCGTCTGCTCGTGCAGGAGTCGATCCACGACGAGGTCGTCGACCGGCTGAAGAACCGGCTGTCGACGCTGCGTCTCGGTGACCCGCTCGACAAGAACACGGACATCGGCGCGATCAACTCCGCGGCGCAGCTCGCCCGCATCCGCGAGCTGAGCGACATCGGCGAGGCCGAGGGCGCGGAGCGCTGGACCGCCGACTGCGCGATCCCGGAGCAGGGCTTCTGGTTCGCCCCGACGATCTTCACCGGGGTCGAGGCCTCGCACCGTATCGCCCGCGACGAGGTCTTCGGCCCGGTGCTGTCGGTCCTCACCTTCCGGACGCCCGCCGAGGCGATCGCGAAGGCCAACAACACGCCGTACGGCCTCTCGGCGGGCATCTGGTCGGACAAGGGCTCGCGCATCCTCGCAGTCGCGGATCGGCTGCGTGCGGGCGTCGTGTGGGCCAACACGTTCAACCGTTTCGACCCGTCGAGCCCGTTCGGCGGCTACAAGGAGTCCGGATTCGGCCGCGAGGGCGGTCGCCAGGGGCTCACCGCCTACCTCAAGGGAGCCGCAGCATGAGCAAGCGACTGACCGTTCCGAAGACCTACAAGCTCGCCATCGGCGGGGCCTTCCCCCGCAGCGAGTCCGGACGCACGTACGAGGTCGTCTCCCGCAAGGGCGCCTTCCTCGCCAACGCCGCCAAGGCCTCCCGCAAGGACGCCCGTGATGCGGTCGTCGCCGCGCGCGCCGCCGTCAAGGGCTGGTCGGGGGCGACGGCCTACAACCGCGGCCAGGTGCTCTACCGCGTCGCCGAGGTGCTCGAGGGACGTCGCGCACAATTCGTCGACGAGATCGTGGCGCAGGAGGGCATCTCGTCCTCGGCGGCCACGGCGCAGGTCGACGAGGCGATCGATCTCTGGGTCTGGTACGCCGGGTGGTGCGACAAGTACGCCCAGGTGGCGGGCAACGCGAACCCCGTCTCCGGTCCGTACTTCAACATCTCGGTGCCAGAGCCCACCGGTGTGGTCGCGATCGTGGCGCCGCAGGACTCGGCGCTGCTCGGCCTGGTCTCTGTCGTCGCCCCGGCCCTTGTCGCCGGGAACACCGTCGTCGTGGTCGCGAGCGAGCAGTACCCGCTCTCCGCGATCAGTCTCGCCGAGGTGCTCGCGACCAGCGACGTCCCCGGCGGCGTGGTGAACGTGCTCACCGGTTCGCCGGCCGAGATCGCCCCCTGGCTCGCCTCGCACCAGGATGTGAACGCCCTCGACCTCGCCGGCGCCGGTGCGCTGGAGTGGGTCGACATGCAGATCGCCGCAGCGGACACGCTGAAGCGCGTGCTCGCCCCCGGCGACGTGGTCGCGTCGCCGGAGCGGATCGCCGCCTTCACCGAGGTCAAGACGGTCTGGCACACGAAGAGCATGGTCTGACGACACGTCAGGATGGCTGAGGGCCCTGTCGCGTACCGCGCGGCGGGGCCCTCGTCGTTCGAGCAGCGTGCGCGTGACGCCGGTGCTGTGGTTTCATGGCGGCATGATGGCGACCTCCGGCGTCCGCGCCCGCCCCGGGCGAGTGACGCTCGTGCTGGCGGCGATCCTGCTTCTCGACGGCTGCGCAGCGGCGCCGGCCGACGTCACCGCCGGAGAGCCGACGCCGACCGTGACCCCGACCGTCGCCTGCGCGCAGGTGGACGGCGCCGAGCTTCCGCCGGAGTGTGCGCCGTACGACCCGAAACACGCGATGGAACAGAACGACCGGCATCGTGAGCGGATGGAGACGTCGGCCGAGGCGCGGGCGGCCGCCGAGCAGCCGGTGGCGGACCTCCGCGTGCGTCTCGAAGCACTGCGCACGGAGAGCACGATCTCTGTGACCTCCGTCGAGGACGCCTTGCGCGAGGTCGGCCTCGTCCATCACGTCGCCCGAGGAGATGCGCGCGCGGTGGCGTTCGGTGCCGACGGTCCCGAGGGCGGCTGCGTCTTCGGGGAGGTGCGTCCGGACGAGGTGCGGATCGATGTCGGGGGATACATCGTGGACGGCGGCTGCCTCCCCGCGGAATGACGGCGGAGACACCGTCATCCGCCGGACCCGCCGAACGACTCGTCGCCAATGCGGCCCGGTGTCGTATGCAGCGGTTAGGCTCGAAGAACGATCCTGATCCCCCCGAGGAGGACGCGCATGGCCCGCATCGGTGAAAGCGCTGACCTGTTCAAGTGCTCGTTCTGCGGAAAGAGCCAGAAGCAGGTGCAGCAGCTCATCGCCGGACCCGGCGTGTACATCTGCGACGAGTGCGTCGAGCTCTGCAACGAGATCATCGAAGAGCGCATGGCGGAGTCGTCCGCTGAGGGCGTGGCCGAGTTCGAGCTTCCGAAGCCTCGCGAGATCTTCACGTTCCTCGAGGAGTACGTCGTCGGACAGGAGCCCGCGAAGCGCGCGCTGTCCGTCGCCGTCTACAACCACTACAAGCGCGTCCGCGCCCACGGCACGCTGCAGCCGGCCGAGCAGAAGGCCGAAGAGATCGAGATCGCGAAGAGCAACATCCTGCTCATCGGCCCGACGGGCTGCGGTAAGACCTATCTGGCGCAGACGCTCGCCAAGCGCCTCAACGTGCCGTTCGCCGTCGCCGACGCGACCGCGCTGACGGAGGCCGGCTACGTCGGCGAAGACGTCGAGAACATCCTCCTCAAGCTCATCCAGGCCGCGGACTATGACGTGAAGCGCGCCGAGCAGGGCATCATCTACATCGACGAGGTCGACAAGATCGCCCGCAAGGCCGAGAACCCGTCGATCACCCGCGATGTGTCGGGCGAGGGTGTGCAGCAGGCCCTGCTGAAGATCATCGAGGGCACGGTCGCCTCGGTGCCGCCGCAGGGCGGTCGCAAGCACCCGCACCAGGAGTTCCTGCAGATCGACACCTCGAACGTGCTCTTCATCGTGGCCGGTGCCTTCGCCGGGCTGGAGGACATCGTCTCGGCGCGCGTGGGCAAGCACGGCGTCGGCTTCGGCGCTCCGCTGCACGACAAGGGCAAGGACCTCGACCTTTTCAGCGAGGTGCTCCCGGAAGACCTCCACAAGTTCGGGCTCATCCCGGAGTTCATCGGTCGCCTGCCTGTCGTCACCAACGTGTCGCCGCTCGACCAGGCCGCGCTCATCGACATCCTCACGGGGCCGCGCAACGCGCTCGTGAAGCAGTATCAGCGCATGTTCGAGCTCGACGGCGTCCAGCTGGAGTTCGAGGAGGACGCGCTGCGGTCGATTGCGGATCTGGCGGTCGAGCGCAAGACGGGTGCCCGTGGTCTCCGTGCCATCCTGGAGGACGTGCTCGGTCCGGTCATGTTCGAGATCCCGTCTGCGGAGGACGTCGCTAAGGTGATCATCACCCGTGCCGCCGTCGACGAGGGGGCCCCGCCCACCATCGTGATGGAGCGCAAGCGCAAGAGCGCCTGAGCGCCGGGCGCCGGCGGGTCAGACACCCCCCGCGGACGCGGTGAGCAGATCGCAGGCGTGCCTGCTCACGCCACCGGCATGAGCAGGTCTGTGCGGAGCTCGTCCGGATCGATGCCGGGGTCCGAGACGTACGCCTCGATCCAGAGGCCGCGTGGGTGCAGCCCGGCCTCCGCCGCGCGTGCGACCAGCCCGGCCCATCCGGCGCCGAGACCGTCGTAGGAGCCGAAGACGGTGGTCGCGACGGCCTGCCCGGTCGGCAGGGCCGACGCCACGATGGCGGTTCCGTCGCCGGTGGCGATCGGGTCGGACGGTGCGGCCTGCACCGGGAAGCCGAGCTCCAGATCGAACACGCCCATCGGATCGCCGTGATAGATCGCGAGCGCCGGTCCGGTGGGGATCAGCCTTCCGGCGGCGAAGGCCGCGGCGATCGCCCCGTAGCCGGTGTCGAAAGCGTCACGGAGGTCGGCGAGGCGGATACCCTTGTGCTGGATGACGGCGAGGGGAACGGCGTCCAGCTCCAGGCTGTCCGCCGGGCCGAAGGGAGCGTCGGGGAATGCGTCCATGCGCTCAGGGTCTCACGACTCAGGAATCCAGTCCACGGCGTTTCAGGAGCGGCTCGATGTCGGCGTCCCGCCCGCGGAAGTCGCGGTAGGCGGCCAGCGGGTCCTTCGAGCCGCCGACCCCGAGCAGCCGGTCGCGGAAACGGTCCCCATTGGCCCTGGTGAGCCCGCCGTTCTCTCGGAACCACTCGACGGTGTCGGCGTCGAGCACCTCGCTCCAGATGTACGAGTAATACCCCGCGCTGTAACCGCCGGAGAAGACGTGCGCGAAGTACGTGGAGGAATACCGGGTCGGCACGGCGGGGTCATCCAGCCCGATGTCGGCCAGCGCTGCGGCCTCGAACGCGGCGACATCCTCCACCGTGTCCTCGGTGGAGAGCCGGTGCCACGCCTGATCCAGCCACGCTGCGGCGAGGTACTCGCTGGTCGCGTGCCCTTGATCGAACGTCGCAGTCGCCCGCAGCCGCTGCACGATGGCGGGATCCAGCGGCTCGCCGGTCTCGTGGTGCCGGGCATAGTGGTCCAGGACCTCCGGCCAGAGGATCCACATCTCGTTCACCTGACTGGGGAACTCGACGAAGTCGCGGAACACGTTGGTCCCGGCGAAGTGCGGGTAGGTGACCGTGGCGAACAGGCCGTGCAGGGCGTGCCCGAACTCGTGGAACAGCGTCGTCACCTCGTCGAGCGTCAGCAGCGTGGGCTCGCGGTCCCCGGGCTGCGGGACGTTGAGGTTGTTCACCACGACCGGGGCGCTGCCGCGCAGCCGGGACTGGCTGACGATCGCGTTCATCCATGCCCCGCCGCGCTTGGAGTCGCGGGTGTAGAGATCGAGCACGTAGAGGCCCAGGGGAGAGTCGTCGGCGTTGCGCACCTCGAACACGCGGGCCTGCGGGTGATAGGCCGCGAGGTCCTGCCGCTCGTGGAACGTCACCCCGTACAGGCGGGTCGCCGCGAAGAACACGCCGTCCTGCAGCACCCGCTCCGCCTCGAACCAGGGGCGCAGGGCGGCGGTGTCGATGTCGTAGCGGGCAGTGCGCACGCGCTCGGTGTAGAACGCCCAGTCGTGGGCCTCCACGGGGAAGGGCTCCGGCTCGGTCTCGTCGACGATCGCCTGGAGCGCGTCCCGTTCGGCGCGGGCGTTCCGGGCGGACGGCGCAGCCAGCCGGCGCAGCATCCGCTCGACGGCCTCGGGGGAGCCCGCCGTCTCGTCGGCGGTGATGTACGCGGCATGCGACGGATATCCGAGGAGGCGCGCGCGCTCGGCGCGGAGGCGCACGATCTCGCGCAGCACCGGGCGGTTGTCGTTGCCGTTGTCGCGCGAGCCCCGCGCGCGCGACGCCGCCATGATCCGGCGACGGGATTCCCGCACCGCGAGCCGGGCGAGGGCCGGATGGCCGGTGAACAGCGGCAGGGTGAGGAGGTAGCGGCCGTCGAGCCCTCGGTCGGCCGCGGCGCGCGCCGCGGACGAGAGCTCGCCCGCACTCAGGCCCTCCAGCTCGGCGGCGGAGTCGAAGACCACGGCGAGGTCGTTCGTTTCGCTCAGCAGGTTCCGCTCGAACGTGTTCGTGAGCACGGACAGCTTCTGGTTCAGACCCGTGAGCTGCGCCTTCGCGTCGTCGTCGAGCCCGGCGCCGGCATGCGTCATCTCGCGGTGGTAGCGCTCCACGAGATACCGCTGCTCGGAATCGAGGCCGAGCGCCTCACGCTGGTCGTACACGTGGGCCACGCGGGCGTAGAGCGCCGCATCCAGCGTGATCGCGTCCTCATGGGCGGCCATGAGCGGAGCGAGCTCTTCATCGATCGCCTGGATCTCCGGCGTGGCGTCGGCGGAGCTCACGGTGTAGAAGGCGTGCGCCACCCGGTCGAGGAGCTCGCCCGACCGCTCCAGCGCCTCGAGCGTGTTCTCGAACGTCGGCATCGACCGCACGCGGGTGATGTTCGCGACCTCCGCGAGCTGCTCCGCGAAACCGGCTCGGAAGGCGGGGAGATAGTGCTCCGGGCGGATGGCCTGATAGTCCGGGAGCCCGAAGGGAAGGGTCGACGGCTGCAGCAGCGGATTCGTGGCGTCGCTCATCCTCCGAGCCTAGCCACCGCCATCCCCGGAACGTTCCGTGCTCAGACGGGTCATCACCTCTCGCAGGGCGTCGACGACGACACGGACCGAGCGGCGGCGCAGGTTCTCCGGGCGCGCGAGGACGTCGATCATGCGGTGCGTGCTCACGCCGCGCAGGGGGATGCGTACAATGTCGCGATCGTCGACGCTGCGCGAGGTGAACCGGGGGAGCATTCCCAGGACGCCGCCGGCCGCGACAACCGCCGACACCGCGCCGTAGTCGTTGATGCGGTGGCGGACCTCGACCGGGCGGCGGGCGACGGCGGCGACGGCACGGAGCACGTCGTCGGGGGAGTACCCCACGCGGCTCGTCACCCAGTGCTCGTCGGCGACCTCGTCCGGCGAGAGGGTGCGGCGACCGGCGAGAGGATGTGCGGCGGCGACCGCGACGTCCAGGGGCTCGCGGACGAGACCCACGGCGCGGACGCCCTCGGTCGGCCACGGTGCGGAGTGCTCCATCCGATGGGCGAGGACGAGGTCGTACCGCGCGGTGAGCCCGGGGAACTCGCTCTGCGCGACATCCTCGTCCGTGAGACGCACGGTCGGGGCGTGCTCCTTCCCTGACAGCTCCCGCACGAGCGGGCCGAAGAGCGCCTGACCGACGCTGTGGAAGCCGCTGACGCTCACCTCTCCCGTCGCGGCGCCCTCGAAGTCGTCCAGTGCGTGCCGCGCTGCGGCCATGGCATCGATGGCCTCGGCGCCGGCCGCCGCGAGGACCTCGCCGGCAGAGGTCAGCACGAGCGTGCGGCCCTGGCGACGGGTGAGCGGGGCGGGGAAGGAGCGCTGCAGCGCGGCGAGCTGCTGGGAGACGGCGGACGGGGTGACCCGGAGCGTATCGGCGACAGCCGTCACGCTGCCCAAGGCTCCGAGTTCGCGGAGGATCTGGAGCTGATGGAGCTCCACGTCGATAGTTTAGACCTGGCTATAGAGACGTTGCAGAAGGTGCCGATTGTTCTACAGCGACGTATGCGATGAGATCGGAGCATGAAGGCTCTGTTCAAGGAGGAACCCGGCGCCGGCCTCGCGCTCGTGGAGCGACCCGATCCCACCGCCGGCCCCGGCGAGGTCGTCATCCGCGTCCTCCGCACCGGCATCTGCGGGACCGATCTGCACATCCGGCGATGGGACGACTGGGCGGCCTCCGCGATCTCCGCGCCCCTCATCCCGGGACATGAGTTCTACGGCGAGGTCGTCGAGGTCGGATCGCTCGTCCATGACATCGCCGTCGGCGACCGGGTCTCCGGCGAAGGACACATCGTCTGCGGCACCTGCCGGAACTGTCGTGCCGGACGGCGGCAGATATGCATCCGCACCATCGGGCTCGGTCTGCAACGCGACGGTGCCTTCGCCGAGTACCTCTCGCTGCCGGCGACCAACGTGTGGGTCCACCACGCCGAGGTCGCTCCGGAGCTCGGCGCGATCTTCGACCCGCTCGGCAACGCCGTGCACACCGCCCTCCGCTTCCCTCTGGTCGGCGAGGACGTCCTCGTCACCGGCTGCGGCCCGATCGGCCTGATGGCGATCGCCGTCGCCCGGCATGCCGGTGCCCGCTTCATCGTGGGGACCGACGTGAGCGGCCCGCGCCTGGAGATGGCGCGAGGGATGGGAGCAGACGACGTCGTCGACGTCTCCCGCCAGGAGATCCGCGACGCGCAGCGTGCGCTCGGCATGCGCGAGGGGTTCGACATCGGCTTCGAGATGAGCGGCGCGGCATCGGCGCTCCCGGCGATGATCGACAACATGAACCACGGCGGACGGATCGCCATGCTTGGGCTGCCGTCGACGGGGTTCGACATCGATTGGGGCAAGCTCGTCACGCATATGCTCACCATCACCGGCATCTATGGTCGCGAGATGTTCGAGACCTGGAACGCCATGGGGGCGATGCTGCAGACGAGTGCGACACTGCGGGCGGCCATCGGTCGCGTGATCGCCGAGGTCGTGCCGGCGCGCGACTGGGAGCGCGGATTCGCGGCGGCGGAGTCCGCCGGCACGGGCAAGATCATCCTCGACTGGACGGAACTGTGATGTACGCGACCTTCAAGGACCATGTGGCGCGGGAGCTGGCGGGGATCGAGGAGGCCGGGCTCACCAAGCATGAGCGCGGCATCCGCGGTCCGCAGCGGGCGGAGATCACGGCCGACGGCGCCGAGGTGCTCAACTTCTGCGCGAACAACTACCTCGGGCTCGCCGACGACCCCCGCATCCTCGCTGCGGCCCGGACGGCCCTGGACGAGTGGGGGTACGGGCTCGCGAGCGTGCGCTTCATCTGTGGCACGCAGGAGCAGCACCTCGAACTCGAGCGTCGGCTGGCGGACTTCCTCGGCACCGACGACGCGATCCTCTACTCGTCCTGCTTCGACGCCAACGGCGGTGTCTTCGAGACGCTGTTCTCCGCGGAGGACGCGATCATCTCGGACGAGTTGAACCACGCGTCCATCATCGACGGCATCCGCCTCTCGAAGGCGCGCCGACTCCGGTACCGCAACCGCGACATGGCGGATCTGGAGGAGCAGTTGCGGGCGGCCGCCGATGCCCGGTTCCGCGTGATCGTGACCGACGGCGTCTTCTCGATGGACGGCTACATCGCCCCGCTCGCTGAGATCTGCGACCTCGCCGAGCGGTACGACGCCCTCGTCTTCGTGGACGACTCGCACGCGGTCGGCTTCGTCGGGGAGAACGGGCGGGGGACGCCGGAGCTGTGCGGCGTCGCAGATCGTGTCGACATCTACACCGGCACCTTCGGCAAGGCGTTGGGCGGCGCCTCCGGGGGGTACGTCGCCTCCCACGCGGAGATCGTCGCGCTGCTGCGTCAGCGTTCCCGTCCGTACCTGTTCTCGAACACCCTCGCTCCGGCCATCGTGGCCGGTACCCTGACCGCACTCGACCTCGTCGAGGGATCGGCGGACCTGCGGGCGCGGCTGCGGGACAACGCAGCCCTGTTCCGCACCCGGATGGCGGAGGAAGGCTTCGATCTGCTTCCCGGAGAGCACCCGATCGTGCCGGTCATGTTCGGTGATGCCGCGCTCACAGCCCGGATCGCCGCGGCGATGCAGGACCAGGGCGTCTACGTGACGGCGTTCAGCTTCCCGGTGGTGCCGCGGGGGAAGGCGCGCATCCGGGTGCAGCTCTCCGCCGCGCACTCCGCCGAGCAGGTCGAGCGCTGTGTGACGGCCTTCGTCGCGGCGCGGGGTGCGGTGAGCTGACCGCGTTGCAAAGAAAAGCTTGCAAAGAGTTGTTTGCAAGCGTAGCTTTGCATGCATGACGAACGAGACGCAGGTACGGACGCTGGATGCGGGAGCGCTCAAGGCGCTGGCGCATCCGCTGCGGGTCAAGATCTTCGATCTGCTCGCCTCTCGTGGTCCTCAGACGGCCAGCTCTCTCGCGGCCCTCGTCGGGGAGACCTCGGGATCCACCAGCTACCACCTCCGCGCGCTCGCCGCCCACGATCTCATCCGCGAAGTGGAAGGTCGTGGCACGGCGCGGGAGCGGTGGTGGGAGCGCCCGAAGGGCCGCATCGACGTGCCGGGACCGGACGAGCAGATGTCGCCGGCCAACCGTGCCGCGGCCCAGATCGTGACATCGGAGTTCTTCCGGCTCCGGCACGAGACGCTGATGCAGTACCTCAACCGCTCGGATGCCGACATCCCCGAGGGGTGGCGTGACGTGGGTCTGACCATCACCACGCACCTCGACATGACCGCGGAGCAGGCGATGTCGCTGCGGGCGGAACTGGAGGCCGTCGTGGAGAAGGCGATCGCGCAGTACCGCGGTCAGGAGGGCCCGGACGTGCGCCGTGTCTCCCTCCGTGCCGAGATCTTCGACCTCCCCACGCCTGGAGGCGCCGCCACGGCCGAGACGACGGACGCATCATGACCGCCGCCACCCTGCACCTCGTCAGTCCCACGCGGACGGAGCGCGGCCTGCTGCACCTCGCCGACCGGGTCACCGCCATGATCGAGCACCGGATCGAACGTCGTGCACAGCGGCGGACCCTCGCCCTCGACCTCCTCCGCGAACAGCAGGCCCGCCGGCATGACCCGCACGCCGTCGACCATCTCCTCGCGCAGCTCGGAGCCCCGCGCCGCTGACGCCGAGACCCCGGATACGCGTCGAGACCCCCTCCTATCCGCGTGGGGAGGAGGGGGTCTCGACGATGAAGCGGGGTCTCGGCGATCAGAAGGGGCGGGCGATGACCTCGCCGGAGGGGGTCTGGAGGACCTCCCAGCCGGCGTCGAGCTCCGCGATCGCGCGGCCCTCGAGCCAGGTGAGGGTCCAGTGGCCGGTGAGGCCCTGGGACTCGACCTCGGCGATCGCGGGGCGCAACGCCTCGGGGACGGACGCGGGGGGCTGCGCCCCCGTGGCCCAGCGCGTGCCGAGCTGCATCAGGAAGCCTCGACCGGGGCGAGCTCGATCGCGGTGACCGCGAACTCCTCCGCCTCGGAGATCTCGAGCTCGGCGATGCGGCCGACAGCGCGGAGGTCGTCCGCCGCGGCGCGCAAGGCCTCGACCTTCGCGGCGGGTGCGGCGATGGCGGCACGGGAGACCGGGGTCTTCTGCGACGCCTTCGCCTCGGTCTTCGCGCGCCGGATGCCGATGAGCGCCTCGCTGGCGGCGGCCAGCACGGCCGGGTCGCCCTCGATGCCGAGCTTCTCGGGCCACGCTGCGGTGTGCACGGAGCCCTCCTCGAACCACGACCAGGCCTCCTCCGTGGCGAAGGAGAGCACCGGTGCGAGCAGGCGGAGCAGCGTGGACAGCGCCAGACGCAGCGCGAGGGCGGCCGAGGCCTGGCCCACGTCGTTCTGGTTGTAGGCGCGCTCCTTCACGAGCTCCAGGTAGTCGTCGCAGAACGTCCAGAAGAACGCCTCGGTCAGCTCCAGCGCCCTGGCCGCGTCGTACCGGTCGAAGGCCGCAGTCGCCTCGGCCACCACGCCATCAAGCGCCGTGAGCATCGAGGCGTCGAGCGCGTGCGTCACCTGAGCGCCCTCGGGCACCGGGAACGACAGCACGAACTTGGCGGCGTTGAGCACCTTGATCGCCAGACGCCGACCGATCTTCACCTGGGTCGGGTTCTGCGGGTCGAAGGCCGCGTCCATGCCGAGGCGGCTGGAAGCCGCCCAGTACCGCACCGCGTCCGAGCCGTGGGCGTCGAGCACGTCAGCAGGGGTGACCACGTTGCCCTTCGACTTCGACATCTTCTTGCGGTCGGGGTCGACGATGAAGCCGGAGATGGCGGCGTTCTTCCATGGGGCACGGCCGTCTTCGAGCGTGGAGCGCAGCATGGTCGAGAAGAGCCAGGTGCGGATGATGTCCTGTCCCTGCGGGCGCAAGTCGAACGGCGCGGTGAGCTGCCACAGCTCCTCGTCGCGCTGCCAGCCGCCCGCGAGCTGCGGGGTCAGGGAGGATGTCGCCCAGGTGTCGAGGATGTCAGCCTCGGCGTCGAACCCGCCCGGCACGCCGCGCTGGGCCTCGGTGTAGCCCGCGGGGACGTCCGTGGTCGGGTCGATGGGCAGCGCGGCCGCGTCCGGGGTGAGCACGCGGTCGTAGTCGCGCTCGCCGTTCTCGTCCAGCGCGTACCAGAGCGGGATCGGCACGCCGAAGAAGCGCTGCCGGGACACGAGCCAGTCGCCGGTGAGACCGCCGACCCAGTTCTCGTAGCGGACCCGCATGAAGTCGGGGTGCCACGCCAGCTCGGTGCCGTGCGCGAGGAGCTGCTCGCGCAGCTCGCCGTCGCGGGCGCCGTTGCGGATGTACCACTGCCGGGTCGAGACGATCTCGAGCGGGCGGTCGCCCTTCTCGAAGAACTTCACGGCGTGCTGGAAGGACTTGCCGACGGCGGTCATGTCGCCGGTCTCCTGCAGCTTCTCGACGATCGCCTTGCGGGCGCTGAAGACGGTCTTGCCGGCCACGTTCTCCGCGTACCAGGCGCGGGCGTCGGCGTCGGCCACGATCGACGGGGCCTCGGGGAGGAAGCGGCCGTCGAGACCGATCGTCGTCATGTTCGGCAGGGACTCGCCGGCAGTGGTGCGCAGCTCGCGCCACCAGATGATGTCGGTCACGTCGCCGAAGGTGCAGACCATGGCGGCGCCGGTGCCCTTGTCGGGCTGGGCGAGGTGGTGGCCGTGGATCTCGATCTCGGCGCCGAAGTAGGGCGTACGGACCTTCGTGCCGATGAGGTGCTTGTGCGGTCCCTCGGGGTGGGTCACGATCGCGATGCACGCGGGGAGGAGCTCCGGGCGCGTGGTGTCGATCGCGATGGAACCGGAACCGTCCGCGAAGGGGAACTCGATCGTGTGGTACGCCGCCTGCTGGTCGCGGTCCTCGAGTTCGGCCTGCGCGATCGCGGAGCGGAAGTCGATGTCCCACAGCGTCGGTGCCAGGGCTTGATACGCCTCGCCGCGCTCGATGTTGCGGAGGAAGGCGAGCTGGCTCTGCCGGATCGTGTCGTCGGAGATGGTGCGGTAGGTCTGCGTCCAGTCCACGCTCAGCCCGAGCTGACGGAACAGCGCCTCGAACTGCTTCTCGTCCTCGATCGTGAGGCGCTCGCACAGCTCGATGAAGTTGCGACGGCTGATCGGCTGCTGGTCGGCGGCGCGGCTCGACTTGTTGTCGCCGCCCTCGAACGGCGGGGTGAAGTCGGCGTCGTAGGGGAGCGACGGGTCGCAGCGCACACCGTAGTAGTTCTGCACACGGCGCTCGGTGGGCAGGCCGTTGTCGTCCCAGCCCATCGGGTAGAACACGGTCTTGCCGCGCATGCGCTCGTACCGCGCCTTGACGTCGGTGTGCGTGTAGGAGAACACGTGACCGATGTGGAGGCTGCCGGAGGCGGTGGGCGGCGGGGTGTCGATCGAGTAGACGCCCTCACGGCCGAGCTCGGCGGCGCGCAGACGGTCGAACAGGTACGTACCCTGCTCCGCCCAGGCGGCGTCCCACTTCGCTTCGAGACCTTCGAGTGCGGGCTTGTCGGGAATGGCGGACATGGAGGTCTCCTCGAGCGATGTATGCGGCACTGTGTGAGCGTGCCTGAGTGTGGGTGGTGCCGCCCAGTCTACCGAGCGCACGGGACGGGCGCTCGACCCGGGGGAGCGTCCGGCGCGGCACTGCGGCCGGCCCCTCCGACGCTGGGAGGATCGGAGCATGACACCGCCGTCGTCCTCGTCCTCCCGTCCCCGTCTCGCCGACCTCGGGGTCCCGTCCGGCGCCTTCGCGCGCGGCCCGGCGAACGCCATCACCGATGTCCCCGGCGTGCGGGTGGGGCACGCCGCGCTGCATGGCGACGGTCTGCACACGGGAGTGACGGCCATCGTCCCCGATGCCCTCACCGCCGAGCGCCGCAGCCTTCCCGCGAACCTCTCGGTCGGCAACGGCTACGGCAAGCTCGTGGGTGCCACGCAGCTCCGCGAGCTCGGGGCTCTGGAGACGCCGATCCTGCTGACCTCGACGCTGTCCGTGTTCCGTGTCGCGGATGCGCTGCTCGGGCATCTGCTGGCGACGCCGGCGCACGCACGGACGACCACCCTGAACCCGGTGGTGGGCGAGACGAACGACGGGTTCCTCTCCGACATCCGCCAGCGCGCCGTGGGCGAGGAGCAGGTGACGGCGGCACTGGCCGCGGCGGCAGCGGGTCCGGTCGCGGAGGGGTGCGTCGGTGCCGGTGCCGGAACCGTCGCCCTCGGGTACAAGGGCGGCATCGGCACGGCGTCCCGTCTGGTCGATGTCGCGGGGAGCGCGTCCACGGTCGGGGCTCTCGTGCAGACGAATTTCAGCGGCACGTTGCGGATCGCGGGGGTGCCGCTGCCCGCGGAGGAGCTGCTCGCCGAGGAGCCGGCACAGCCCGTCGGCAACTCGTGCATGATCGTCGTCGCGACGGATGCGCCCGTCGACGGCCGTCAGCTCGGCCGGGTGGCCCACCGCGCCGTGTTCGCGATGCGGGGCGTGGGCGCCGACTACATACAGGGCAGCGGCGACTACGCGATCGCCTTTTCCGTGCACGACCCGGCGTCGGGCGGTCCTGCGGCGGATGACGACCTCTCGCCGCTCTTCGCCGCGACGATGGACGCTGTCGAGGAGGCGCTGATCAACTCGGTGCTCGCCGCGGAGACCACCGTGGGCCCCGAGGGGCGGACGGCGCACGCGGTGCCGATCGACCGGGTGCGGGAGCGTCTGGCTCGTGCCGGAGCCATCTGACCCGCGTTCACAACTCAGGAGAAACCGGGTCGGCGGCGCCGCGGGAGCGGCGCGTCGTACCGACCGACACCGGATGTCCTGAGTTGTGAACCGAGGTCAGTCGGCGAGCGCGGCCTGGATGCCCTCGCCGATGCGACGCATCGCGGCCAGCACCGGACCGCGTCCGTCGGCTCCTCTGTCCCAGTTGGCCAGCACGGCGTAGGCGATCCGGCGGGTGGGGGACATCGCGATCCCGGTGTCGGCGCGGACGCGGGAGATCGTGCCGGTCTTGTTCAGCACCCAGACGCCGCGGTCGAAGCCCCAGTGCGCGAGCGGGTCGAGGTCGAACGCCGAGGCGACCATCGACAGGTCCATGCCCGCGCCCAGCCAGCGGCGCAGCGTGTCGGCCGAGGCGGGGGAGAGGTCGGTGCCGTCGGCGAGCCGCGACATGAAGCGCACGAGTTCCGCGGCGTTCGCGTGCGACAGCGTGCGGGGTGCGCCGGGCGGGATCGGCCACCGCACGATGTCGTCGAGGGCGGAGGCGGTGTAGCCGAGCGCGCGGGTGTGGTCCTGCACGGTCGGGATGCCGATGACGCGACCCAGCGTGTTGGTCGCGGCGTTGTCGCTCACCGCTCCGATGAGAGCGGCCACGTCGTACAGCGACAGCTCGGATGCCTGGAGCAGGTACCAGAGACCGGAGTCCTCGATGGCCTCGACCGGCCGCCGGGTGACCCGGTCCTCGAGGGTGCGCGTGCCCGCGTCGACCTCGGTGAGGAGCCGGTGCAGGAGGAAGATCTTGCCCACGCTCGCGGTGTCCTGCACCGTCTCCGGGTCATGGCGCAGCAGCACCTCGCCCGAGTCGATGTCCTGGACGAGCACCGACCACACGGTGCCGTTCTCGTCGGGGAGCTCCACGTCGATAGCGCTCATGCGTCCTCCTCGTCCCGTGCACGCCCGGTCACGTGCGCACGGATGAGCTCGCCGACGGCGCGCATGCCGTCGAGCACGGGCGCCCGGAGGTCGGCCGCGGAGTCCTTCCAGTTCGCCGCCACCGCATACGCGACGGCGGCCTCCGGGCCCCGCAGCAGCCCGACGTCCACGCGGGCGAAGCCCACGCTGCCGGTCTTGTGGCGCAGGATCATCCCCTGATACTCGGCTTCGACGTGGGCGAGCGGATCGAGGAGGAAGGCATCGGCGGTCATCGACGTGTCGGTGTCGGAGGCGAGCCAGTCCAGCACCCGGGCGCTCACGCCAGGCGAGAACGCCTCGCCGGCGCCGAGACGGCGCATCACGTCGGACAGCTCGGCCGCGGTGCCGAACGACGGCGTCCAGGGCAGGTCGGGGGTGCGCTCGTTGCGGATGTAATCGTGCAGCGCGGTGTCGCGGTACCCGAGGGCCGGGGCGACGGCCCGCACCTCCTCCAGGCCGCAGAGATGGATCAGCGCGTTCGTGGCGAGGTTGTCGCTCACCGCACCGACGAGGAGCGCCGCGTCGTGCACCGTGATGCGCTGATCGTGCATGCGGTACAGCAGTCCGGAGTCCTCGACGCGGTGCTCGTCCGGGATCTCGATCCGGTCGTCCGCGGCGAGCGTGCCCGCCTCCAGCCGGCGCGCGACCTCGAGGAGCAGGAAGATCTTGCCGATGCTCGCGGTCTCGCACTGCCTGTGCGGCTCGTGCTCGGCCAGGGTCTCCCCGCCGCCGGCGTCGACGAGCCGGATCGACCAGGTGACACGGGGGTCGAGCGGCGGAAGAGCGATCATGGCCGTCCCACCGTGAGGCGGGGCTCGTCGCCGGTCGCGTCCAGCACCCCGTGGACACCGAGCGGGATGGTGAGGGCGTGCGGGTCGTGGCCGAAGCCCTGCTCCCACAGCACGGGGACGCCGGCGTCCTGGAACTCGTCCCGCATGAGCGCGTGGACCAGGTCGAGGTCGCCGCACTCATGCCAGGAGCCGAGCACGATGCCCGTCGCCTGCGCCAGACGGCCTGCCCGACGCAGCTGCGTCACGAAGCCGTCGAGGCGGTACGGCTCCTCGGTGATGTCCTCCAGGAAAAGGATGCCGGGGGCGGGGACGTCCGCCTCCGGGGCGCCGAGTCCGGCGGCGAGCAGACTGAGGTTGCCGCCCGTGAAGCGTCCCTCGGCGCGACCCGGCGTCATGATCTCGGTCTTCGGGCCGATGAGCTCCCGCCCCCGCCAGGGTTCGAAGAGCCAGCGCTGCACGTCGTCGCGCACCTGCTCCGAGTCGCGGAAGACGTTGTTGCCCGCCATCGGGCAGAAGAGCGTCGCGACGTCGAGATGCGCGCGCCACGTCTCGTGCAGGGCGGTCACATCGGACGAGCCCGTGAGGAGCTTCGGTCGTCCGTCCTTGCGCAGCGCGCCTCGGCGCATGTCGGCCCAGTCGATGCCGTCGAGGAGGCGCAGGGCCCCGTAGCCGCCTCGGGCCGTGACGACGGCGTCCACCTCGGGATCGAGCCAGGCGTCGACGAGGTCGGCGCGGCGGAGCTCGTCCGGCCCCGCAAGGTACGACGCGCGCGGGTGCGGCGTGAGGACATGCTCTCCCACCCGGACCTTCAGGCCCCAGGACTCGTAGTAGCCGACGGCGCGCTGGGTGTTCTCCTCGTTACCGGGACCGGAGGGCGAGACGATCGCCACGGTGTCGCCGGGCTGCAGGGGCGCTGTGTCGAGATAGGGCGACACCGCCGCCTCCGTCGTGACGCTCATGCCGTCTTCTCCTCGATGCGCGGCGCCGCGGACAGCAGGTGCCTGGTGTACTCGTGCTGCGGGTTCAGCAGCACCTCTTCGGTGGGGCCGTGCTCGACGATCTGCCCGTGGTACATCACCGCGACGGTGTGGGCGATGTTCCAGGCGAGACCGAGGTCGTGCGTGATGACGAGGGCGGAGAGCCCGAGGCGGCGGCGCAGCTCCAGCAGGAGTCCGAGGATCTCCCCGCGCACGGACGCGTCGAGCGAGGCGACGGGCTCGTCCGCGATGAGCATCTGCGGCTGCACGGCGAGGGCCCCCGCGATGACGACGCGCTGCCTCTGCCCGCCGCTGAGCTCCTGCGGGATGGCGCCGAAGTAGCGCTCCGGCGGGGTGAGTTCCGCGTCGGCGAGGCTCTGCGCCACGCGTTCGCGCTCGTCGCCGGGGAAGCGCTGCACACGCAGCCCCTCGGCGACGGACTCGTACACGCTGTGCTTCGGGTTCAGCGCGGCCCACGGGTCCTGCAGCACGAGCTGCACCTGCGAGCGGAATCGCGCGAGGTCGCGTCCTTTCGACGGAAGGGGTGCGCCGTCGAAGCGGATCTGCGACCCCGGGTCGGCAGGCTGCAAGCCCATCAGCGCGCGGGCGAGGGTCGACTTGCCCGAGCCGGACTGGCCGACGAGCGCCACGATCTCGCCTTTGCGCACGGAGAGGTCGACATCGCGGACCGCGTGCACCGGGCGTCCGCCAGAGCGGTAGGTGACGTTGACGCCGCGCGCCTCGAGCAGCACCTCGTCGCCGTGCGTGATCTCCGGCACCTCGTCCGCGCCACGACCGTGCCGGGTCACCGGGGCCATCCGCGAGGCCGGGTCGCCGATCGTGGGGAAGGCGTCGGCGAGCTGACGCGTGTACGCCTCCTGCGGGGTGGTGCAGACGGCGTAGCTCTCGCCGACCTCTACCAGCTCCCCGTCGCGCATGATGGCGATCCGGTCGCACGCCGTGGCGAGCACCGACAGGTCGTGGCTGATCATGAGCATCGAGATGCCGCGCTCGGCCACGAGCCGGGAGATCATGTCGAGGATCTGCTTCTGCACGATCACGTCGAGCGCGGTGGTCGGCTCGTCCGCGATGATGACCTCGGGATCGCAGGCGAGGGCCATAGCGATCATCACGCGCTGCTTCTGGCCGCCGGAGAGCTCATGCGGGTACGACTCGCTCTTCTGCTGCGGCAGGTCGACGATGTCGAGCAGTTCGCGCACGCGTTCTCTGCGTGCCTTCTCGCCCTTCCAACGCTCCGAGGCGTGCAGCTCGAGCGCCTCCAGGAGCTGCCAGCCGACGGTGCGCACCGGGTTGAGCGAGTGCATCGCGCCCTGGAACACGATGGACGTCTGCGCCCAGCGCACGGCGCGCAGCTGCCCGAAGGACAACGAGGCGACATCCTCGTCGCCCAGCAGCACACGGCCGCTGAGACGTGCGTTGCGCGGCAGGAGCCGGAGCACGCTCATGGCGAGCGTGGACTTGCCGGAGCCTGACTCGCCGGCGATGCCGAGGGTCTGCCCTGCCGGGAGGGTGAGCGAGACGTTGCGCACGGCCGCCACCTCGTCCCGACCGGACCGCCCGGAGGTGCGGTACGTGATGGAGACGTCGTCGAAGATCAGGTCGGGCATCTCAGCGGCTCCTCAGCGTCGGGTTGGTGATGTTCTCGACGGCACGGCCCATCAGGGTGAACGACAGCACGACGAGGACGATGGCGATGCCGGGCACGAGCACGTACCACCAGTAGCCGCTGGTCGCCGCGGAGACGTCCATCGCGTTCTTCAGGATCGAGCCCCAGGACTGCAGCGTGGTGTCGCCGAGGCCGAGGAACGCCAGGGTGGATTCGGAGATGATCGCCGAGCCGACCGTGAGCGTCGTGTTGGCGAGCACGAGCGGCAGCACCCCGGGGAGGAGGTGCTTCATGATGATGTGCCAGTGCCCGGCGCCGAGGGCCCGCGAGCGTTCGATGTAGTCGCGCGACTCCACGGAGAGGGTCTGCGCGCGGACGACGCGGGCGGTACCGGCCCACGAGGTCAGGCCGATCGCGATGATGATGGTCCAGACGCCGCGGCTCAGCACCGACGACAGCACGATCGCGAGGATCAGCGACGGCAGCACGAGGAAGAAGTCGATGATGCGCATCATCAGCCCGCCGAAGAAGCCGGTGAAGTGGCCCGCCGAGAGGCCGACGAGAGTGCCGATGATCATCGACATCGCCGTGGCGGCGAGGCCGACGAGCAGGGACACCCTGGCGCCCCACACCATGCGGACCCAGATCTCGCGACCCTGATGATCGGTGCCGAGGGGATGCTCCCAGGACGGCGGGGCGAAGCGCTGCACGTCGACGAGTTTCGTGACGTCGAGCATGCTGGCGGGGGCGATCACGGGGGCGAAGATCGCGATGAGCGCGACGATCACGAGGAAGACGAGGCCCACCATGCCCGCCCGGTGCTGGGCGAACTGCCGGCAGAAGTCGACGAACGCGGTGCCGCGGCGGTGCCACGCCAGAGCACGGGGGGAACGGATGGTCGGGGATGCCGTGGTCATGCGCGCCTCACCCTCGGGTCGAGCTGACGATAGATGAGGTCCGCGATGAGGTTCATCGCGATGATGATCGTGGAGAACACCACGAAGGTGCCCTGCAGGAGCGGGAGGTCGGGTCCGGAGATGGCCTCGAAGGTCAGCTTCCCGAGCCCGGGCCAGGAGAACACCGTCTCCACCGTGACCGCCCCGGCGATGAGGCCGCCGATGTGCATGAAGACGAGCGTCACGGTCGGCAGCAGGGCGTTGGGGACGGCGTGCCGACGCCGGACGAGGTCTTCCCTGAGGCCCTTGGCCCGCGCGGTCGTGAGGTAGTCGGCGCCCATCTCCTCGAGGAGCGAGCTGCGCATCACCATCAGGTACTGCGCGTAGACGACCGCGACCATCGTGATGACCGGGAGCACCATGTGCGAGATCACGTCCAGGACCGCGCCGACCGGATCGGTGGGCGGGTTGGGGGAGACCATGCCTCCGGTCGGGAACCAGTGCAGCGTGCCGCCGAAGATCATCAGGAGCAGCAGCGCCAGCCAGAAGGTCGGTACCGACCAGAACACGAGCGAGGTGCCGGAGACGATGCGGTCGAAGGTGGAGCCGTGCTTCCAGGCCGCCTTCTGCCCGAGCCAGAGACCGAGCGCGATCGCGATGATCGCCGCCGTGCCGGTGAGGAGGATCGTGTTCCAGAAGTACTGGCCGATGAGCTCGGACACGGAGGTGCGGTAGACGTAGCTCGTGCCGAAGTTCAGGGTGAACACGTTGCCGAGGTAGTCGACGAACTGCTGCCACAGGGGCTTGTTCAGGCCGAGCTGCTCGCGTAGCTGGCCGGCCTGCTCGGCGCTCATGCCGCGCTCACGGGCGATCGAGGCGACCGGATCGCCCGGCAGGATCTTGAAGGCGAAGAATCCGAGGAGGATCACCATCGCCAGGCTGATGGCCGCGCCGCCGAGCTTGACCAGGAAGTAGCGGAGGGCGCCGACGCCCTTCGGCTGCTCCTCGGCCGCGGCGCTCGTCGCGATGGCGGAGGTGGACGGGGGAACCGCGTTGGACATGGGGGTCTCCTTACAGCGGACCGGAAGACGCCGCGGGGGCGGAAGCCCGCCACCCGCGGCGTCTCGCCGGACTCATTCGACGTCGGCGATGTTGCGGCGACGGATCAGGAAGAAGATGAGTCCTCCGATCAGGACCACCCCCACCACGACGCCTCCGATGATGAGTCCGGTGTTCGTGCCGGTGCCGCCGGCGGTCGCCCCCTCGACGGGCTCGACGGTCAGGTAGCCCCAGTAGCCGGCCTGGTTGGCGATGATGCCGCCGTCCTTCGGCTGCAGGGTGAAGCCTGTGAAGCGGTCGGAGCGGTAGGCCTCCAGCGAGTTGGCGTACCAGGTCGCGACCTGCGCGGTGTCGGTGTAGTTCAGCGCGAGCATGTCGTGCACGATCTCCTGGCGCTTCTCCGGGTCGATCTCGGACCGCTGCGCGGCGTACATCTCGTCGAACTCCGGGTTGCAGTACCCGTCCTGCGTGGTGCCGCCGGTGCCGTCGGTCGCGGTCGGCAGGTTCATGCAGGTGTTGATGCCCAGCTGGTAGTCGGGGTCGGGATTGACCGACCAGCCGCTGAAGTACAGGTCGTAGTCGCCGGACGTGGCCTTCGCGCTGATCGTGTCGGAGTCGGTGGACTCGACCGTGATCTCGATCCCGATGTCCTTCATCCACGGGACGAAGAAGTCGGAGATGGACTGCTCGTTGGCATCGTCCGCATCCGTCAGCAGGCGCAGGCTCAGGCGCTGACCGTCCTTCTCGCGGATGCCGTCCGCGCCGGGAACCCAGCCGGCCTCGTCGAGCTTCGCCTGTGCGGCCTCGGGGTCGAAGCCGACGATCACGTCGTCGTCGTCGGAGAGGTGCCACTTCGGGAAGGACGCCGGGATGAAGCTCGTGGCGAGCGTGCCCTCGCCGTCCAGCACCTTGTCGAGCAGGGTGGCCGTGTCGGTGCCGAGGCGGATGGCCTGGCGGACCTCGAGCTCCTTCAGCGCGGCGTTGCCGGTGCCGTAGGGCACGTTGTCGCGCGTCTGCTGACCGACGTTGATGCTGATCGAGTGGTAGCGGCGGCCCTCGCCGGAGTGTGTGGTGACGCCGTCGACGCCGTCGAGCGCCGAGAACTGCGTCGGGGTGAGGCCGGTGACGAGGTCGACGTCGCCCGCCTTGAGCGCCTGCACCTGGGCGTCGGAGTTCGTGTAGTACACGTACTGGATCGCGTCGATCTTGGGGGCGCCGCGCCAGAAGTTCTCATTCGCCTTCAGCACGATGGACTGGTTGGCCGAGTAGCTGTCGAGGACGAACGGACCGGAGCCGACGACGTCGGCGTCGTTGGTGAAGGTGGTGGGGTCGTCGACCGCCTCCCAGATGTGCTTCGGGACGATCGGGATCTCCGAGCCGGGGTTCGGGGCCTGCGGCGTCTTCAGGGTGATCACGACGGTCTTGTCGTCGGGGGTCTCGACGGTGTCGAAGTTCGAGACGAGGTTGCCGTTGGCGGTGCCGAGGGCGGGGACCGTCATCATCTGGTCGTACGTGTACTTCACATCGGCGGAGGTGATGGGCTCACCGTCCGACCAGACGAGGTCGTCCTGGAGGGTGAAGGTCCACGTCTGGCCGCCGTCCGTCGCCTCCCAGGAGTCCGCGAGGCCCTTCGTGGGGGAGCCGTCCTCGGCGTCGTTCTGCACGAGCGACTCGTAGACGTACCGGATGATGTTCGTCGGCGTCAGATAGATCGAGATGAACGGGTTGAACGTGTCCACGAATCCGGAGGTGGCGATCCGGAGCGTCGTCTCGGACGCCGGGGACTCGGTGGCCGCGCTGACGGACTGCGCCTGGGCGGCACCGACCGGAGCGGCGATGAGGAGCGCGGAGGCGATCGCGGCGGCGGTCAGACTTCGCACGGTTCTGGAGCGGGGGGCAAGACGCATGGAAGGTCCCTTCGGGCGCCGCCCGGATCCACAGTGAAGCCGGGTCGGTGCTGACCATGCAAGCGGAAGACGGCCGCGCGGTCAAGACATTCGATGCGTATCGCGGAAGAAAAGTGCCGACACCCGGAAAGATCGCCGGCCGTCGAGGGGGTGTAACACGGCGGAAACACGCGGATGCCAGGATGCGCCGGGAGAGATCGCCGAGGCGGACGGTAGTCACACGTCCCAGACATCCGGAACGTATCCCGGGTCGGTTCCGCTCGGGCGCGGGAACCGGAATCGTATCGTCACTCCGTCGGGATGGTGAGCACGGCGCGCAGGAGCGCGATGCGTTCGTGCAGGGAGGAACGCAGGAAGTGCTCGTCCACCGCGTGCGCGCCGCCACCCCGCGGGCCGAAGCCGTCGACCGTCGGGAGCCCGCGGCCGCCGAGGAGGTTGGTGTCGCCCGCGCCGGCCGCGGGGCGGCCGTCGACGTGCTGGCCGAGCGCGGCCCCTTCCTCGGCGATCCGCGCGAGGAAGGTGGCGTCCGCCGCGGAGGCACGCCAGGCGGGTCGGGCGCTGAGCACGGCGACCTCGACGTGGGCGCCAGGGCGCACGGGGGTCAGACCGCGGAGAGCGGCGAGGACGCGCTCCTCGGAGTCCGGGTCGAGGAAGCGGAGTCCTATCTCGGCCGCGGCCTGCGCCGGCACCACGTTGGTGCGCGCCCCGCCGTCGATGACCCCGACGTTGCAGAGCACCGGGCTCGGCAGATCCGGGTCGGCGACGATCGCGCGGACCCGCAGGAGCTGGTCGACGAGTTCGTCGATCGCCGAGACGCCGTGCTCCGGGTCGAGCGCGGCGTGGGCCGCACGTCCGGTGACGGCGATGCGCACCCGGGCACTGCCGCGGCGGCCGACCTTGAGGGCGCCGTCGGGATGCGGGGACTCGAACCCGATGGCGCAGGCCGCACCTCGAGCCCGCTCCGCGAGCAGGGGGCCCGAGACCGGCGAGCCGATCTCCTCGTCCGCGACCAGCACGATCCGCACCGCGCGCCGCTGTGCGAGCGGCAGGGGCTGCAGGCGGCGCAGCGTCTCCAGCATCACGACGATGCCGGCTTTCATGTCGTAGGAGCCGGGGCCGCGCACGACATCGCCCTCCTCGCTCCATGGCAGGTCGTCCGCCAGCGTGCCGACCGGCCACACGGTGTCGGTGTGGCCGATGAGGAGCACCGGGTCTCCGGTGCCGGGGACGTCGATGACGAGGTCTGTCCCGAGCTCGTGCGGGACCCGCTGGACGGTGCCGCCGACGCCGGCGAACCACGCGGACAGCAGGTCGGCGATACGGCCGCTCGCCTCGACGTCGCGGCTCGGCGTCTCGAGCAGCACGAGTTCGCGCACGAGTGCGATGATGTCGTCGGAAGGATGGTCCGCGTCGCGCACTGCCGAAGGAGTCGTCACGGTTACGAACCGTATCTTGCCCCTTGATCACCCCGCAACCCGCCGATAGCATCGCTCAGAGCAGCAGGACTTCTCGATCTTAGGAAACGTATCGTGCCTCTTTCTTCGGCGGCCGCCGGTGTCGCCCACGGCTGCCGCGAACTCACCCAGTACGCCGAGTTCCGTGAGGCCGCCGCGCTGTACGCCCGCGTCTTCGCCTACACGGAGAACGAGTACGCGCTCAACGCCAACCTGCTCACCGCCCTCGCCCGCAACGGTGGTTCCGCGGTCGGCGCCTTCGCCGACGACGGAACGCTGATCGGATTCGCCTACGGCTTCGCCGGCTGCGACACCGCCGGTGCGTCGTTCCACTATTCGCAGGCGGCGGCCGTCGACGCCGCGCACCAGGGGCGGGGCGTCGGCCAGGCACTCAAGTTCGCGCAGCGCGCGGTGGCTCTGCGCTGGGGGCAGCGGACGATGCGGTGGACGTTCGATCCGCTGCTCTCGCGTAACGCCCATTTCAACCTGAGCTCGCTCGGCGCCGTCGGCATCGCGTACGAACGGGACTACTACGCCCGTCCCGACACCGACCGCCTGGTGGTCTCCTGGGATCTGGACGCCGCCGATCACCCGACCCGCCGCACCCTCCCGGTCCCGCCTGAGCTCGGGCCGGACGACCGGGGGCGAGCCGTGGCGGCGGACGGCGGCACCTGGATCGCGATCCCGACCCGCCCCGGCGAGCTCGACGCCGAGGATCGTGCGGTGCTGCGGCGGGATCTGGAGCGGACGATGACTGCGGCGTTCCGCCGCGGGGACGTCCTCGTCGGGGCCGTGCGCCTCGACGACGACACGGCGGTCTACCGCGCGACACCCGGGGAGGGCACGGCATGAACGACCACGACCACGACCAGGAGGATCGCGACCTCGTCTCTCCGCGGGACCGCTACGGCGAGCGCATCCGTACCAACCTCTCCGCCGAGAGCATCCAGGCGCGGATCATCGAGACCGAGCAGCGCACGCTCGCCCAGACCTTCGAGGAGCTCAGCCGATCGGCCCAGGTCCCGCAGGCCGCCGCGCTGCTGCTCGGTGCCCGACGACGGTATGTGGCAGGCGAGGGCAAGGCGGCGGCGTACGCGCAACTGCTCAATGCGGATCTCTCGGCGACGCTGTCGAACGTGTTCCTCGTCGACGGGCACGCGCTGCAGCCGCTCACCGTGCTCACGGACGTGCGGGCCAGCGACGTGCTCATCGCGTTCTCCCTGCGGCGCTACCGCGAGGAGACCGTGCGGCTCGGGCGGCTCTTCCATGAAGCCGGGGGTCAGCTCGTCGTCATCACGGACAGTGAGGACGCCCCGCTCGCATCGATCGCGACCTCGCTCATCCGGGTGCGCACCGGATCCGCCTCGTATGCCGACTCCCCGACCCCGGTCGCGGCGGTGTGCCACCTGCTCAGTGCGCTCACCACGGCGAGCGCGAAGGGCGCGCGGAGGCGGCTGGCCGAACGGGACCGGCTGGTGGCACGGCTGGGTCTCTACGGCCCCGAGACGCCGCGCCCCCGCACCGAGGAGGACGCGTGAGGGTCGTCCGCGTCCGGCTGTTCGCCCTTCGACAGCCGCTGCGTCACAGCTTCGAGACGAGTTCGCACCGCAAGTCCGGCATCGAGCACGTGCTCGTCGAGGTCACCGATGCCGACGGGCAGACCGGCTGGGGGGAGATCGCGTCGCCGAGCGATCCGTTCTACGGCGCGGAGACCACGGTCACCGCGTGGGAGATCGCCACGCGCTACCTCGTGCCCGCGCTGCTCCGTGCGGACGGGGACGAGCCGGCGGCTCTGGAGGCGTCGTGGGCACGCGTCCGCGGGCATGAGTTCGCGAAGGCCGGGTTCTCCGGAGCGGTGTGGGACCTGTCCTCCCGGATGCGCGGAATCGCGCTCGCCGCGGCCCTGGGCGGGACGCGCGACGAGGTCGTCGCCGGGGTGTCGTTGGGCATCGAGCCGTCGATCGACGAGCTGCTCGCCCAGGTCGAGCTGCAGCGCGCGGCCGGCTACCCGCGCGTCAAGCTCAAGATCGCTCCGGGGTGGGATGTGGAACCCGTGCGCGCGGTGCGCGGTGCCTTCCCCGACCTCGACCTCCACGTGGATGCGAACGGCGCCTACGCGGATGACGACCGGGCGGCCGAGGTGTTCAGGCGCCTGGACCGTGAGGCGCTCACCATGATCGAGCAGCCCTTCGCGCCGCGGGATCTCGTGGCCCACGCCGATCTGCAGGCGCGGCTCGACACGGACGTGTGCCTGGATGAGTCGGTCGTCGACCTCGGCGACCTGCGGACCATGATCCGGCTGGGTGCAGGGCGGGTCCTCAACATCAAGGTGTCGCGGATGGGCGGGCTGACCGTCGCCCGCGCCGCGCACGACATGGCACGCGATGCGGGCATCCCGGTGTGGTGCGGGGGAATGCACGAGTTCGGCGTCGGGCGGGCCGCGAACGTCGCGCTGTCCTCGCTTCCGGGCTTCCTGCTCCCGTCGGACGTGTCGGGTTCGGACAAGTACTACGAGTCCGACATCATCACCCCTCCGGTGACGGCCGTCGCGGGCCGGGTCACGGTCCCCACCGGACCGGGGATCGGACACGAGGTGCTCGCCGAGCGCATCGCCCGTGACGCGTCCCGGGTCTTCGACTCCTCCGCGGCCGAGGCCCCCGAGGCCGTCCTGACCGCGGGCTGACCGGCCCCCGAACCTGCGAGAGCGGAATCCCATGCGTGCACTGCTGCTGTACCGGCTCGATCTCGCCGACGAGGGCGCGGAGGGCGGGATCCACCCGGTCGACCCGCGGGAGCCGATCATCCGGGCGACCGACCTCGGTGTGACCCGCGGCGACGGCGTGTTCGAGACCGCTGTCGTGCGTCAGGCCAGGCCGCAGGCCCTGGAAGCGCACCTCGCACGACTGGAGCGTTCGGCGCAGCTCCTGGGGCTGCCCGTGCCACGCCGCGAGCGGTGGGCACGGGCGGTGCGCCACGCAGCCGTCGAGGTGTCCCGTCCCGGAGTGCTCCGCGAGGGGGAGATCGCCTCGATCAAGTTCGCGATGACCCGCGGGGACGAGATCGACCCGGCCGGGCCGACGGGGTGGGTGCTGGGCTTCGCGGGCGAGGACCCGGAGGCCGTCCGCGCGCGGGGCGTCTCCGCGGTGGTCCTCGACCGCGGATATAGGCACGACGTCATGGCGACGGCGCCCTGGCTGCTGCAGGGGGCGAAATCCCTCGCGTACGCGGTGAACCAGGCGGCCCTGCGGGAGGCGCGGAGCCGGGGCGCGGACGATGTCATCTTCGTCAGCGCCGACGGTTTCGTGCTCGAAGGGCCGCGGTCGACGCTGATCGCGCTGCTCGACGGGACGCTGGTCACGCCACCGCCCGAGCACGGGGTGCTCCCCGGGACGACCCAGGCCGACGTCTTCGTAGGACTCGCCGACATGCCCTCCCGCATCGGTCCGCTGGTGCGGGACGATCTGGAGCGGGCGGAGACGCTGTGGCTCTGCTCCAGCACGCGCGGCGCCGTGCCCGTGCGGGAGCTGGACGGCGTCGCGCGCCGCGTGGACCCCGCTCTCACCGCGCGGATGAACGCGGTGCTGGATGGACGAGAGGACTGAGATGGTCGACGAGGACCTGCCGATCGATCGGGTGATCGACGGCCACAACGATCTCGCCTGGGCGAGCAGGACGCTGCTCGGCTACCGGGTCGCGGAGCTCGCCGGGTCGGTGGCGGCCACGCAGACCGACCTGCCGCGACTGACCGCGGGCGGGGTCGCCGGCCAGTTCTGGTCGGTCTGGGTCGATCCCGTGCTGGAGGGGGCGGAGCAGGTCGTGGCCACGCTCGAGCAGATCGACTTCGTGCACCGGCTCGTCGACGCACACCCGCAGCGCTTCGCGATCGCTCGGACGGCGGCCGACGTGCGTGCGGCGATGGCCGAGGGGCGGATCGCCTCGCTCATCGGCATCGAGGGCGGCGACCAGCTCGGCGGATCGCTGGCCGTGCTGCGGCAGTTCGCGCGTCTCGGCGCTCGGTATCTCACCCTCACCTGGTCGCGGACGATCGCCTGGGCGGACTCCGCGACCGACGAGGCGCGCCACGGCGGTCTGACGGACTTCGGACGCGAGGTGGTGCGCGAGATGAACCGCATCGGTGTGCTCGTCGACCTCTCGCACGTCGCTCCGACGACGATGCGGCACGCGCTCGAGGTCACGACGCGCCCGGTGATGGTCAGCCACTCCGGCGCCTTCGCCCTGTGCGACCACCCCCGCAACGTGCCGGACGACGTGCTCGCCGCGGTCGGCGGGCAGGGCGGCGTCGTGATGGTGCCGTTCGTGCCCACGTTCGTCTCGCAGGCCCGCCGCGACTGGTGGGAGGCCGGGGGAGAGGGAGAGGCCCCGCGCGTCGGTGTCGCCGACGTCGCCGATCACCTCGATCATGTGCGGCGCGTGGCGGGCGCGCATGCGGTCGGGATCGGTGCCGACTTCGACGGCTCCGATGCGATGCCGGACGGTCTCGGCGACGTCTCGGGGTATCCGGCCCTGTTCGCCGAGCTGCGGCGTCGCGGCTGGTCGGAGGACGACCTCCGGGCGGCGGCCCACGAGAACGTCCTCCGCGTGCTGGAGGCCTCCGACCCCGACCACGAGGCCTTCCTCGCGGGCAGCGCAGGAGAGCCCGCCGCGGCCGCACTCGCGCCGGCGGTCGACACGACGATGCGGGAGGGGGCGCTGTGACCCCGCGCGTCCTCGTGATCGTGAACTCCGCGAGCTCCGGCCCGCGTCGCCTCGGCACCTGGCTGCGGGAGAAGGCGATCGACATCGACGAGATCGTGGGAGCCGAGCAGCCGCTGCCCACCTCCCTGGACGGCTACGCAGGACTCGTGATGCTGGGCGGCGGGTTCATGCCGGACGACGATGACCGTGCACCGTGGCTCGCGGCAGAGCGGGCGCTCGCCGCGGAGGCCATCGCCCGCGACCTCCCCACGCTCGGCATCTGTCTGGGAGGTCAGCTGCTCGCCCACGTGGCCGGCGGCGAGGTCGCCGAGAAGACCGGACCGATCGAGCGCGGCGCGACCCCCATCCGTCCGACCGCGGCCGGACGCACGGACGCCGTGTTCGCGGCGCTGGGTGACGAGGCTCCGATGATCGAGAACCATCAGGACATGATCACGCGGCTGCCACCCGCGGCGGTGCTGCTGGCGTCGAGCGCGGCCGTCGAGAACCAGGCCTTCCGTCTAGGAGCGCGGGTGCGCGGCGTGCAGTTCCACCCCGAGGCCTCCGCCGCCGACCTCGCGCGGTGGGACGACGCGGCGCTGCGGGGAGAGGGACGCTCGCTTCCTGCCCTCATCGCCGCCGCCGAGCGCGTGCACGACCACAACACCGCGGCCAGCCGCGCGCTCATCGAGGCCTTCGCCGACGAGGTGCGCGCCGAGGTCCCGGCGTGACGTCTGCGGATGCGGGTCTCCTCGTCACGACGGAGACCGCCGCGGAAGCTCTCCAGTACGGCCTCGACGAGCGCGCACGTCGTGCCGCCCCGGCCGCCATCGCCGCGGTGGCCGAACGGGAGCGCGTCCGCGCAGTGCTCACCCACGGCCATCCCCGCGCCGATGAGGCCCCGACGACGCGGGACACCGTCTTCCGCATCGCGTCGATGTCCAAGAGCTTCCTCGCCGCCACCGTGCTCTCGTTGCGCGACCGCGGTCTGCTCGACCTCCACGCGCCGATCCGCACCTACCTGCCCGATGTCCGACTGCGGCACCGCGGTGCCGCAGTCGAGGTCACGGGCGACCTGCTGCTCTCCAACCGCTCGGGTCTAGGGGAGGACAACGCCTGGGTGGATCGGCACCTCGGCGCCTCCCGGGCCGAGATCGCCGCCCTGTTCGCGGGCGGGGTGCCTCTCGCAGCCGTGCCGGGAACCGTCTACCAGTACTCCAACCTCGGACAGTCGCTGCTCGGCCGCGTCGTGGAAGCGGTGACCGGGCGGACGGTGGAGGACGTGATCCGGGAGACCCTGCTCGAGCCCCTCGGGCTGCGCCGGACGGCACACGTGTCGGACGGCTTCGCGCCGGAGACGCTGGCCGGCGGGTTCCGGACGTTCGACGACGGCACCACGTTCCGCCCCGAGCCGTTCGTGGGGTCGGGCGCGCTCGGCTGCATCGGCAGCATGTTCAGCACAGTCGACGACATCGCGAGATGGATGTGGTTCCTCGGCTCGGCCTTCACCGACGACCCGCTGGCGCCCGACGTGCTGGCTCCGGCGTCGCGACGGGAGCTGCAGCAGGCCCGCACCCCGATCCCGGTGCCGTCGGCGATGTTCGACGGGCGCGACCTTGCGGGGGCCGGCTACGGCTACGGCCTCTTCGTCGAGGACGACCGGCGGTTCGGGCGGATCGTGCAGCACTCCGGCGGTCTTCCCGGATTCTCGGCGCACATGCGCTGGCACGCGGCCAGCGGCATCGGCGTCGTCGCCTTCGGGAACTCCGACGAGTTCGGCGCCCGGCGGATCGCAGGCGCCGCGCTCCAGCAGCTGCTCGAACGGACGGACGCCCCCTCCGCCGTCCTGCACCCGTGGGCGGAGACGGTCGCCGCCGCGCAGGCTCTCGACGTCGCGATCCGCTCGGGAGGGCCCGCCGCCACGTACCCGTTCCTCGCCGACCATGTGCTCGACGACATCCCGGCCGACGTCCGCGATGCCCGGCTGGCGGCACAGGTTCAGGAGATCGGCGGATTCCGCGCGGAGCAGGACCCGTTCCCCGATCGCGTGGTGGCCGCGGCGACGGAGGCCGAGCTGCGCTGGCGGATCGCGGGGAACCGCGGCGACCTCCTCGTCGACGTGCGGCTGGTCGGGCTGCCGGAGCCTCGCGTGCAGGGGCTCAGCGCGGCGGTCGTCGCGCCAGGGCAGACACGGGTCGAGGGGGAGCGAGCCGGAGCGACCGAGCGGCACCTGGTCGTCCTGCCGTCGCTCTGATACCGCGACCTGCACAGATCGACCGGGTCCAAAAAACCGCCCTAGGATGGAGGCATCCCGACCCGTCCGTTCTGAGGAATCCTCATGCCCGCCACCCCTGTGCGTCGCCTCCTTCCCCTCGCCGCGCTCGCCGCCGCCACCGCCCTGGTGCTGACCGCGTGCGCCGGCCCGTCCACGGAGAGCGACGGCGGTGAGCTCGTCTGGTCGATCGAGGGCGCGAACCTGTCCGCGGGGCACATGGACCCGCAGGTGAGCCAGCTCGACGTCTCCGGCATGGTGCAGCGCGCGGTGCTCGACTCCCTGGTGTTCCAGGAGGACGACGGCACGTTCAGCCCGTGGCTCGCGACGAGCTGGGACGTCTCGCCGGACAGCACGGAGTACACCTTCACGCTGCGCGACGACGTGACCTTCACGGACGGCGAGCCGTTCGATGCGGAGGCCGTCAAGGCGAACTTCGACCGGATCGTCGACCCGGAGACGGCGTCGGCGCAGGCATCGAGCATGCTCGGTGCAGACTTCTACGCCGGCACCGAGGTCGTCGACGACCACACGGTGAAGGTCTCGTTCACGCAGCCGTATGCGCCGTTCCTCCAGGCGGCCAGCACCCCGCAGCTCGGCTTCTACTCGCCGGCCGTGCTCGCCGAGTCGGCCGATAAGCTCAAGGCGGGCGGCCCCGACGTCACGGTCGGCACCGGGCCGTTCGTGCTCACCGAGTACACCGCCGACCAGGAGATCGTCTACACGCGCAACGATGACTACGCCTGGGGCCCGCACGAGGCGAAGGCGCCGGCGTTCGAGACGCTGCGCGTGCAGATCCAGCCGGAGGCGTCGGTGCGTACCGGAGTGATCGAGAGCGGCGAAGCCGACCTCGCCAGCAACATCCCGCCGAACCAGGTCGCCGGTCTCGACGACGCCGGCGTCACGGTCGACTCGGTGGAGTACCCGGGACTGCCCTACTCGCTCTACCTGAACGAGAAGTACGGCGTCTTCGCCGACGAGAAGGTGCGGCAGGCGTTCGCCCGCGGCATCGACGTCGACGCGGCGGTCGAGGAGATCTACTTCGGGCAGTTCCCGCGGGCGTGGAGCGTCCTCGGCAGCACGACCCCGGGCTACGACGCGTCGCTGGAGGACTCCTGGCCGTTCGATCAGGACGCCGCGAACGCCCTGCTTGACGAGGCCGGCTGGACGGAGCGCGACGCGGACGGCATCCGCATGAAGGACGGCGAGCGCCTGTCCGTGCGGTGGATCGCCTGGACCCCGGTCCCGGATGACCGCGCGGCGCTGGCCAACGCGATCCAGTCGGACCTCAAGGCCATCGGCTTCGAGGTGGAGCGCGAGGAGCTGGAGCCCGGCGCCTACAACGCCCAGTACGAGCCGAAGACGTTCGACCTCACCGACTGGGGCTTCTCCGGCGTGGACGCCGACTTCCTCCGTGCGCACCTGCACACCGACGGCTTCCAGAACGCCTCGCAGGTGAGCGATCCGGAGATCGACGCGCTCCTGGAAGAGGCCGTCGCGTCGAGTGATCAGGACGCCCGCAACGAGCTCTACACGCAGCTGCAGCAGTGGAACGCGGAGTACACGGCCATCGTCCCGCTCTACAGCCCCTCGGCGATCACGGCGGTCGGCGAGCGCGTGCAGGGTCTGGACTACGACCTCTACGGGCGGCCGCTCTTCTACGATGTGAGCCTCGGCTGACATCCGGCGGCCGTCGTTTCGAGGGAGCGGGCGGAGTGATCGAACCGTGAATGCGGTGCTCGGCCGCGCCCTCGGGCTCGTGGCCTCGGTGGTCATCGTGCTGTGGGGGGCCGCGACCGTCGCATTCCTGGCCTTCCGGGTGATCCCCGGCGACCCGGTCTCGGTGATGCTGGGCCCGCAGGCGCAGGTGAGTGAGGCCGTCAAGGACGGCATCCGCGCCGACCTCGGCCTCGACCGTCCGCCGTTGGAGCAGTATGTCGGCTTCATCGGGCAGCTCGCCCGCGGCGACCTCGGCGAGTCGTACCAGCTGCGGCTTCCGGTGTCGGAGGTCATCGGACGGCAGCTCGGGGCGACCGTGCAGCTGTCCGCCCTCGCCCTGGTGATCGCCGTCGTGCTCGCTCTCGCGGTCGCCCTCTTCGTGCGGGGTCGTGTCGGGCGCACCATCGCCGCCGGCGTCGAGCTCGTGGTGCTCTCCTCGCCGGTGTTCTGGATCGGGCTGCTGCTGCTCAGCGTCTTCGCGTTCGGACTGGGGTGGTTCCCCGTCTCGGGCACCCGCAACCCGGCGACCATCGTGCTGCCGGCGATCACGCTCGCCCTCCCGGTGGCGGCGCTGCTGAGCCAGGTGCTGCGCGACGGGTTGATGCAGGCGGAGCGGATGCCGTTCGCGGAGACGGTCCGCGCGCGTGGCGCGGGGCCGACTTGGTTCACGCTGCGGCACGGGGTGCGGCACGGCGCCGCGTCGGCGGTCACCCTCGCGGCCTATCTCACCGGCTCGGTGCTCGGCGGCGCGGTTCTCGTCGAGACCGTGTTCGCCCGCCCCGGCCTGGGGCGGGTGACCCTCGCCGCCATCAACGACCGGGATCTCCCGGTCCTCACCGGCATCATCCTGCTGAGCGCTCTCGTCTTCGTCGTCATCAACGTGGTGGTGGAGCTCGTGCACCCGCTGATCGACCCGCGCGTCGCCGCGCCCCGGTCCGGAGGTGCCGTATGAGTCGGGGCCAGCGGCTCCTGCTCGGGTCCGCCGCAGCCGTGCTGGCCGTGATCGCCGTCGCCGCCCTGTGGCCGGGACTGCTCGCCACGCACGATCCGTTGCAGACCGAGGTGCGGGCCGCGCTCCTGCCGCCGAGTGCCGAGCATCTCTTCGGTACCGACCAGAGCGGCCGTGACGTGTACTCCCGCGTAGTGTTCGGCGCGGGGCGCTCGGTCGGGATCGGGTTGCTCGCCACCGCGATCGCCCTCGCCGCCGGCCTGCTCGTGGGGGCGCTCGCCGGCATGTCTCCGCGCGGTGTCGACGTCACGCTCATGCGCATCAACGACGTCCTCATGGCGTTCCCCGAGTTCCTGGTGGCGCTCGTCGTGGTGGCCGTGCTGGGACCGGGGCCGGTGAACATCGCGATCGCGGTGACCCTGGCGGCCGCGCCCGTGTACGTGCGGCTCGCCCGCGTGCAGACCAGGACGCTGCGCGTGGCCGAGCACGTCGAGGCCGCTCGCATCCTGGGCGTGCCGCCGCTGCGGGCGTTCCGACGCCACGTCGTGCCCGGAGTGCTGGGATCGCTGAGCGTGCTGGCGACCATCGGCATCGGATCGAGCATCCTCGCCGCCGCCGGACTGAGCTTCCTGGGTCTCGGGCCGTCCGAGCCGACCCCGGAGTGGGGCCTCATGCTCGCCGGCGGTCGCAATGTGCTCGGACAGGCGTGGTGGGTGTCGGTCTTCCCCGGTCTCGCGATCACACTGACGGTGGTGTGTGCGACCGTGATCGGACGGATCCTCCGGGCTCGGGCGGACGGGAGGGACGCATGAGTGCGGCGCTGGAGGTCGAGGAGCTGCGGATCGCCTTCGCGGGGACTCCCGTCGTGGAGGGCGTGTCGTTCGCTGTGGAGGCCGGCGAGTGCGTCGCGATCGTGGGGGAGTCGGGGGCCGGGAAGTCGCTCTCGGCTCGCGCTCTGCTCGGCCTCACTCCGCCGGCAGCCGATGTCGCCGTCGACCGACTCCGCATCGACGGGGTGGATGCCGCCGCCCTGACCGAGCGCGGCTGGCGGCGGATACGAGGGACCGGGATCGGCCTCGTCTCCCAGGACGCGCTGGTGTCGCTGGACCCGCTGCGGCGGATCGCGGACGAGATCGCGGAGCCGCTGCGGCTGCACCGCCTCGCGCGCGGCCGGGCGGTCGTCGCCGCGCGCGTCCGGGACCTCCTCGCGCGGGTCTGGATGCCCGACCCCGACCGCCGTGCACGGCAGCGTCCGCAGGAGCTCTCCGGAGGGTTGCGGCAGCGCGCACTCATCGCCTCGGCGCTGGCCGGGAACCCCGCCGTGCTCGTCGCGGATGAGCCCACCACGGCCCTGGATGCGACGGTGCAGGCCCGCATCCTCGTGCTCCTGCGGGAGATCGTCGACGACGGCACCGCCGTGGTCTTCATCAGTCACGATTTCGCCGCCGTGCGGCGGGTGGCGGACCGGGTGCTCGTGATGAAGGACGGCCGGATCGTGGAATCCGGGCCGGTCACGGAGGTGCTCGCTGCCCCGCAGCACCCCTACACGCAGCAGCTCATCGCGGCGACGATGCACGAGCCGCGGGAGGAGCGCACGGCGTCCCCTGGGGTCATGCTCGTCGCGGAGGGAGTGTCCAAGGCGTTCGGCGGGGTGCCGGCCGTCGTCGGCGCGTCGTTCACGGTGCCCACCGGCCGCACGCTGGGCATCGTCGGCGAGTCCGGGTCGGGCAAGACGACCCTCGCACGGATGATGGTGGGCGTCGAGACGCCGACCTCCGGAGAGCTGCGCTGGGCCGGGGCGCCGCGGGTGCAGCTCGTGCATCAGAACCCGCTCGGGGCGTTCGACCCGCGGTGGACGGTCGGGCGGTCGCTGGAGGAGGCGCTGGAGGCGGGAGGCGTGCCGCGCGGCGCGCGTCGATCACGGGTGCGTGCGCTGCTCGCCGAGGTCGGGCTCGAGGAGAGTCTGGCGGGACGACGACCGGCGGCGCTGTCGGGCGGGCAGCGGCAGCGGGCGGCTCTGGCCCGAGCGCTGGCCGCCGACCCGGACGTGCTGGTGCTGGACGAGCCCGTCTCCGCCCTCGACCCGTCGGTGCGGGAGCGGGTGCTCCGGCTCCTCGCACGGGTGCAGGAGGAACGGCGGCTGACGATGGTCTTCGTCTCGCACGACCTCGATGTCGTCGGCGCGGTCGCGGACGACGTCCTGGTCATGCAGGACGGCCGGATCGTGGAGCAGGGGCGCACGGCTGAGGTGTTCGCCGCCCCGCAGCATCCGTTCACCAAGGAGCTGCTCGCCGCGAGCGGCCCCGTCAGTCCGTGACGACGATCCCGAGTCCCGCTGCCATCACCGGCGCGAGCTGCTGCACCTGCAGGGACGAGAGGGTCGCGCCGCGGAGGCTCTGGACGTCGAGGTAGGAGAGCGCATCGAGGCCGCGGAGATCGAGGTCTTTCGCGCGCAGGCCCCGGGGGTCGACCTCGTCGCTGCGCGTGGCCTGGAACCGGACGCGCGTGAGTTCCGACTGCGGGATGTCGATCGTGCGGACGGCGCATCCCACGACATCGACGTCCTCGGCGCGGGCGGCACCCAGGTTGAGATAGTCGATGCGCACGTCCCGCAGTTCGAGCTCCGCCACGCGGGCGTCGCTGAGATCGAGGGTCCCGATGCGGCCGCCCGTGATCCGGAGCCGACGGATGCTCGCGTTCCGCATCCGGAGCGACGCGATACGCGGGTCGGGGAGGTCGACGTCGAGGAGCGTCGCCCCGGTGAGGTCGACGCTGTCGGCGTCCGCCTGCACCGCGCACTGCTCGAGCGTGGCGTAGGAGAGATCGACGGTGCCGGTCAGCTCGAGCGCGGCGGCGAGGAGATCGGCGCGGCGGGCGGCCACGCGCGGCTCTAGCACCGGTGGCAGGTCGGGCGCGGACACTCGGGATGCACTCGGGGACTTCGGCATACTCCGAGGCTATGTCCTCCCTCCGACACCCCCGCTCCTGCTCCGTGCTCCCGCTCCGGTGCGAGGTCGCAGATCCTCGCTGCCTCGCACTCTCCCTCGCAGCCCCTGCGACGGGAGTCCCGATCTGCGACCTCACCCCGGCCTTGCCTCGCCCCTGCCTCGGCTCCGGGGCTCTGGGACTCGCCCTGTAGGAGCTCGCTGATCTGCGCTGTGTCGCAGGTTCTCCGCGGGAACGTCCGACATGGGCGCGAATCTGCGACGTCGGACGGGGCCGGGGAGGAGAGGGACTCGGGCTGCACAGGAGGGGGAGTGGGGGAGTTGTGCACAGGGCATGGGAGGAGCTGGCCGAGACAGGGAACGAGGGAGGGGGTGGGGAGCAGCATCGAGAGCATGGATGGGATGAGGCGGGCACGGCTGCTGCAGGCGATGCGCGAGGTCGACGGAGTCGCGAGGGTCGAGCGGCTCCGGGATCGCGGGGTCAGCCGGTACGACCTCGAGACGGCGGTGGCGGAGCGGATCATCCACCGGGTGCGGGTCGGGTGGGTGGCGCTGCCCGATGCGGATCCGCTTCGGGTGACCGCGGCGCAGCACGGTGTTCTGATGACGTGCGTGACGCAGGCGCGGCGCCTCGGGATCTGGGTGCACGACGAGAGACCGCGCCTTCACCTGGCCGCCAGCCCGGGCAGCAGGGGCGGGAAGCCACCGGAGGCGCGCGTGCACTGGGCTCGGCCCCTGGTCCCACGACATCCTGATGCCCTGGAGGACCCGATCGAGAACGTGCTGAGCCTGGTGTCCACGTGCGAGCCGTACGAACAGGCGCTCGCGACCTGGGAGTCGGTATTGAACAAGGGACTCGTCGATCGAGAGGGGCTGCTCCGCCTCCGCTGGGGACCGCGCGGGCGGCGGCTCCTGGCCGAGGCGTTGCCGTTCGCGGATGCGGGACTCGAGACCTACCTGCGCGTGCGACTGCGCTGGCTCCGTCTGCCGCTGCGCTTCCAGACGTGGATCGCCGGGCATCGGGTGGACGCCCTGATCGGGGAGCGGCTCGTGCTGCAGATCGACGGTGGCACCCATGTCGGAGCCCAGCGCGACCAGGACAACGCTCACGATGCGGAGCTGAAGCTGCGCGGCTTCCACGTCATCCGTCTCGGCTATCACCAGGTGATGGACGAGTGGCCCGCGGTGCAGGACCTCATCATGCGCGCCGTCGCCCAGGGACTGCATCGTGCCCGCACGGCGTGATGTCGCAGATTCCGCCCCTGGTCGCAGGGCTGGCTCCGGTCCCTGCGACGTCGAAGAGAATCCGCGTGGGGAGGAGCACGCGTACAATGGGCACACGAGCATCGATCCGGCCATCACCGGGGAGCTCTCGGAAGAACGGTCCGGCGACGGACTCAGTAGAACCGAGCGGGGCAGGCCCGTCACAGCCGCAGTGAGAGTGGTCCGTGGGTCTCTGAGCTTGTCGAGGGGACGCAGGGGCACGCGAGGTGGTACCGCGGTCCGCGAGGATCGTCCTCGCAGCAGCATCCGCCACGACGACCACTGCGAGAGACCATGACCTACCCGCGCTCCTCCTTCGGCCCCGCTGCCGACCCTTCGACCAGCTCAGGTACCCAGGGGTCTGTGGCGCCGAGCCCCCGCTTCCCGCAGATCGAGGAGGAGGTGCTCGACTTCTGGAAGACCGACGACACCTTCCGCGCCTCCATCGAGCAGCGCGAGGGTGCCCCCGAGTGGGTGTTCTACGACGGCCCTCCCTTCGCGAACGGCCTGCCGCACTACGGCCACCTGCTCACGGGCTACGCGAAAGACGTGTTCCCGCGCTTCCAGACGATGATCGGGCACAAGGTCGACCGCGTCTTCGGGTGGGACACCCACGGGCTCCCGGCCGAGCTCGAGGCGATGAAGCAGCTCGGGATCACGGAGAAGAGCGAGATCGAGGAGATGGGGATTGACGTCTTCAACGAGAAGGCACGCTCCTCGGTCCTGAAGTACACGCGGGAGTGGGAGGACTACGTCACCCGCCAGGCCCGGTGGGTGGACTTCGAGCGCGGCTACAAGACGCTCGACCTCGGCTACATGGAGAGCGTGCTGTGGGCCTTCAAGACCCTGTACGACAAGGGACTCGCCTACGAGGGCTACCGGGTCCTTCCGTACTGCTGGCGCGATGAGACGCCGCTGTCCGCCCACGAGCTGCGCATGGACGACGACGTCTACCAGATGCGACAGGACCCGTCGGTCACGGTCACCTTCCCGCTCACCGGCGCGAAGGCCGAGGCGCTGGGCCTCACCGGCGTGCGCGCCCTCGCCTGGACGACGACCCCGTGGACCCTGCCGACCAACCTCGCGCTCGCCGTGGGCCCGGACATCGAGTACGTGGTGCTGCCCGCCGGTCCCGCCGGCGCCTCCGACGTGCACCAGGGCCGCGCCGCTCCCTCGGCCGACCAGCTCGCCGTCGAGGCCTCCGCGCACCGCTACCTGCTCGCGAAGGACCTTCTCGGCGGCTATGCCAAGGATCTCGGCTACGAGAGCCCGGAGGACGCGTTCGCCGCGGTCGACGCCACGTTGCGCGGTGCGGAGCTGGCGGACATCACCTACGACCGCCTGTTCGACTACTACGCGGACGAGGAGACCTACGGCACCGGGAACGCGTGGCGCATCCTCGTCGACGACTACGTCACCACGACCGACGGCACCGGCATCGTCCACCAGGCACCCGCCTATGGTGAGGACGACCAGCGCGTCGCCGGAGCGGCCGGCATCCCGACGATCCTGTCCCTCGACGACGGCGGCCGCTTCCTCCCGAACGTCACCGATGTCGCTGGCGAGCTGTGGATGGACGCGAACACGCCGCTCGTGCGCATCATCCGCGACAACGGCCGCCTGGTCCGGCTGCAGAGCTACGAGCACTCCTACCCGCACTGCTGGCGCTGCCGGAACCCCCTGATCTACAAGGCGGTGTCGAGCTGGTTCATCCGGGTCACCGACATCAAGGACGACCTCCTCGCGAACAACGAGCAGATCACCTGGGTGCCGGAGAACGTGAAGGAGGGGCAGTTCGGCAAGTGGCTCGAGGGCGCCCGCGACTGGTCGATCAGCCGCAACCGGTACTGGGGCTCGCCCATCCCGATCTGGAAGAGCGATGATCCGGAGTACCCGCGCGTCGACGCCTACGGCTCGCTGGAGGAGCTGGAGCGCGACTTCGGCACGCTGCCCCGCAACCCCGAGGGCGAGGTGGACCTGCACCGCCCGTACATCGACGACCTGACGAGGCCGAACCCCGACGACCCCACGGGCAAGAGCACGATGCGGCGCATCGGCGACGTCTTCGACGTGTGGTTCGACTCCGGATCGATGCCGTACGCCCAGGTGCACTATCCGTTCGAGAACCAGGAGTGGTTCGACTCGCACTCGCCGGCGGACTTCATCGTCGAGTACATCGGTCAGACCCGCGGCTGGTTCTACGTCATGCACGTGCTCTCGACGGCGCTGTTCAACCGCCCGGCGTTCACGGGCGTCAGCTGCCACGGCATCGTGCTCGGCAGCGACGGCTACAAGATGTCGAAGTCGCTGCGGAACTACCCGGATGTGTCCGAGGTGCTGGACCGCGACGGGTCCGACGCCATGCGCTGGTTCCTCATGTCCAGCGCGGTGCTCCGCGGCGGCAATCTCATCGTCACCGAGGAGGGCATCCGTTCCGGAGTGCGGGAGTTCCTGCTGCCGCTGTGGAACTCGTGGTACTTCTTCGCGACGTACGCGAATGCTTCGACAGGCTCAGCACCCCAGGGAGGAGCAGGCTCAGCACCCCAGGGAGGAGCAGGCTCGGCAACCCAGGGAGGCGGGTACGAGGCGTCGTGGCGCACCGACTCGACCGACGTCCTCGACCGGTACATCCTCGCGCGACTGGGCGATCTCGTCCGCGAGGTCCGCGCCGACCTGGAGGGTCTGGACTCGACCACCGCGTCCGCGCGACTCCGGGACTTCGCCGAGGTGCTGACGAACTGGTACATCCGTCGTTCGCGCGACCGGTTCTGGGTAGGTGTGACGGACGACCCGAAGAGCCGCGAGGCCTTCGACACGCTCTACACCGTGCTGGAGACGCTGTGCCGCGTGGCCGCGCCGCTCGTCCCGCTCATCAGCGAGCGCGTGTGGCAGGGCCTCACCGGCGGGCGCAGCGTGCATCTGCAGGACTGGCCGGATCCGGAGCAGTTCCCGGCGGCCGACGAGATCCGCGACGCCATGGATGCCGTCCGTGAGCTGTCGAGCGTCGGCAACGCGCTGCGCAAGAAGGAGAAGCTGCGCGTGCGCCTGCCGCTCGCACGGCTCACGGTGGTCTCTCCGCTCGCGGCCGACCTCGGCCAGTTCGAGGACATCCTCCGCGAGGAGCTCAACGTCAAGACCGTCGAGCTCGTCCCGCTGACCGACGAGGCGGCAGGGGAGTACGGCATCAGCCACCGGCTGAGCGTGAACGCCCGCGCGGCGGGTCCGCGCCTCGGCAAGGACGTGCAGAAGGCCATCCAGGCCGCGCGCTCGGGTGACTGGTCCGAGACCGACGGCGTCGTCACCGCCGGCGGCATCGCGCTGGAGCCCGCGGAGTACGATCTCGTGCTGGAGACCACGGGTCGCCCCGAGGGGGAGGCCCTGGCCATCGTCCCGTCCGGCGGGTTCGTCCTGCTCGACACCGACACGACGCCGGAGCTGGAGGCCGAGGGCATCGCCCGCGACGCCATCCGCGTCGTGCAGGAGGCGCGCAAGAACGCGGGCCTCGACGTCAGCGACCGGATCGTGCTGGCGCTCAACGCCGCCCCCGCGGAGGCGGCGGCGCTGGAGACCCACGCCGACCTCATCGCCGCCGAGACGCTCGCCGTGGCCTTCGCCGTGCAGCCGACCGATGACCTCGACCGGCTCGTCGACGAGGTCACGAGCCCCGGAGACGGCGTGCATCGGAGCGGGGCGAAGGCCCTCGGGGCCGGGAAGGCACCGCTCCTCGTCACGATCGACACGAACCTGGAGAAGGTGGGCGCATGAGTGCGAGAGACCGGGCCGACGCCGTCTATGAGACGCTGCTGAGCCGTGCCGGGGAACGCTGGGTGCAGCCGCGCAAGGAGCGCACGGCCCGCATCCTCGAGTACCTCGACGACCCACAGCGCACCTACCGCGTCATCCACATCACCGGCACCAACGGCAAGACGTCGACCGCACGCATGATCGAGAGCCTGCTGCGTGCCCATGACCTGCGCACCGGGCTGTTCACGAGTCCGCACCTGGAGCGCTTCACCGAGCGCATCATGATCGACGGTGAGCCGATCGCCGACGAGGCCGTGGCCGACGCCTGGGACGAGATCGAGCCGTTCGTGGCGATCGTCGACGCCGAGCTCGAGGCGGCGGGGGAGGCCCCGCTGACGTTCTTCGAGCTGCTCACGGTCCTCGCCTTCGTCGCCGTCGCCGATGCCCCCGTCGACGTGCTCGTGCTCGAGGTCGGCATGGGAGGGGAGTGGGACTCCACGAACACCGCGGACGGTGACGTGGCGGTGTTCGCTCCGATCGACATCGACCACGCGGACCGCCTGGGAAGCACCATCGCGGAGATCGCCCAGGTCAAGGCCGGCATCATCAAGGAAGGCGCTGCCGTCGTCTCCGCACAGCAGCCCGCTGAAGCCGCCGAGGTCCTGCGTCGCGTGGCCGCGGAGCGTCATGCCACCATCGCCTTCGAGGGCGAGGACTTCGGGCTCTCCGAGCAGAAGCTCGCCGTCGGCGGTCAGCTCCTCACCATCCGCGGCCTCGCCGGGCAGTACGAGGAGGAGTACCTGCCGCTCTACGGCGCGCACCAGGGTCACAATGCGGCCCTCGCCGTCGCCGCCGTCGAGTCGCTGATCGGCGGGGCCGGGCAGGCCATCGCGGGCGGAGTGATCTCGGACGGCCTGCAGGGCAGCACGTCTCCCGGCCGTCTGCAGCTCCTCGGCATCGCCCCCACCGTCATCGTCGACGCCGCGCACAACCCGCACGGCGCCGCGGCCCTCGCCCAGGCGCTGGACGACAGCTTCGACTTCGACGAGTGGGGTCTCGTGCTCGGGGTCCTCGCGGACAAGGACGCGGCGGGCATCGTCGCGCGTCTCGCGCCCGCCGCCGCGCACGTGTTCGCGACCGCGCCGGAGTCCGACCGCGCCAGCGACGCCGACCTCATCGCCGACCTCGTCGAACAGGCCGGACGGCGCGCCACCGTGCACCCGTCGCTCGCGGATGCCGCGGACGCGGCGCGGGAGTGGGCGGCCTCGTCGGATCGTCGGGCCGTGGTCATCGCCGGCTCCGTCGTGCTCGCGGGCGAGGCGATCGCGCTCTCCGAGGAGGAGGACTGGAAGTCGGGGTGGCGCGCGTGAGTGCCTCCGCCGCACCGCGTCGACCGCGCGCGCCGCGCACCCTCGTGCAGAAGCTCGCTCCGGTGGTGCTCGGCTTCGAGGCGATCGTCGTCTTCCTCGTCGGGCTCACCATCTTCGGCTTGAAGGCTCTTCCGGCGGGCATCGAGCAGTGGTGGGGGATCGTGGGCGGTGCCGTCGTCGCGGTGGCCTGCGTCGTCATCGCCGGCATGATCACGAAGCCGTGGGCGATCGCCGCCGGCTGGATCGTGCAGATCGTCGTGGCCCTCTCGGCCATCGCGGTCCCCGCCGTGCTCCTCGTCGTCCTGATTTTCGGCGGCATGTGGGCGTATGCGACCATCATGGGGGCCCGCCTGGACGCACGACGCCCGAGCGGGGCTCCGACCGCGCAGAACGCAGACACAGAGAGTGAATGACATGGCCACCGAAGAAACCCTCGTCCTCGTCAAGCCGGACGGTGTCGCCCGCGGCCTCACCGGCACGATCCTCGCCCGCATCGAGGCGAAGGGCTACGCGCTCGTCGACATCCGCCTCGTCGAGCCCGACCGCGACCTCCTCGCCGCTCACTATGCGGAGCACGAGGGCAAGCCGTTCTACGAGCCCCTTCTCGAGTTCATGATGTCCGGTCCCTCCGTGGCGATCCGCCTCGCGGGCAACCGTGTCATCGAAGGGTTCCGCTCCCTCGCCGGCACGACCGACCCCACGACCGCCGCCCCCGGCACCATCCGCGGCGACTTCGGTCGCGACTGGGGCCTCAAGGTGCAGCAGAACCTCGTGCACGGCTCGGACAGCCCCGAGTCGGCGGCCCGAGAGCTGGGCATCTGGTTCGACTGACCCCATCTTCACGACGAAGCCCGTCCGCCGGAATGGCGGACGGGCTTCGTCGTTCGAGGAGAGGCGCTCAGAAGAGGATCTTCGCCATCTCGCCGAGGAAGTCGAGGCCCTGCAGCTGCGCCAGGAAGATGATCAGCGCGTACGCGATCACGGTCGCCAGCGGCACCCACGGCATGAGCTTGTCCGCCGTGGCGCGGACCTTCGCGTTGCCCGTGAAGGTGCCGTTGCGGGCGAGGTGGACCATGGTCGCGAAGAAGGTGGGGATCGTCACCGCCCAGGTCACCATGCACCAGGGGCACAGCACGAAGAGGTCGTAGAGGCTCTGGGCGATCAGCCAGCACACGAGGCCGAACGCGAAGGTGATGCCCGCCCCGAACGCCGCCCAGAACCACCGGGGGAATCGCGCCCCGGCGAGGATCGCGACGCCGACGACGAGCGGCGCCATCCAGCCGGTGAGGCCGATGATCGGGTTCGGGAATCCGAACACCGATCCCTGCCACGACTGCAGGTTGGTGCTGCACTGGATGAAGGGACTGAGATCGCAGCCGAGCGCTTCCTTCGGGTGCTCCAGCAGTGCGAACTTCTCCACGGTGAGCTGGAAGGCGGCGTACCAGCCGATGACGCTCGCGATGATCAACCACACGGCATAGACGACGGGGCGGGTGCGCTGCTCGCTCATGCTCAGGATTATCCCAGCGACGGCTATGGAAAGGGCGAGAACCGCCCGGAGAAAACGGTCGGGGACCGAGAGATGCCGCGATCGGACCGATGTGGTGCGATAATGACCTGTGATGCGATGAACGGCGTTGCCGCGACACGCGTCGAGCAGACTTCGGGGCCCATGCCCCACGCGACCAGAGCCATGAGCCGGTCGCAGACCGATTGAGTTCGCAGCACCCGCGGGTGCCGCATGAGATTTCACGGGACACGCAGTGGACCGTGCCAGGGAGCACGCCAGAGATGGCCGATGAGAACAATGACAACAACGCCCCCGCCCTCGACGCCCCGGCTAACGCCGCGGAGCCGCTGACGGCGCCCACCGCTCTCGCCGCGGAGGAGTCGGAGGACACCTCGCGGGATCAGGAGGACGCGGACGACGCGGCGGAGGAGGCCGCGGCGGACGACCGCGCTGCCGAGAACGCGGCGGCCGATGACGCCGCTGCGGCGGCGGACGATGCGGCTGCGGCCGCTGTCGAGGACGCCGCTGCCGCAGACGAGGCCGCCGCAGACGCGATCGACGCGGCGGCTCAGGTCGAGGAGGCCCCTGCGGAGCAGGGACCCGTTGAGCCGGCCCCTGCCGAGGAGGCTGCCGCGGAGGAGGCTCCCGCCGAGGAAACTCCCGCGGACGAAGGCCCCGCGGACGTGGCTTCCGCTGAGGCGGCGCCTGCGGACAAGACCCCCGCCGAGCCCGAGAAGCCCGCGGCCGTCACCGCCGTGTCGCTCGGTCTGCTGCCCGAGGTGTTCGTGTCGCAGGTGTCGACGCAGCTGCACTTCTACGCGCCGGAGGTCGTTCCGCTGCCCGCGCGCCCCGGTCGTGACGACCGTGCGCCGGAGCGCGACCAGGACGAGCCCGGTGCCGGTCGCCGCGGTCGTCGCCGCCGCGGCGGATCCGAGGGCGACGAGCAGCGGGAAGAGCCGCGGCAGCGTCAGCGGGTCGTCGAGTACATCACCGAGCCGAAGGCCATCAAGGGCTCGACGCGCCTCGAGGCCAAGAAGCAGCGCCGTCGTGACGGACGTGACGCCGGCCGTCGTCGTCCGGTCGTGACCGAGGCCGAGTTCCTCGCGCGCCGCGAGTCCGTCGACCGCAAGATGGTCGTGCGCTCCAAGAACGGCCGCACGCAGATCGGTGTGCTGGAGGACGGCGTGCTCGTGGAGCACTACGTCGCCCGCAACCAGGACGCCTCGCTGATCGGCAACGTCTACCTCGGTCGCGTGCAGAACGTGCTTCCCAGCATGGAGGCCGCGTTCGTCGACATCGGCCGCGGCCGGAACGCCGTGCTCTACTCGGGCGAGGTGGACTGGGACGGCGTCGAGACCGGCAACCAGCCCCGCCGCATCGAGCTCGCTCTGAAGCCGGGCGATCGCGTGCTCGTCCAGGTCACGAAGGACCCGGTGGGTCACAAGGGTGCCCGCCTCACGAGCCAGATCTCGCTGCCCGGCCGCTACCTGGTGTACGTGCCCGGCGGTTCCATGAACGGCATCAGCCGCAAGCTGCCCGACAACGAGCGCGCCCGCCTCAAGCGCATCCTCAAGGAGGTGCTGCCCGAGTCGTCCGGCGTGATCGTGCGAACGGCCGCGGAGGGGGCGACCGAGGATCAGCTGACCCGCGACGTGCAGCGCCTCACCTCCCAGTGGGAGCACATCCAGAAGCAGGTCGAGAGCCAGCAGGCTCCGGCGCTCCTGCACGCCGAGCCCGATCTGCTCGTGAAGATCGTCCGTGACGTCTTCAACGAGGACTTCACGAAGATGCTCATCCAGGGCGAGGAGTCGCAGCGCACCATCCGGGCGTACCTGGAGAGCGTCGCCCCCGACCTGCTCGAGCGTGTCGAGGCGTACGAGGACGACGTCGATCCGTTCGACGCGTTCCGCATCACGGAGCAGATCGAGAAGGCACTGGACCGCAAGGTCTGGCTGCCCTCCGGCGGTTCGCTCGTGATCGACCGCACCGAGGCCATGACGGTCGTCGACGTCAACACCGGCAAGTTCGTCGGCTCCGGCGGCAACCTCGAGGAGACGGTCACGAAGAACAACCTCGAGGCCGCCGAGGAGATCGTCCGCCAGCTGCGTCTGCGCGACATCGGCGGCATCATCGTGGTCGACTTCATCGACATGGTGCTGGAGTCCAACCGCGACCTCGTGCTGCGCCGACTCATCGAGTGCCTGAGCCGCGACCGCACGAAGCACCAGGTGGCCGAGGTCACCTCGCTCGGTCTCGTGCAGATGACACGCAAGAAGCTCGGTCTCGGGCTGCTGGAGACCTTCAGTGAGGCGTGCGAGGTGTGTGCCGGTCGCGGCGTGATCGTGCACCACGACCCGGTCGTGAAGCACCGTGCGAACGGCAGCAACAACGGCAACAACGGCGGTAACGGCAACGGCGGACGCCGTCAGCGCGGGAACGGCGGCAACAACAACGGCAACGGCGGTGGCAACAACACCTCCGCACCTGCCGCGCCGCCGGTGACCCACAGCATCACCGAGGGGGCGAAGTCAGCCCTCGCGCAGATCGCCGCCTCCACGATCGTGCCGTCCGGCGAACCGGCCGCCGAGGCACCGGCGGCCGAGTCCGCGCCCGTCCCCGCCTCCGAGCGCCCGAAGAAGGCCCGGAAGAAGCGCGGTGACCGGAAGGGGCCGAAGACGCCCACCGAGGAGCTGCTCGACTCGGTGCTGGATGCGCTTCCGGAGCCCAAGGCGCCCGGCCAGGGTCGTGGACGGCGCCGGGTCACCACCGCCGCCCTCTCCGGCACGCCGGTGTCGGTGAACTCGGAGGCGTCAGCGCCGCCGGTCGCGTCCGCGGACCCGGAGGCCTGAGGAGATCAGGCGCCGGACCAGCTCCTTGCCGGGGACGTGCTGCGCACCACCGGCGATGAGCCGGGGGACGGCGTCCTCGGGGACGTCGTAGTGGTCGAGGTCGAAGGCCCGGGCGGGGATCCCGTGTGCGCGCGCGAAGGCGTGCAGCTCGTCGAGGTTGTCGTCGCTGACCAGGTGCGCCCACAGGCGTCCATGGGCGGGCCAGCGGGGGTCGTCGACGAGTACGGTCACTCCGTCAGCCTACGACCGGCCCCGTCACCCGGCTCACTTTGCGAGGTCAGCCGGCATCCGGTAAAGTAGTCCCTTGGTGCGCATGCCGCGTCGTCCTCGACGGCCGAAGCGGAGAGTCTTGCATTCGCGCCCGTCGTACCAGCGACGCATGCAAGCAACAGTCTTCCCGTGAGATTCTCGGAGCCGCGTGCTCCCCAACGAAACAGGTATGAAGTGGTTTACGCAGTAGTGCGCGCCGGTGGCCGGCAGGAGAAGGTCGAGGTCGGCACCATCGTTCAGCTCGACCGTGTTCAGGCTGCCCAGGGCGACGAGATCCAGCTGCCCGCCGTGCTGCTCGTCGATGGCTCCACGGTGACCACCGACGCCGACGCGCTGGCGAAGGTCACCGTCACGGCTGAGGTCGTCGGCAACCTCCGCGGCCCGAAGATCGTCATCCAGAAGTACAAGAACAAGACCGGCTACAAGAAGCGTCAGGGCCACCGCCAGGAGCTCACGCGCGTCAAGATCACCGGCATCAAGTAAGACCGAGGAGACCAGGACATGGCACACAAAAAGGGCGCAAGCTCCACCCGTAACGGTCGTGACTCCAACGCACAGCGCCTCGGCGTGAAGCGCTTCGGCGGTCAGCAGGTCCTCGCCGGCGAGATCATCGTCCGCCAGCGCGGCACGCACTTCCACCCCGGCGCCAACGTCGGCCGTGGGGGCGACGACACGCTGTTCGCTCTGGCCGCCGGTGCGGTCGAGTTCGGCGCGAAGGGCGGCCGCAAGGTCGTCAACATCGTCGCCGCTGCTGAGTGATCACAGCACCACGCTAAACATCCGGTTCGGGGCGGGCTTCGGCTCGCCCCGTCCGCGTATCTGCCGTCAGGCACCCCGAGCACACCGAAGGACTCGCACATGGTCACGTTCGTCGACACCGTCACACTGCACCTGCGTGCAGGCAAGGGCGGCAACGGCTGCGTCTCGGTGCACCGCGAGAAGTTCAAGCCCCTCGGTGGCCCCGACGGCGGCAACGGCGGCGACGGCGGCGACATCGTGCTCGTCGCCGACACGCAGACCGGCACGCTGCTGTCGTACCACCACTCGCCGCACCGGTCCTCTGGCAACGGCGGACCGGGCATGGGGGACCACCGCTCCGGTTTCGACGGCGAGACACTGGAGCTGCCCGTCCCGGTCGGCACCGTGGTCAAGAGCCCGAGCGGCGACGTCCTGATCGACATGATCGAGCCCGGTGAGCGCTTCGTCGTGGCGGCGGGCGGCCAGGGCGGCCTGGGCAATGCGGCCCTGGCGACTCCGAAGCGCAAGGCTCCCGGCTTCGCCCTGCTCGGCACCCCCGGCTTCGAGGGCGATGTCGTCCTCGAGCTCAAGACGGTCGCGGACGTGGCGCTCGTCGGCTACCCGTCCGCCGGGAAGTCGAGCCTCATCGGCGCGATCTCGGCCGCGCGGCCGAAGATCGCCGACTACCCGTTCACGACGCTGCACCCGAACCTCGGCGTCGTCCAGGTGGAGGACTTCCGCTACACCGTCGCCGACGTGCCGGGCCTCATCGAGGGCGCGAGCGAGGGCCGCGGCCTCGGACTCGAGTTCCTGCGGCACGTGGAGCGCTGCTCCGCGCTGCTGCACGTGCTCGACTGCGCGACGCTGGAGCCGAACCGTGACCCGATCTCCGACCTCGAGGTCATCCTCGCCGAACTCGCCGCGTACGAGGTGCCGGAGGGGCAGACGCCCCTGCTGGAGCGCCCGCAGTTCGTGGCGCTGAACAAGGTCGACGTGCCGGAGGCCCGTGACCTGGCCGATCTCGTGCGTCCTGATCTGGAGGCCCGCGGATTCCGGGTCTTCGAGATCTCCACGGTCTCGCACGAGGGGCTGCGCCCGCTCACCCTCGCCCTCGGCGAGCTCGTCGAGAAGCACCGCAAGGAGACCGCGGTCGAGGCCCCGCGCGAGCGCGTCGTCATCCGCCCGAAGGGCTCCGTGAAGCCGTTCACGATCCGCGTCGAGGGCGGCACGTACGGCAACGTCTACCGCATCCTCGGTGAGAAGCCGGTGCGCTGGGTGCAGCAGACCGACTTCCAGAACGAGGAGGCCGTGGGCTACCTCGCCGACCGTCTGGAGAAGCTGGGCGTCGAGGACGAGCTCTTCCGCCTCGGCGCCGTCCAGGGTTCGACCGTCGTCATCGGCGAGGGCGACAGCATCGTCTTCGACTGGGAGCCCACGATGAGCTCCGCCGCCGAGCTCATGTCGGCGCCCCGCGGCACCGACCCGCGTCTGGCTCCGAACGCCCGCCGGACCACGTCCGAGCGTCGCGAGAAGTACTACGAGCGCATGGACGCCAAGGCGCAGGCGCGCGCGGAGTTGGAGGCGGAGCGCCTCGCCACGTACCGCGAGGACGAGGCGTGACCGCACGCACGCGCGCCGATCTCGCGACGGCGACGCGGATCGTCGTGAAGGTGGGCTCATCGTCCATCAGCGGCGAGTCGTCCTGGCGCATCCCGGTGATCGTCGAGGCGCTGGCGGCGGCGCACGCCCGCGGGGCCGAGGTCGTGCTCGTGTCGTCGGGAGCGATCGCCTCCGGCATCCCGTTCCTCCGTCTGGATGCGCGGCCCACCGATCTCGCCACGCAGCAGGCCGCGGCCGCGGTCGGCCAGAACATCCTCGTCTACCGGTACCAGGAGGCTCTGCGCCCCTTCGACATCGTCGCCGGCCAGGTGCTGCTCACGACCGGAGACCTCGAGAACCCGACGTCGCGCTCGAACGCGCGGCGGGCCATGGAGCGCCTCCTGGGGCTGCGCACGCTGCCGATCGTGAACGAGAACGACACGGTCGCGACACAGGAGATCCGCTTCGGCGACAACGACCGGCTCGGCGCCCTCGTGGCCCAGCTCATCGAGGCGGACGCCCTCGTCCTGCTCAGCGACATCGAGTCCCTCTACACGCGGCCTCCGAGCGATCCCGGCGCCGAACCCATCGACGTCGTCGCCCCCGATGCGGACCTCTCCGGGCTGGAGTTCGGTGCGACCGTGGTCAACAGCGTCGGCACCGGGGGAGCGGCCACGAAGGTCTCCGCTGCCCGACTCGCGGCGGCCTCGGGCATCGGGGTCCTGGTCACCAGCGCCGACCTCGTGGCGCAGGCCCTTGCAGGCGCCGACATCGGGACCTGGTTCGAGCCCGCCACCTCCTAGACTGGGCGGATGACCGACCTCACCCCTCAGATGCGCCTGGAGCGGGCCAAGGAGGCCTCGCGGACGACCGCCGCCCTCACGAGCGACGACAAGGCACGGGCGCTCGACGCCATCGCCGTCGCCCTCGAGGAGAACGCTGCCCGCATCATCGAGGCCAATCAGCGTGACGTCGCGCGCGGTCGGGACGACGGCATCGGCGAGTCGCTCATCGACCGCCTCCGCCTCGACGAGAAGCGGATCTCCGCCCTCGCCGCGGCCGTCCGCGACGTGGCGGCCCTGCCCGATCCGGTGGGTCGCGTGGTCGGCGGACACCGCATGCCGAACGGCGTGGCTCTGGAGCAGGTGCGCGTCCCCTTCGGGGTGGTCGGGGCGATCTACGAGGCGCGTCCCAACGTCACGGTCGACATCGCCGCCCTCGCGCTGCGTTCGGGGAATGCGGTCGTCCTGCGGGGAGGCAGCGCGGCGCTCCATTCCAACACCGTGCTCGTCGACGTCATGCGTTCCGCCCTCGGCGACGCCGGGGTGACGCCCGAGGCGATCCAGACCGTGGACGACTTCGGGCGCGACGGGGCGAAGGCGCTCATGCACGGCCGCGGCTTCATCGACGTGCTCGTCCCGCGCGGCAGCGCCGGGCTCATCGAGACGGTGGTGACCGAGTCGACCGTGCCCGTCATCGAGACGGGCGCCGGGAACGTGCACATCCTGCTCGACGAGAGCGCCCCCGACGACTGGGCCTGCGACATCGTCGTGAACGCCAAGGTGCAGCGCCCCAGCGTGTGCAATGCGGTCGAGACGATTCTCGTCCACCGGCAGGCGGCGCCGCGCCTGATCCCGCTCGTCGCGAGCGCCCTCATGAGCGAGGGGGTGGCGATCCACGGCGACGACGTGGTCGCCGGGCTCGTGGCGAACATCATCCCGGCCACGGAGGAGGACTGGGCGACGGAGTACCTGAGCCTGGACGTCGCGATGAAGGTCGTCGACAGCCTCGACGACGCGCTCGACCACATCCGTCGCTACAGCACGGGGCACACGGAATCCATCGTCACCACCGATTCCCGCAGCGCGGAGCGGTTCCTGGCCGAGGTGGATTCGGCGGTGGTGATGGCGAACGCGTCCACTCGGTTCACCGACGGGGCCGAGTTCGGCTTCGGTGCCGAGGTCGGGATCTCGACGCAGAAGCTGCACACGCGCGGTCCGATGGGGCTCTCCGAGCTGACCAGTACGAAGTGGCTCGCGCGTGGGGCGGGTCAGACGCGCGGCTGAGGGCTAGACTGGGGGACGCTGTATCCCTACAGGACCCCCGAGACAGCACGCCACGAACGGAGTCAGGATGAACCTCGTCGCACAGATCGCGATGGCCGCCGCAGAGACCGAGCACCACGGCAACGTGGCTCTCGAGACCCTGATCTTCGGAGTCATCGCCGCGATCGTGTTCGCCGCTCTCGGCTTCGTGACGCTGTCGTACAAGAACGTCGCGAACCGCCACTCCGCCAAGGCAGAAGCCTGGGCGGCGAAGCACGGCAAGGACCACGAGGCGGGACACGGCCACTAGGCCCTCATGAGCACCGCGACCACGCGCGCACCGCGCATCGGCGTGATGGGCGGAACCTTCGATCCGATCCACCACGGCCACCTGGTCGCCGCCAGCGAGGTCGCGCACTCGTTCGATCTCGACGAGGTGGTGTTCGTCCCGACGGGTCGTCCGTGGCAGAAGGCCGACGTCACGCCCAGCGAGCACCGCTATCTGATGACCGTGATCGCGACGGCGTCCAATCCGCAGTTCACGGTGAGTCGGGTGGACATCGACCGCGCGGGACCGACGTACACGATCGACACCCTCCGCGACCTCAAGGAGCAGCGGCCGGACGCCGAGCTGTTCTTCATCAGCGGCGCGGACGCCGTGGCGCAAATTCTCAGTTGGAGAGACCATGATGAACTGTGGGAGCTGGCCCACTTCGTCGCGGTCTCCCGCCCAGGACACGTTCTGAGCATCGACGGCCTCCCGAGCGACGACGTCAGCCAGCTCGAGGTGCCGGCGCTGTCGATCTCGTCGACGGACTGTCGTGACCGCGTCCGTGACGATCAACCGGTCTGGTACCTCGTCCCCGACGGGGTCGTCCAGTACATCGCGAAGCATCATCTGTATCGGAGCAAGGCATGAGCACATCGGATCAGCGAGGTCCGCTGACGCGGAAGCAGCTGCGGGAGATCCGGTTGACGGGATCCACCCCGATCATCAGCGAGGAGCAGGCGAGCGCCGCCGCGGCGGAGGCCGCGACGCCCGCACCGCCGCTGCCTCGTGCCGCCGAGCCCGTCGTCCTTCCCTCGGCGCCTGTCGCTGACACGTCCGTCGATCCTGACGCCGCGCCGCTGACGCGGCGTCAGGCACGCGAGCAGGAGAAGATCAAGACCGCCGCGGTCCCGGCCGTCGGCGCGGAGGCGGACGACACGACCGATGAGGCTGTGCTGGCACAGCCCGATGGGTCCGACGACGACGTCGTCGACGACGAGGTCGCTGCGGAGCCCGTCCGCGCGGCCGACGTCGCCGACACGGTCGGAGACGTGCCGCTCGTCGAAGAGCCCGTCGAGGCGCCGGAGTCCGAGCCCGAGGACATCTCCGCCGTGCTCGGCGTCTCCGAGCAGGACGGCCCCGGTGGCGAGGACCTCCTCGACGAGGACGCCGACGGCGATCTCGACGAGCGCGACGTCGACGAGGCTGAGCGCCCGACCGTGAGCCCGACGTTCGGGCAGGGCGTGCTGCAGGAGGAGACTCCTGCCGAGCCGGCGCCTTTCCGCCCCTCCTTCGATGAGCTGCTCACGTCGAACGACTCCGGCGGCACCCAGCACTCGGCGCCCAATGCGCTGATCTTCACGCCGTCTCCCGGCGAGGGCTCCCTCTCCGGGCCGGTCGCCTCCACCGGAGAGATCCTCGTCACGGGGTCGTACGAGCTGCCGAAGGGCCTCGGCTCGCAGGGCCACGCCCACGGCACCACGGACGGCAAGGAGGTCGACGCGGTGCTCATCGACGGTGAGCTCCCTCCGGCGTCCTCGCCCACCCCCATCGCCGCGAGCTCCGCGGTCAGCACCATCAAGCCCGCCGGCGAGGTGATCCGTCCGCCGGCCCCTGAGAAGGGCAACCGGCTCATGCTGATCGCCGCCATCGTCGCGGGCGCCCTCGCGCTGGGCCTGGGCACTGCCCTGGTCATCGCCTTCACAGGAAACGTCTTCTGATGCAATCACCCGAAACCGCCGAAGAGATGCTGCGCATCGCCGCCGAAGCCGCCGTGGCCAAGGGCGGTGAGGACCTCGTCGCGCTGAACGTCTCCGAGCCGCTGCCGCTCGTGGACATCTTCCTGCTCGTGACCGGTAACAGCGAGCGGAACGTCGCCGCCATCGCCGATGAGATCGAGGACCGTCTCGTCGAGTCCGGACACAAGCGCGTGCGCCGGGAGGGGCGCGCCGAGGCGCGGTGGGTGCTGCTGGACTTCGGCGACCTCATCGTCCACGTCTTCCACCAGGAGGAACGGGTCTACTACGGCCTGGAGCGCCTGTGGAAGGACTGCCCGGTGATCCCCCTCGAGGTCGCCGAGACCCCGGCCGACAACCGCTGACATGGCCACGCACCTGCTGACCGGTGCGGGCTCCGGCATCGGTGCCGTCCTCGCGCGGCGACTCGTGGAGCGCGGCGACGACGTCGTGGTGCTCGCGCGCGATGCGGGACGGGCCAGGCAGATCGCCGACGAGCTCCCCGGGGTCTCGACGCTGGTCGGTGACCTCGCGCAGCCCGGACGCCTCTCGTGGGCCCTGTCGAAGCAGAGCCTGCCCGATCGCATCGATTCCCTGGTGCACGCGGCAGGGGTCGTGGACCTCGGATCGGTGGGGGACCTCACCCCGGCGCTCTGGGAACAGCAGCTCGCGGTCAACCTCGTCGCCCCGGCGGAGCTCACCCGGCTCCTGCTCCCCGTCCTGCGCGTCTCGCGCGGGCACGTCGTGTTCGTGAACTCCGGAGCCGGGCTGCGGGCGAGCCCGGGGTGGTCGGCCTATGCGGCCTCGAAGCACGGTCTGCGGGCCCTCGCGGATGCGCTTCGGCAGGAGGAGGCCGAGCACGGCGTCCGCGTGACCTCGGTCTATCCGGGACGCACCGCGACGCCGATGCAGGAGCGCGTGCACCGGCAGGAAGGGCAGGAGTACGACGCCGCGCGGTTCATCACGCCGGACGCGGTGGCGACGACGATCCTCGCCGCTCTCGATCTCCCGCGGGATGCGCACCTCACGGATCTCACGGTGCGGCCTCAGGGCTGAACGCCGATCTGACCATTCTCCTGCACCTCATCACGAGGGTGTCAAGGCCCTTCCCTTCCCCGGCGGGGTATCGGAGGCTCCTCATCAGAGAGTCCTGGAGGGCCGACTGATGTCAGAAGTTCCTGATCCCCGTTTCGTGCTTCACCGCATCACGCCGTCGGAGTGGGTGATCAACGACCTGCGCTATCCCCAGAACGATCCGCGCCATGTCGTCGCCTGCGTGTACGAGCTCGCGGACACCGAGGTCGAGGTGACGTGGCTGCGTGATCTTCCGCTCGCCATCCGGTATGGCACCGCGTTCGAGGTACTGGAGGAGGTCGAGCGCATGCAGGGCGCGAGCCGAGCCACGCGCCCCATCGCGATCCCGTCTCGCCCGCCGCTGCTGGCCACCTGAACCCGCACGAGAAAGGGCACCCCTCCGCGAGGAGGGGTGCCCTTTCTCGCGTCCCGGTCAGTCGTCGTCGCCGATGACAGCGGCGCGGTCGGCCTCTGCGCTGTCGATCTGGGCGTCGTCCGCATCCTCGTCGAGCACCTCTTCGCCGTCGACTTCACGCGTGGGGAGCTCTTCGGCGTCCCCATCCCCGTCCGCGATCGGCGGGAGGGGCGGGATCGGGGGAGTCGTGTTGGACATGTCGTCTCCTTTCGTCGGATGCCCTCTGTCTACGCGTGTACGCGATGGTGGAGGAGGCCGTTGACGGGTGGCGGCTTGGACGGGTACGGGCGTCGGGCGTCAGGATGCGGGGGGAGTGCTCCCGCCCCCGGGACCACCGCTCATCCCGGCAGAGGCTTGCTGGGTGACACTGTTGGCATAGTCGTTCGTCGGATCGCGGTAGATGGTGTGCACATGTCCCCAGCCCGATGTCGTCACACCGTCGACGTCGGCGCCGGCCGAGCCCTGCTGTGCCTGGAAGGCGATGTAGACGTTCGGCCCGGAGATGGAGAAGTCGATGCCGTTCCCGGAGGTCATGTCGTACACCGTCGCCCCGGACCAGGCGATGACGGTGTCGTCCAGGGTCTTGTCGATCTCCGCCAGCGCCGCGGCGGTGGTCTCCTCGTCGCTCATCCCGGCCCAGTTGGCGATGAGCTGGAGAAGGAGATCCCGCTGCTCGTCGGAGAGGTCGCCCCCCGACAGCCCGGCTCCGGTGGCGAAGTCGCAGGTGTCGCCCGGTGCGCACATGCTCACATCGCCGGAGGTCAATGTAGCCTGCTGGTCGGCGGTGAGGCTGTCGAAGAACGCGAACGCGTCCGTGTAGATCCCCTCGAACGGCTGCACCTCCTCGCCGTCCTCGTCGGTGTAGACAGCGGGTTGGACGCCGAGGTGCGTGGGAGCGAAGGTGATCGCGTCGGCGTCGCCGTCCAACGTGGCGTTGATGCCGAGGTGGTGTCCGCCGAACTGCACCTCGAAGGCGCTGTCGGTCGCCGTGGGATCACCGAAGATGGCGACGTAGTACTGGCCGAGGGAATCCTCGGTACTGCTGCTGTTCTCGGCGAGGTACTCGTCGCCGCCCATGATCCCGGTGACGGTCGCGTAGGCCTCGTCGCTGAGGAGAGACTCCATCACGGCGAGGGCAGCGGTCCGCTGCTCCTCCGTCAGGTCGGCGAGGTTCAGACCCGCTCTCTGCACGAAGGTCACCGGGAAGTTCGACCACGACGTCGTCTTCGTCTCGTCGTCGAAGTCGTACGACACGGCCTTCTTCTGCTCGTCGCTCAGCGTGGCGAGGAAGGCCGCAGCGGCGGCGGACGTGTCGGCGATCGTCTCCGCGGTCGACCCGGCGTCCGTCGACGCCGCCGTCGAGGTCGCGGCGGAGGATGACGCGGAGATCGTCGGTTCGGCGGTCGTGGCTGCCGCGCAGCCGCTCAAGACGAGGCCGCCCGCGAGGACGAGGCCGGAGAGCCAGGCGAGGCGTTTCGTGACGGGAGAGGGAGTCGTGTTCATGCCCTCCACGCTAGGAAGGTGATCGATGGAGTTTCTTTGCGCCGTCGATGCGCATCCTATGAGGTGCGGGCATACCGTGTTTTTTCGGATGACCAGGACTTCATCCGCGCGGAGGGGGCGCATACATCGACCGACCGATTCGCGACCAGAGCGCCGGTGACAGCGTGGAGGTATGAGCACGAAGAGACCAATCGTCCTGGGAGTCTCCATCGCCGCCGGCCTGGCGATCATCGGAGGACTGGGCGCCGCCGGTTACTACCTGTTCAACCAGCCGACCGACTACCGCATCACGTACGAGCTCCACGGTCTGAGTGGCGACGAGACGATCCGCTACCAGGACACGGCCTTCGCCGAGGGCTTCGTGTTCGGGACCAAGGAGACGGAGGAGACGGTCGTCGATGCCCGCGCCGGCGACATGACCATCGAGGCCATCGTCACCGAGGGGGAGGAGGCGGCTGTCGTCATCGAGAACCCCGGAGCCACCGTGACGTGCGCGATCGTGCAGGACGCGGGTGACGCGAACCTCGAGGTCCTTCGCACGGACGAGGAGATCGCGACGGCGGGCTCCGTCACCTGCCGCGCCGTCCTCGACTGAGTCTGTCGGCCCGCATCGCCTCAGGCATTCGCGCGACAACAGGCGTCCCCTCCCAGGGGGGCCTGTTGTCGCGCGATGTCATGAGCTAAGGGAGGTAGCGGTCCACGATCGCGCGGAGCTCTGCGTCGTCGGGCGCAGTGGTCACCCCGGTCACGCGCTGCAGCGTCGCGAAAGGAGTCGACGCCGAACCGGTGGGAGCGGGCTCGATCTGCGTCTTCCAATCCGGGGCGATTCGGTCGAGAAGCAGTCCGAGCTGGGCACCGGTGAAATACGAGTAGTCGCGTTCCAGGACGATCTGCTGCTCGGGATCGGAGATCAGATCTTCGAGGCCATCGGTGAAGGTCCGCTGCACCGGGGTGAGTCCTCGCGCCCTGTCGAAGGCCCGCTCGACGTAGGTGGCGGTCCCCTCGATCGCCTCCAGGTCGATCTCCGCCTTCAGGGTCGGCCACGTCGTGTAGCGCGCCATCCGAACGGTGGCGAGGTCGGACGCGAGGACGGCCAGGGCCTGCGGGTCCGTCTCCGTCTCCACCCGGTCGACGATCCGCGCCTCGACACGCAGCAGCTCGTACTGCGCCTCGGTGTGCGGGTAGTCGGGGATGAGCCCACCGGCTCCCCATGGCCAGGCGCCGGGAGCCTCCGGGTCGAGCCCCTGCTTCGTGACGTGGAAGTTCTCGTGCAGGGAGAAGCGCTGGAAGCCCTGAGAGGTCGTCGTCTCGGTGTCGAGCATCGCCTGGTTGTACTTGAACGCGAGGACGTCCCGGTCGCTCACATCGATGACAGCGAAGTTCGACGGGGCATACAGCAGCCATTCCCCGACGGCGAACGTCCGGCTGATGCGGACGTCATCGAGGTGGGAGGCCCCGGGGACGTCGATCTTCGCCATGCCCGACGTGTCCGTGACGCCGCTCATGTTGACGAGGATCGCGTGCGACCAGAAGGAGCTCTTCTCCCCGTCCGTGCGCAGCAGCACCAGCGGCTGGTCCTCGTACCGGTACGCATCCGTCCAGATCTCCGCAGCGTGTGTCGCCGTGATGTCGTATTGCTCCGACAGCTGCGTGAGCATCTCCTTGTCGGTGGCATCAAGGCTTTCCCAGTTCGATGGCGCCGGGGCGAGCAGGCGCCATGCGATCACCCCGCCGATACCGAGAGCGATGACGGCGAGGATGCTGAGGATCACGGTGACGGCGCGGCGACCGCGAGACCGGGTGACGGAAGCGTGCATGTGTAACACGCTACGTCGGAGGCTGTGTCGTTTTCATATGCTCCTGCGCAGGCGAGCGCGCCACGTCAGGCCAGACATGCTGCAACCGCCTGATGCGCAGTGAGTGCCTGAACCCGCGAGGCTGTCACCTCGTGATCGCGTCCCGCAGTGCCGCCCTCAGCTGTGGCGCCAAGGTGTCGGTGAACGTGGTGGTCAAGTGGTCTTGATCGCGGTAGGCGTTGGCCCCGCCGATCACGGGGAGGCACTCGCTCGACGAGCAGAACACCGGGGTGAAGTCCAGCAGTGTGACCCCCGGGAAGTCCTCGCCGGCAGCCCTGATCGGGTCCGCCGCGGCGAGGGCATCGTCGCGCGATGCGGAGCAGACCTCCGGGCTTCGCGCCTGCAGGCACTTGTTCGGGTCCGTCTCCCAGGCCGGGTTGTCCACCAGGGCGATCACCCGTGTGCCCTCGGAGATGACACGCGACCAGGCCGCCCGGTATCCGGAGGCGGCGGCGTGCAGGGTGGACTCGTGTCCCGCCTGCGCGAAGGGGGTCGCGGCCAGGGCCGTCGTGAAGACGACGTCGAAGTCGCCGCCTTCCAGTGCGGCCGTGACCTCGTCCCGCCACTCCGAGCAGGCTGCTCCGAATGCGCCGCCCGTCGCCAGTGGGGTCGTGTTCCACGGGCACGCCCCCTTGACGTACGTCGTCAGCGACCAGCCTTCCATCTCCGCCATCGCCCTGAGGGTGCTCACGTATTGGAAAGCGTGGCTGTCTCCGACGAGCGCGATCGACGGGGCGTCCGTCGTCCGTGATCCGAAACGGCAGGCCACGGCACGAGAATCGTTCAGTTGGACGAAGCACTTCTGCTCGGTGGGGCGATCCGCGCCGGCGAATCCGGGGGTCGGGATGATGGACGCGCTCCGGCTGTCCGCGCAGCTGGTGTCGAGCACCGCCTGGGCTCCGAAACACGCAGGGGGGTGTGCGCGGACAGCCGCGAGAGCAGTCGCGTCGCGTTCGTAGGTCGGAGCATTCACCGCCCACGCGGCTCCCGCGCCGGCGCCGACCACCGTCATCCCCGCGAGAGCGAGGGCGAGCACGACCCGCGGGCGCCTGAGCGCGGGCGCGCGCCAGGTTCGGGCAGGATCCTCGATGAATCGTTTCGTCAGCCAGGCCACGACGAAGGAGAGCGCGAGGAGGGCCAGGCGGTGAGCGAGGGAGAGGCCCCAGAAGGGCACGGAAGGAGCGATCACGATGAGCGGCCAATGCCAGAGGTAGAGGCTGAAAGAGATGTCCCCGGTGAATCGCAGGGGGCGGATGGCCAGCAGCCGTGCGGGGAGCCACCAGCGTCCAGCGTTCGTCGCCGCGATCACGGCCGTTGCGCCGATCGTCGGCACAGCGGCCGCGTATCCGGGGAACGCGGTCTGCCCGTCGAAGAAGGAGATGCTGAACAGGATGGCGACCAGCCCGGCCCCTCCGAGCAGAGCGCTCGTGAGGGAGCGCCGCGCGCGCAGCGCGGGGAGCAGGGAGAGCAGGGCGCCGATCCCGAACTCCCACAGTCGGACGGGCGTCATGAAGTAGGCGGGCGCGGGATACGCTGCGGTCAGCGCCACGCAGGAGATGAACGAGGCTGTCGACAGGACTCCGACGACGACAGCGATGACCTTTCGGCGATCGCCGTGGCAGCGCTTCACCGCAAGCCATCCGGTGAGGACGAGGAGTACAGGCCAGAGGACGTAGAACTGCTCCTCCAGGGACAGGGACCAGTAGTGCTGAACGGTCGTCGGCTCTCCCGTCTGGCCGAGATAGTCCGTGGCCGCGCTCGCCAGGTACCAGTTCTGGACGGAGAAGGCCGATGCGACGATCTGGCGGAGCTCCTCCGGGAGAGCGGAGATCGGAGTCAACTGGCGGAGGGCGACGACCGTCACGCAGAACAGAAGGACGAGCAGGGACGCGGGAAGGAGGCGTCGGGCCCGACGGGCCCAGAATCGACCGATGTGCACCGTCCCCGTCGACGTGAGCTCGCGAACCAGATGCCCCGTGATGAGGAAGCCGGAGATGACGAAGAAGACATCCACTCCGACATACCCGCCGCTGAAGCGCGCAGGCCAGAAGTGGTAGAGGACGACGGCGAGAACCGCGAGAGCCCGAAGCCCCTGGATATGCGGGAGATGTCCCTGAGGAGGGGCGGGTCGAGTGCTCATGTGTAACACGCTACAAACGAGAGCGTGTCGTTTTCGTATGCTCCCGGGCAGGCGATCGCGCGAGATCAGGCCGGAGGTGGCGCAACTGCCTGATGCGGCGCGAGGGCCTGACCTCGCGGGATGTCACGGGCTCCAGACACACGAAAACCCCCGGCGAACCGAGGGTTTTTCGTGGACCTGAGGGGACTCGAACCCCTGACCCCCTGCACGTTGTGTGCCCGTGGCTGATTGCTTGAAATCTCGGGGCAAAGCGCCCTCTGACCGGGCATTAGCCTAGAGCATATTTGGCCGCAGTTGTCCGGTGGTCACCGCACCGGAGTGTCTGTGAGTGCCGCTATTACGTGTTGGAGTGCCCCGGCGGTGCCGGCAGGCTGAGGCGCGGAACAGGATGACCGAACCATCGGACGCGGCGGCCGTTGAACTGAAAGGAATCTCTGCGCGGTAGCGTTGCACGATGATCACGCGCTTCTTTCTGCGTTGCCCTGGGTGCTCAGAGCCTTTCGCCGCTCGGGTCGGTGTCGAGCCGACAACGGGGACGCGTTTCTACTTGCCTTGCCCGAGCTGCGCGCTCCCGATTAGTGCGGAGATGTCTGGCCAGGAGTTGGAGAGCTTTAAGGTCGATTTCGAGTGCGAGGTGGTCGATCAGAGCGAAGTCGGTTCAGAAGCGTCGATCGTGACAGTGAACCCCTTCGTGCCCTCTCGATACGACGCGGTTTCGCTTGGACCGTCCGGTGGGTCTCCCACGATGACGCTCACTGGCCTGCTGGGGTTCAAGCGCTTCATGGAGTTCGAAGATGATCGAGGCAGAGCAATCGCAGTGACGGAGCAAGTGTGGCCCTCGGTACGCATGGTGTTCCAATACTTCTTGCACGAGAACTGGCCCATGTTTGAGAGGACGGCGAAGGAGAAGCTGCAGCTCGACAAGGTGGGTAGCACGTTCCACGAGCGCACGTCGGTGGCCTACCAAAGCCTCATGTTCGTTACGATCACGGTGCTTGGCCAAAACGGCGATCGCGGTGCTCGGATCGTCGAGCTGTACGGCAAGAAGCACTCCGCAGTGCTTTCGGATCGCCACTACATGGAGGTGGTGCGTTCTCGCGGCGCTGCGGCAAAGCAGCTGGAAAGAGATCTGTTCACGGCGATCAGCGCCTTCATTCACCGCCGAGAAGCGTGGGAGATGGGAGCATTGAGCCGATACGTGCCCGACACGTCGAGGTCAGAGCTTGAGCAGCTTGTCCTCTACAGGGATGAGTTTTCGATCGTCCGTGACCTGTACCAGCAGGGGTTCGAGCTGGCCTGCAAGTGCCTATGGCCGCTGGTGGCTGCGCAGAACGCGCTTGAGCGCAGTGGCGCCGACGATTTTGGCACCGAGCATCCCTCGATCGTTCCCCCGAAGCAACGCGTGCAGAGCCTTGCCCAGTTCGACAAGCTTCCGAATGCCTACAAGGTTGCCTACGCAGCTCAGGTGCCTGGCTGGGACTCACTGAGCACACTCCTGAATAATCGCCGACGCAACACGATCGGCCATGCAACGGCACACCACGAACTCCGCACGGGTCGCGTTGTTAGTGACCAGGATCCCGGCGGTATCTCCTATCTCGACTTCTTGGCCGAAACGCTGGGAGTATTCGAAGCAATGACCTCGCTTACGCAGGTCTTACGAGCTGCACGAGTGGCCAGCTCTCCCGATTTTGGAATCTAGCGGAGAAGAAACTATCGGCTTGCTCGCGCTGGGCATCTTCGCTTACACCACTCGCTGAAAAGCCTGAGCCCTAGGTGGCGGGGCTGGCGTCGTCGTCGTCTTCGTCCTGGTCGTCAGGGCCGAGCCCTGCTACAAATTCTTCCACCACGTCAGCCGGAGGGACGTATGGCAGATCGAACAAGTAACTTTCGAGTGCGGTGTCGCGCGTCCTTCGACTGCCGAGATCGCTTGATGCGCGCACGCCTCTCGCGTAACCACGAGCTTGCAGAAGCTGTTCATCTGGCGCGACATCTGAGAGGTACGCGCTGACCGAGTCCGAGAACACCTGCAGTCGGCTCGCTAATGTATCGCGTGTCTCGCGATCAAATGGCATGTCGCCTTCGTGCTTGGCCAGAACGAGGAAAAGGGTGTAAAAGTCTGTTTTGCCCTTCCACCGTGACTTCGTTGGCCAGGTGAGAATTTGTGCGAGTTCGCCGAGTACCGTTGCGAAGTCGTGCTCGATCCGCGATCGGTCGGGGAATTCCACTTCAAAGGTCTTATAGAACTTGTCTAGTGTCGTCTTCTTGTTTTGCAACCCGTAGAGTCGGGCAGCAGAGATTTCGCTGATGAACTCGACGTCCAACATGCGGCGGATGTCGTTGACTGTGAAGACTCCCGAGGTGACCCAGAATTCGTTCTGGCTAATCGCCTTCATCGATGAGATGAACTCGCCCCAGTAGGTCGCGTGGCGCAACTCCTGAGCGTTGAGCACGACGTTGTTTCGATTGAGTCGACCAAAGATTTCGCGTATCTCTGGCTCGGACAGGGCAGGTAGCTCTCGAATGACGAACTTGTACTCGAAGATCGTCTGCTTCTGCTCGGGGGTCAAGTCCTCGAACGTGGAGCCAGAGAGCGTGCCGGAATCCTCGCCGAGCGGAAATCCATCTGACAGGAACTCTAGGCAAGCCCGGATCCGCTGCTGCCCGTCGACGACGACGTGCTTTTCGTCTCCACTTGCGTCCACGGTCGTCTGGAGGTACAGCTCTGGGATTGGGTAACCCTTGAGAATCGTGTCGATCAAGGCAGCTTTTTGCTTCTCACCCCATACGGGGTTGCGCTGGAATGGCGGCTGAAGGATAAGTTCGTCACCCTTGAATCGCTTCCAGAACCAGGACACGGTGTGCATCGTCGCTGATAGGAACCGCTGGTTGGTCGTGGCGGTCATTCTTGTGCCTCATCCTTTTCGTCGGTTGCCACCATAGGGGTACCTGCGGGTGGTTCTAGTTGGAGCTCTGCCTTCAGCGACTCTACGTTTCGACGATGGTACTCACGCAAGGATTCGAAATCTCGATAGATTCGGGCCTTGACGTCCCGATCGAGAGTTGGTGCGCGCAGCGATGCGCGCCCGAGCGCCGACTGCCAGGTCGCCCCAAAGGGCAGGTACGGCAAGAGCCTATCTGTAGCAATGGTGCCGTCGAAAACGAGGCTGCGACGATGCCAGCCGAGCAGGTCCGCTTCATCGGGGCGACCTTTTAGCGCGTCCAGCGGGCCGAGCGCTCGCAGCCAGCGCCAGGCCTCGTCGAAGTGTCGGGCCGATACAACTGCCACGTCAACGTCCGATTCGTCGTGGAACGGCCGAAACCTCTTGTCGTCCTTCGGCGAGAGACTTACACCCACCGCCGTGCTGCCGACGATCACGATGCACAGCGGGTCGACTTCGAGTTCTGCGCCGAGATCTGATCGCCACGCTGCATACTGTTCCCGATCCTCGAAGATCGCGGGAACGCGGTCGAGTATGTGGATGCTCGTGAACGCTGCAGAGTCCAGGCCGCGGACCGCAGCGGAAACTGCCTTCTGCGCATCCGTCATCCCCACTCGACCAGTATGCATGGCGCTGTCCATCAGCTCCACCAAGGCGCGCCCCGCGCTGGTCTGCATCTGATGGAGTGCTGTAGCCGCACCTCAGCGATCGGGATAGGTGACTGAGGAAACTTTAGTCAACCCGGATATTTGAGCCTCTTCTCGTAAGAATGTGGACTGGGGCGGGGTGTCCTGGGGGCGCTCCCAGAAAAAACGGATCGACGCGCGTGACGGTACGCGCCACACGCGCCACACCGCCACACTTACGACCTTTTATGCTTCTGAACAGGGCTTTTCTTGATTCGCGCAGCCGCCACACGCCCGCCACACGACCGCCACAGTACCCGCCACACGACGATGCGCCTCGCAGCATCGGTCTATCAGACTCGACGCTGCGAGGCGCACTGTCGCTTTGGGGTGCGGAGCACTATGCTCACTCATCTGCGGCATGATCTACCGTTAGTAGATATACCACCCCCCTGACCCCCCTACTAGGCCCTCGTGGTAAACATGACCGTAGCACGCTTTCTCACCATGGTGCAAACTTCCCCGCATGCAGCAGCTCGGTCAGGTGATCCCCCTGCGCCCTGGACAGCTTCCGGCGCGCTTCGTAGAACGGGATGCCCTGCGCCTGCATCTCGCTCAGCCGCTCCCGCATTCGCTGTTCCACGCGCTGCGATCGCAGCTGCTGGCCGTCGTCGGGTTCGGCCAGCGCCTCGGCCACCGTATCGAGCGTGTCGAGTGAGTGAGCGAGCACAGCGCCCCCCAGGTGCCAGTCCTCGGCCGTCAGGTGGGACCGGCCGGCCATGTTCGCCAGCGCTATGGCGATGATCGCCCGGTTTAGCAGCACGCGGCTGTTGATCGGCTCGCGCTCCCCTCGGTGCGCGGCGCGGGTGTCCGCTTCGTGTGCCGCGTCCATTTCGGGCAGAGCGTCCACGTATCGCACGCCGTCCCACTGCGAGAGGGGCACAAACACGGGCGGCTGCTCGGCGCTCGGACGCGGGGCGTCGGCTGCATCGGGATCTTCTGCCACCAGCCACACGAACCGGGCTGACAGCCCGCCGGCCACAGCCCCGTCGCCCAGCAGCGGCCCAGCCCGTCGAGGCTGCACGCCGAGAGTGAGTACTGCCCTGTAGCTGCCGGCCGGGATGGTCACGCCGTCGCCCTTCGCGTTCTGCCCGCCGATGGTTTCCCCGGATGTCACAGACTTGATCGTTTCGAGCATGGTCGATCCTGTGCGGTCACCCTGCTGTGCGAGTTGGCCCACCTCATCCCAGTGCAGCCACACCGCGTGATCCAGGCGGGCGTATGTCAGCTGAGGATCTTCGCCCTTCTCCGTGTGAACTTTCCCGAGCATGGTCGCGATCGCTTCACCGCTGCGCGCGTGCGCGGTCTCGGGCACTTCCTCCCCTTCGAACATCACGGCGCAGGCTGCGCCACGGATAGCTGTGGACTTGCCCGCGCCAGAGCGCCCCACCAGGGCCAGCGCGAGATTCAGCGGGGTGCCCTCAGGGTGCAGCGCAGAGCGATAGCGCACCGGGTACGGGATCGTGAGCAGGGATCGGCTGATAGCGGCAGCCAGCAGCGCCCACGGCGAGGCAATGCGTCGCCTCGCTTCGTAGCGCAGCGCAATCAGCTCGGGCCGTTCGCTCATCCACACCGCTCCCGGATCGGGCAGCGGCTCGACCGCCGCAGGAACTACCGGAACCGTCACGCCGCGCCGCCTATCGTGCGGCGTGCGCTTGCGATTGTGCGCATCGCTTCAGTCTCCGTCAGGCCCGCGGCGACGGCTGCCCCTTCCAGCAGATCGAATGTCAGCGTGCCGTGTCCGTCCCGGATCGCCTGACAGGCTGCCCAGAACAGCCGCCCGTTTCGCGTGCCCTCGGGGGCGTCCTGCACGAATCCCGCCAGATACGCCGCACGCGCGCTCAGCCGGCTGGCGTGCTGCGTCGAGCTTGCCGGCGTCGAGCGAGGCGCGCGGCGAGGCTCAGCCGGCCGCAGCAGCTCGCGCAGGGCGGCGGGCAGGGGTGCCGGGGGTGCATCCTCCCACTGGTAGGGCTGTCCGGTGTCGGGGTGCAGGCTCGGGGGCATGACGAGGTAGCCGGTTTCGGTCTTGACGTCGATGCCAGCCGGCAGCCGGGTTGAGGTCAGCGGCCCGCCCGGATTGAGGAAGTACAGGTGACGGCCGCCGGTACCTCGGCCGGAATGCACGGTCAGGGTGCGCGGTAGCAGCCCGCCTGCGGCGTCCGCAAGCTGTGCGAGGCTGCCGCCGTTCTGAGGGTCGATATCGAGCACCAGGAGCGAGCGAGGCACGCGTGCGCCGATGTTGCGGCGCGCCCCGGCGGGCCACCACGCCGCGATCTGTTGCGGGTCGGTGGTGGCATCCTTCACGCCGTGCGCGGTCATCGGGATCTTGCCGCGCAGCGGGATCACCGGCCAGCCGGCCGCTGCCAGGCGCAGCGCGTCGTCACGTGTGGGCAGGGCAGTCACGAGAGAACCCCTCCGCGCGCGGCTTCGAGCTTCACCAGGTAGTCGATGCCTCGGCCGCGATCGCGCCGGGACATGCGCAGGGGCACCAGGGCGCGGGCGTCGACCTGATCGAACGCGACTCCGACGCGGCGCGAGTTTCGACCAGCGCGAATGTCAGCGCGGATCTCGGGTGTCACCGCGTAGTAGACGGCCTGCACCAGCTTGGCGGCGAGGGGTGCCGTTTCGGGCAGCTCGGGCGGTAGGTCGCAGTCTGCGCGCCGCTGAACGTACCAGCGTGTGGTGGCTGTGGGGGCGCTGGCGCTTCCGGCGCGGGGGCTGTAGGTAGGCATGAGTTTGGTTCCGTTTCGAGTCACACAGACCGGCGCAGTCGCGGGGTGCGGGGGTGCCTATGGGTGTGAGCAGGGCGCTCTGAGGCGCGAGCCGGCGCTATGCGTCGGTCTAGTGCCGGAAATGGCCGGCAGTCCTGTGCCGCAGAGTGCGGCGGGATCGGCTCGCGCTTACACCAGGCCGGCTGGCGCTGGGGCGCGAGGCGCGCGAGGCAACCGCCAGACAGGGGCAACTCGCAGGGCAGCTGTCGCTGCGCGGGCGTGCGCCTCTCGCAGCGCGAGCGGGACGGCAGCCGAGATCATGGCGCGCAGCTCTGCGCAGGCGCGGTCGCGTGCCGCGATGAGCGCAGCTCTGCGCTCTCGTAGCGGAATCGGGCGGGCGGGCGCACCGGCGCGCCGTGCGAGGGCACGGACGGCGGCACGGCGCGGGTGATAGTCCGGGAGCTGGTGAGCGAGCCATTCAAGGCTCTCACCGCGCGCCGGGATGCCGCGCGCGATCGCTTCCGCGTCGGCGTCCATCGCGCGGCGCGCACGGTCGCGCAGCGCTCGACGGTTCAGCTCTCCGAGATCGTCGGGGTGAGCATCGTCTGCCAGTGCCCATGCGAGGAAGTCGGGATCACGCGGCGCAGGGTGGGCGGCGGCTTCGGCCGGCGGGGTGGCGCGTCGTGCATTGCGGGAACTGGGGATCACCGTCGCGCCGGCCTTTCGTGAGCAGTGGGGGATTGTTTCGAGTGCTGGGGGCACGCCGGCGCGATGGTGTCGGCATGCCCCCTGTGCGGTCAGGCTCGCTGTGCGGCGGTCTCGAGTGCCGCCTGCACGGCTGCCTGCCGCATGGGCGTCGCGGTTGTCTGCGAGTGCAGCAGATCGGCCGTGTGGCGGCACGCGGGGCACATGCGCGGGCCGCGATCGCTGACGCTCGCGGTTCCGCCGGCGAAATCAGGCGTGTAGTACGGCCGGATATCTTTGTTGATCTCGTGGCAGATCGGGCAAGTGTGCTTCTCGGCGATCGTCTTTGCCCGATCCGCCGCGAGCTTCGCGTTCCACACGACTGTGCTGGCGGCGCTCAGGCGCGCCAGGTGCTCGGCACGGGCCAGTAGCTCGGGCAGGCGGTCGGTATAGACGCGCTGCCGATCCTCGGGAGTGACGATGATCGCGCCGTCGAAATCAGGATTCTGGCGGCGGCGGCGCTCGGCAGCCAGCTCGCGTGAAGCGCGTTCCATGAATGCGGCCGTGTCGGGCGTGGCGGCTGCGTACAGCTCGGCCAGCTCGGCCGGCACGGTAAGCGCGGCGGGCGTGGGCGTGGTCGCGGTGGATGCGGGCGTGGACTTCTTGGGGCGGGTGAATCGAGACATTGTCAGTGGTTCTTTCTTTCGGTGCGGTTGTCGGGGCGGTCGGGAGTTTGCGGATCAGTCGCGCGCAGCAGTGGTCGGCTGCCGGGTATTCGCCGCCACGTACTCATCGAGCGCGGGGCGCGGGATGCGCACGTGCTTGCCGAGCTTGACGACCTGCACGCGGCGGTCGGAGACCAGTCGGCGGGCGAATCGCTCGGACGTGTTGATGTATGTGGCGGCTTCGGCCACGGTCAGCAGCTCGGGCCATGTCTCGGGGGCAGGGGCGGGTGCGGGGGTGGTGATCGTGCTGGCGGTCATGGTGGTATTCCTTCCATCGGGGCGTCTTGTCTGTCCCTCTCCGGTATGGGGCGGGTTGTTGCGGTCAATGTTGCGTGGGAGATCGCTGGGCCAGCAATTCCCCACACGCGGCATTGCGCGACGTTTCGCTAGGTAAATTGACCCGAAAAACATGCGCCCACGTGGTCGTCAGCGGGCAGGGAGCGCGTCGCTGCGAGCTGCAGAGCCGGGGGCGTCCAGCTGTGCTCGGGGCGGGCATCCCCGTGGCCGAGATCTCACCGGGGCGCAGCGAGCTGCCCGGCAGCATCCATCTGCTGCGCCGCGCCGAGCTGGCCGGCAGCGACCGGGCCGGCGCCGAGCTGCAGAGCCGGCGTCGAGGTGCAGGGCCGGCGTCGAGCTGCAGCGGCGGCAGCATCCAGCTGATGCGCGGGCCGAGCTGGCGGGCCTCGGCCGTCACTTCGCTGCACTGGCAGGCGTTGCCCCCTGCGGCGGATGACATGTCTAGGACATGTCAGGGCGTCCCGACGTCGCCGAGAGTGGACGGCGCGCACAAAAAAGCCCCACGCACGAGATTGTGCGGGGGGCTTTTCGAGGTGGGCTAAGGCGTCGGGTCGCTGGCGATGCGCCGCAGCTGTGCGGCAGCAGCGTCGAGCAGGGCCGCGAGCCGGTCGGGTGACGCTGCTTCGGCGATCTCGGCGTGGTCAGAAGTGTGCAGCGTCCACTCGTCGGGATCCAGTGCCGTCGACCGTCGGTGCACCGTCATTCCTCCGGGTAGCGCGATGCTTGCGCTTTCGTGCAGCCACTCATCGGGCATGGCGTCGTCGCCGCCGTGCGTCCAGGTGTTTCCCTCGCACCAGTGCACCGGGCAGGCGAATCGAGCCGTCACGTCGGGCGCGATCATCGAGCGCCCTCCCCAAGCGTCGCGAGTGCTTCGCGCGTGTCCGGTGCGAGTGTGCGCCGTTTGGCGTAGTGCTGTTCCGTGACGCGTGAGCGAGAGTGCCCTAGGGTGAGCGCTGCCGCGTCCAGCCCGCCGCTCTCGTGGTCTGCGATCGTTGTTGCCACGGTCTTGCGGAACACGTGCGGCACCAGCTCCGATGACAAGCCTGCCCATTCGCGCACGGCGCGCAGCTGGCGGTGCACGGAGTGCGAGCCTGTGGGCAGGCCGCTGCTGGTGTGGAACAGGTAGTCGGTCCCGTGGAGGTTCGCCGCCAGGGCGAGGCGTTCCAACGTCGGCACTGCCCACTCGGGGACGATAATCGAGCGCATGCCGGCCTCGGTCTTTGTCGCAGGCTGCCAATGCTTGCGCTGGCCGTGCCCCTCGATGAGCGTCCCGGCGATGGTGACGACCGTGCGAGCGTGCGCGAAATCGACGTCCTGCACACGCAGCCCGAGCGCTTCACCGATCCGCGCCGAGGTCGCCAGCATCACGTCGGTTACGTCGAGGAGCAGTCGGGACGGCTGCGGGCCGTACCGGTCGGGGCGGTCGCGCCACGCGTCTACGGTGCGCCGGAACTGCCCGAGCTGTATCGGCTCCAACGTCACGATCTCTTTCGTCGTGCGGGGGTGCACACGGATGCTGTCAGCCATGTCGAATGTGAAAAGGTCACGGCGTTTGCCGAGCTTGACTACCTTTCGCAGCGCAACGAGGGCGTTGCGCGCCTGGGCGGCGCGATGAGCATGCCACTGCTGGTAGGCAGCGTCTAGCAGGCTCGGTTTCACCGCTCCGATCGGCACCGCGCCGAGCGACGGGACGATGACGCGACGGATCAGTCGAGCCTGCTCATGCAGATAAGCGGGCCGCGCTTCCGCAAATGCCGCTTCCTCTGCGATGAGCGCTTCGCACAGCGCTTCGAACGTGCTCGCCAGGGTGAGCACGCCGGGAATGCTAGCAGGGGCGACTGTCACGCGATCGGGGTCTATCCACGTGCCAGTCACGTGGGCTGCCCGCTCGGTGGCGAGCCATGCCTGGGCTTCCGCGTCGCTGTCGAACCGGCGCGGGGCGCGGATGGTGCGCCCTTCCATTCGGTAGAACGCTTCGAACTTGCCCGACTCGCGCCGACGTATGGTGCCCCACGCGGCGGGGCGCTTGCGTTTCGGGTGCGCGGAACGGGGTTGCGATGTAGCCATCTCGGGTATCCCTCTCGGAATCTCCGGGAGACTCACGAGTGTCCGTGAGTGCCGCCCGGATGCCACGGAGAGGTCTAAACTCTTCCCCGAAATCACCCGTGACCGGGCGTATTTTGGTGGACCTGGGGGGACTCGAACCCCCGACCCCCTGCATGCCATGCAGGTGCGCTACCAGCTGCGCCACAGGCCCAGACGCTGCTCCGGAGTGCTCCGGGCAACGTGAAAACACTACTACACGAATCCGCATCCGCACCAATCGGCGCGGGCCGCCCGGGCGCGTCGGGACACGCGGAACATCCGGCGGTGCAACGGCGTTCGTTCCATCGTGAGCATCCTCGACAGCCTCGTGATCGGCGCCGGCCAGGCCGGGCTGTCCGCGTCCTTCCATCTGCGTCGCCGCGGGATCGAGCACGTCGTGCTGGATGCCGATGCTCGGGCCGGGGGAGCCTGGCAGCACCGGTGGGACGCCCTCACGATGCGCGATGTGCACGGGGTCGCCGAGCTCCCGGGAGACACCGCGCCGCCGCGGGACGAGCGCCGGGCGAACATCGCGGTGCCGGAGTACTTCGCCGGCTACGAGAAGGCCCATGATCTGCCGGTGCTGCGGCCGGTGCACGTCCGTCGAGTCCGGGATGACGACGGGGTCCTCGTCGTGGAGGCCGACGAGGGGGAGTGGCGCACCCGCACCCTCGTCAACGCGACCGGGACCTGGACGCAACCCTTCGTCCCTCACTACCCGGGGATGGAGACGTTCCTCGGGGAGCAGTTCCACACCGTGGACTACCCGGGGCCGGAGCACTTCCGGGGCAAGCGGGTCCTGGTCGTCGGCGGCGGTGCGTCCGCGGTGCAGTTCCTCGGCGCCCTCGCCCCCCTCACGGAGACGTTGTGGGTCACCCGTCGCCCTCCCGTCTGGCGCGACGACGACTTCACGCCGGAGGCCGGCGCTGCTGCCGTCGCGCTCGTCGAGAGGCGTGTGGCGGCCGGCCTGCCCCCGGAGAGCGTGGTCAGTGTGACGGGTCTCATGCTGCGCCCCCAGGAACGGGAGGCGGAGCGTCTCGGAGCGTATGCCGACCGTCGCCCGCTCTTCCAGCGCATCGAGCCCGACGGCGTGCGGTGGGCCGACGGATCGTTCGAACGCGTGGACGTGATCCTGTGGGCGACGGGGTTCCGACCCGCGATCGGTCACCTCGCCCCGCTCCACCTGCGCAGTGCCGCCGGCGGGATCCAGCTCGACCGCGGGGGTCGAGGCACGACGGCGGTGGCGGATCCCCGGGTGCAGCTCGTCGGCTACGGTCCCTCCGCGAGCACCATCGGCGCGAACCGGGCGGGGCGAGCCGCTGCGGCCGGCGTCGTCCGCGCCCTCGAGGGAGTGGGGACCCCGGTCTCGTCCTGACCGGTTCGTGGAGGGGCGCCTCCTATGGATACGCTGGGAGGCATGCTGCGCATCGTCCTGACCGTCGTCTGGCTGCTGCTGTCCGCGTGGCTCGTGGTGTGGGTGGGTGAAGGCCTGTTCGGGGTGAACCAGCGCGAGTCGATCCTCCCCTTCGCGGGTGAGGACGGCCTGGGCGGACCGATCGTGATCGGCGTCGCCTGGGGCCTGCTGCTCACCTTCGGCGGGTCGATGTCGGGTCTGGCGCGGCGCAAGAAGGTCCGCGGGCCGGTGCAGATCGGCGTCGGCACCATCGTCGAGATGTCCCGCACTGGGGTGACCGTGAACGATGTGCCTCAGTACGACCTCTTCATCCGGGTCAGCCCGAGCGTCGGCGATGACTTCATCGGACAGCTGCGCATGCTGCTCGATGCCGGTGACGTCGGAGCGCTGCAGGTCGGACAGCCCGTCCCGGTCCGCTACAGCCTCGAGGACCCCGACACGGTCGAGCTCGCCGACCTCAGCGACCCGACCGTCCGTGAGGCGATGCTGCAGTGGCGCATCGACCGCGGCCTCATCGACCCGTCCCAGGTCCGCGCGCGCACGACGGGAACCCAGGTTCCCGCCTCCGTCGTCGAGGTCCGTCCGACCGGGCGGCGTCGCGAGGGGCAGAGCGAGCTCGCGCTGAAGGTGCTGGTGGCTCCGGAGGGCGCGGAGCCATGGGAGGCTGACACCACCGTGTTCGTCTACCCGCAGGCCGTCTCGCGGCTGCAGGTGGGGGCTCCCGTCTGGGCGTTCTACCGCCGGGAGGATCCGCACACGGTCGCCGTCACCATCGAGAAGGAGGCGGCACGATGAACCCCCTGGACACGCTGATGTGGCTGGTGAACTTCCCGGCCGCGCACGGCTATGCGATGGTCTTCATCGCGGCGTTCTCGATCCTCGGGCTGTTCGCGATCTCCGCGCGGGGAACGACGCGCGGCGGGTCCCTGCGCGCCGTCCGCGAACGCGAGGGGCTGCTCCCCGCGGAGAGCCGATCCCGCGGGAACGTCGGCGGCACCGTGGTCCGCGTGGTCTTCCGCGCACTGGCCTTCGTGATGCTCGGCTCTCTCATCGTCGGGATCCTGAGTCTGACCGGTGTCCCGGTGACCCGCGCATACATCTTCGAGAACGGCCGCCCGACGACGGGAACCGTCGACGGGGACTGGGTGACGTTCACGGCGGCGGACGGCACCGAGTACACCCTGGAGAGCGATTTCTTCACTCCTGCCGTGTACCCCGATCGCGACGCGTGGATCCCGACCGGCGCGCCTGTCGTCGTGCGGTATCTGCCGTCGCATCCGCAGGCTTTCGTCATCGACAGCTCGCAGACGCCGGGCTGACGTCCGCGGGGGCGCGTAGGGTGAAGACATGTCGCGCATCCTCGTCTTCGGCGGCCACGGCCGCATCGCTCTGCTGCTCGCCCCGCTCCTCGTCGCCCGAGGACATGAGGTCACGGGCGTGATCCGGAATCCCGATCATGTGTCCGAGGTGGAAGACGGGGGCGCCATCGCGCTCGTCGCCGACATCGAGACCATGGACGTCGACGCCCTCGCCGAGATCATCCGCGGGCACGACGCCGTGGTGTGGTCCGCGGGCGCCGGCGGCGGCAGCCCCGAGCGCACCTACGCGGTCGACCGGGACGCGGCGGTGCGGACGATGGACGCGGCGGAGCGCGCCGGCGTGCGGCGGTACGTCATGGTGTCGTGGATCGGCTCCACGGCCGACCACGGCGTCCCGGAGGACGACTCCTTCTTCCCGTACGCGGACGCGAAGTGGGCTGCCGACGAGCACCTCCGCGCCTCGGGCCTCGACGGGACGATCCTCGGCCCCGGCGCGCTGACCTTCGACGACCCGACCGGGCGGATCCGCATCGACCCCGAGGGGCGCGGCGAGGTCTCCCGTGCCGACGTCGCGGCTGTCATCGTCGCGGCCCTGGAGGACCCCGGAACGATCGGGCGCACGATCCGCTTCGGCAACGGCGACGAGGAGACCTCGGTACCGATCGTCGAGGCGCTCGCGCGCTGAGAGCGATGAACCCGGCTCGTTCGTTCGGGCGCCGCATGCGGCGGGGCCTCGGTGCCGCGACGGCCCTGACCGCGCTGATCACCGCCGTGGGCGCCGGGGCCGCCGCCTCGTCGTCGGCGGCAGCGTCCAGCCCGCCGGCAGACGTGGTGACCGTGCAGGCGGCCGACGGCGACGGCCTGCGGGATCATGCCGCCGCCCTCGTCGCGGAGATGAGCACCGCGGAGCAGGCCTCGTCCATCGTGATGGGTCACATCGGCGGGAGCGACCCCGCGGCGCTTCGCGCCTACATGCAGTCGGGGCTCGGCGGCTTCATCCTCATGGGTGGCAACATCCCGGAGTCCGAGTCGGAACTCCGCGCGCTGACGGCAGCGCTGACGATCGATCCCGCTCTGCCCCCGCTGATCGCGGTGGACCAGGAAGGGGGCATCGTCTCGCGGCTGCCCTGGGACACCTACTCGGCGTCGCCGACTCTGAAGAGTCGCCCGGTCGCCGAGACCGCGGCGGCCTTCGCAGCCCGTGGCGCGCTCGTGGCTCGGGCGGGGATCACGGTCGACTTCGGCACGGTGGCCGACGTCCCCGCCGACCCCGGCTCCTTCATCTTCGGGCGGGCTCTCGGCACCGATCCGCAGAGTGCCGCCGACCGCACCGCCGCCGCGACGAAGGGGCAGGAGCATGTCGTGGCTTCGACGCTCAAGCACTTCCCCGGGCACGGGGCGGCGCCGGGCGACTCGCATCACGCGATCCCGAGCACGGGGATGACGAAGGCCGCGTGGCGAGAAGCGGACGGGCTCCCGTTCGCCGCCGGCATCGAAGCCGGTGCTTCGTTGCTGATGTACGGCCATCTCGCCTACACGGCAGTGGACGCGCGGCCGGCCTCGCTGTCCGCCGAGTGGCATCGCATCGCTCGGGACGAGCTCGGCTTCGACGGGGTGTCCGTCACGGATGACCTCGGCATGCTGCTCTCCTCCGGGGACTCGGCGTATGCCGATCCGGTCGCGAACGGCGTCGCGGCGGTGGCGGCCGGCAATGATCTGGTGCTGATGATCGCGGGCTCCGATGCCCGGACGGCGGGAGAGATGGCTGCGGGAATCGCCGCGGCGGTCGATGCCGGCACTCTGCCCGCCGATCGCCTCGCGGATGCTGCGACGCGCGTGCTCGCGTTGCGCCTGCAGCTTTCCGATACGACGTCGTCGTGGAGTGTCTGCGGCGACTGCGCCCCTGCGGGTTGACCCTCAGGCCGCGGCGCGACCCTCGGGTGCGAGCCAGGCGGCGAGGAGGGAAGAGCGGAGAGCGGCACCGCGTTCCGCGAAGCCGCGCTGGCGTCGGACGTACTCCGCCTTGCCCTCCGGGGTCTCGATGCGTACCGGTTCGACGTCCCAGGCCGAGAGATCGTAGGGGGCCGCCTGCATGTCGAGCAGCCGGATGTCGCGCGCGAGCTCGAACGTGTCCAGCAGCAGTTCGCCGGGAATCAGCGGCCCGAGCTTCATCGCCCACTTGTACAGATCCATGCCGGCGTGCAAGCAGCCGGGCTGCTCGAACAGGGGCTGGTCGTCTCTCGTCAACGCCGTGCGGTTGCGGGGCGCCGCATCCGGGGTGAAGAACCGGAAGGCGTCGAAATGCGTGCAGCGGAGGTCGTGCGCCTCGACCACCGCATCCGTGCCCGCCTGACCGAGCCGAAGGGGTACGGCATGCCGATGCTCCGCGGCGTTGTAGACCATCGCCCACTCGTGCAGCCCGAAGCAGCCGAACTGCCCGGGACGGGAGCCGGTGCGGCGCAGCATGAGGGCCACCAGTCGAGCGAGCTCGGGCTTCTCGGCCGCGAAGCGCTCCGCATCGGGCACGACGCCGTCGGGTGTGTTCCCGGGGACGTACCAGCGCCACGCCGCCCGTTCGGACGCATCCTGCAGCTCCACGCCCGCTCCGGGGTGCCAGCGGCGGAGCTGCGCGGGCTTGTAGCCGTAGTAGGTGAAGAGGAAGTCCCACACGGGGTGCTTCTCGCCGCGCGCGACGCGCTCCCGGTGCGCCGCCGTCAGCGCGTCGGCCCGTTGCCGATGCGCGTCCTCCCGCCGCAGCCAGTCATCACGCGTGAGGATCATGTCACTGCAGGATGCCGGCGTCGCCGAGCTGGTCGCGAAGGCCCGCGCCGTCCTCTGCGCTCACCCACGGCGCCTCGTCCGCATCATGGGACTCCATCTCGGCACGACCGCCGGCGAGCACCGCCTCCGCGGGCAGCAGTCGACGGATCGCGACACCCGCGACGGAATCCGGGTGCTCCTCCTGGAACTGCGTGTAGATGGCCTCGTCATGCTGGCCGTCGTCGCCGATGAGCAGCCACTTCACGTCGGGGAACTCGGTGGCCAGTCGGCGCAGGTTGGTGAGCTTGTGCTCGCGCCCGCTCCGGAACCAGCGATCGTGCGTGGGACCCCAGTCGGTCAGCAGCAGCGAGCCGGCGGGGAAGAGATGCCGGCCGAGGAACCGGGAGAGTGTGGGTGCGACGTTCCAGGCACCCGTGGAGAGGTAGATCATGGGCGCTCCGGGGTGCTGCCGGAGGAGCTGGTCGAGCAGCACGGCCATGCCCGGTACCGGGATGCGCGCGTGCTCGTCGACGACGAACGAGTTCCAGAAGGCGATGAAGGGTCGAGGGAGCGCCGTGACCATGACGGTGTCGTCGACGTCGGAGACGACGCCGAACCGCGTGCTCTCCGCGACGATGAAGGCGCGGGCCTCGATGGGCTCCTGCCCTTCGACGGTGATGGTGAAGGTCTGCCAGCCGGGTTCCAGCTCGGCGCGGATGACCGAGTCGATCACGCCGCCGCGGTCGGCGACGACCTGATGAGTGCCGTCTCCGAGGTGCACGCTGACCGAGGCGAAACCCACGGGGATGCCGACGAAGCTGCGCCAGCCGCGGATGCTCGCCGGCTCGCCGTCACGGTTGTTTCGCTGCGGCGGGACGATCAGCACCCGGCCGAGCACGCGCACCCATCCGGGGCCTCCGTAGCCGGGGAAGGGCAGGACAGTGGCGTTGCGACCGCGGCGGCGCGCTCGTCCCTCGCGCCACACGTGCAGACGGTGCTCGAGTCGGGCGAACCAGTGGATCCTGGGCGCCGGGGGTGCGGGGGCCATTGCCTCAGTCTTTCACGTCGGCGTCGGACTCCGCCGCCGGGGCCTCCAGATGACGGGCTTCGAGACGGTGCAGCAGCCTCTTGCCCAGATAGGCGAGGACGAGGAACAGGGCGATGACTCCGACGAACAGGTAGCCCGCGAAGTGCACGCGGTCGACGAGCTCGCGGAAGCTCCCGGCCGCCAGGGAGGTGACGCTCACGTACGCCGAGGCCCAGATGATGCAGGCCGGGGTCGTCCAGGCCAGGAAGCGCCGGTAGGGGTACTCGCTCATCCCCACCGTGAGAGGGACGAGGGAGTGCAGGACCGGGAGGAAGCGGGAGAGGAAGATGGCGATGCCGCCGCGCCGGGCGAGGTAGTTCTCCGCGCGGACCCAGTTGTGCTCGCCGATCCGTCGCCCCAGCCAGGAGGCACGGATGTAGGGGCCCAGCCAGCGGCCGAGCCAGAACCCGATGCTCTCCCCGATCAGGGCGCCGACGACGACGGCCACCCCCATCGCGATGCCCTCCAGGGGAGTGGCGACGCCCATCGAGGCGATGATGACGATGGTGTCGCCCGGGACGATGAGGCCGATGAGGATGCTCGTCTCCAGCATGACGGCGAGACCGGCGACCAGTGTGCGCGTGACCGGATCGATCGACTGCACGGTGTCGAGGAGCCAGAGCAGGAGGTCGTCCACCCCATGAGGATACGGGAGCGGCCCGGTCCTAGGCTGGAAAGGTGCCCGACCGCCTGAGCCCCCGACCGCTGCCGTCCTGGGTGGCGTCGGAGCGTCTGTTCCCGGCGCTCGCGCAGCGGGAGGCGGACGTGTTCTGGCTCGATGCGGGCGCTGACGCCGTCGAGGGATGGAGCTTCCTCGGCACTGGCGTCGCGGAACCGCTGCCCGGGGACGTACGTCTCGACACCGATCCCGTGGAAGCGGGGATGCCGCCGTTACGCGGGGGATGGGTGGGCTGGCGCGACTACGAGAGCGGTGCGGCCCTCGCGGGGGCGCCGGTCGCCGGGGAGATGGAACCGGACGCTCGGACCTGGCTGCGCGTGACCAGGGCTCTCGCGTTCGACCACGGCGCGCGCCGATTGTGGCTGCTGTCCCCCGAGGGCGAGACCGACGACGAGGGGGAGCGCTGGCTGCAGTCCCTTCTGACCGTGCCACGTGCGGAGGGTCCCGTCCGTGCGGCGGAGGCCCGTCCGGTCGCGGAGGCCCGACACACCCCCGACGCGTACCAGGGGCTCATCGGCCGCTGCCGTGACCTCATCCATGCGGGCATCGCCTACCAGCTCTGCCTCACGACGCGGTTCACCGTGCCAGGCACCCACGACCCCGTCGCCGTGTACGAGCGGCTCCGGGCCGCCACACCGGCGCACCATGGCGGTTTCCTGCGCATCGGAGGACGTGCGCTCCTCAGCGCCAGCCCCGAACAGTTCCTCCACGCCAGCGGTGGGGTCATCCGCACCCGTCCCATCAAGGGGACTCGTCCTCGGGGCACCGACGCCGTGACCGATGCCGCGCTCGCCGCAGAGCTCGCCGCGGACCCGAAGGAGCGGGCCGAGAACGTCATGATCGTCGATCTCATGCGCAACGACCTCTCCCGGGTCTGCGTTCCGGGGTCGATCCGCGTCGAAGGCCTCTGGGAAGTCGAGAGCTATCCGGCCGTGCATCAACTCGTGAGCACGGTCAGCGGCACGGCCGCGGAGGGGATCACCGTCGGAGTGCTGCTGGAGGCGGCGTTCCCCGCCGGGAGCATGACCGGGGCCCCGAAGCTGTCGGCCATGACGCAGCTGCACGATCTCGAGGGCGCTCCTCGCGACATCTACGCCGGCTGCTTCGGCTACATCGGCGTGGACGGGGCTCTCGATCTCGCGATGGTCATCCGCAGCATCGTGGTTGACGCGGATGCGGCGTTCGTCGGCGCGGGCGGGGGGATCACCTGGGGTTCGGTGCCGGCGGCCGAGGTGCGTGAGGTCGCCACCAAGGCCAGGGCCCCCCTCGCGGCGCTAGGCGCGGAAATGCCCGCGACCTGGCGTTCCGATATCCTGAACTGATCCCGTTTTTTCCTTCAGATTGGTCGTGCGTTCGTTGTCTGAGAACATGTCCACCGCTCCCGTCGACGAGGAGTTCTCCTCGCCGCACGCCATCCAGGCCAAGTGGCAGAAGTACTGGGCGGAGCACGAGACGTTCCTCACGGGCGGCGACGAGGACACGCGGCCCCGGCGCTACGTGCTGGCCATGTTCCCGTACCCCTCCGGTGACCTGCACATGGGGCACGCGGAGAACTACCTCTACTCCGACATCGTCGCCCGCTTCTGGCGGCACCGCGGTCACAACGTCCTGAACCCCATCGGGTGGGACTCCTTCGGTCTGCCGGCGGAGAACGCCGCGATCCGTCAGGGTGCCGATCCGCGCGAATGGACGTACCAGAACATCGCGCAGCAGAAGGTCGGCTTCCAGCAGTACGGTGTCTCGTTCGACTGGAGCCGGGTGCTGCACACCTCCGACCCGGAGTACTACCGCTGGAACCAGTGGCTGTTCCTGAAGATGTATGAGCGCGGCCTGGCCTATCGCAAGAAGAGCCCGGTGAACTGGTGCCCCAACGACCAGACCGTGCTGGCGAACGAGCAGGTCGTCGATGGGCGCTGTGAGCGCTGCGGCTACGAGGTCGTCAAGAAGAAGCTCACCCAGTGGTACTTCCGCATCACCGACTACGCGGACCGCCTGCTGGACGACCTGAACCAGCTCGAGGGATTCTGGCCGCACAAGGTGCTGCAGATGCAGCGCAATTGGATCGGCCGCTCCGTCGGCGCCGACGTCGACTTCCGCATCGAGGGGCGCGAGGAGCCGGTGACGGTGTTCTCGACGCGCCCCGACACCCTGCATGGTGCGACGTTCTTCGTCGTGGCCCCGGATGGCGACCTGGCCGCGGAGCTCGCCGCCGACGCCGAGCCGGAGGTGCGCGAGCGCTTCCAGGCCTACCTGGCCGAGGTGCAGAAGACCACGGACATCGATCGGCAGTCCACCGACCGCCCCAAGACGGGTGTGTTCCTCGGCCGCTACGCCATCAACCCGGTCAACGGTGAGAAGCTCCCGATCTGGGCCGCCGACTACGTGCTGGCCGACTACGGGCACGGCGCCGTCATGGCGGTCCCGGCGCACGACCAGCGTGACCTCGACTTCGCACGCGCGTTCGACCTGCCGGTGAAGGTCGTCGTCGACACCACCGCTCCGGTGACCGGTGCCATGCCGGTCATCGAGGTGGACGAGGACGGCGTCCCGATCGATGCGGATGCGGCGCTCGACGAGCAGAACCCGGCGAAGACCGGTGTCGCGCTCACCGGCGAGGGGCGCATGATCAACTCCGGTCCGCTGAACGGACAGTCGAAGCGCAACGCGATCGCGCGCGCCATCGAGCAGCTGGAGGCCACGGGGACGGGTCGGGCGGCGAAGAACTATCGCCTGCGTGACTGGCTGATCTCGCGTCAGCGCTTCTGGGGGACGCCGATCCCGATGCTGCACGCCGAAGACGGCCGGATCATCCCCGTGCCAGAGGACCGACTGCCCGTGAAACTGCCGAGCGTGGAGGGCCTCGACCTCAAGCCGAAGGGCACCTCGCCGCTGGGCGGCGCGGAGAGCTGGGTGCGCACGACCGATCCCGAGACCGGTGACCCGGTGCTGCGCGACCCCGACACGATGGACACCTTCGTCGACAGCTCCTGGTACTTCCTGCGGTTCCTGTCCCCGAACAGCGACACGCAGGCGTTCGACCCGGCCCAGGCGGCACGCTGGGCACCGGTGGACTCGTACATCGGCGGCGTCGAGCACGCGATCCTGCATCTGCTCTACGCCCGCTTCATCACGAAGGTCCTCTTCGACATGGGGCTGATCGACTTCACGGAGCCCTTCTCCAACCTGATCAACCAGGGCATGGTTCTGCTCGACGGGCAGAAGATGTCGAAGAGCAAGGGCAACCTGGTGCTGTTCCAGGAGGAGCTCGACGCCCACGGCGCCGACGCCCTGCGCGTCGGGCTGGCCTTCGCCGGTCCGGTGGAGGACGACAAGGACTGGGCCGACGTCTCGATGACCGGTGCGCAGAAGTTCCTGTCGCGCGCCCTGCGTGTCGCCCACGAGGTCGCCAGCCCGGTCGACGTCGTCTTCGACGGGGGCGACGCGGCGCTGCGCCGCGCGACCCACAAGCTGCTCGCCGAAGCGCCCGCGCTGGTCGAGCAGACGAAGTTCAACGTGCTCGTCGCCCGCCTGATGGAACTGGTCAATGTGACCCGCAAGACGATCGACGGCGCTGCCGGTGCTGCCGACCCCGCCGTCCGTGAAGCGGCGGAGACCATCGCCGTCATGCTCGACCTCATCGCCCCGCACACCGCGGAGGAGATGTGGGAGATCCTCGGGCACGAGCCGTCCGTCGGACTCGTGTCGTGGCGCTCCGCCGATCCGGCGCTCCTCGTCGAGGACACCGTCACCGCGGTCGTGCAGATCGGCGGCAAGGTACGCGCGCAGCTCGAGGTACCGGCACGCATCGGCGAGGCCGAGCTCGAGGCGCTGGCACGAGCCGATGAGCGCGTCATCCGGTCGATCGGTGATCGCGAGATCGTCAAGGTCGTCGTGCGGGCCCCGAAGATCGTCAGCATCGTCGTCAAGGGCTGAGTCCTCGGCGTGCGGGGACGGGTGTCCTGGGGCGTGTGCCTGCTCATCGGGGCGCTGGCTCTGAGCGGATGCGGGATCGTGCCCCCGATCGGCGGGCCGGATCGCTCTGAGTCGGTGCCGTCGCTGGGCGGGACGTGCGAGATCGGGTGGTGGCTGGCTCCGGCGGTGGAGAACCCGCCCGCCGAAGCCGAGCGCATCGCTGCCGACGCTCTGCAGGAGGCGACCGTCAGTGACCGGCAGTGGGACGACTGGTACCGCCTCCTCGATGACGACCCCGACCTCGACACGGTTCCCGCGATCCGGCTCCGCGGTTCCGCCTACCTGGAGGCCGTGCGGGAAGACGTACGGACGGCTCTGGAGGAAGCGGGCTATCCCGATGACCAGAGGGTCGTCGAGGTGCACGCGAATCTGTCCTGCGCGAAGGGCTGACGGCTGTCCTCCACGGCGCGTCCCGTCTGAGCACCTGTCCACGTTCCCCGGATCCGGGCCCGGGACGCGGTGGGCGCGACGCATAGGGTGACCGGATGACCTCGTCGCCGCCTCCACCTCCTCCGCCCCGTCGGAGGCTCCGCCTCGGGCTCGGCGCGGCGGTCGTGCTGGCGATCATCGCGCTTTCCACGGCCGTCGGCCTCGGGCTGTTGCAGGGCCGACCGTCGTCCGTCGAGGCCGTTCCGCTCGCGGAGAGCTCGGCGTCGGTCGAGTCCGCGCCCGCGGAGATCTACGTGCATGTGCTCGGGGCGGTCGAGCGCCCGGGTCTGTACGTGTTGCGAACCGACTCCCGGGTCGTCGATGCTCTCGCGGCCGCCGGCGGGTCGACGGATGCCGCCGACCTCGCGGGGGTCAACCTCGCCCGACGGGTCGAGGACGGGGAGCAGATCCTCGTGCCGGTCGTGGGTGCCGTCGCCGACCCCTCGGCCGGGCCTCCCGGTGATGGCGCCGTCGACCTGAACACCGCGGATAAGGCAGCTCTGGAAGAGCTTCCGGGAATCGGGCCGGCGCTTGCCGAGCGCATCGTCGCGTGGCGCGAGGAGAATGGTCGATTCCGCACGGTGGACGACCTCCTGGCGGTACCGGGGATCGGCGAGAAGGTCTTGGAGGGGCTGCGCGACGGGGTACGCGTGTGACGAGCGTCACGCCTCGGGCGCCGCTGCCATGGACCCGGAGTGCGCAGGGGCGAGAGAGGAGCGTCGTGCTACGCCTGCTTGCCAGCGTCCGGTCCGTGCGCAGCCTCGAAGGCACGCACCTTGCGGCGGTAGTCGAACCAGAGCTTCACTCCGTACGACGCCAGTGCCAACGGTAGGAGGAAGGCGATCCAGTTGACAACGTCGGCGACGTCATGGATGCCTACGCCCCGGAGTGCCGCGACTGCGCCCCAGCCGAACATCATGAAGAGAGCGGTCAGACGCAAGCGTCCGAGAGCGAGGCGCTGCTGGATCAGGGACGGTGCGGGGTCAGGCGCAGCCATCTATTTCCCCGGACCGCTGCCCGCATCGGAGAGTTCCCGTCTCCGCCGCTTTTGATCTCGAATCACGGGGATGAACACACCGAGGCCGAACGTGAGTCCTAAGAAGACGGTGGGGATCCATCGTCCGGTGAGGTCGGCGACAAGAAATGCTGCGCCGATTGTCATTGCGAGCCACCCCACTGCGAAGAGCGTGATCAGCCATCCCCGACGGCTGAGCTTGCGCTCGGCCACAGCGAGTTCGTCCGGAGAATCCCCCAGAGATTCAGTCATGCGCGAAGCATAGCGGTGTCGTCGTGAGCCCCACGCTACGCCTGTCTGCCGCAGTCAGGCTGATGGAACGGTCGCGCCCGACGCCGACTGTCTCTCCGCCCTCGGAGAAGTGCTCCTCCACGTCCTGACCTCGAGAGGTGTTGTCCTCCGCTCGTGCAGCGGCGGTCGCGGCGGGCGGAGTGGGCACCGGCGCGACTCTAGGGTGATCGGATGCATGAGCCGCAGCGATCGTCCCCGGGGCCCGAGTGGGGAACCGGGTGACCCGTGATCTGCGCCTGCTGCCGGTAGCGGTCGGTGCGTGGGGTATGGCCCTGGTCTGCGTTTCCGTGCCGGGAACGGCGGGATGGCTGGCGGGTGGATGCCTGGCATTCGCGGTGATCATCGGCGCCGTGCTCGCGCTCCGGCGTCCCGCAGTCGCGACGTGGAGCGGCCTGATGATCGTGGTTCTCGCGGCCGGGGCCGCCGTGGCATTCACCGTGCTCGTAGAGTCTGCGGACCGTGACGCCGTGCGGGAGTGGGACGGCAGGGTCGTCGAAGCGGTCGGTGAAGTGTCGTCATCGGCGTCCGTGGGGCGGGACGGGCGCCTGTGGATGGACGTGCAGTTGAGCGGCATCGGTGCGCCGGGTGCCGCGGGGCTGGCGAGCGGACCGGTGCGTATCGGGATCGCGGAGGCTGAGGGGTTCGTCCTCGGTGCGGTCGTGCGGGTGACCGGCGAGAGTGTGGGAACGGATCCGGGGGAGCGGGCGGGGCTCGTCGTCTTCGTCACCGTGGGAACCGTGGAGCGAGCGGCGCCGGGTGTCTTCGGAATCGCTGCCGACCTGCGACGGTCGTTCGTCGAGCGCGCCACCCGACTCCCGGAACCCGGTGCGGGACTCCTTCCCGGGCTGGCCGTGGGCGACACCACCGCGGTGCCCGACGGGGTCGACGCCGACATGCGCACGAGCGGCCTCAGCCACCTCACCGCCGTATCCGGAGACATCGCTCGTTTAAGAGGTGGGTGACGGTTGGCTGCTATTCCAGCCGGTCGATCAGATCGCGTACTCCAGCCAAGACATCCTCGACGCCGAGCAGCGCCTACTCGCGCACAGCCAGCGCATTGGCGGGCCAGCACTGACGGCGCGGCTCGTCGCGCGGCACACCTCTCGCAAGATCAGGGGTGTTCGGCTCGATCCCGACCAAGCCGTCGCGATATCGCGCATCGCCCGTTCCGGGTTGACGCTGGATTTGCTGGTCGGCCCCGCCGGTTGAATGCCGGGAACCGGCGGCTTCGTGAGGACGTCGCGATCCTGAAAGCGGCGACGACTTTCTTTGCGGGGGAACTCGACCCCCGCACCCGCGATCGGCACCGGCGTCGAACGGACGGCGCGGTTCACGATGCTGCTCCACCTTCCCCGCTAGGAGGGCTACCGGCACACGGAGATTCCGAAGAACAGGCCCGCGTTGGCCGACTACGGCGCGATCACGATGAAGAACTCGCTCACCAACACCATGTCGCCGCTGCCGAGCCAGCTCGCTCGGCCACTGACCTGGGATCGCGGCGCACACCTGACGGATGCTTCTTGCACTACTCCGCGGGCGACCCCACACTTGTGTGTATGACGCACACTGTTCGAACCCATTCCTGCAACCCGACCGGCTGCCTGTGAGTGCCGGTGAGGTGGTGATCGGACTCATCTCGGCTCCGGGTGTGGCCGCCCAAGTCGCGGCTGATCTCGCTGAGGACCTGCGCGCAGAGCTGAGTGTTCTGATGCCCACCGTCCGATGGCGGGTGCCAACGGTGGTCGATGCCCTCGTCCACCCACCTGCTGACGACGCTGTCCTCGTCGGCGCGGCGCGGGAGCGGCTCCTGGTGGAGGCCTGGGACCTCGTCGTCTGCCTCACCGACTTGCCGCTCAGCGTTCGTCGCCGGCCGGTGGTCGCCCATGCCAGCCCGGTGCACGGAGTGGCTGTCGTATGCCTGCCGGCGCTCGGGGCGGTGGGACTGCGTCGACGCGCCAGTGGCGCAGTCGTCGGTCTCGTGCGCACCTTGCTCGGGGAGGCCGAGGATCACGGGTCCGCTGGCTCGCAGGCCGCCCTCCGGCGCCGCGCTGGCGAGCTCGGGAGTCAGCAGGAAGGGGGAGACGGCAGCGTCATGTTCACGGCGAGGGTCCTGAAAGGGAACGCGCGACTCCTGGTCGGAATGATCCGGGCCAATCAGCCGTGGCGGCTTGCTATTGGACTCTCCAAGGCTCTGACCGCCGCTCTGGCGGCCGGAGTCTTCGCGATGATCACATCCGACATCTGGCAACTGGGCGACGCGCTCAGCTGGACCAGGTTGACGGCGATCGGAATGGGCGCCGTCGCAGCGATCACGGCCTCGCTGATCCTCGGAGCGGGCCTTTGGGAGCGCGGTTCGAATCCGGCGGGTGGGAAGCACGTCACCCTATTCAACCTGGCCACGACGGGAACGGTCGTGCTGGGTGTGACCTTCCTGTACACAGCGCTCCTGCTCCTCGCACTCCTGATCACCCCACTGCTGGTGCCTGCACATTTGCTGGAGGAGAACCTCGGACACGCGGTTCAAGTCGGCGACTACTTCAAGCTGGCCGTGCTGGCCAGCGCCCTGGCAACGGTCGGCGGAGCCCTGGGCGCGGGCCTGGAGAGCGACGAGGCGGTCCGGGCCGCCGCCTACACGTACCGGCAGGAGCCGGGCGAGGTCCAGCGGAACGGGTGACAGACATCAACCCTGTCCCCGATCAGCGGGGCTCAAGCCATTGTCATCGTGCTGTCACGGCGTTCCTCGCGCGCGCCGGTCGCGCGGCTTCGCCCGCTGATCCAGAGGCCACCATCTCGATGACCTATGGTGTCACAGCACCTGGTGTCACAGCACCTGGTGTCACAGCACCTGGTGTCACAGCGACGCCGGGTCTCAAGACGGTGAAGAGCGACCATAAGATTCCCTTCCTGGCTCGAAGTACGCGGACCAGCATGGCGAGAAAATTCGTCGGGCCGATGCCTTGCGCATTTGAAAACGGCGGTCCAGGATGGCGACAACAGCCCCAGCTTTCTGACACGGGCACGCGGAGAAAGCCAAAGTCGAGCCATATCGACTCTCCGTGTACGAGGAGGTAGCCAAGGTGATCGCAAATGCAGTCGGACGCAACACCGAGCAACCGGTGCCGGTGGATCCATCTCGCGATCACGACCAGTACATTCTCGATGCCAAACACGCGGATCAGTGCCCGCTACCACAACACCTTGTTGCTCATCGGGATGTCGCTGGCGAAACTAGCTGTGCGCAGGATCCCCTCGAACATCCACTAGAGTCCCGCAGTTCACTCGCTCAGCGCCGTCCGGGCGCCAGGTTCGGCGTCTCCGGAATCCGGGCGCTCACCGCAACAGAAAGGAAACCGACATGGCCAAGGCAGTAGGAATCGATCTGGGAACCACGAACTCCGTTATCGCCGTCTGGGAGAACGGCGAGGAGAAGGTCATCCCGAACGCGGAGGGAGCCCGCACTACCCCGTCGGTGGTCGCTTTCACCGAGGACGGTGAACGGCTGGTGGGGCAGCTTGCCCGCCGGCAGAGCATCCTCAACCCGAAGGGCACCATCTCGTCCGCCAAGCGGTTCATCGGCCGTTCCTTCGACGAGATCAAGGAGGAAGCCAACGCCGTCGGCTTCGACGTCGTGGAAGGCCCCAACGGCGAAGCACGGTTCAACATCCGCGGCAAGCAGTACGCGCCGGAGGAGATCAGCGCCCAGGTGCTGCGCAAGCTCGTCGACGACGCCAGCAAGTTCCTCGGTGAGAAAGTGACCGAGGCCGTCATCACCGTTCCCGCCTACTTCAACGACGCCCAACGCACCGCGACCAGGGACGCCGGACGCATCGCCGGGCTCGAGGTGCTGCGCATCATCAACGAGCCTACCGCCGCCGCACTGGCGTACGGAATGGACAAGAAGAACCACGAGACCATCCTGGTGTTCGACCTCGGTGGCGGCACGTTTGATGTCAGCCTCCTCGACGTGGGCGACGGGGTCGTCGAAGTGCGATCCACCGCCGGTGACACCCACCTTGGCGGCGACGACTTCGACCGCCGGCTGGTGGACCACTTTGCCGAAGAGTTCAAGAACGAGAACGGCATCGACCTGCGCAACGACCCGCAGGCGCTGCAGCGACTGTTCGAGGCGGCCGAGAAGGCGAAGGTCGAGCTCAGCTCGGTGTCTCAGACCCAGGTCAGCCTGCCCTTCATCACCGCCGACGCCAGCGGACCCAAGCACCTCACCATGACCGTGAAGCGGTCCAAATTCGAAGACCTCACCGCTGACCTCGTTGAGCGGTGCCTCGATCCGGTGCGTCAGGCGATGGCCGACGCGAAGGTCAGCGAGAACGATATCGACGAGGTCATCCTCGTGGGCGGTTCCACCCGCATCCCCGCTGTCCAAGCGCTCGTCAAGCGGCTCACCGGCGGCAAGGAGCCGAACATGACGGTGAACCCCGATGAGGTGGTCGCTGTGGGCGCCGCCATCCAGGCGGGCGTCCTCAAGGGCGACGTCGACGACGTGCTGCTGCTGGATGTCACCCCGCTGTCGCTGGGTGTAGAGACCCGCGGTGGCGTGATGACGAAGATCATCGAACGCAACACCACCATCCCCGCCCGGCGCAGCGAGGTGTTCTCCACGGCCGAAGACAACCAGCCGTCGGTGGAGATCGTCGTGCTGCAGGGCGAGCGGGAGAACGCCGCAGACAACCGGGTGCTGGGCCGGTTCCAGCTCACCGGCATCCGCCCCGCTCCTCGCGGTGAAGCGCAGGTCGAGGTCACCTTCGACATCGACGCGAACGGCATCCTGCACGTGACGGCGAAGGACAAGGACACCGGCACCGAGCAGGGCATCACCATCAGCGACACCTCGAATCTGGACCAGGGCGAGATCGACCGGATGATTAAGGAAGCCGAGCAGCACCGTGCTGACGACCAGGCGCTGCGCCAGGCCGTGGACGCCCGCAACGAGCTGGACTCCGCCGCCTACCAGGTCGAGCGGGTACTGCGTGAGCTCGGCGACGCTGCACCGGAGCACGAGCGTGCCCGCGCGGAGCTGCTCATCACGCAGGCCCGCGAGGCAGTGCAGAACAACGTCGGCGAGCAGGATGCGAAAGAGCGCACTGGCGAGCTGCTGCAGGTTGCGCAGTCCCTTGCTGCGGCCCGCGCGAACGCCAGCCATGCTGAGCAGCCCGCTCAGGACGACGAAGACGACGTCGTCGACGCCGAATTCGACAAGTAGCACGGAGGGAGGATCGCGATGGTCGAGGAGCAGAACGAGGACACGCGGGCCGTGGACCTGCTGAAGGACGACCTCACCGACGTGTCCCCGGAGGAGATCCGCGCCGCGCAAGCAGCGGTCGCCGCCCAGTTGGAGACGGCCGAGGACCGGTGGCGCCGGGCGGCTGCGGACTACGACAACCTCCGCAAACGGATGGCGCGCGAGATCCAGACCGTCCGCGAGCAGGAGCGGCAGCACACCGCCAAAGCCTTCTTGCCTGTCGTCGACGGGCTGGATCGGGCGCTCAGCTTCGGGGTGGATCTCGACGAGGGCGTTCTGGGTGGCATGCAGGCCATCCGGGCGCAGGCCGCTGATGCGTTGCGCGCACTCGGGTACCCCGAGATTGTCACCGACGGTGCGGAGTTCGACCCGCAGCTGCACGAGGCGGTCTCGGTCGTCGAGGATGCCAGCGTCCCGCCACGCAGCATCCGCGCCGTCACTCGCCCCGGGTTCGGAACGCCTGAGCGGATGCTGCGACCGGCTGCGGTCGTGGTCACCCGCAGGCCGGATGAGGAGTAGGAGATGGCGGAGGATCTCTACAGTGCGCTGGGGGTCTCCCGGTCGGCGGATCAGAAGGAGATTCGCCGCGCCTACCGGGAGAAGGCCCGCAAGTTCCACCCGGACGTCAACAAGACCCCGGGGGCGGAGGATACCTTCAAACGGATCAGTGAAGCCCACGATGTGCTGTCGGACCCGGAAACCCGTGCGCAGTACGACCGGTTTGGTGAGAACTTCCGGCAGTACGCCGCCGCAGACGCGGCTCGCTCCTCCGAGCAGCCGCGACGCAGCGGGGGCACCCGATACACGTGGAGCGGGGGTGGCGCGCAGAGCGTGAACTGGGAGGACCTCTTCGGGGGCGGCTTCGGTGGTTTCGGTCGCGGCGAGGACCACACCGCGGAGCTGGAGATCACCGTCGAGGAGGCCTACCGGGGCGGGCGGCGCACCGTGCAGGTTGCGTCCCCGTACGGCGGCGCGCAGGAGTACACCATCGATATCCCAGCGGGCGCTGTCGACGGGCAGCGGCTGCGGATCGCGGGCGCAGGCGGAGCGGGCGCCGACGGACAGGACGGGGACCTGCTGGTCACGCTGCGCGTGAAGGACAGCAAGCGGTACCGGCTCAGCGGCGCGGACATCGAAACGGACCTTCCCATCTCACCGTGGGAGGCGGCGCTGGGCGCGGATGTCAGCGTGCCCACCCCCGGCGGCCCGGTCACCGTGCACGTTCCGCCCGGCTCGTCCACTGGCAGGCGGCTCCGCCTGCGCGGGCAGGGGATGCCCCGCAGAGGACAGCCGGGAGACCTGTATGCGCGGGTGAAGGTCGTCGTTCCCCGCACTCTCAGCAAGAAGGAGAAGGAGCTGTTCGAACAGCTCCGCGACGTATCGTCGTTTGATGCTAGGAGAGGATCATGACCTCACATCACCTGCCCGTCCGTATCGCCCGGGCCGACCTGGCGGCGACCGCGGTGGCCGCAGGTATCCACCCGGATACGCTGCGGAAGTTCGTCGAGCTGGGGCTGGTCACCGCACACGTCGACACCAGCGGCCGGCTGTGGTTCGCCCGTACCGTCCCCGCCCGCGTGCACACCATCGTGCGTCTGCACTCCGATCTTGCCGTGAACTACGCCGGCATCGCACTCGTGCTCGACCTGCTCGCCCGCATCGAGCAGCTCGAGCGGCACCGGACCATCCGACTTGAAGGAGACACCTCATGGACATGAACTCACTCACTCAGAAGTCGCAGGAAGCGCTCACCTCGGCCCAGAGCATCGCGGTCCAGGCCGGTCAGATCGAGACGGATGAGGAGCATCTCCTGCTCGCACTGCTGCAGCAGGAGGAGGGGCTGGTTCCCCGACTGCTGCAGACAGCGGGTGCTGACGTGGAAGCGGTACGCGCCGACGTCGAAGCGGAGATCGCCCGCAAGCCCAGCGTCTCCGGGTCCTCCCCGCAGACCGGTCAGGTGTACGTGAGCCGCAGCCTCACCTCCACCCTGGAACGGGCGGAGCGGGAGGCAAAGCGGCTGAAAGACTCCTACATCTCCGTGGAGCATCTCGTTCTGGCCCTCGCCGACGACTCCTCCAACCGTGCCGCGTCCCGAGTGCTGCGCGGGCACGGTGTCACCCGGGAGAGCTTCCTCAGCGCGCTCACCAGGATCCGCGGCAACCAGCACGTCAACTCCGCCACCCCCGAGCAGACCTACGAGGCGTTGGAGAAGTACGGCCGTGACCTGGTCGCTGACGCCCGGTTGGGCAAGCTTGACCCGGTCATCGGGCGTGATGCGGAGATTCGCCGGGTCATCCAGATTCTCTCCCGCAAGACCAAAAACAACCCCGTCCTCATCGGCGAGCCCGGTGTCGGGAAGACCGCCATCGTGGAGGGCCTTGCCCAGCGGATCTTGCGTGAGGACGTGCCCGAGGGCCTTCGCGACAAGACCGTGTTCTCGCTGGACCTGTCTGCCCTGGTCGCCGGTGCGAAGTACCGGGGCGAGTTCGAGGAGCGAATGAAGGCAGTCCTGGCGGAGGTGCAAGCAGCGGAGGGACGCATCCTGCTGTTCATCGACGAGTTGCACACTCTGGTGGGGGCGGGGGCCACCGAAGGGGCGATGGACGCCGGCAACATGCTCAAACCGATGCTCGCCCGCGGGGAGTTGCACCTCATCGGTGCCACCACCCTCGATGAGTACCGCAAGCACATCGAGAAGGACGCGGCCTTGGAACGCCGGTTCCAGACGGTGATGGTCGACGAACCCGACGTGGAGGACGCGATCTCCATCCTCCGCGGCCTGCGCGAACGGCTGGAGGTCTTCCACGGTGTCCGCATCCAGGACAGCGCCCTGGTCGCTGCCGCCGTGCTGTCCCACCGGTACATCTCCGACCGGTTCCTGCCCGACAAGGCCATCGACCTCATCGACGAAGCCTGCGCGCGACTGCGGACCGAGATCGACTCAATGCCCGCCGAGCTGGACGAGCTGACCCGGCGGGTGACTCGCCTGGAGATCGAGGAAGCGGCGCTGTCGAAGGAAACGGACGCTGCCAGCAAGAACCGGCTGGAGGAGCTGCGCCGGGAACTGACCGACCTGAAGGCGGAGGCGGACTCCAAGCGCGCCCAGTGGGAGGCGGAGCGTCAAGCGATCCGCAAGGTCCAGGAGCTGCGCGGTGAGCTGGAGCGGCTGCGGCGGGAGGCGGAGGAAGCTGAGCGCTCCTACGACCTCAACCGTGCCGCTGAACTGCGGTACGGGGCTATCGCTGACGCGGAACGACGCCTGCGCGCCGAGGAGGAGCGTCTCACCTCCAAGCAGGGCCGGCAGCGGCTGCTGCGGGAGGTGGTCACCGAGGACGAGATCGCCGAGATCGTCGCAGCGTGGACGGGGATCCCCGTGGCCCGGCTGCAGGAAGGTGAACGCACCAAGATCCTCACCCTGGACGCCACCCTCAAGGAGCGGGTGGTCGGTCAGGATGAGGCCATCACACTCGTCAGCGACGCGATCATCCGTGCCCGCTCCGGCATCCGCGACCCGCGCCGACCCATCGGCTCGTTCATCTTCCTCGGCCCCACCGGTGTGGGAAAGACCGAACTGGCCAAAGCGCTCGCGCAAGCACTGTTCGACAGCGAGTCGGCGATGGTCCGGCTGGACATGAGCGAGTACCAGGAACGTCACACCGTCAGCAGGCTGGTCGGTGCACCTCCCGGGTATGTCGGGTACGACGAGGGAGGGCAGCTGACCGAGGCGGTGCGCCGCCACCCGTACAGCGTGGTCCTTTTCGACGAGATCGAGAAAGCGCACCCGGACGTGTTCAACACGCTGCTGCAGGTCCTCGATGACGGCCGCATCACCGACAGCCAGGGACGCACCGTCGACTTCCGCAACACCATCGTCATCATGACCTCCAACATCGGTGCCCATCACCTGTTGGGCTCCGATGGCGGCGCGATCCCCGACGACGTGCGAAACCGTGTGCTCGGTGAGTTGCGCGCCCACTTCCGTCCCGAGTTCCTCAACCGGGTGGACGACATCGTGGTGTTCTCGCCGTTGGGGCGTGATCAGATCCAGGACATTGTGGAGCTGCAGTTCACCGACCTGCGCTCCCGGCTGGCCGAGCGTCAGATCCGCATCGAGCTGACGCCCGCGGCACGCCAGCTCATCGCCGACCGCGGCTACGACCCCGTGTACGGTGCGCGTCCGCTGCGACGCTACATCAGCCATGAGATCGAGACCCGGCTGGGCCGTGCGCTGCTGAGCGGGCAGGTGATGGACGGGTCGACGGTCACGCTGGACGTGCAGGACGACGACCTCGTCTTCAACATCGCACCGCCCGCCGAAGAGGAGGACGCGGCGTGAGCGCGATTGTGACCTGCCCCAACTGCGGGAAGAAGAACCGTGTCCCCGCCGCTGCGTCGGGGTACCCGCGCTGCGGCGTCTGCAAGAGCGCCGTGCCGTGGATCGTCGATGCGGGCGACGCGGACTTCGCCGAGGTCGTCGAGCAGGCCCCGCAAGTGGTGCTCGTGGACTTGTGGGCGACCTGGTGCGGACCGTGCCGGATGGTCAGCCCTGCCCTCGAGAAGGTCGCCACGAAACGTGCCGGCAAGCTCAAGCTGGTGAAAGTGGACGTGGACGCCGCGCCGGAGACGGCCCGCAAGTTCTCCGTCCAGGCGGTGCCGACCCTGCTCATCCTCAACCAAGGGAACGTGCTCTCCCGCCAAGCCGGAGCCGCCCCGCCGGACGTGCTGCTGCGCTGGGTGGACGAGGCGCTGCAGAAGAAGGCTGACTCGGCCGGCGGCGCCACATGACATACGTCGACCCACACGTCCCGCTGATCCGTCCGGTCCGTCCCCGGACACCCGGGTCATGTGAGGACTGCGTGGCGGCCGGCACGCCCTGGCTGCACCTGCGGATGTGCCGCACCTGCGGGAAGGTAGCGTGCTGCGACTCCTCCCCGATGCGGCACGCCCGCACGCATGCGCTCACGGCGGGGCACCCCATCGTGCGGTCGCTGGAGCCGGGGGAGAACTGGAGCTGGTGCTACGTGGACGAAGCGTACCTATGAGTGACACGCTCGGCGCCAACCACCCCCAGGCCGAGACACCTGACACCATCGGCGCCTTCCCGCGGCTCAGCGACGAGCAAATCGCGGTGCTGCTCGAACGAGGGCAGCGCCGCACACTCACCGACGGGGAGGTTCTCATCCAGCCCGGCGAGCACCCATCCTCCCTCTATGTCGTCCTGGAAGGGCACCTGCTGACAGCGGACACCGAACCTGCGGCGGACCCGCGTCACTCCGATGAGCCGTTGGCGGTCGAGGTGCACGGCCACGGCCGGTTCGTGGGGGATATCGGGCTGCTGGAAGGACAGCCGTCTTTCGTACTCGTCTCCGCCATCGGCGCCACCGAGGTGGTGGAGGTGCCCGTCGATGAACTGGAGGCCATCGTCACCTCGGACCCGCTGTTGGGTGAAATCATCCTGCGGGCCTACCTCATCCGCCGCTCCCTGGCCATCGGGGCGGGAGCGGGACTGCGGATCGTCGGCTCCTGCTTCTCCCCGCAGACCCGGGATCTGCTGGACTTCATCGCACGAAACCGGCTGCCCCACCGGCTGGTGGACCTGGATGAGGACGAGAAAGCGGAACGGCTGGTCCGCCAGCTCGGCGCAACCGTCGCCGACTTCCCCCTGGTGATCCTCGGCGGCTCACGCACCGTCCTGGGTGCCACCCCGGCACGGCTTGCCGACGAGTTGGGGATGCGCCCGCCCGCCCCACCGGCCACCTGCGATGTGGTGGTCGTCGGCGCTGGGCCGGCTGGTCTTGCCGCGGCGGTGTACGCAGCCTCCGACGGGTTGTCGGTCTACCTGTGCGACGCGGTCGCCACCGGCGGGCAGGCGGGAACGGCAGCGAAGATCGAGAACTATCTGGGATTTCCCGCTGGGATCTCTGGCAGTGAGCTCGCCGACCGCAGCCTCCTGCAAGTGCGCAAGTTCGGTGCCACGTTGGACATCCCGACCAAGGTCCAGGAAGTCGTGGAGGATGAGGACCGCTTCCGGGTGATCTTCGCAGATGGCAGGGAGTTCACCTCAGATGTGGTGGTCCTTGCCACCGGGGTGCGATACCGCTCGCTTCCCGCCGCGGGGCTGGACCGGTTCCAGACCTCGAACGTGTTCTACGCGGCAACAGCGCAGGAAGCGCGGATGTGCGTAGACACACCTGTCGCTGTTGTCGGCGGCGGCAACTCCGCCGGCCAGGCCGCGCTGTTTCTTGCCCGCACGTCCTCCCGTGTGCACCTTGTCGTACGAGCCGCGGACCTGGGAGCGGGAATGTCCAGATACCTGGTGGACCAGATCCAACATCACCCCCGTATCAGCGTGCTGCTGTCCTCGGAAGTCGTGGAAGCACACGGCGGCAACCATTTGGAAGCGGTCACAGTCCGCCACGGTGACGTGCTGGAGAAGCTCCCCGTGGAGCACGTGTTCATCTTCGTCGGCGCCGCTCCGGCGACGACGGGATTGAAGGTCGATGTGGCACGCGATCCCGACGGGTACATCCTCACCGGCGCGGAGGCGGAGCTGGCCGGCGCGCGGACGGAAGGAAGCCCCCGCTTCTCTCTGGAGACCACCATCCCCGGAGTCTTCGCTATCGGCGATGTACGGCACGGGTCTGTGAAGCGAATGACCTCGGCAGTGGGTGAGGGCGCCAGTGTGGTCCGGCAGATCCACGAGTACCTGAACGAGGGTCGTCACAGTCGGGTGCGCGCATGAGCTCCGACATCCAGGGACACCTGACGCCGCACGCCGCCCCGAACCCTGCAGCCGTGGGAGAACCCGCGGATCCTCCGGTGGCCCATGCGGGCGTAGCGGGCGAGATCCGCTCGACGTTGCGTCGGATGAGGTGGTTTCGCCCCATGCCGGTGCTGCACATCGCCGAGGAACGCGGCGAGGGCCCGACGGTGCTGCTGCTGCACGGTATCGCGTCCTCGTCGGTGACGTTTCACCACGTGATCCCGCTGCTCGAGCGCACCCACCGGTGCATCGCCATCGACCTGCTCGGCTTCGGCGAGTCGCCGGCGCCGGAGTGGGCCGATTACACCCTGGCCGACCATGTCGCCGCTATCGAGCGGACGGTCGCGTCGCTGCGGCTGCGCGAGCCGTTCACTGTGGTCGGGCATTCCATGGGCGCCCTCATCGGCGCCCGGTACGCCGCCCGGCGGCAAAAGCGAGTCGCGAAGCTCCTGATGGTCAGCCCACCTATCTATCTCGCACCCCATGAAATAGGGGACGTCATCGAGCGGGCCCGGATGGACTTCTACCTGCGGCTCTACGAGTACCTCCGCACGAACCGGGAGTTCACCCTCCGGCACGCTGCGCTGGTACAGCGGCTGCTGCCCATCCCCAAAGCTGTAGATATCACTGAACGCAACTGGGAGCCATTCGTCAAGTCGTTGCAGCACTCCATCGAGTCACAGACCACTCTCAGCGACATCGCCCATGTCAAAGCCCCCATCGACGTCATCATGGGTGACCTCGACGATTTCCGCTCCGAAGCCGTGCTGCGCATCGTGGAGCGGATGATGGGGGTCACCGTTCGGCGTGTGCGGGCAACGAACCACCTCATCGGCAAGCGCCTCGCGCGAGTCGTCGCCGAGGCGGTGACAGCATGACGATTTCGCCCAAGAAAGCAGATTCTTGGTACGAGAAATAACCAGATGAAAGGGTCAAAAACGATGGGCTCCCGCGTGGAGAGTGCTAATTTACAGGCTCGGGATAGACCCGAGGACCCGCATACGGAAAGGAAATGATTCATCATGGCAATGTCGTTCGATCCTTTGAGCGAGCTCGACCGCCTCGCGTCCGGCCTGCTTCAGTCCCGTCCGGGACCGCGTGTGATGCCGGTAGACCTGTACCGTGAAGCTGACCGTTACATTCTCACCGCCGACCTGCCCGGGGTCGAACCGGAGTCGGTAGACATCGACGTCGACGGTCAGCTGCTGACCATCCGCGCCCAGCGCACTGCACCCCACACCGAGGGAGCCAAGTGGCTCGTTCAGGAGCGACCGGCGGGTACCTACCTCCGCCAGTTCAGCATCGGTGAGGGTGTGGACTCGGCGAACATCTCCGCCTCGTACGACAACGGCGTGCTGAGCCTGGTCATCCCGGTCAGCGAGAAAGCCAAGCCGCGCAAGGTTCATGTCCTGAGTCAGCACTCGCCTCAGGAGTAACGCCCGGCCGGAGACCCATCGACGAGCCAGAGTTAGCTTCTCGTTCGCAGCACGCGCCGAAAGCAAACAGGGGCGACCTTTCCCTGATGCCGAACGGGGCAACACCCGGCCTTGCAAGACCGGAAGACGGGCGTGCACCCAGCCTTCTGGTCTTAGCACGGTGATTCATCCAGTTTTCACTAAAGGAGTACGCCCATGACCAGCCCCGAGGCCCCTCGCAACAACCCTTCGGAACAGGACGCTAGTGAGCCCCCGTTCACCAATGACCCCCGCTGGAAACAAACGATCGCGCGGTTCTCTGACTACGCCAGTGCGCAGGCAGCGGTTGACCGTCTTTCCGACGCCGGCTTCGCTGTGGAACGAGTGGCGATCGTGGGGCTCGACGTTCGTGTTGTCGAGCATGTACTCGGTCGCTTGACAGGAGGAAAGGCTGCGCTACGGGGCGCAGGCGTTGGAGCATGGTTCGGTGTTCTGCTAGGTCTGCTGTTCGGGCTGTTCGCCCCCGGATTCGGTTGGCTGGCCATCCTGATCATCTCGGTCGCCTCTGGCGCAGTTTGGGGCGCTTTGCTTTACTTCCTTGGACACCTGGCTAAGGGCGGCCGACGGGACTTCGACTCACTGGAGACCCTTGAGGCGGGCCACTACGAGGTCCAAGTGGAAGCACCATACGCTGCGGAGGCCGCTCGTCTCCTCGCGGACCAGACCGCCCACCCCGGAGACTGAAAAGGGCCCTTCACGAATGAGGGTGTAGCGCGGGTCTGAAGCCTCCGGCTTCGAGTAGCGATCTCGGCACCAGCCGGCGCACCCTCGAACGACGAGTCCGTGCGGCGCTCAACCTCACTCCGCTCGGCTTCGTCCAACGGCTGCGCATCGAACGAGCTCGGCACCTCTCAGCAACCACGGACCTCACCTCCGCCGAGATCGCGCTACGGGTCGGCTACGCGAACGCCGAGACTCTGCGCTCCCTCCTGTGTCATGCGGCACGCGGACTGGCTCGTCGACATCGGTCCGGGTGCGGGTGAACCTGGCGGGCGCGTGATCTACAGCGGCCCCACGGACGGGCTCGCGGACGTCGACGATTCTGTGACACGCGGGTACATCTTCGGGGGGCGTGAGGAACGGATCGGTGACAACTGATCGTTAGTGCCGGGAGGCGCTGACGGGGAGGATGTCATCATGCCCGGCCCCTACCCCAGAGAGTTCCGCGAGGACGTCGTTGCGGTTGCTCGCAGCCGCGAGAGCGGCGTCACCATCAAACAGATCGCCGCCGACTTCGGTATCAGCGAAGCGACGTTGCAGAACTGGCTCCGTCAAGCCGACGTCGAAGACGGTAACCGTCCCGGCCAGACCGCCGCGGACGCCGCCGAGGCGCGGGAGTTGAAGAAGCGGATCCGGTTGCTCGAGCAGGAGAACGAGGTCCTCCGCCGTGCGGCGGCGTATCTGTCGCAGGCGAACCTGCGGCTTGGTGGCTCCCCAAAATGACGTACCCGCTCGTATCTGAGCTCGCCGACGCGGGGATCCCCGTGACGGTGTCGTGCCGGGTTCTCAAGCTCGCCCGCCAGCCCTACTACCGGTGGCGCAACGACCCCGTCCGGGACGCGGACGTGCTCCGCGCATATCGGATCAACGCGCTGCATGATGCGCACCACGAGGACCCGACGTTCGGCTACCGATACCTCGCCGACGAGGCCCGCCGAGCGGGGTGGCGGATGAGCCGGCGGACGGCGTGGAAGCTGTGCTCGCAGGCGGGGATTCTCTCGTCCGCGCAACGCCGGCGACGCGGGAAGGGGAAGAAGGCCGGGCCGCCCGTGTTCGACGACCACGTCCAGCGCGTGTTCCGCGCCGATGCACCGAACCGGCTCTGGCTCACGGACATCACGAAGCACTGGACGAGCGAAGGCAAGCTCTACTGCTGCGCGATCAAGGACGTGTTCTCCAACCGGATCGTCGGGTACTCGATCTCAGATCGGATGACCGCGAAACTCGCCGTAGACGCCGTCCGAAATGCTGTCGCGCGCCGCGGTGAGGTCGCCGGCTGCATCCTGCACGCCGACAGGGGCAGCCAGTTCCGCAGCCGCGCGATGGCCCGCGAGTTGCGCCGCCACGACATGGTCGGATCGATGGGAAGAGTCGGCGCTGCGGGGGACAACGCGGCCATGGAGTCGTTCTGGTCACTGCTGCAAACGAACGCCCTCAACCAGCAGCGGTGGGCGACCCGGCAGGAGCTGCGACTCGCCATCGTCGTTTGGATCGAGCGGAAGTATCACCGCCAGCGCGCCCAGGACACCCTCGGCGGCTTGACGCCCATCGAGTTCGAAGCCAAGCTAGCCGAGCCGCTCACACTCGCGGCCTAAACCGAACCTGTCACCAGTTCGTTCCTCACGCCCGAGCTTGAGTAGTCGTCGAGTCATGACGCGTCGGACAGCGCAATCGATGCGCTATGCCTGATGTGACAGTTTCGGGCGCGCTGTACGTTCGTTGCACGGACAGACGATGACGGGAGGCGTGATGTGATGCGATAGAACTAGACGATGCAGACTGCGTCCGACTGGAAGCGACACTTCGCTCGACGGTTTAAGAGCCGTGACGGCCATCTCATGCTTGGGAGCGGCGTCGGTTCGATGCCGGGCACCATCCACTCGCTAGTCGGTTTTCTCGCTGAGGTCTGTCCGCGAGGATCGCTCGAGCGAATTGAGATGCTCTTGGAAGGCACCTCCATGAGCGTGATGGATACCCGCGCGATCCCCGGAAGGTCGTCGGCAGGGTCACGTGAGATTCCTACGGATCCCGTAGCGGTGCACGCCACCGTTCATCGAGCGAACGAGTGGCTCAGTCGTGTTCGAGAAGGAAAGCCCGCGGGAGAGGGCACTCGCATTGTGCCATCCGAGGACACGGGATCGATGATGAGGGCCGGCAACCTCGTTGCGGGTGGACTCATTTGGTTGGCACCCGCAGCGGCCATCGAGGGGCTGCAGCTCGCGCTCCGACCAGTCCCGTTTCAGACGCTGTTTCGATCGGAGAGAGTCAATCAGCTCAGTTTCGCAATGCAGCTCGCCACGAACGATGCGAGGGCATTGGAACCGCTATTCCGGTACGTCTGACTCGACCGGCGGCATACCTGGGATGCTGATGGCATGGAACTCAGCCAGCTCGAAAGCCTCGATCACTCTGATCAATGGACTGTGGTGAGAGGTCGCATTGCCGAGGGGTCGATTGAACTTGATGCAGCCCTGAGGGGCCTGCACGCGCAGCTTCGCGGGCTCGATACGCGAGAGGCGCTCCTTGCTGCTCCCCAGAATTGGGCGAACCTTGCCGGGCAGTGCCGCACGATGTCAGCCTGTGCACCCGTCGCGGATCGAAGAATTCATGCCGCGATCGGGGCGGCGATCGATAGCGCATCAGCGGCGTACGACGAGCGCAACCGCTTCATGCACGATCTGCTCGTCGCGGACATCGACGATGAGCTGCTTCCCGACGCCGAACGCATCAAGCAGGAGGGTGACCGCTATTTGTTGCGCCTGGTCTCGAAGGCCGGTGTGCCCGGGGTATCGGTCGTGACTCTGGACGAGGCCATCGGGGTCGTGCTCACACTCTCGGCCGAAACGTGGCGTCTCCGCGCAGCCCGCGGCTATTTGGCGGGCCGCACCACTTGGCGGTCGTTGCTCCTCGGAGCTGTGGAGGGTGAGTGGGACGGTACGGCGAACTGGACGTACGACGGCCCCGAGTCTGACGACTGAAACTCACGCAGCCGTCCGGGAGGCTCGCACTCGAACCGGAGGCGTGGCTTAGGTAGCTAGCGAGGCGCTCGGCAGCTCCAGCGCCGCGAAGCTTGGAATCGCGGTAGACGAGAATCGTGCGGGTGGTGTTCAAGTCCGTCGTGTTCGCCTGCGAGCACGCACTGGTCGCGACTGCGGGTCGAGCGCAGCGCCGAGAACGCAGTCGCCTTGTCGTTGAGCGGGGTCGGCGTCAACGCCAGGTGTAGGCTTGGCGGGCAACGATCTCAACGAGGGCGGCGGTGGGTGCGTATCCTGTCCTCTCCAGGAGGAACGCCCGAGCTGTCGCCTCGCGTTCTTTGGCCGTACGTGACTTCCGCCAGTCATCCGTATCTCGAAGCTCGTTCGCAACCACCTCTACCGACTCAGACACGGAGAGGTAGGCGGTCGCCGCGTTCTCACGTACAGACTTACTTGCGCGCTCCAGCGCCCACTTCACAGTCGTGGCGTCATCGTCGGCGTGGCGAAGCTCATCCATGACAATGCGTCCGATGACGGTGCGTTGATTCTGTCCAGCCGCGCGGTATCGCGGGTCGAGTTCGATTCGGTCGGCAAGAGAGGCGATCCGAACTGCACGCGCGTCTCGCTCTTCCGCCCACGCGGACTGCTGACCTTCCGCCCAGCTCTCTTTGAAAGTCGCGAGATCTTGAGCCCACTCTGCGTCGGCGAGGTAAAGGCCGGTTGCGCCGAGGCCAAACCACCGCAGTGCCACACCTTGTGGCTGGTCGTTGCGTTCGCGAGCGAGGCGCGCGATCTCGGGCGTGACCTCGCCTTCGAACTCGTCCAAGAACTCTTCCGCGTTGAAGACATCGACGGTGATGCTGACGAAGGGAGAGAGCATCCGCTGGGCGAGATCCAGCGCCTCATCGGGAGACGTCGTGTCGACATGAAGGGCGAAGGTCGGCTCTTGCAGAAACGCGGCATCGACGACCGGCAAGCCGCGGCTCTCCGCCCCTCGATACAGGGTGCTCAGGAGACTATCGAGGTCTGTCACTCGCGCACCCTATCTGTTTGGCGGTGACGGCCGCGTGTCCTGCGACCCGGTCACCCGGCGTTATTGCGTGGAATACGTGAATACCCCAAACATCGTCTCTGTTAGTCGCCGTGTCGTCGTCTGACAGTGGGCCTGCGATGGGCGCAAGCTGTCGGCCTCGCCCTGGCGGCATCCACTCTCTCCCCACAGCCTGATATAGGCCGCTCTGATGCAGTCCGGCATCGTCGATAGTTACGGGAGGTGACTGCCGACGAGCGGTCGGCGCTTCGTCGACCCGCTCTCGCGCGCAGCGCACCCTCGTCCGTCAGAGCCGATCCCAAAGCAGAAGAACGGCCGGTGCCGCAGTGGGTGCGAGCTGCAGTGGGCGCAGAATTACGTCAGCTCCTCGCCGATCCAGATCTCGTAGCAGTGCCGAAACACCACAGCCGCGAGCGCAGGGAGATCACCCTTGTGGCTAGATAGTTCAGAGCATCGCAGCGATAGACCTGTGAAGCGCATGGCGCTGTCGAGGGCCGCGTGGGTGCACCTGGTGCTCCCTGTTGCGGTACCCGGCAGTGTGCTCTGCGGGGCGGCGATCGGCTCAGTAGAACCGGATGGGTGCGATTCGTACAGGTCTGCCTCGCGAAGCGCATCGACGAAGCGGGGCACAACGCAGGTCTCGTCCTTCGGCGCGACGACGTTTCTCGACATTGATGGGCTGCTCTCGCTAGGGGACCTCCGGGAGCGCATGCCGCCAGCGTCGATGACTATGACGTTCCGAGGCGCGCTTGATCGCGCCGGCGATGCTCTCGCGCCCCCCAGCTGAAAGCAGCGCAAGTCCCGCAGTGTCCGGGGGCAGGACCGACGCGCGCGCCGGTGAAACCCTTCCACCTGAACCCTCGTCACTTACGCCGATAGCCCGGATAAGGGGTCTTATCGTGCCCAGTGGGCCAGACATTGAAGTGAGGTGGGGCTGAGTTGCTGATCGGCGTCTGAGCAGTGCTCGAGCGGGATCGCGAGGGGTCGATCGTCTGCAAAGTAGATTCGGGCAGCAACCGGACCGATACGCTTCGACCGTGAACATGAAGTCGCTCGCCGCCGTCGCTGTCCTCGCTACCCTCCTCCTGAGTGGATGCTCAGCAACGACGAAGCCGTCGTTGCTCGACGCCCCCGAGGGGTACCAGAACATTGAGAATGAACTCGCAATTCGCGAGGCCCCGGACGGTACCGTGTGCTCTATCTCGAGCGTCGGATGCCGTGTCGTGGAGGCGTTCGCGATCCAGGACTGCCCGAATGGCGCCTACATCGAGGCGAGGGTGCTGGACGGAGGTGGCGTCGTCATCGGTATGACGAACGCCACGCTCCCCGCTCTTAAGGCTGGTGACTATGGCAGGTTCGAGATGCTGATCTCGGAAGCCGGAGCTGCGAGCACGGAGCTATCGACCCTGAGGTGCAACTAAGCGAGGGCGACGGCGGGCTTCACGTGATCTCGCCAGCCGTCAGGGCGCGCTTGATCTCCTTCAGCGATCGCCAGGGGCGACTGCTCCCGTAGTGACGTTTCTGGAGTCGGAAGCCGCCTGCCCAGCAACCGGGCGATCCAGGGCGGCGCTGTAGAGCTCGCCGCGACCGGTGGCGCACCGCTCTTTGCGCTGGGCCTGATCGGGGGCAGCGTGATCGTTGCAGGAATCCTGCTCCTGCGCGCCCGCCGCCGAGCGCATACCACCTGACGCACACCAAAGAGCGGTGCAGACCGGGTGGGTGTGCCCGCTCTTCGATTAGGCGGTGAGGAACGCGCAATGTCGCCCTGTCGCTTGTAGCGCGCAGCCGCTAATCATCGTAGGACGAGTCGGGTCGATAGGATTCGGCTCATGAACGAGCAATCCGAGTCTCCGGCGGCACTGTCGGCTGGTCACCGTAAGCGGAATCTGATCATCGCGGCTGTCGCCGTGGTGGTTCTTGTTGCGGCGGGCATCACGACGGGTGTCGTTGTAGCGGATGCGAATGCTCGCGCCGAGGCCCAGGCTGCAGCCGATGCGCAAGCCGAGGCTGAGCGCGTCCAGGCGGAACAGGACCATGCAGACGCACTCGAGGAGGCGCAGACCGCGTTGGAAGCGGGCGAGTTTCGCTACGTCGAGTCAGAACCCTACGGCGACGCTGCGAAGCGGGAAGAGCTTCGGACGGAGATCGACGCCCTCACCAAATTGCTCGACTCGTCGGAGCCGACGACCGAGGAGTTGAAGGACGCGGCGACCTCTGTGGACATCGCAATCCTGCTGGTCGGTTCGAAAGAGCAACGCGATGCAGAGCTGGCAGCTGCGGCGGAGAAGGCGCTCGACAATCAGTACGAGACAATGGCGGCGTCATTCGAGGGGAACGGCATGTCCCCTCCATTCGACGGCCGCGAGTACTGCGAGTACCTGCACGAGTACTACACCCCAGACAACGTGTATCCGATGTTGTGGGGAGACCAGACCGAGTCACGTCAGATCGATATCGCCGCGGTGCGCGTGTACTGCCCGGAGTTTGCTCCGAAGATGGACATGGTGCTCGGTGGCTTTTACGACGGTGATCACATCGTCGGTCAGACGATCCAGCCGGGGACGTACCGGACGGCGACGGGAGTGAAGGACTGCTATTGGGAGCGCAACGACGGCTCCGGTGACATCCTCGACAACAACTTCGTCGGAGCCGCGCACAACGGCGTCACGGTGACGGTGAACTCTGGAGAGGGCTTCACGACGAACGGCTGCGGCCTATGGATTCCTGCGGGGTAGAAGGAGACCCCGGCGACCACTCACTTCCGCTCGATTGCTAGGAATATAAGACGAAGTGCCCCAGCAATCGAGCGCGGCAGAGCAGCGAGGATCCGCGTGCTTCTGGGGCAGTCGCGTGCGGGGTCATAAAGGGTGGCGACCCGTCGGGGCTTATGACCCCGCGCTAGATCTCGTACTGGCCTACACGTCCTCAAGCCCAGACGAGTGGTCAGCGCGGCGTGAGATACGGTCGGGACATGGTGAAGCACTTCGATGACCTCTCTTCGGCTCTCCGAGAGTTCAGGATGCCCATGGAGAACCACGCCGCGATCTACCAGATCAAGAACGTGGTCGGGGGATTCGCGCCCGGGATCAAGGTGCGCAAAGACCTGATCATCGCTCAGCGCCTCGACGGAAAGCCTGAGATTCAGATCGGGCTGGGATCCGTTAGCGGTTTCGTCTCCGAGGAAGAAGCCGCGGTAGCTGCGGGCGGGCGTTCGAAGCGCCCGAGCGACCGCGGTAACGGCCTGTGGCGTGTGGACCTGCCTGTGCTCAGCCGCGGTTGAGCCCGTGGGTAATGCTGTCCAACGCTCGCTTGAAGTGACTCTCAGCGGCGTTAATATCCCGGAGTGGCGTCGAGGGGTCGAAGACCCGAAGTAGTGAGTATCGGAAGGTCGACGGATTTCGCTCCTTCAGCGCGACGTTGCCGCCGTGCCCATTGGTGGCGTAGGTGCGCCATCGCTGCAGGATGTTCTCGGCGCCGTCTGCCTTACCCACGTAGTGGCGACCGTCGCGGGTGTCGGTATCAGATAGATCCCGACGACCGACGAAAGCGCGGTCTGCCAGGAGGCATATGGGCGCTCCTTCACGACCGCCTTCAGCACGTCATACGAGACGACCAGCTGGTCGAATCCCGGGAAGCGCGGAGGCTGGGCGTCGGCGAGCTCGAGCACCGGATACGTCGCGGCAGTCGGGCCGAAGACTCGCCACACCCGTCCTGCCTTCCACCGAATGACGAGCCGGTTGAGCAGATCTTGCATGTAGTCAGTGTCGACGAGGTCGAACTCACGGAGCTCGCCGTCGTTGGACAGTTCCCCACGGTTCTCCACGACGCGCCAGAGGCGGCCACGATCGCCGCCTTCGGGCATGAGCACGACCCAGAATCGCGGAGGCGTCGCGGGGAAGATCTGCGACTTCGCCGACTGGCGGCGCGTGTACGCGAGGATCTCGTCGTCTGTCGAGTCTGCATGAATGCCGGCGAGACGGCTCGACGTCGGCTCAGCGTTGTAGGCGTGCCTGATGACCAGCACGTCCTGGATGGACAGCGACTCCGAGTCGAGGATCGTTCCGAGCGTCAAGGACATGCGACTGAGACTATCGATCAGAAGGCCGCACGACATCGGCGATCGCGATGTGTCCAGCGGCCGGAGGCTCCGACAGAAACGGCCCCGGCAAAGTCGCAGGGGCCGCTTCCTTCATGCTCAGTACGTCACTGCAGCGTAAACGTCGCGCTTCCGATCTCTGTCATGCCGAAGTCGTTCGAAGCCACGAGCTCCACGGGGGTGGTCTCGTCATCCAGCTCGTACGCGACGGCGTTGGCGACGGTGCCGCCCTTCTTGATGTCCTGGATCTGAGAGTCCAGGAACTGCTGGTCGGGGAGCATGCCGACGTTCAGTTCGTTGACCGCGTTCGGGTCGTTGTCCTGGATCGCAGTGAACGTGCCGATCCATGCAGTCGACGGGTCGGTGGGCTGGTCCGAGGTGTTGGTGACCTCGTACCAGAAGGCGATGACGGGCTTCTCGCCGTACTCGTTACCGGGCTGGCCGACGGCGATCATCTTCGTGTCCGTGATCTTGATCGTGTACTCGGGCAGCGTGAGGACGTTGTCCGAGAATGAGGCTCCTGACGTCGTCTCAGCCTCTTCCGTCGCGTCGGAGGACACGGCGGTCGTGGTTTCGGGCTTGGGCTCGGATGCCGCGGGCGCCGAGCATCCGCTCAACAAGAGTGCCGCGACCCCCAGTGCGAGGACGGCAGAGTTCTTCTTCGACAGGCGCATGTGCGCTTCCCCCAGGAGTGAGTGTGAACGCTGACGACGCGTCAGCGATTCTCAGGGTAGTGGCTCTGGGACAGCGTCCTGGGCGCCGAAGCGACCGCGACGATCGATCGTTACCAGCACGTCACCGGTCGCGACTCGGCGGTCGATGCTCCGTCAGTCGGGGACGGTCCGAAACGCGCGGGTGACATAGGGCAGGTCGATGGCTGAGTCATCGTCGAGTCCGAGCTCGTCGAACAGGAGGTCCAGTTCGGGCCGGATGCGGGTCTTCTCCTCGTCGGAGGCCGCGATCGAGTGATCTACGGTCGCGCGTTCGATATATCCTCCACAGGCAGCAGCGACCTCTCGAACCTCCTCAACCAGCTCGGGTGGTAGCCGGGCGCCGCATGTCGGCGACCGGTGTTCTCCCCGGCGGCGACGATCCTTGCGTATCGAGAGAGCAGACCGTCCCACTCGCTGTCGTGAGCGGGAGCGGCGGCGACAGAAAGAGAGGCTGCGTCGAGGCTCGACTTCCGGGTGTTGCACATTGCGTGAAGGGTCGTGAGGTTCTCCGGGTCGCTGGACCCGCCGCCGGCGTGAGCGAGGACGTGGTCGGCTTCGGGCGCGAGCGCCCAGTAGGCGGGGTGCACGGTACCGCGGCGGTAGTGGGCGTAGTACGGGAAGCCGTCGGGGAACACGTCGCTGATCGCGGCGAGGATGCAGCGGGGGATCGTCCGGCCGCCGCAGTACGTGCAGACGAAACCGTCCCGGAGGAACACTTCGGCGCGCGTCCGATCGGAGACGCGGCGAGAGCTGCGGACCTCACTGCCCGCGGTGGCTGGGCCGTGGAGCGTGAGCGTGCCCATCCAGACTTCGCCAGCGATGGGTTCGAGGAACTGGCGGGCGCGGTCCAGCGACGACGGCAGCACCGCAGTGACCTCATCGAGGATCCCGCTGTACCAGGCGGCCGCGTCGGGGCGGAGGGCGTGAACCTCGCGGGTCACGAGCTCGACGAGTCGTCGACGGGGACTTCAAACTCACGGGTGCGCATGACGGCGCCGACTCCGAGGAAGCCGGCAAGGTGAACGACGTCGTTGCCACCCATGACGCGGTTCAGCGTGAACTTCCTCGGGAACTGCTCGAGGAGTGGGTTCTCGCCGTCGAACGAGCGCTCGGTCTTGAGCGCGAAGATGCGGGTAGTATCCAGGGCCCGAAAGCTGTCGATCGAGAGGATCGATGTGTCGACGCTGCCCCAGATGAGGCGATCGAACTGTTTCTGGTTGGTCCAGTGCTGTCGGATGCGCTTCGCGATGCCGCTAGATGCCCCAGCCACCCCGACGTACACCTGCGCGAACTCGTCGAGCACCATGATGTAGAGCCCGGGCACGCCGTCCCACTTGGTGAGATCGGTGACTTCGACCATGCCGGGCTGGCTGGCAACGACAGACTTCAGGGCGCTCTCGAACTCGTCGCGATCGAGGGAGGCGAAGTGTGCCATGTTCAAGTCGAAGTTCTGCAATGCTCTCTCCCGATGCTCTTCGCACCATTCGTCGGAGTGAAAGAGGTGCTCGGCGTCTTCGTACGACCAGTCGAGGGAGTCCCACAGCTCAGGGTTGTCTTCTCGGTGCCACCGCGGGAGCGACGAGCGATTGTTGATCGTGGCGTAGGTGTCACGAGAGATCCTCAGGCCGAGGCCGAAGTGGCTGCGCACCGCCGTGCCGAAGTGCGTGGCCCTCTCGACGCCGCTGACGCGAGGCCGGCCGCGCCGCGGGATCGCGACCGGGACGCCCCAGACCTTGCGGGCGAGCCTCGTTTGCCACCGGTGCCAGACGAGCGTGTGACCGGAGTCGGTCAGCACGTGCAGCGTCGCATTCGCGTCCGGCCCGATCGAGACGTTGAAGATCCGAGCCGGGTCGAACTCGAGGTGCTCACCCTCGGGGATGAGTCCGGCGCTGTTCAGCTCAAACGGGTCAGCGTCGAGCACAGGGTAGCCGTCGTCAGCGAGACCCTGGCGCAGCTCCTGAGCAGCCTGCACGGTCTGCGCCCACACGAGGGTCTCTCGCGGAGTGGCGGTGATTTCGAGGTGCACTCGGATAACGCTACTTTCATGCCACGGGAAAGCTACTCACGCCTCTCAGCGTTGGGCTGGTCGAAGCACCAATGCGACGGTCTCCTCGGTTGTGAACGTCTTCCCGTCACGCTCGGCGAGTGCGTCGGCGTGCAGGGCCTCCATGCCTGAGCGGATCTGCTGCAGGCGCTCGAGACGGCCCGAGTCATCTGGTTGGGTCACAGGTGCTCCTTTCAGGCGACGGGTTCCAGCAGCGTGGGGTCGGTCGGGTCGACGGTCCGAGAGTTGCTGACCTTGCGATCGACGATGTGCTCACGGATGGTAGACGCGACGGCGCTCGAGGTGTGCTCGAGCATCGCCAGGGTCTCAGCCTTCCGGTCGCCGGTGAGCTTCTCGGGCGTGAGCCACGCATCCCAGGAGTCGGGCGTTAGGAACGCGGGCATCCGGTCGTGCACCTCGCCGCTGGCATCGCGCGCCTCGCGGGTGATGACGACGAAGCAGCGCGACTTCTCACCGTTCGGCAGCTCCATTGACCAGGTCAGGCCCGCGGCCGAGAGCAGACCGTCGCCGTGCAGGAAGTGTGGCGTCTCCGGGGTCTTGTCGCCTGTCCACTCGAAGTAGACCCGCATCGGAACGATGCATCTCGCAGCGGAGAAAGCGGGAGCCCAGAAGCCCTGAGCGAGCTTCACCGAACTAAGAGGACGCCTGCCGAAAACGATCGTTTCTGGCGCGAGACCGCGAAACTGGCCGGAACGGTCGCCGTTAACGTCCTTCAGAACCGCCAATCGGCGGAGGCTTTCGGCTGGGCGTCAGCTGCCCGCTGTGGACGCGCGCAGCGCTCATCGCTTGTGCGCCTGGCTGATGTCCTGAAGGTGGAATCGGTCTGTCAGTATGGCTTCATGTCCGGCACACGCAAGCTCGCCCCTGTACTCGCCGTACTCACCTTGACAGCTGCCGCGCTGGCCGGGTGCACCACCACAGCACCAGCGTCAGTTCAGACGTCTGAAGCCCCCGCTCCCACGGCTGACATCAGGCCGGTGACCGAGAGTACGCCAACGCCGGAATCGACCGAGCCGGAAACCTGCACCCGCGCGTCTGAGGTCTACGGCGACGGCGGTGGTTTGTATTGGGAGCGGCAGGGGATACTCCGGGATCTAGGCGCACGTGAGTTCGCGCGGGGCGAGGTGACAGTCGATGAGGACGGCACTCCCGTGACCTATACCGTTGAACCTGGTGACGTCGAGGCTGTGATCGCTGAACGGCTCTGCGCGTGGCCTACCCTCGGCGAGATGAACCACGTGCGTGTGATCCAGCCCGGGCAGATCCTCTGGCTCACCCCCGACCCCGACCTTCCCTGGGTGCCGTACTACAGCCCTGACGACGCGCCTGCCGGGTTCCAGCAGATTCCGTATCAGCAGGCCATCGAGTCCGCCGACAGGGCAGTTGACGCCGGTGACGTGGACACCGTGCGGGCGATTTGGAGCGACACGCTCAAGGGCATGTTCGTGAACCAGGAGACCATCGGCGTGGTCCAGAAGGTGGTCGACTCCGGCGACCTCGACGCGCTTCGCCAGCTCTTCTCCTGACACTGGGTCGTCCTCGGCGGTGTCGAACGATTCTTGTGCGTGGAGCCCTGATCGTCGCTAAGGAGGACGGGCCGGCCGCGGAACGGCGCGACGCGAGTACCACGTGTGACTACGTGCGGCGAACTTGCGCGAAGGATCCCGTTACTGGGCCCAATCTGGCACGGGGTATGACAGGCGCGCGAAGATGATGCATGCGGTGGCGAGTGCGATCGAGGTGACGGCGATCATCACCATGCCGCGCACCCGGAATCGTGCGGGCTGGGTCAGGTTGCGCCAGGAGAACACGCCACCGACGAAGGCCGCCAACACGGGGAGCACGGATGCGCTGAAGACTCCCATGAGAGCTACGACCTGCTGGTCGGCGTCGTTCTCGAGTCCGATTCCGGCCCAGCCGAAATAGAACCAGGCGACTGGAAGAGCGAGTGCTGCGATGATGCCGGACCCGACCGTAATGACGACGTGTGGCCTGCCGCTGACCGGTGCGGCTGCGTGAATGACGAGTCCGGCGACGACAAGGGCGAGTGCGAGGAAGTACGGCCAAGCCACGAAAAGATCGACGGTTGAAAGCGCGAGATACGTGGTCCCGCCAAGAACGAGGTGAATCGTTGCGATGATGCACCCAAGCAGCACCGCGCTAGTCGCCGTTGTCGAAACAGCACGACCGTGAACGTTGGCGTCCATCTGCTCCGCTTTCGCGCTCATGAGCAGAGCCTAGCGAGGCACAAGCGGCGGACGGGCGTCCGCCGTAAACGATCGTTTACGGTGCACTCGCGATAGAGGCCACGGATCGCGCCGAAAACGCACATCAGAACGTGTTTCGGCGGGCGTTCGATGTCTCGCGAAGGGCTGGCGTTGTCAAGGCCCTACCAGCAGGCTATCGAGGCCAGTAGGTTCTCGAGCAACACCATTTGATCGGAGTGGACATGAAAGCAGTAGTGTACGAGGGACCCCGTCAGGTCAGCACGAAGGATGTCCCGGACGCGAAGATCGAGCGACCCACCGATGTGCTGGTCAGGGTAACGACGACGAACATCTGCGGCTCGGACCTCCACATGTACGAGGGGCGGACCTCTTTCGAAGTAGGCCGGACGTTCGGTCACGAGAACATGGGGGAGGTCATCGAGGTCGGTAGTGGCGTGGAGAAGGTCAGGGTCGGAGACCGGGTTGTGCTCCCGTTCAACATCTCGTGCGGATTCTGTAAGAACTGCGAACGCGGCCTGACCAACTACTGTCTCACCACCCAGCCCGAACCATCGTTCGCCGGTGCGGCCTATGGGTTCGCCGACATGGGTCCCTATGGCGGTGGCCAAGCGGAACTGCTCCGTGTGCCTTTCGGTGACCACAACGCGCTGCGCCTGGGCGAGGATGCGGAGGAGAGGGAGAACGACTACGTCATGCTCTCTGACATCTTCCCCACCGGCTACCACGCCACCGAGATGGCCGGCGTAGTACCCGGCGACAGCGTGGTGATTGCGGGGGCGGGTCCGGTCGGATTGATGGCCGCCCTGTCCGCGATGATCAAGGGCGCGGCAAAGGTGATGGTGGTCGATCGCCACCCTGACCGGCTCGCGCTGGCCGAGCAGATCGGTGCGATTGCCATCGACGATTCCAAGGTCGACCCCGTGCAAGCTGTTCTCGACGAGACGATGGGGCTCGGAGCTGACCGTGGCTGCGAATGCGTGGGCTACCAGGCCCACGATCCACAAGGCAACGAGGACACCGCCGCTACGCTGAACATGCTCATTAACTCGGTCCGCTTCACCGGAGGGATCGGCACCGTCGGCGTGTTCGTCCCCCAGGACCCTGGAGGCAAGGATGACCTTGCCAGGCAGGGAAAGGCGGCCATCGATTTCGGCACGCACTGGTTCAAGGGGCAGACCATGGGTAGCGGTCAGGCCCCCGTCAAGCGGTACAACCGCCAGCTGCGGGACTTGATCGCCGCCGGCAAGGCGACCCCCTCATGGATCGTCTCCCACGAGATCTCGCTGGACCAAGCCGCCGATGCCTACAAGAACTTCGACGCCCGGTCCAAGGGTTGGACCAAGGTCCTCATCAAGCCCGGGATGTCGACCGAGAAGAAGGCGAGCTGATATGACCGAGATGCTACAGGGCAGGAGAGTTGCCATCCTCGCCGCCGACGGGGTTGAGCGAGTCGAGCTCGAGAAGCCCCGCGAGGCACTGGAGCGAGCTGGGGCACAGACCGAGGTCCTGTCGATCCATGACGGTGAGATTCAGGCGCGTGAGAACGATCTGGATGCAGCAGGCACGTTCACCGTTGATGGGTTGGTCGCGCACGCCTCTGTCACGGACTATGACGCTCTGCTTCTCCCAGGGGGTACGGTGAACCCCGACCAACTCCGGGTTGACCCCGACGCCGTCTCCTTCGTCCGCGAGTTCGTCCAAAGCGGCAAGCCCGTTGCGGCGATCTGTCACGGGCCGTGGACGCTGATCGAGGCCGGTGTGGTCGGAGGTCGCACCTTGACGTCTTTCCCGAGCATCCGCACGGACCTGCGCAATGCCGGTGCGCACGTCGTCGACCAGGACGTCGTGGTGGACGGGAACCTGATCACCAGCCGCTCGCCCGATGACCTGTCCGCGTTCTGCGATACGGTCGTGGCGAAATTTGCGGGCAATTCGATCCAGGAAGAGGTGATGTCATGAGCGTGACGAAGGGACTGCTTGTCAGGTTGGAGGCCCTGCCCGGCAAGGAAGACGAGGTCCAGGAATTCCTCGGTATCGGGCGAGGGCTCGTCGAGGAGGAACCGGCCACCGTCGCGTGGTTCGCGATCCGTCTGGGCCCGTCCTCCTTCGGGATCTTCGACGTGTTCCCCGATGACGCCGGCCGCGACGCGCACCTGTCTGGCGCGGTTGCGACCGCTCTCGGCGAGCAGACCGGCACGTTGTTCTCCGAACCGACGATCGAGAAGTTGGACGTCCTGGGCTCCAAACTCCCCGCCTGACACCACAGACCGGGAGTACTGGCCCAGAAAGGAGGGGTCGCTGCGCGCGGTGACTTCGGGCTTACACAGCCCGCTGACGTCGTGGCAGCGGCCCCTTCTCTTGCGGCCTATCGCTAATCACCAACAGATCGAGGAACCGCGATGACAGGAACTGACGACGGCGTTTCCACGACGCGTTCACCCGAGATAGCAGTGATCGGGGGCGGGATCGTCGGTCTGTCGACGGCGTACGCGCTGCGGGAGCAGGGCGTGCGGGTGCGCTTGTATGAGGCTGGTCTGCCCGGGACGGGTCAGTCCGCAGGCGAGTCGCGGATCTTCCGGCATGCCCACGACGACCCGCGACTCGTCGCTTTCGCGCGCGAAAGCCGCGGCGTATGGGATGAGTGGGCCGAACACTTCGACGTCGAGCTCGTCTCATCAGACGGTGTCCTGGCGATCGGAGACAGCGCCCTGGCGCGGCTGCGGGTGCTCGACCAGGTCGGCGGCGTGGAAGCGCACGAGATCGACGCGGCCGAGGTCGCCCAGCGGATGCCGCTGCTCGCTGGGTACTCGGGGCCAGCGGTGCTCGACGAGTCGGGCGGCGCGATCCGCACCCGCGCCGCGATCACGGCACTCACGGGTGCCCTCGCAGATGCGGTCACCACCGGTGAGGTCATCTCCATCGATCCCCGCGCCGACGGGACGGTCGAGGTGCGCAGCGTCACCGACCGGGCTGTCTACTCCAAGGTGGTCGTGTGCGCCGGCCGCGAAACCGCCCGCCTGGCACGCAGCGTCGGCCTGTCGCTGCCGGTTCGCCTTGCCGCACACGTCAGGCTGACCTTCGACGTGAAAGCCGCCGCCCCGGCACGAGTCGCGTGCCTGCAGGACAGCAGCGGCGTCTTCGGCGAAGTCGGCGTCTACGCGACGCCGCTACCGGGCAACAGCAACTATTCGGTCGGACTCAGCGACACCGTCGGCGTCCGCGACGACGGAACTTTCATCGACCCGGCGGCGATTCGATCGCTGGACGAACGCGCACGCGAATACGTGACACGGGCGCTGCCCGGTCTCCACCCAGAGCCGCGCGACTTCCTTCACTGCTGGGTGACCGAACTCCCGTGGAGTGAGGACGGCGTGGCCGTGTGGGAGGCAGGCTCTGTCCTTTTTGTGGCCGGTCACAATTTGTTCAAGCAGGCACCTGCGCTGGGTCGCGCTCTTGCCCGGGCTGCGACCGGCGGCGGTCTCCGCGCCGAGCTCACGCCCGAAGCGCGCCTCGGCGAGGCCCAGAGCTAGGGCGTGTCTCCCAATCGCGTGGGGGGTGACCCGCGATTCTGGACAGCATGTCGCGGATGAGGGTGCTTTCGGATGGCGACTGGGAACTGGTCGAGCCGTTCATGCCGGCCCCGGATGGTAAGCGAGGTAGACGTTTCGTGATCACCGCACGCTGGTGGAGGGGATCATCTACCGGTACCGGGCCGGGATCGCGTGGCGGGACCTGCCCCCAGAGCCAGCCGGCCCTGGGACAACTCGCCCTATTAGCGGGCAATTCGACCCAGGAAGAGGTGATGTGATGAGCGTGACGAAGGGACTGCTTGTAGGCTGGAGGCCCTGCCCGGCAAGGAAGACGAGGTCCAGGAATTCCTCGGCATCGGGCGAGGGCTCGTCGAGGAGGAACCTGCCACCGTCGCGTGGTTCGCGATCCGTCTGGGCCCGTCCTCCTTCGGGATCTTCGACGTGTTCCCCGATGACGCCGGCCGCGACGCGCACCTGTCTGGCGCGGTTGCGACCGCTCTCGGCGAGCAGACCGGCAAACTGTTCAGCGAGCCGACGATTGAGAAGTTGGACGTCCTGGCCTCGAAGCTCCCCGCCTGAGACCACGACCTCGTCGAGCGTGCCGCTGTCCGATTCTCATATCGCACAGCGGCACGCTCGTCACTATGGGGTCACGTTGGTCGCTGCCTGCAGTGCGGCAGCGAGGTAGCCCGCGGAAGCACCGACGCCCTTATCCGCGACGTGAGCGGGCGTACCAGCTGCAACCACGGTCCCGCCGGCGTCGCCCGCGCCGGGTCCAAGATCGATCACGTGATCGGCCACCGCGATAACGCGCATGTCCAGCTCCGCGGCGACGACCGTGTTGCCTGCATCGACCAGCGTCTGCAGGTGCGCAACCAGACGATCCGTGTCGGCGCAGTGGAGCCCGGATGTCGGCTCGTCCAAGACGTACAGCGTGTCTCCGCGCTGCGCACGCTGCAACTCGGTCGCGAGCTTGACACGCTGCGCCTCACCCCCGGAGAGCTCGGTTGCCGGTTGACCCAACCGGAGGTAATCGAGCCCCACATCTGACAAAGCAGCCAGCGATCGAGTGATCTCCTCATCGCCAACGAAGAACACGTTCGCCTCCTCGACGCTCATCGACAACACGTCAGCGATCGAGCGCCCCCGCCACGTGACCTCGAGCGTTGATGCCTTGTATCGGGTGCCGTGGCAGTCGGGACATTCGGTGTACACGGAAGGCAGGAAGAGGAGCTCGACCATCACCGATCCCTCGCCCTCGCAGGTCGGGCAGCGCCCGTCGGCGACATTGAAGGAGAATCGGCCAGGCTTGTACCCGCGGGAACGAGCTTCCGGGGTGTCTGCAAATCGACGACGTACGTGATCGAACAGCCCGGTGTAGGTGGCGACGTTCGACCGCGGGGTCCGGCCGATGGGCCGCTGGTCGATGGTGACGAGCCGCTGTACACCGGTGACGGGCCCGGCGACGCGCCCATCGAGACGCTCCGGCGCATCCGCGAGGAGGGACTCGTCGCTGACCGGCTCGTCATCGGCCCGGACGGCCCGGCCAAGGCGGTCGCCAAGCAGCGACGGAAGCGCCTGGCTGACCAAGCTCGACTTGCCGGACCCGGACACGCCCGTGACCGCAGTGAAGACACCCAGAGGGATATCGACCGTGAGGTCGTGCAGGTTGTTCCGCGTCACGTTCTCCAGGCGCAGCCAACTGCGTGCCTCGCGGGGGGTGCGAAGAGGAAGACCGCGGCCGCCGAAGAGGTATCCGCGTGTCACGGACTCCTTGATGTCGGCGAGCCCGTCGGGCGCACCGCTGTAGAGCACGCGGCCACCGTGTTCACCGGCGCCGGGGCCGATGTCGACCAGCCAGTCCGCATGCCGCATCACAGCCACGGAGTGTTCGACGATGAACAGGCTGTTCCCTCGCCCCTTCAGTCCATCCAGGATCTCGAGGAGCGCCGCCACGTCCTGCGGATGCAGCCCCGCCGATGGTTCGTCGAGGACGTAGACGACCCCGAAAAGATCAGAGCTGAGTTGCGTCGCGAGCCGGAGTCGCTGGAGCTCGCCGCCCGACAGCGTTGGCGTCGACCGGCTCAACGACAAGTAGCCCAGTCCCAGATCGACCAGTGGACGAAGCCGCTGCAGCACTCCTGAAGCGAGCTGGACCGCAGCAGCACGCTTCTCTGGCGCTCGGCTTGCGGTGGGTCGCACATCGGGCGAGGGGGCAATGGGAGCCTTGCCAGCAGCGACCTGCTCTTCCTCCACGGCACGCGGAGAGGCAGCGTCGGAAGAGGCGGCCTCGTGGTCCTCTAAGCGTGCGACGACTCCCGAGAGGATCGTGGCAAGTTCCCGGAGCGGCAGTTGGGAGAATTCGGCGATGTCGAATCCTTCGAACGTGACCGACAGCGCCTCGGGCTTCAGCCGCTTGCCATCGCAGGCCGGGCAGATCGCAGCGGTGAGGAACTGCGCGACGCGCCGTTTCATAGAGGCGCTCTTCGTGTTCGCGAACGTGTCCAGAATGTACCGGCGAGCCCCGACGAATGTGCCCGAGTAGCTCGGCTCCACGCCTGCTTCGATCGCAGCTTTGGACTCAGAGAGTGTGAGCCGGGAGTGGACCGGAACGAAGGGGGTCTCATCGGTATACAGGATCCAGTCCCGGTCTTTCTTCGGCAGGTCCCGCCACGGCACATCGACGTCGTAACCGAGCGCAACCAGCACGTCGCGCAGCTGATGGCCGTGCCACGCGGTCGGCCAGGAAGCGATGGCGCGTTCGCGGATGGTGAGCGATGGGTCAGGGACCATCTGCTGCTCGTTCACCGTGTACACGCGGCCGATGCCGTGGCATTCCGGGCAGGCCCCTTGGACCGTGTTCGCGGAGAAGTCCTCCGCATACAACATCGGCTGCCCATCCGGGTAGTCCCCGACCCTCGAGTACAGCATTCGTATCAAGCTCGACAACGTGGTGATGCTGCCCACGGTCGATCGGGCGTTGCCGGCACCGCGCTGCTGCTGCAGGGCGACCGCCGGCGGCATCCCCGTGATCGAGTCGACATCGGGCACTCCCGCCTGATCGATCAGGCGCCGGGCGTACGGTGCGATCGATTCCAGATAGCGTCGCTGCGACTCGGCGTACAGCGTCCCGAACGCCAGCGAGGACTTTCCCGAGCCGGACACGCCGGTGAAGACGACCGTTGCATCGCGCGGCACCGTGAGGTCGACGTCCTGCAGGTTGTGTTCGCGGGCGCCGAGAACGCGAACGTCTGGCTGCACGGAGAGCTTGGGTGGCACGAACGAAGAGGATTCAACCATGGTCGAATGTTAGCCACGTACGGAACGGTCGGACGTGCTGCGACCTGAGGGAAGGGCTTCACACCGATCACGGCGCGGTGTGCGGCAGCGGTGGTTCGCAGTGCGACACCGCATCGAAGCAGATGTGAATGCTGAAGATCTTGGTGACTTTTCTCTCAGGCCGCGGATGTGGGCGGTGTGGTCACAGTGGCTTCGAACTCAACGGAGATCAACTTGCCGAGGACACGTGCCGGTGAGCTTCTCCGGAGTGAGCCACGCATCCCAGGTATCAGGCGTGAGGAATGCCGTCATCCGGTCATGCACCTCACCGCTGGCATCCCGCGCCTCGCGGGTGATGACCACGAAGCACCGCGACTTCTCACCGTTCGGCAGCTCCATCAACCAGGTGAGACCGGCGGCCGACAGCAGCCCTTTACCACGCAGAAAGTGCGGGGTCTCCGGCGTCTTGTCGCCGGTCCACTCGAAGTAGCCGCGCATCGGAACAATGCACCTGGCGGCCGAGAGGGCGGGCCCCCAGAAACCCTGCGCGAGCTTCACCGAACTAAGCAGACGCTCCGCCGAAAACGACCGTTTCCGGCGCTGTCACTCCTCGGGCCAGGGAATCACTGCCGCTAACGTTTGCCACAACCCCGGTTCGGCAAGGGTTTTCGGCAAGACTGGCAAACATGAAACCCACGCTCCGCATCGATGGTCTCGCCAATGTGCGAGACCTCGGCGGTCTAGAGCGCACAGATGGAACCGTGACACCCTCGGGCGTGTTTATTCGCTCGGAGAGGCTGGAACGAGTCGACTCGGAGGGGTGGCAAGCAATTCACGCCCACGGAGTACGCACCGTGATCGACCTTCGTCGACCAGATGAGTCGACGGGACAAGTCCCCCCGGCGGTCAAGCGCATCCACGTAGATCTTGACGGCAGCGATGAGACGGACTTCTGGAAGCAGTATGAAGAGGATGGCCGGTGGGGCACGCCCCTCTACTATCTCGCGCACCTCCAGGCGCTTCCAGACAGACTCGCGCTTGTACTGAACGCGATCGCTGACGCCGATGATGGAGCGATCCTCTTCCACTGCTCGGCAGGGTGGGATCGAACCGGCCTCGTCGCCGCCATACTCCTGAGGGCGGTCGATGTCACCGACGATGCCGCCGTCGCCGACTACCTCAAGTCATTCACGAACGCGGACGCGATGGCTGCGCTGCACGAACGATCTATTGAGGTCGAAGAACGACAGCAAATCCTTGGCCGATTCGGCCACACCGCAGAATCCGCGTTCCGCGACATGTACGGGAACTTGGATCTCGAAGCCTGGTTTAGCGAATCGTGCATCGCGCCTGAAACACGAGTGGCCATCGAGACGTGGCGGGGAGCGGCTGCCTCACTACGCCCGGTTTGACCTTCGCGTCTGCCGTAAATGATCGTTGCCAGAGCGGGCGGGGCTATCGTCGGAGTGATGATCAGAGTTGTTTTGATGTGCGGGCCGGCGGGATCCGGAAAGTCGACCGTTGCGAGGCGACTGGAAGCGGAAGGCATGGTTCGTCTTTCATTCGACCAGGAAGCCTGGCGCAGGGGCATCCGGACGATGCCCCTGCCGAGCGATGTGCATGAAGAGATCGAGCAGGAGCTCCGCGCCCGCCTCATCGCGCTCGTCGCGGCTGACCAAGACGTGGTACTCGACTTCTCGTTCTGGTCCAAGCGTGCCCGTCTCATCTATCGGAACTTGCTGCGCCCGCTTGGAGTAGTGCCTGAGACGATCTATCTCGCGACGCCAAGGGCAGTCGCACTGGGACGACTCGCGGCACGGAGCCACGAGCACGCGGACGACTATGCGCTTTCCAACGACGTCGCGGCAGACTACTTCGACCACTTCGAACCCCCGACCGCCGAGGAAGGTCCCCTGACGGTGCTCGGCGCGGAACCGTCGCACTGAGCGATCGATCGATGAGACGCAGACCTGAAGATCGATCACTGTCCGGCCACGATCGGCGTTGAGGCTCACGAGGGGTGTTCACGTCCAGTCTCACCAGGGTCAGCGTTGATGAGAAGCTCGCGGTCGGAGGCCCACCGAAAACGATCGATTTCGGTGGCCCGATGGAAGTTGCCTGCCGCAAGTGCGACACGCCGAGGATCGACGCGCCGTAACCCCCTGCCGAAACCCAAACGCACCGAAACGGGTGGTGTACCGTTTGCGACCGAAGTACTGTCCGTGAACCGCGAGGGGTCAAGGCGTGGGGTTTTCACCGTTCGGACGACGTCGTTCGAGGGTCAGCCGAACGATCTGGGTCATCTGCCCCAGCTTCTCCTCGGCCGCTCGGATGCTGATCTCGATGCCGTCCACTTCTCCAAGCCAGCCCATCCTCTTCGCCTCGGCAAGCCGTTCGTGGAGGTTGGCCAGGATGGATTCGAAACGCTGGCGTTGTGCCGGGTCCGGTCGTAGCATCGGGCAGCGGATACACGCGTGCTCGTGAATGCAGGGCGTTCCGTAGCCGCGTGAGCAGGACCCGAGTTCGACCTTGCGTTTGGAGAAGTGTGCGTGGAACTCCTCGAGCTCGGTCGCCGACGGATCGCGGTAGTCCTCTGCTGGTCTCGACGCTCATCGACGATCAACGAACTGGCGGAAGTGTCGAGCGACGTCTTCATCGAAAACTGCCGCGTATCCCTGGGTCGTGGAGAGATTCAGGTGTCCCATCACCTTGGCGAGGATGTGCACGGGTAGTCCCGATCTCAGAGCGTCCGTCGCGAACAGACGCCTGAAGTCGTGCGCAGTCAGACGAGTCTCAGGGGTGTCGAGGCCGGCCACTTGCACGGCATAAGCGACGAAGTTCTTGAAAGCGGCAGGGGAGAACACGCGGCGAACGTCGCCGTCTTTCCACTGGAAGAGGAATGGCAGTGGCGGGGAGAAATCTCGCTCGAGTGAGTCGTAGCGGATCACCAGGGGCACCTGATGTTCATCGCCGCGCGCTCTTTGGCGGAGACGAGCGAGAACATGTGCGAGCTCGGGAGAGACGAGTAGTACGCGTCCCCGATCCGATTTTGATGGGACGACCTGCAGCAAGAGCATCTTCTCACCCGTCGACGCTTCATAGGTGAATAATGCTGTGGCTGTGAGCTCCGCGACTTCTTCCTGACGCATGCCCGTTTCGTGCATGACGTGGACGATGGCCCAGGACCAGAACGCTCGTTCTGCGATCCGTGCCTGGAAAATGCGCTCACCTGTCGCGAGGTCTCGAATCGGGACCGCGGTCATCGACACACCGGGGCCTGCACCCGTCTCACGAAGGTACGCTCGCCCAGCCCACTCGAATCGCTCTCCGAGAGGAGTCGTGGTCGCCGCGCGCAGAAGTGACTCCTGATGCTCGAGGTCTGTGTCGATGGCGGCGAGGAGCTTCGGGACTCTAGGCGCGATCTTGCGGACTCGTTGATGGTGGGCGGCGATCACCCGTCGTCTGTGTTTCTGGTGGCCGGCGGTGTCGATCTGGGAGACGATGCTCGCAGTCGACCACGACGCCCAGTAGGCGTCGTGCGTGGCCCACACGGCGATGTCGAGGTACATGGCGCGCACCGCGAAGAGGGTGCGATAGCGGTTCTTCAGGCGTCCGACCGATTCCGTCTTCCACCAGTCAGCCACCTCCGGCGCGACACGTAGGTCGGCTTGCTCGGGATTGCGCGAGCGAATCTCCATCCAGAAGTTCCGGAGCAGTTCAGTCGACATCGCCTGCAGAGTTGGGTAGTCCACGCCCGGTGCTCGCGACCTGAGGTAGCGCGTGAACATCTCTGCGACGGCGGGCGGTTCGATCTTGTTCCTCGCGACCATCGCGGCTGCATCCGGCCTCGGCGACTTCGCGAGCTGGCGAAGAGGCGGGAGGTCGGGCGGAACGATGCCGAGCCGTTTAAGGATCTCGAGCGCGTCTGCGAGCCCGCGGCGGATGGGCTTGCGGGCGACGGCAGCGGAGGCCACGACGTCGTCGGCCGTGATCTCTCTGAGGTGTTTGCCGGTCGCCACCTGGAGGATCAGCATGGCTCGCAGTGTGTCTCGTGCGGCATCGGTGGGGAAGCCTTCGAGCGACCACGGCGAGAAGCCGTCGAGACGGATGCGACCCACTCGGTTGAGGAACTCTGCACTCGGCCGAAGAGCGTCGAGGCGAATGAAGATCGACACGGCTATGCCGGGGCTCGTGGCAAGTTCGCGAGCGACTTCGTTGAGGCCAGGGAAGGCGTCGTGCCAGGTCAGGCTCGGCATGTTCTCGACCCCGCTTGCGTCCCAGCGCCGTTGCCAGGTCTCGCCGGGGAAGGTCATCAGCGTATCGATGAAGATCTGAACGATCGGGCGATAGTCGTTTCGGATGCCATCGTCGTACGGCGTGTGAGGAATCGCGGCGTTGAGGAACACGCCGGGGCGCGCTCGTCCTCGGGACGGCCGGCGATGTCGACGGAGTTGCGGCGCTGTAGGCGCTGCTTCGATCGGGTCTTCCGTCTCGATGAGGTCTTTCACCATGATGCGTCCCCCAGAAGTTCGTCAAGATCGGAGCTGTCGTACGTCAACGCCGGAGCCTCCGGCGCGGGCCTAGGCTCTGACCGCGCCCGAAGGTGCTGAGCGACGCGCTCGATGATGTCGTCGTCATGCTGTTGGAGGTACTCCTGGGTCGTGGACAGATGCAGGTGGCCGAGAATGCGTTGGATGTCGCTAAGTGTCAGAGCGGGGTCGTTGGACATCCGCACGGCTGCAGTGTGCCGAAGGCCGTGAAGGCGCACCTTCGCATCTATCTCGAGGCCGACCCTGTTGAACATCGCTCTGGCAGCGTCATACCCGAACGGCCGATACGGGCGTCGATTCGTCCACCACACCGGGTTGCCCTTCGCGAGTAAATCGGGCGGCAGCGACTCTTGGTACAGCCGCAGCCACAGGAACGCGTTGGACGAGGCTGGCAGAGCCTGCTTCGCGCGAGTGCCCTTCCGCTCTACCGTGATGCGCTGGGATCCTGGGTCAACGTCTTCGAGATTCATGCCGAGCAGCTCTGAGGGGCGAGCCGCGCTGGAGAGGTAGAACTCGACGAGGGCTCGATCCCGCGTATTGCGGATGGTCTGAAGGATCTCGGCGACGCGCGACTCAACGATCAATCGAGGTGCTGTCTTCGGGACCTTCTGACGAAAGTCGGCCCGACGGTCGCGTCGGAACGCCAGTTCAGGGTTGTGGTGAGCGTTCAGCCCTCTGCCGCTATCGGCACGGCGCGCCGGTACGGGATTGATGATCGGACCGCGCTGTTGCGCAAGCTGATAGTCATAGAAGGCCGAGATCACGGCGAGGTTGTGATTCAGCGTCCGAGGCGAAAGCGGCCGAGGGCTCAGCGCTGAGGGTTGGCGACAGGCGAGCACGAAGTCGCGCACTGTCTCGCGTGCTGCGCGCTCCCAGTCCGCGCGCTCGAGCGCGAGGTGACGAAACCACCTCAGCAGGCCGTACGCGTACGACCGGCAGCTCGATTCAGCGTTCCCACGTGCCCAGAAGTCGAGCATGAAGTCCGAGACTGCGGCGATAACCGCGCCATCACCATCGATGACAGCCCAGAAGGGAGGGTCATCGAGGGCCAGTACGGCGCCGACACGGGTTCTCTCGCTCATCTAGTCGAGCATCGCATTGAGAACCGATAGGAGAGAGGCTTAGTTCGGTATACACACCTTCTCCATCCGGCGTTGACGATCGGTCCGCCCTTGGGACGGTTCGCCGGCTTCTGCCAGTCCCAGCGCACGAGCTCCAGGATCCGCCCCTCGCCGCGATCGCGCACGATCGGCGCATCCTGCGTGCGAGCGACCGAGTAGGCACCGGCCCACGACTTCCACCAGTCCTCGGGCTTGCCGCCATCGGCGACGTACTCCCGGATCAGCTCGTCGGTCTTGGCGTCGTTCGCGAATCGGCCGCACATGTGAGCGACCCTACGCCCGAGGTGGCGAGGACCGCTAAGTGTCGCCGAGTGCAGCGTTAATCGCCAAGCACTGCACTCGCCCCGTTCGGAGGCGGTTCCGAGCGCTCTTCGTAAACCTCCACGTCGTCGAGCACAAGTAGGATCGCGCTCGTGACCTCACCGGACCCAGTCGATCTCGCCCGCCGTCTCATCGCAGTTCTCGGCCCGACGCTCGTCTCGACGCTCGCTGGATCGCGCGATACGAGAGCAGCGCTTGCATGGAGCGAAGACGACGGCGCACGTCCAGACGCGGATGCGGTGCGTCGCCTCGAGTGGGCCGATGCGGTATGGCGTACCGTCAGCGACGCTGAAGGTGACCAGGTAGCGAGACTGTGGTTCATCGGCGGCAACCCGTTCCTCAGCGGCGATGACACCGTGATAACGGCGATCCGCGAGGGTCGGTTCAACGAGGTTGCCCGCGCCGCTCAGGCGCTGGTGGATGAATCCTTCTCGGGATAATCAGTTCGCGCGTTCGTCCTCAACCAGGGCCTGAAGCGCAGCATGCATCTCGGTTCGAGCGTCCTCGGGCGATAGCTCGCCGACGAGGATACGCCGAGCACGATCGAGATCCGCTGCGGTGGGCTGGTGTCCTCCGAGCTGTTGTCCTTTCTTGACAAGAGCAAGAGCACGGGCGGCTTCTGATGAACCTAAAGGCTGCTGATGATCCATCCTCTTCCTCTGGCGGCTTGTTGGAGTGGCGTCTGAGGCGAATCCCAAGGGCACGGCTGTTCTGCACAGTCTGGTCTTGAGAAAGCGGCCGATCAACACCGTCGAGATATTCGTAGCCACGCGGTAGCGGCGATGTAGCGCCATAGTTGAAGACCGAAATGGCCCAGGAACGGGGAGTTATGATGGCTGTAGCTGTGTAGCTCGCTCGAGGCAGTCGTCCTCAACGAGGAGGGGTAGTCTCCAGCTGATCGTTACTGTGGCTGTCGGACAGTCCCATTTCAGGGCTACTCAGCTACAGTTCACAAAAACCCTGGTTCAACTGGCAAATTGCGCGTAGCTGGGCGGTAGCTCGTAGGTGTTCTTGCGCTACCGCCCGCTACATGCAACTAACTCGCCACCATCACTTGCGCGCGTACCCGCTGAGGTATTGGCCGCGCTTCGGCATCGGCCAACGGCCTGCGAGCAGGCGAAGTCGTTCATTCTCCAGGGAGGGATCCTCGTCCCAGTACTTCCTGTCCCAGCGCCAGCCACCGACCATTTTGATGGCGTGCTTCAGTTGCTGAGCAAAGCCGTGCGCGGGCTTCACTCGCTCGACGCCGAGAGATGCTTGCTCGTTGACCCACCCGTCGTACAGCGCCTCGAGCAGCGAGTATGGAACGTAAGACGTGGTGAAGCGAGGCATGAAAAGCAGTGCGAAGCACAGTATGTCGGCGTGCGCACCCTTTGTGAAAAAGGGACCGTCGTGACCAGCGTGCCGAGGTCTCTGGCGATCGATGTGGTTGAGAAGCCGGCTCGTGCTGTTCTCAACTGCTGACACAGTTGCGATGTGAAGCTCCTGAAGCTGGGCACGCACGCTGATCGGACGCTCCGAAGGAGAATCGACGTCCATCCATTCGGCGACAGCCACCAGTGTTTCGCCGGCACTCCTATAGCTATTCACCACGTGCACGCTGATGGGGATGTCGTTCTCGCGAAGTCGCCTCACCGCCTTGAGCGTGGCTACGTCGACGCTCCCTGCGACCAGTTCCATCGTCTGGGTCTGATTCAAGGTCATGGGCATGGGCATGCCGAAGTGCTCCTCGAACGCTTCGGCGAGAGTGGGCCTCACTGATCCCTGCGACCGCGTACGGTTCCGCGTGTATTCCTCGAAGATTCGCTCCAACGCTGCGCGATCCAGGGTGTCAACCCATGCCGCGTACGCCACCAGCTGTCCGATAGCGTCAGCCTTCGCGCGGCCTCTCTTGCACTCTGTTGTGATCGTCGAGCCCGTTGCCCTGAGCTTGAGTAGGTCGAGCACGTGACCGTCCGGCGTTCTCACTTGTCGGCCGATCGTCATGGCCTTCTCGCCGGTCAGCCCTGGTGTGGCCTCGACAAAATCTTCGAGATCCATTTCATACCTGAACTCAACGGGATGGAGCGGTTCGAGACTGCTCGTCGTGAGTCTCCAAAGCGAGTCAGGGCCAGCTATCCGGCGGACACTCATGCCGTGACTCCGAATGCCAGATCATCGCCAGGGTCCGGGGCTTGAACGCGAGGCTTGCTAGTTGTACTCATCCTCGGAATCTAGCGACGACCGCAGACATGCTCGTCGGCTGGACGCAATTCCGGTAGTGGGCTGATTGCACGGCTCGTCACACATGGATCTGGATGGTCTCCTGGTGGCCCCCGCATGGTCTCCACGAGGCCTTCCGGTGTCCACTACTCAGCGCAGCTGTTGGCCAGACAAGCCGGAGTGGCCTCTTCCGGGTCTCGAGGTGGCCACGGAAAGGCCTGTTCGAAACCGCGAAGAGACCGCCGCGGCCTGCTTGTATTCGGGTGTCCACTGTGAGGCCATTGCGAGGCCAGTTGGAGACCAAGGAGAGCCCAGATGGCCTACTTGCGAACGGAGAAGTTGCGAGCAGCGATACGCGACACTGGATTCTTAAACAAGCAATCGTCATCGCCACCGCTGTGCTTCGAGGATCGCCTCAAGCGCATCAATTCCGCCGCCAGCACGGAACCACTCCACCGGTGTGTGCTTGCCCTCAATCATCATCGTGTCCTGGGGCGTAGACATCAATCCAGAGACCGAGATCCAGTGCTTCTTCCCGAGGAGCGCGATGATCTCGGTCAGGTGCGGCAACACTTTGCCGGGAGACGACAGGCTGAACTGCCACCACGGGAAGCGGCGATGACCCGCGACATCGACGGCGTAGAGTCTCCCCGCGGATACCAGGTCGTCGAGTTCCTGATTGTTGAGATCCAAGAAGCCTCGTACGGCGTCGTCCGACATGCTTCGGTGCAGCCCCGCGACGAGGGTGTTCGCGGCGATGGCGGGTAACGAGCCCCGACGCACTCGTAGCTCGATGTCGTCGAATTCTTCGGGAGTGAACTCACCGGAGGTGATCAGGAAGTCGATTTCCTCGGGGGATAACGACGGCTCGTCGACTATCGGGCGTTCGGCAAGAAGCGACTCGGTCAGCGCCTGGGCGATGTAGTTACCGTCCCCATTGAGGCGGGCGATCGCATCCTCCAACGCGCGCATCGCGTCTTCCGAGGGGCGAGGCATCAGGTGTGCAGTAGCTTTCGATCGGAATTCGTCTCTGGTCATGCGGCCAGCGTAGAAGCGGCCGGGGACGTTGAGGAGACGCAGCCCAATCTGGCGGCGCCTCCTCTAAGCAAGCTCTAGAGTTCGAGCGCGTCTCGACGCTTTTCGACGTGCGTCGAAGCTGGTCCGAGCTTCGCTTTGATCTCACTACGCATCTTGATCCGATCTGCTTCGAACCGCGTGCGAATCGGCTTCCCTGCAACTGTTGTCCTGTCAAGCCAGCGCTCGAAGAACGGCGGGAGGCTGTCGAGACGCTGATTGTTCAATGCCAAACGATCGCGCTCGGCCGCAGCTTCTTCGCGAGCGCGTTCTGCCTTCAGGTGCGCCTCGCGTGCGCGCAATGATGAGGTTCTCGCCGCCGCAGCTTCATCCGCCGCTCTTGCTCGCGCGGCAGCAGCTTCCCGATGGCGCTCGGCGACCTGCGTCTCGCGTTCGGCGAGCTCCTTCTCTCGCTCATCCAGCACGGTGGAGCGCTTCGCGAGGCGCTTGTTTCTCTGCAGGCTCACGTCGAGCTCGAACTCGAGGGCACTCGCTGCATCACGTAGCCGGTCCGCCTTGGCCTGGAACTCGCTGCTGCTGAGGTGCTCTCGTGATCGTTCGGTAACTCGATACTCGACGTCGTAGCCTGCAGCGGCCACGGCGTCCCGTACTTCCCGGTGTTGCCGTTTGAGGTCCGCCGGCCCCTCTAGGTGCATCGACATGCCAATGATGTTCTCCTCTCCGAACTCGCCACGCGCCCAGCGGATCGCAGCATGCGTGTACTCGGCTGCTCGACGATTCAACCCTTCCTCGCGCCAGTCGGGGTTGTACTGCTCGAACCACTTCGGATCAAGCTGGAGCACCACACCTCGGATGAGCACGGCATCCCTCCGCAGCGCGCGCTGGACCGTGCTGAGACGCTGCTGAAGATAGTCATCGAATTCGTCGCTCGGCGGTCGGCCATCAACCGACTGGGGACGCCTGTAGCCACCGTTTCCGTCGTTTACAAAGGTGCTGTTCAGCTTGGTGCGGTCGGCCACGATGTTGGGGTTCGCCTGGGGGAAGTGGAAGCCGGCTGCTTGATCGACGTCTCTCGCGATGTGTCGGAAGAAGGCCTTGGCGTGCCCTCCGCGCCCCACTTTGTGGGAGACGTCATAGGTCATTGTGTAGCTCATGCTTCACTCCTGTCTGGATGGCCGAGACGAAGCCCCGCAGGGTCCCTGGTGCTTCGGAGGAGCAGAACGCGCGCCAAAGTGTATGGGGCTACACCTTTTCTTGAGATGAGATTGCGCCGCACGCGCACCGACAAGCACACGAGGGGGCGGGGTGCGAGTGAGCTCCGCCCCGGGGCTGAGCCGTCTGAGGCTCCATGATTTGTTCTGGCCGAGCAGGTGCGGTCCACGAAGGTCGGCTCCGTACTGCGCGGCTCACGTCGCGAGTGATGTCTTCGAGTAGAACATGCCGCCCAGTCACCGGGTGCGGTCTCGAGCGGTGCTGGCGCGAGTTCAGATTGCATGTCTTCCTTTCCTGGTTCGGGTAGCGGTGTGGCATCGGCCGCGCCGCTACCCGAACCTTCAGATGCTGAGGTGGTCTCTTCAGTCGTCGTCTTCGTCTGGGGTCGTGCCCGCACTCTGGGTACGCAGGAGGCCCTTGTAGTTCGTCTTGAGCGTTGGCAAGCAACGACGGCTGGGGTCGCTGCCCGAGTAGTTCGTGTTCATCCAGTCGGTAAGCCTGAGGTCATCGATCAGGGGCTCGGGCGACGACATCCGTGTGCCGGGTCGGACCGAGGTGTTAGTGGGGGACCAAGCAGTTGACGACTTCAGATGCTCGCGGAGCGTCTCCGTGAACTGATTGAGTCCTTCGACAGTGCCACTCGGTTCGACGCGGCTATACCAGCCCTTGTAGGCGTCGTAGAGGAAGCTCCATGGCAGGAGGTCCCATACGAACTGATCCTCGTGTTCCTCCCACCAGCCGACGACCTTGTTGTTGGTTGTGAACCAGCGGTCGAGTGCCTGCTTCGACACAATCGGCTCGTCGAAGGCGGTGTGAGTCATCTGGAGAGCGCGCTTCAGGACGTAACCAAGCACCTCGGGATCTCGCAGGTACTTCAACTTGATGTCGACGTTCTCCGAGCCGCTGAAGTCCTTGGTCATCGGCACGAGAAGCATGCGGCGCTTCACGGATTTTGATTTGTCCTTGATACGCGGGCTTGTTTCATTGAGGCAATGCACCTCGATGCCGTTCCAGCGCATGTGAATCACGTCTTTACCTTTGAACTCGACCTGGAAGACGTCGCCAGTTACGCAGGCCTTCCAGTCGTCGGTCCTCGACGCGAAGGCGCCCACCGGATTCTCATCGACGAGATTGACACTCCGAGTGATCAGGTCGCCCAGTCCGAACCTGTCGCCGAATCGAGCCAACGAGATGGAAGCACAAGCGGCTTCGCCCACAAGATTGCGGAGGAGGCTCACCAGCGTGCCCTTGCCGCCGTTACCGTCAGTGCCCACGAGGAATACGGACTTGTTCCAGGGATGGTGTGGGCGCAGAGTCGCGCTCACCACCTGCCACAGCAGCTCGGGTATGCCCTCGTCGTCGGACAGGCTGTTGAACCACTCCTCGACTTCCCACTCCGTTCCGTCGCTCTGCTTGATACGGGGACTTTGCGCGGTGGGGTCGTAGTCGCGCTGGATCTTGGACAGAAAGACCCACTCAGGTGAGAACTCTCGGAGTTCCTGCGTCGCGTGATCGAGCACGCCGTTAGCTACCGGAATCAGACGAGGCTCCTGAGTGCGCATCACGATAGGGGCGTGCGTGCGCAACTTCCGGAGGGTGGATTCGACTCCGGCGTCGGTGAAGGACGGACGGAGCTCGCTGACCAGCCTCTTCAGTCTCGGCACGCTCGTGTTGTATAGGCCGCGGAGCGGTCCATCGTCCTCATAGATCGCCAGCACTCCGTTGTTCTCACCACCGTGTCCGCCAGTGAGGTCGACCGTCACAAGGCGATGCCGGGAGAGAAGGATCTGGATCACCGAGAACTCGTCGAGCCGATGCACGGGCGCAAGCGCCGGAGCAGATGAGTGCTTCCGCCCCATGTTCTCGAGCGCGATCTCTGCGTTAATCCGGGTCAGCGCACAGTCGCGCAGTTCCTGCGGAGAGACATACCTACGGTGCTGAATCGATTCCAGGTAGGTCGTGACTGCCCGTTCGGTGAGAGTCTCAACCGATGCGCGTGCGGGCTTCGGTCCGGAACGACCTGAGTCGCCGCTCGAATCCTGCTCCGGTTCCTCGATAGAATCGAAAGCGACGCCGCCAAGTGTCTCTTCCGCCTCAGTGTTTTCCGCGCTGGGGCGGATCTCGTTGGTGGTCACTTGCTGCGACCTCCAGAGAACAGGCCCCGAAGACGCAGCGATTGTTGTTGCGACAGCGGGGGAGCTGCTGCTGCTCGGTCCCGAGCCCAAACGCGGATGCTCTCGGTGTTGTGCGCGATCGTCTTTTCTTGGACGCGCTCCATCACGCCCGCGCTCAACGTGCGCTCCGCGACGGGGTAACAAGCTTCGAGCGGTATGCCGCTAGGTCCTCGGGCAAGATTCGCCAGAGCCCGGCGAACTTGTATGCGGTGAGCTTACCTAGGCGAATGTCCGCCCGGAGGACGAAGCCTGATCGGCCAGTGATGTCCTCCGCCTGAGCTACGGTGAAGGCGCTCAGTAGAGTTTCGTGCGTTGGTGTCGTTGAATCGGTGGATCCCACGGAACACTCCTTGTCAGTATGTGTCCCGAAGAGGCCGCCGCGACGGGACTGAGTGTTCCGGCCACGATGGAAGTTAGATGATGGCTCCGCCGGTTCGTTCTTCTGTTGTATCCATTACATTACATACATGGCAGAGTAATGTCAAAGCTATGCCAGGAGGTCTCATGCCGATCACACCAGAGTCCGATATCGAGCAACGCGGATGGACGGTGGAGACGACCGGGGCGGTCCACGCCCAGCCAGGGGTGACAATCCCCGTAATGGTGGACGCGCAGGGACCGCTCAAGTCAGCCCCTGGAGGACTAGCTCAACAACAGGGATTCGAGCTGCGGGTGCAGGCCTCGTTCGACCCAGACCGCGGCCACTACCTCTTACGAGGCCTTTCTGTGAAGGCGCCCGCCGCCGACGAGGTGACCGGCACCTTACTTCGAGGAATCGCACCGTTAGCTGTGCTCAGATGGATCCTTCCACGCACTTTCGAACTCAACCACTCGGCCCTCACGGCGGCGGTGGTCAACTTCGTTGCGCCGGAGCTTCGAGACGTTCGCGATCCGGATGGCCTTGAGAAGATTCGGTCGGTCGACCTGAAGGACGTCGCGACCATCTACTCACTCGCCAGCATCGTCCGTTACCCACCGGCCAAAGCGGTCGCCGAGGCATTCGAGTTTCCATCGCGGACGGCAAGTAACTGGATTGCGCGAGCTCGAGCGGCGAACCTGATCTGACTGGATGCAGCCGCCTAGGTAGAGTCATCGCCAGTCGAAAGTCACACGTTCCGGATTCAAACCACGCTTGCCCACTGCCTCTGCCGGCACCCGATGCACCCGAGGCACGATCAGCTCGCGGATGATGTGACGCTGACGAACGATATCGCCCTTGTCTGTCCACTCCGCCCACGTGTCTCGCACCTGTCGGGATCGGACGAGTTCGACGATGAGAGGGTCAGCGCCGGCAAGCAACTCAAGCCGCTTCTGCGCCGCCGCAATCTTCGGTTCGACGAGGTCCCGCTGCTCGGTGAGCATACGTAGATCCCGACGGCGCTCGGCCTCCGCCGCGACCTGCTCGAGCCATTGCTCATGGCCTCGGATCTCGTCGAGTATCGACTTCCGGTCGGCGTCCACTTCCTCATCTTTTCCACCAAGCGTGGCGAGGAAGTCAGGGCGTTCGAGGCGAGCGAGGACTAGCTCGGTAACCAGCAGGTCGAGATGCTCTTCGCGCATCGAGACGTGGAATCCGGGTCGTCCCGGCGTGCCGATGCAGTTGTAGGCGTAGTAGCGAGGCCGGGGGATGACCGTGCCATCTTCGTCGACCTTCGATGAGCCGGCATTCTGTTTTCCCGCCCGCATCCGGGCGCCGCAGATTCCACAGAGAGCGATCCCGGACAGCAGATGGGTAGCGGGCCAGTTGTTCGACTTGAATCCACGTGATGTCATCGCAGACTGGAGGCGCTGCCAGTCGTCGGGGTCGATCAAGGCCGGCCAGATGCCATCGTACGTCGCAGTCTTGCCCTCGCGAGGGTTGTGCACTCGCTGCCCCATGTACACGGGCATGGTCAACATCTGCTTCACAGCGGGCGCGGTCCAGCCAAGCGACCGTCGGTGTTCAGAGCGCGCGGGCCGTCGCGGTGGGATCTCACGTTCGTTGAACGTCGCTGCGATGTCGTAGTACGAGCGGCCAGCAAGCACCATCGCTGCCGCTTCCTTGACAACCCAGGCTTGATCCGGGTGCTCGATGATCTGGGCGTGAGGAACGAACTGGTGACAGGTTCGGTTTAGGCCGCGAGTGTGAGCGGCTCGGCTAGCTTGGCTTCGAACTCGATGGGCGTCAAGCCGC
>NZ_JBITWF010000004.1:0-506268 GCF_044543605.1 Microbacterium sp. NPDC064978 | reverse complement strand
CGGCTTGACGCCCATCGAGTTCGAAGCCAAGCTAGCCGAGCCGCTCACACTCGCGGCCTAAACCGAACCTGTCACCAGTTCGTTCCTCACGCCCGCCTGCGTGACGACATACTCGGCCGTGCACGTCACCTCGTCCCCGGGAGCGAGCGACGCCACCGCGGCCGGGCACTCGATGACGGGTGCCGTTCCTGTGCCGGTGAACGAGGCCTCCGTCACCTCGACATCCGTCAGCGTCACGTTGCCGGTGTTCACGACGAGGAAGGAATAGGTGATCGTCTGCCCGGCGGCCGTGATCTCCGTCCGGTCCGCCGTCTTCGAGACCGACAGGCCGGGCGACGGCTCCGACGGCACCTCGACCTCGGACGGCGGGGACACCGGCGGCTCCCCCGACGGCGGCGTGCCCGTCACGGTCGCGGTGTTCGTCACCCCGCCCGCATCGATGTCCGCCTGCCTGACGACGTACTCGGCGGTGCACGTGACCTGGGCCCCGGGTGCCATGGTGGCCGCACCCGCCGGACAGGTCACGACGGGAGCCGTCCCTGTGCCCGTGAAGGTGCCCTCGTCCACGGTCACGTCGCGCACCGTGACGTTGCCGGTGTTGGTCACCAGGAACGAATAGGTGATCGTCTGCCCCGCCGCCGTGATCTCGGTTCGATCCGCGGTCTTCGCCACGGTCAGCGCCGGCGCCGGGTCACCCGGGATCTCCACCGTCGACGGCGGCGACACCGGCGGCGTTCCGGAAGGCGGCGTTCCGGTCGCCGTCGCCGTGTTCGACAGCTGCCCCGAGTCGACGTCGGTCTGCGTCAGCGTGTACGTGGCGGTGCAGGCGATCTGGGTTCCCGGCGCGAGCGCCGCGGCCCCCGCCGGACAGGTGATCGCCGACAGCTCGCCCGAGCCCGTGAAGGCCGTCTCATCCACCGTCACGTCGGTGAGCGTGACGTTGCCGGTGTTCGTGACGACGAAGGTGTAGGTGATCTCCGTTCCGACCGTGTAGCCGGCGGCGGTCGAAGGATCGGCCGACTTCACGACGGTGATCCCGGGCGTCTCGATCGACGGGACCTCGACCTCCGACGGCGGCGACACCGGCGGCTCGAGGGTTCCGGGCGGGTCGCCCGTCACTGTGGCGGTGTTCGTCACGCCACCCGCATCGACGTCGGCCTGCGTCACCTCGTAGGTCGCGGTGCAGGTCACCTGAGCCCCGGGCTCGAGGGACGCGGCCGCTGCGGGGCAGGTGACGACGGGAGTCGCGCCGGTACCCGAGAACGACACCTCGTCGACGGTCACGTCCGAAATGGTCACGTTGCCCGTGTTCGTCACGAGGAAGGAGTAGGTGATGACGTCCCCCGCGGCGGTGATCTCCGTCCGGTCGGCCGTCTTCACGACCGTGAGGGCGGGCGCGCCGGGGACCGTGACGATCGCCGTGGAGGGCGCGGACACCGGCGGTTCGAGGTCGCGCGGCGGCGTGCCCGTCGCGGTGGCGGTGTTGGTCACCTGACCCGCGTCGACGTCCGCCTGCGTCGCCTCGTAGGACGCGGTGCAGGTGACCTGGGCGGCCGGAGCGAGTGTGGCGGCGGCGGCCGGACAGGTGATGACAGGGGCCGTGCCCGTGCCGGAGAAGGCGGTCTCGGCCACGGAGATGCCGGTCAGGGTCACGTTGCCGGTGTTGGTCACGAGGAACGCGTAGTCGACGGTCGCGCCGGCGGCGGTGATCGACGTCGGGTCGGCGGTCTTGACGAGGCTGATCGCGGGCGTCTCGTCCGCAGGGACCACCACGGTCGAGGGCGGTGACACCGGCGGTTCGCCCGTGGGCGGCTCCCCGGTCACGGTCGCGGAGTTGGTCACCCCGCCCGCGTCGATGTCGGCCTGGGTCACCACGTAGGGAGCGGTGCACGTCACCTGCGCACCCGGAGCCAGCGATGCGGCGGCCGCGGGGCAGGTGATGACAGGAGCCGTACCCGTGCCGGTGAAGGTGGTCTCCGTCACCCCGACGTCGGCGATCGGCACGTTTCCGGTGTTGGTGATGAGGAAGGAGTAGGTGATGGTCTGACCCGCGGCGGTGATCTCCGTGCGGTCCGCCGACTTCGTCACCGTGAGCGCCGGGGCGGCGGTGACGGGGATCTCGACGGTGGACGGCGAGGACACCGGTGCCGTGCCCGTGGGCGGGGTGCCCGTCGCGGTGGCCGTGTTCGTGAGCGCCGAGGTGTTGTAGTCCGCGGCGGTCACGGTGTAGCTCGCGGTGCAGGTGACCTCGGCCCCCGGCGCGAGGGAGGCGGCGCCGGCGGGGCAGGTCACGTCGAGGGCTCCGGTGCCGGAGAAGGACTCCTCGTCGATGCCGACGTTCGTCAGGGTCACGTTCCCGGTGTTGGTGACGAGGAAGGAGTAGTCGATCGTCTGTCCGGCGGCCGTGATCGCGGTCGTCTCGGAGCTCTTCTCCAGCGAGATCGCCGGAGCCGGGTCCACCGGCACGCGCACGGTCGACGGCGGCGACACCGGTGGCGTCAGCGACCCCGGCGGCACACCGGTGGCGGTCGCGGTGTTGCTGACCGATCCCCCGTCCACGTCCGTCTGCGTCAGGGTGTACCTCGCGCTACAGGTCGTCTGCGCACCCGGGGCGAGGGGGGCGACCGGGCACTCGATCGTCGACAGGGAGCCGGAACCCGTGAACGCCGTCTCGTTCACCGCGATGTTCGAGACGGTCACGTTGCCCGTGTTGGTGACGATGAACGAGTAGTCGATCACCTGTCCGACCGTGAAGTCGTCCGGTCCGGACGGGGTGGCCGACTTCACGACCGTGAGCGCCGGGGTACGGGTCGTGGTGACCGTCGCGGTGCTCGGGTTGCTCTCCACACCCGTGTTGGCCTCGGAGGTACCGGTCGCGAGCGCGGTGTTCGTCACCGTGCCCGCATCGATGTCCGCCTGCGTCAGCGTGTATGCCGCCGTACAGGTGGTGTTCTGCCCCACGGCGAGCGTCGTCGCCGCGCAGCTCACCGCCCCGAGCGTCCCCGTGCCGCTGAACGCGGACTCGCGGATGCCGAGACCCGAGACGGCGACGTTGCCGGTGTTGGAGACCGCGAACGAGTACGTGACCGTGTCCCCCGCCGCACTGGCGGTGGTCGGCGTGACCGTCTTCGTCAACGCCAGAGACGGCGCCGGAGCCGTGATCGCGAGGGCATAGTCCTCCACCTCACCCGGGCCGCCGGTCCCCGTCGGGGTCGCCGTGGTCAGACCCGTCCCGCTCTGGATGCGGAACCGCGCGAACGTCTGCCCGCCCACCGTCTGGGAGGCGATGCCGGACCAGTTCAGCGTCACCGACGAGCCGTCCGCCGTCCCTGCGGGCACCGCCGCGGTGGCACCCTCATTCGCATCGAACACGCCGTTGCGGTTGAAGTCGATCCAGCCGACCAAAGTCGCCGGCACGCCGGGCACCTTGTTCGAGGCCAGCACCGACACGGAATAGGTGTTGGTCACGCTGGCCATGATCGGCCCGAACGACGCCACCCCCGTCTCGTCGTTGATGGTCTGGTTGGGGGCCGTGCCGCCGACTGCGTTGTCGCCCGTGGCGTTCGCACTGTACTGCATCGCGCTCTCGGCATCCGCCGACCACCCCAGATACGTCGCCGCATTGAGCTCCTGGGAGACCGATCCGTAGCTGGCCGGCGCATCGCCGAAGTCGTCGGGGATGGTCGTACAGGAGGGATTGAAGCCGTCGATGCCCTCGCCACCGCTCTGAGCCCGGTAGCCGCGCACGACGATGTCGCTCGTTCCGGTCGTCCCGGCCGGCCCGCATCGCGGTGTGGGCGTGTCGAGGCCGCCGTTGGTGTTGAAGTTCTGGCCTGCGGTGAGCACGGTGGGAGTCGCCGCGAGGTTGACCCGCAGCTCGCCGGCCGCCGTGAAGGTCATCGGACGACACGTGATCTGCACCGAGGAGGGCCAGCGGGCGCCGTTGTCGCCGACGAAGGTCGTACCCGTGATCCGGTGCACGAAGGTGTTCGCCGGACACGTCGCCGTCTGCACGTTGCCGCGACTCTGGTCGTAGACCGGTCCGGTGATCCAGGTGGGGTTCACCGTCGCGGTGATGACGCCCGCGTTGCTCACGGTGATCGTGGAGCACTGCAGGCTGAAGCGCGTGAGGATCGAGTTGCCGGTGGCGCCCGGGGCATCCGCCGTCCGGTTCTCCGTCTGCACCGCGGTGAGGACCGAGTTCGCCGGACACTCCGTGGGTGCCGTGAGGTCCTTGTCGGAGCCGACGATCGGACCTTCGTACGAGACGCCGAGGTACAGCTGCGCCGGGTCACCAGGGGCTGCCATCGCGGGCAGCACGGGCGCGACGAGCGACCCGAGCACGAGGGCCAGCATCGTCGCCACCGCCCACGGTCGTCGCGGCGACAGCAGGCGTCGTCGCGTTCTCCGGTCCTTGTTCTTCTGTTCGCGTTCGGAATTCGTATGCAGAGAGAACTGCATGGACACTCCCCTGTTCCGTGCCCAGTTCACCCACCCCTCCGAACTGGGATACGGCTGAGAGTAGGGGGAGCGATCAGGGAACTCCAGGGTGACTTTCGTCCCTCCAGGATGAGGACGTGAGTCAGTTCTCCTGCTCGGCGGACAGGCCGAGTCGGTGGCGCAGAACCGCGGCGCGCTCCTCGAGTTCCGCACGGATCTCGTGGGCGGCGAGCGAGCCGCCGGAGAGGAAACCCGCCTCCAGTGCCTCTCGCCACCGGCGGTTCACCTCGGCCAACTCGCGGGTGAGACGCTCCCTGTCCTCGTCCGAGAGCAGCTCCGGCGGGGCGGCGTCCTCGTCCATTTCCTCGTTCTCGGGGACCACGTACCACCGGAAATCCTCGCGCCCGCGGGCGTTGTTGAGTCGCCAGAGCAGGAGGAGGGACAACAAGGCGCCCGCTCCCCCGACCGCCATCATCACCCAGGCGATTCCCGGATCGCTGTCCGCGATGCCGACGCCGTACCAGAGAAGCAGCAGCCCCACGAGGACGAGTGCGACGGGAAGGACGATCCGGACGACGATCAGTCCGGCGGTGTGCATCCAAGGGGTCATGCGTGAGACCGATCGATGGGCGTTCGCGGCGGAGAAGAAGAAAGAGCCGATCAGACTCTGACCGACTCTTTCATGAATGTCTCGCTGTGCGCGAGGGGGGACTTGAACCCCCACGTCCATAAGGACACTGGCACCTGAAGCCAGCGCGTCTACCATTCCGCCACTCGCGCGAGCGTCTCGTTCCGAAGAACTCAACTTTCCGAGGATATCACGCGTTTTCGGCCTCGTTGCACACCCCCGGGAGGGGCGGCGGCGGCGTTCCCCCAGGTCACCTGGCTACGATGTCCCTACCGGTCGGCATGCCAGAGGAGCCCAGTGGGACTACTTGACAGCTTTGAGAAGGGTCTCGAGCGCGCAGTGAACAGCGCGTTCGCGAAGACCTTCCGCAGCGGCATCCAGCCCGTGGAGATCGCTTCGGCGCTGCGACGCGAGGCGGATACCACTGCTGCGGTGGTGAGCCGTGACCGCATCATCGCGCCCAACAACTACGTGGTGCGCCTGAGCCCCGACGATGCGGAGCGCATGCGCGGCCTCGGCGGTGCGCTGACGGACGAGCTGCACGCCCTCCTCACGAAGCACGCGAAGTCACAGGGCTACAGCTTCGCCGGCCCGCTGTCCCTCACGCTCGAGGCGGACGACAAGGTCGCCACCGGCACCGTGCGCGTCACCTCGGGCACCGTCGAAGGACGCGTGAGCTGGCAGGCCGTGGTCGACGTCGACGGACGCCGGCACACCCTCACCCGTGCCCGCACCGTGATCGGCCGCGGCTCCGACGCCGACATCACCATCGCCGATGCGGGATCGAGCCGTCGTCACGCCGAGATCCTCTGGGACGGCGAGCGCGCCATGCTCCGCGACATGGGGTCCACGAACGGCACGAAGGTCGACGGGCAGAAGCTCCGCGAAGCCGCCCTCCCCTCCGACACCACGATCACGATCGGTCGCACCGACCTCGTGTTCCGCATCGTCCCCGTCGCCACCCCGTCGCGGTCGTCCCGCCCCGACGATGACGCGACCCGCGTGTTCGGAGCCCTCGGATGAGCGAACTGGTCCTGCTCCTGCTCCGCATCGGCTTCCTCGTGCTGATGTGGTTCTTCGTGTTCGGGGTCGTCTACTCGCTGCGCGCCGACCTGTTCGGCGTACGCGCACGCAAGCTCCCCGCCGAGGCGACCGCGGGAGCACCCGCTGCTGCCGCCCCGGCACCGGCCGCCCCGCCCCGCCCCTCGTCCGCGCGACCGTCGACCGGCCCCGCCACCGTGGCCACGGCGAAGCGTCTCGTGATCACGTCCGGGCCGAAGGCCGGTCTCGAGCTCCCCCTCGGCTCCGACGCGATGACGATCGGCCGCTCCAGCGAATCCGCCCTCGTGATCCGCGACGACTACACGTCCAGCCATCACGCCCGACTCATACTCCGCGGCGACACCTGGGCGATCCAGGACCTCGACTCGACGAACGGCACGTTCGTGGCCGGCCAGCGGGTGACGGGCGGCCCGGTCTCCCTGAGCCTCGGCACCCCGGTCAAGGTCGGCGCGACGACGTTCGAGTTGAGGGCCTGACGCCGGCATGGTCTTCGAAGGCTCGAGCGCCGCGATCTCCCACACCGGGAAGGTCCGCTCCAACAACCAGGACTCCGGGTACTCCGGGGCGAACCTGTTCGTCGTCGCCGACGGCATGGGCGGGCACGCGGGCGGCGACGTCGCCTCCAGCATCGCGATCCAGCGCATGGAGCCGCTGGACCAGCCGTACTCCTCCACGGAGGACGCGCAGGCCGCCCTTCAGGCCGCCGCCACGACCGCCGCGGGCGACCTCATCCGCGCCGCCAAGGATCGTCCGGAGCTCGCCGGGCTCGGCACCACGCTCAGCGCCATCATCATGGTGGACGAGTATGCCGTCATCGGTCACATCGGCGACTCCCGCATCTACCTCTACCGCGACGACGCGCTGACGCAGATCACGGCCGACCACACCTTCGTGCAGCGCCTGGTCGACTCCGGCCGCATCACGCCGGAAGAGGCCAGGTACCACCCGCGGCGCTCCGTGCTCATGCGCGTGCTCAGCGACATGGACGCCGACCCCGAGCTGGACATGTTCGTCATGCACGCGCAGCCCGGCGACCGCTGGCTGCTGTGCTCCGACGGCCTCTCCGGTGTCGTGGACGAGGCCCGCATCCTCAAGGCCATGCAGCTCGGGCTCGCCCCCGGCCGCACGGCGGACAACCTCCTCAAGCAGGCCCTCGACGGCGGCGCCCCGGACAATGTCACGATCGTGATCGTCGACGTCGGCGGTCAGCACCCCGTCCACTCCGGCACCGCCACGATCGTCGGAGCGGCATCGAACCCGTCGGGTGTCTACGTGCCGCCGGTGCGGGCCCCGCGGAGCAACTGGCTGCACCCGGTGCGGCAGGCCGCGAATGAGCCGAGCCACTTCGAGCCGGCACCCGAGTACCTCGAGGAGCTGATCGAGGAGGACCGCCGTCGCGCCAAGCGCCGCCGGCTGGGCTGGATCGCCGGCACCCTCGTCGTCCTCGCGATGCTGGGCTTCGCCGCGTTCGCCGCCTACAGCTGGACGCAGACGCGCTACTTCATCGGCGCCGATGAGGACAGTGTCGTGATCTTCCAAGGTGTGCAGCAGAACATCGGTCCGATCACGCTGTCGACGCCGGTGGAGGACACCGAGATCCTCCTCGCCGACCTGCCCCCGTATCAGCGGGCCTCGGTCGAGCGCACGATCAGCGCACGCTCGCTCTCCGACGCGATGGCCATCGTCGACCGTCTCCGCACGGGCGCCGAGGCGAACATCATCGAGCAGACCCCGCTGCCCACACCGCTCCCCTCCCCGAGCGCCACACCGTCGGGAGGTGCCGGGTGAGCACCGACGTCCAGGCCGACACCACGGTCATCAAGGCCCTGCGCCGCCTGCGCATGCCGCAGACGCAGCGCAACCGCGAGTTCTGGCTGCTTCTCTTCGCCTGTGCGATCAGCGGCGCCGCCCTCACCCTCGTCCAGCTCGGCGCCCTCGGCACCATCGACCCGATGATCCTGGCGATCGGCGGCGGCCTGGCAGCTCTGGCGTTCGCGCTGCACATCGTGCTCCGCTTCGTCGCCGCCGACGCCGACCCCTTCGTCGTCCCGATCGCGACGCTGCTCACCGGACTCGGCGTCGCGATGATCTATCGGATCGACATCGCCTTCGCGAACACCGGGTGGAACGCCTACTCCACCAAACAGCTCGCCTGGACCGCCATCTCGCTGGCCGGGGCGATCACGGTGGTCATCCTGCTGCGCAACTACCGGATCCTGTTCCGGTACACCTACATCTTCGGACTCGCCGGAATCCTCCTCCTGCTCCTGCCGTTCGTGCCCGGTCTGCGGATCCCCGACGCCAACGCACAGGTGTGGGTCTCGCTCGGCGGCATGTTCGCCTTCCAGCCCGGAGAGCTCGCCAAGATCTGTCTCGCGATCTTCTTCGCCGGCTACCTCGTGCGCACGCGGGAGAGCCTCACGTCGGTGGGCAAGCGGGTGCTCGGGATCACCTGGCCGCGGATGCGCGAGCTCGGTCCGGTGCTGGTCGTCTGGCTCGTCTCGCTCGGCATCATCGTCGTCCAGCGCGACCTCGGTACCGGAACGCTCATCTTCGGCATGTTCGTGGCCATGCTCTACGTCGCGACAGGCAAGACGAGCTGGGTGCTCATCGGTCTCGGCCTCGTGGTCGCCGGCGTCGCCGTCGCCTCCCAGATCCTCAGCTATGTGCAGGGCCGCTTCGTCAACTGGCTCTTCCTGTTCGACTCCTCGAAGGTCGACCCCGACGGCGCCGGATACCAGCCCATGCAGGGCTTGTTCGGGCTCGCCCGCGGCGGCCTCATCGGCACCGGCTGGGGGCAGGGCCGCCCGGAGATCACGCCGCTCGCGCACAGCGACTACATCATCACGAGCCTGGGCGAGGAGCTCGGCCTCATCGGGCTCTTCGCGATCCTCTGCCTTTACATGGTGTTCGTCAGCCGCGGCGTCCGCATCGGTCTCGCCGGTCAGGACGATTTCGGCAAGCTGCTCGCCACGGGCCTGTCGTTCACCATCGCGCTGCAGGTGTTCATCATGGTCGGCGGCGTCACCCGGGTCATCCCGCTGACCGGTCTGACCACCCCGTTCCTCGCCGCCGGTGGCTCGTCGCTCGTCGCGAACTGGCTCATCGTGGCACTCCTCCTCCGCATCTCCGACGGCGTCCGCCGTCAGCCCCGGGTGGTGATCGGCTGACATGACACGAGAACTCCGCAGACTCAGCATCGTCATGCTGTTCATGTTCATCGCGCTGTTCGCCGCGACGAGCTGGATCCAGGTCGTCGAGACCGACGGGCTGTCGCAGAATCCGCACAACAAGCGCACCCGGTTGGACAGCTACGAGATCCAGCGCGGCGCGATCATCGTCGACGGCACCGCGATCGCCAACTCGGTCCCCAGCGACGACACGTACCGGTTCCAGCGCGTCTACACCGACGCCGAGATGTGGGAGCCCGTCACCGGCTACTTCAACCCCGCGCTCGGCTCCAGCACCGGCATCGAGGAGGCGATGAACGCCGATCTCTCGGGCACCGGCTCGAACGCGTTCTTCGCAGAGATCGAGCGGATCCTCTCCGGTCAACCACAGCGCGGATTCAGCGTCGAGCTGTCGTTGAACACGGCAGCGCAGCGCGCCGCCACCGAGGCACTGGACGGCCTGCAGGGCGCCGTCGTGGCGATGGACCCGAAGACCGGACGCATCCTCGCGCTGGCGTCCACCCCCGGCTTCGACACGAACAGCATGGCGACCCACGACGCGAACGCCGCCAACGCGACCTACGACCAGCTCGTGGCCGACCCCGGCAAACCGCTGTCGAACCGGGCGATCGCCGGCGACCTCAATCCCCCGGGGTCGACCTTCAAGATCGTCGTGGCGGCGGCCGCCTACGCCAGCGGAGAGTGGACGCCGGAGTCGACCCTCCCCAACCCCGCCTCGTACACGCTGCCGGGCTCGAACAGTCGCGTCTCCAACGCGTGGGGCGGCACCTGCGGCTCCGGCGCGACGGTCACGATCGCCGAGGCGATCCGTCTCAGCTGCAACATCCCGATGGCCGAGCTCGCGGTCGAGCTCGGCGATGACACGATCCGGGAGATGGCGGAGAAGTTCGGGTTCAACCGCAGCTTCGACATCCCGCTCACCTCGACGCCCTCGAGCTACCCCCAGGGGCTCGACGACGCGCAGACCGCCCTCACCGGATTCGGGCAGGGGCAGGTGACCGCGACGCCGTTGCAGATCGCCATGGTCTCCGCGGGCATCGCCAACGACGGCGTCGTCATGAACCCGCAGATGGTCGACGCCGTGATCGGCAACGACCTCTCGGTGATCCGGTCGTTCGACAGCACCGAGTTCGGTCGCGCGATGGAGCCGGACGTCGCCGACGAGGTGACCTCCGCCATGGTCGCGAGCGTCTCAAACGGCGCGGCGCAGGGTGCAAGAATAGACGGGGTCGACGTGGCCGGTAAGACCGGAACGGCGGAGAACGGAAACAGGCCGCACACGCTGTGGTTCACGGGGTTCGCCCCCGCGGACGACCCCGCGGTCGCGGTAGCGGTCGTCGTCGAGAACGGCGGCGGACAGGGTCAATCAGGAAGCGGGGACACCATCGCCGCTCCGATTGCGAAGAAGGTCATAGAGGCGGTGCTGGGCAGATGAGGCCGACGCAGGGTGTGTCGTTCGGTGGTCGCTACGAGCTGCAGTCGCGGATTGCGATCGGCGGCATGGGCGAGGTGTGGGAGGCGACGGATCACGTCATCGGACGCACCGTCGCCATCAAGATCCTCAAGGACGAGTACATGGGGGACCCCGGGTTCCTCGAGCGGTTCCGCGCGGAAGCGCGTCATGCTGCGCTCGTCAACCACGAGGGCATCGCCAGCGTGTTCGATTACGGCGAGGAGAACGGCAGCGCCTACCTCGTCATGGAGCTCGTGCCGGGTGAGGCCCTGTCGACGATCCTGGAGCGGGACGGCGCACTGAGTGCCGACAAGACGCTCGACATCGTCGCGCAGACCGCTTCGGCCCTCCAGGCCGCGCACGCCGCGGGTCTCGTGCACCGCGACATCAAGCCCGGGAACCTCCTCATCACGCCCGACGGCCGTGTGAAGATCACCGACTTCGGCATCGCCCGGATCGCCGATCAGGTACCGCTCACCGCGACCGGTCAGGTCATGGGCACGGTGCAGTACCTGTCGCCGGAGCAGGCGTCGGGTCACCCTGCCTCCCCCGCGACCGACACGTACTCGCTCGGCATCGTCGCGTACGAGTGCCTCGCCGGCAAGCGCCCCTTCACGGGCGAGTCGCAGGTCGCGATCGCCATGGCGCAGATCAACGAGCAGCCGCCGCCGCTGCCGCCGACGGTCCCGATCCCCGTGCAGAACCTGGTCATGGCGATGATCGCCAAGAAGCCGGCGGATCGCCCCTCCTCCTCGGCCACGGTCGCTCGTGCGGCCCAGGCCCTGCGTCGCGGAGACCTGAACTCCGCGGCCATCGCCGTGCCCGCCATCGCGACGGGCGGCATCGCCGGCGACGACGACGCCACGCGCATGCTCACCGCGACCGGTGACGACGGCACGACACGCATCCTCCCCACCACCGCGCAGCTTCCCACCGACGAGGCCGCCGCGGAGGAGCAGGAGAAGAAAAAGAAGAAGAAGAGCGCCTGGACCTGGCCGCTCATCGCGCTGCTGGTCCTGCTGCTCATCGTCGTCGCCGGCACGCTGTGGGCGCTGTTCGGCAACCAGGGCAAGGATGCCGACCCCGACCCCACCGGGTCCGCGAGCCGCACCCCCACGCAGACACAGACGCAGACGCCCTCGCAGGAGCCCACGCCCGACGAGACCCGGGTCGACGTGACCGCACTCGGTCTCAACGGCATGGACTGCGGCACCGCGACCGCGACGCTCAAGGAGGCCGGGTTCTCCGACATCGCCTGCGGCGAGGGCGACCCCGCCCCGAGCGACGGCGACGTCGGCAAGGTCTACCGGGTGCAGCCGGAGGGGAACGTCGCCACGACGACCCCGATCGCGCTCACGGTCTACGCCGGCCGCACGCCGCTGCCGACGCCGACCGACCAGCCGACGATCACCGGCGACCCGGTCGCGGGCAGCACCGTGACGATCTCCTGGGGCACCGGTTTCACCTGCCCCAGCGGCACGACGCTGTCCGGCTACGTCGTCTCGCTGCAGAACGGCACCTTCGCCTCCGGCGGCCCGAACTTCCAGCCGACGCAGCGCAACGCTCAGGTGACCGTCGGCGACGCCGTGGGACAGCAGCTCATCGCGACGTATCAGGGCCTGTGCTCCGGTGGCGACCAGCGCACGTCGAACGCCTCTCCCCCGCTCTCCGTCACGATCGTGGCACCGGAGGACGGCGAGGGTGACGGCGGCGACGGCGCCCAAGGGTAGCCTGAGTATCCAGTCCAGCCGCAGTCGTTTCCAGGGGGGTCATCCGTGTCCACAGAGCCACAAGTCATCGCGGGCCGGTACCGCGTCGACGAGCTCATCGGACACGGCGGGATGGCGAAGGTGTACCGCGGGTACGACCTGACCCTCGGCCGCGAGATCGCGATCAAGATCCTCGATCCCGATCTCGCCCGCGACACCAGTTTCCGCACGCGGTTCCGCCTGGAGGCGCAGTCGGCGTCGCGCATGTCGCACCCGTCGATCGTCCGTGTGTACGACGCCGGTGATCCGTCGACGGTCGACAGTTCCTCGGACGAGCCGCCGTACATCGTGATGGAGCTGGTCAAGGGCACCCTGCTCAAGAAGATCATCGCCGACGGTCCGGTTCCCGTCGAGGACGCGGTGCGCTACGTCGACGGCATCCTCGAAGCGCTGGACTACTCGCATCGCGCGGGCGTCGTGCACCGCGACATCAAGCCCGGCAACGTCATGGTCACCGACAAGGGCCAGGTGAAGGTCATGGACTTCGGCATCGCGCGCGCGGTGTCCGACTCGTCCTCGACGGTGGCCGAGACCACTCAGATCATCGGCACCGCCGCGTACTTCTCCCCCGAGCAGGCCAAGGGCGAACCGGTCGACGCCCGTGCCGACCTCTACTCCACAGGGGTCGTGCTCTACGAACTGCTGACGGGACGACAGCCGTTCCGTGGCGAGTCGCCGGTCGCCGTGGCCTACCAGCACGTCAGCGAGACGCCGGTCCCGCCCTCCGAGGTCAACGAGGAGTCGCCCGCCGCCCTCGACCCGATCGTGCTGCGTGCCCTCGCCAAGGACCCGTACCAGCGGTATCCGGATGCCGCGCACTTCCGCGCCGCTCTGGATGCCGCGGTGACGGGCGCCGCACCCACCCGCAAGCAGATCGGCGCGCTGACCAGCGAGCTCTACGGCCCGAGCCCCCGCCAGGCGCAGGAGACGGCGCGGTCGCTGCGTCAGCTCAGCACCGACACCACGATGGCACGCACGCAGTCGGGACCGCCCGTCGCATGGATCTGGGCGGGAGTCGCCCTGCTGGCGGTGCTCCTGGCCTCGGTGCTGTTCTGGGTCTGGACCATCAGCATGCGTCCCGCCGACGTGCCCAGCACCTCGCGAGTCGTCCCCGACCTGACGAACGTCGCCTCCGAGCGCGCACAGGACGATCTCGCTGAGCTGGATCTCTCCTCCAAGATCGTCATCGAGTCGAGCCCGTCGATCGCCGAGGGCAACGTGATCCGCACCGACCCCGAGGGCGGCGTCTCCGTGGAGCAGGGTTCGACCGTCACCCTCTACGTGTCCTCCGGCGAAGAGACAGTGGTCGTGCCGAAGCTCGAGGGGATGTCCCTCGATGCCGCGACGAAGGCGTTGAAGGCCGCCGGCCTCGAACTCGGCACCGTGACGCAGCGCAACGACAAGGGCCTCGCCGCCAACACCGTCATGACGGCGAGCGAGGAGGCGGATGCCGAGGTCGCTCCCGGCACCGTCGTGAACCTCGAGGTGGCCAGCGGGAAGGTCACTCTGAACAACGTCGTCGGCTGGTCCCTGGACTCGGCCACGCAGGCGCTCGAGGACCTGGGGCTCACCCCGGTGCCGACCGAGGCGCCGGAGTGCCCGGCGACGGATCCGGAGACCGTGCACTCGATGTCCGTCGCGCCGGGCGACGTCCCGGTCGGGTCGTCGGTCGAACTCCGCTACTGCACCGGATCCTGACGCGACACTCCGCAGCGGTTCAGCGTGCGAGCGGGTCGAGGCGGACGGAGCGGGCGACGGCATGCTCGTCGCCGCACAGCCGGAGCCAGTTGGCGAGGAGCCGGTAGCCCCCTGGGGTGAGGACGCTCTCCGGGTGGAACTGCACCCCGTGCACCGGCAGTGTCCGGTGCGCGAGCGCCATGACGGTGCCGTCGGGGGCGGTCGCGGTCACGGTGAGGTCGGCGGGAAGGTCACCCGCCGCGAGAGCGAGCGAGTGGTAGCGCCCGACGTCGAAGGGTGAGGGCAGGCCCGCGAACAGCTCGGAGCCGTCGTGCCGGACGGCCGAGACCATGCCGTGCATGACCTCGGGGGCGGAACCGACGGCCGTGCCGAATGCGGCCCCGATGACCTGGTGCCCGAGACATACTCCGAGGGTGGGCACTCCCCGCCGCATCGCGATGCGTGCCGCGTCGACCGAGACGCCGGCATCGACGGGCGCCCCCGGCCCCGGAGAGAGCAGGAGGGCGTCATGCGCGCCGAGAAGCGCGTCGATCTCGGCCGGGTCGGCCGCGTCCGACTCCACCAGCGTGGTGTCGGCGCCGAGTTCCCGGAGGTAGCCCACGAGGGTGTGCACGAAGCTGTCGTGGTTGTCGACCACGAGCACCCTGGTCATTCGACGTCGACTTCGCCCGGCGCGATGAGCGGGCTGACCCACGGGAACACGTACCAGAACAACGCGTAGAGCACCGCGGCGATCACCACGAGCAGGATGAGGACGCGCAGCCACCACGGGCCGGGCAGCAGGCGCCAGAGTGCGGCGTACATGGGTCTTCTCTCTCCTGGTGGCGGGTCAGACGGACGGCGCGGCCGGCGGGGGCGGTGGGTCGGTGAGGGCGGACGGAGGCCCCTCGGCCCGAGGCTGGAAGCTCTCGAACACCCCGTAGGCGACGATGCGCTCGGCGAGCGAGTACAGCGGCGAGCACGCCGTCAGTGTGATGTACTGCTCGCCGGTCTGCTGCTCCGGCATCTGCGGCACGTCGGCGAGCACGTCGGTCTGCGTCGGCTTCACATACTCCAGGGTGCGGAACCGGTAGGTGTACCAGCCGTCGGGCGTCTCCACCACGATCGCGTCGCCCACGTGCAGCTTGTCGAGCTGGTTGAACGGCTTCCCCCAGGTCGTCCGGTGGCCGGCGAGCGAGAAGTTCCCCACCTCTCCGGGCATCTTCGACTGCGTGTAGACGCCGATGCCCTTCTGGTCGAGGGTGCGCGCGCGACTCGTGCCCCCGTAGATGCCGAAGTTGTAGTCGGCCCCGAATCGGGGGATGTGCATCTGACCGAACCACTCCCCGTCGGCCGGCGCCGTGGGGACGGGCGCCTCGTACACGGTCTCGCCGTCGTCCGTCTCGACCAGCGGCGGCAGTTCCGGTGCCTCCCCCGCGGCGAGCTGCTGCGAGATCGCGGCACCTTCCTCGTTCTTCTGGGCCGCGATGATGATGTCGCCGATCCACATCTGCCAGGCGACGAAGAGGAGGACGACGACGCCCGCGGTCAGGAGCAGTTCGCCGAGCACGCTCGCGAACGTGGCTCGCGACCGTGGTCGCTGCCGCCGTTCGCGCCGCCCCCCAGGCGCGACAGATGCAGTCATGGGCGTGATCATATCCGTCCGACCTGTGCAGCAGGAGCTGGGGCATCGCCGATCCGCGCCCTGACGGCTCGTCGGCGCCGAGGTCTCCCGGGTACAATGACGGCATGGCACGTGACCGCAAGACCGAAGAACCCGCCGTCGAGCGCGCCGAAGGCGACGCCGCTCCCAACGCCGTCTGGTTCAAGCCGGTGATGATCGGCTTCATGCTCCTCGGCCTCGCGTGGATCCTCGTCTTCTACATCTCGGGCATGCAGTTCCCCATCCCCGGGCTCGACAACTGGAATCTGGCCATCGGCCTGGGCATCGCCCTTATCGGATTCCTCATGACGACACGCTGGCGCTGACCGCGCAGAACGACAGAAAGCCCCTCGCCTCTTCGGCGGGGGGTTTTCGTCTGTGGAGCGAAGCGGAAGTTATCCACAGGTTATCCCCACACTGGGGAGAATTACACCGATGTTATTCACAGGGGTTAACAACCCTGTTAACAACTCGGGATCAGGCCAAAAGGATCAGCGGCGGTACCACGGCGACCACGACGATCAACAGCACCACCAGGGCTGCGAGCGACACGATCTGCCAGGTCCGCTGATCGCGGCGCTTCGTGCGGACGTAGATCAGCGCCACGAGAGCACCCGTGATCGCGCCGCCGAGGTGCGCCTGCCAGGAGATGCCGCCCGCGAAGAATCCGAAGGCGAAGTTGATGCCGAGGATGACGAGGATGCCGGTGACGTTCGCCCCGATGTGCCGTCCGATGATCAGGAGCGACGCCAGGAGTCCGAAGATCGCCCCCGAGGCGCCGACCGTCCACGTCTCCGGCGCGAGAACGGCCACCATGACCGAACCGCCGAGACCGCTGATGAGATACAGCGCGAGGTAGCGGACGCGACCGAGCATCGGTTCGAGATTCTGTCCGAGCATCCACAGGGCGAGCATGTTCAGGGCGAGATGCACGAAGCCGCCGTGCACGAAAAGCACCGTCAGCAACCGCCACGGCTCGAACGGCAGGAGGGAGAGGTTCGGGTACAGGAACGGCGCGTAGAAGCCGAGGGCCTGGATGATCGGGGCGTTGAGCCCGGGGATGAGCTGCACGAGGCCGATGAACGACGTCACCGCGAGCAGCGCGTACGTGACCACGGGCTTGCCGCTGCGCACGGCACCCATGGTGGCGGCCCCACCGCCGCGCCACCGACGCGCGGCCTTCTTCTGCGCAGGGGTGCGGTTCTTGCGCTCCGCGTTCATGCACTCCGGGCAGATGACGCCGACCGGGGCAGGCGTCTGGCACTCCGGGCAGATCGTCCGAAGGCACCGCTGGCAGAGCACGAAGCTCTGCCGATCCGGATGCCGGTAGCAGAAGTTCTCACGGTTGTTCGTGAACTCGGGCGTCGTCATCCGGATCGGCCGTCGCTGTCGTCAGGCGGCGACGATGTCGATCGACTGCAGCACGACCGGCTCGATCGGGCGATCGCCCGCCGCGGTCGGAACGGCGGAGATCGCGTCGACGACCTTGCGCGACGCGTCGTCGGCGACCTCGCCGAAGATCGTGTGCTTGCCCTGCAGCCACGGCGTCGGGTCGGTCGTGATGAAGAACTGCGAGCCGTTCGTGCCCTCGACCTTGCCGGTGATGGCGTTGCGGCGAAGACCCGCGTTGGCCATCGCGAGGATGTAGGGCTCGTTGAAGTTGAGCTCGTTGTTGATCTCGTCGTCGAAGTTGTACCCCGGACCGCCGACGCCCTGGCCGAGCGGGTCGCCGCCCTGGATCATGAAGTTCGGGATGATGCGGTGGAAGACGACGTCCTTGTAGAGAGGACCCTCGCCGGGCTTGCCGGTGGCGGGGTGCGTCCACTCCTGGGAGCCGTCGGCGAGGCCGACGAAGTTCTTGACCGTCTTCGGGGCGTGGTCGCCGAAGAGGTTGATGACGATGTCACCGTGGTTGGTGTGCAGAGTTGCGACGTGGGAAGCGTGAACCATGCGTTCATTCTCGCAGAGCTTCCGGTGAGCGGGCCGGGCGTGTACAACGCAGGGGCCGATGATGCAAGGGGCGGGCGATTCCCTCGCCGCATCCAGCCTCTCGTGGCAAGATGGGGAACCCGTACTCCAATGGACAGGAGAGCATCGTGAGCCTCAGCCGCAAGCGGAAGAAGCAGCTTCGTCGTCTTCAGAAGGACGCGAACCAGCTGTGGGAAGACCAGCAGGTGCTCGTCGGCCACGCTGCCGACGTCGCTCGTGAGGCGGGTCGCCAGCTCGGCAACTTCAATCGCGAGCAGATCGTCCCGGTCGTCCAGGACACCTACAACCGCCGCGTCGCCCCGGTCGTCGACCGTTCGGTGAAGGCCGGCAAGCACGTCGTGGACGACAAGGTCGTCCCGATCGTCGGCGGTGTCGTCGGCACCGCGCTGACCGCCTGGGACGTCGCGAACGCCAAGCGTCACGGCGTCGAGTACAAGGCCCGCAAGGCCGTCTCGCAGAAGAAGGGTCCTGGTCTCGGATCCGTCATCGCCATCGTCCTGGGTGCCGCAGCCGCGGTCGGCGTGCTCTACGCCGCCTGGCAGGCGCTGCGGGCCGACGACGAGCTGTGGGTGGCCGACGACCCGCTGTCGGCTCCCGACGCGTGACCACTCCCGACCCGCACGCGCGGGTGCGGGATGCTGCGGCCGCCCGCGGACTCGACATCGAGATCCGCGAGCGGCCGCAGGCGCGTAGCCTCGTCGAGGCCGCCGAGATCCTCGGCATCCCGCCGTCGGGCATCGTGAAGACCCTCGTGGTGAAGCGCTCGGACGACACGTATCTGTTCGCTCTCGTCCCCGGCGGACGATCCATCTCCTGGCCCAAGCTGCGCGCCCTCGTGGGCGTCAACAAGCTGCGCCTCCCGGAGCCCGAGCTGGCCCTCGCGGCGACCGGCTACGAGCGCGGGACCATCGTGCCGATCGGCAGCACCACCGACTGGCCGGTCTACGCCGACGCATCGATCGTCGGTCAGCGGGTGGCGATGGGCGCCGGCACGCACGGCTACAGCCTCTTCGTCGACGCCGACGACCTCATCGCCGCGTACGACGCCACCGTCGCCGATATCTCGGTTCCCGACGAACGCTGACGGCTCGACTCCTAGAGGATGCCGGCCATCCGCAACGCGATGTCGACCAGGCGAACACGCTGCAAACCCGCGACCGCGGGGAGCGGGAACCATTCCGCGCGATCGGTGGATCCCTCCGTCTCCCAGCGGAGTTTCCCGCCGGATACCTCCGCCCGGTAGACGATGCGCAGGGTGTGCAGCGGATCCGACGACTTCTGCACGCGCCGCCCGGCGGGGATGACACGGGAATGGATACCGAGCAGCGACCCGACCCTCACCGTGTAGCCCGTCTCCTCGCGGATCTCCCGGCGCACGGCATCCTCGGGCGCCTCGCCCGGCTCCAGCCCGCCGCCGGGAAGGGTCCAGGCCACTCGCCGGCCCTCGGTCCATCGCGCCAGGAGGAGGCGCCCACCCTCATCGGTGACGACCCCGTATGCGGCGACGCGCAGGTCCATGGAGACACCCTATCCGGGTATCGAGCCATCGCCCGCCGCGTGACGGGACCGGCGGATCGATCACGAATCGAGAAGCACGGGAGCGGTCGGCGTCCCTACGCTGGGACCATCATCGAGGCCGCACGAGAGGACCATCATGGCCGACACCGAGAAGAACTTCACCACCGAGGAGCGCGAGGCCATGCAGGCCGCCGCGAAGGAGGCGCGCACCCGACGCTCCCGAGCCAAGAAGTCGCCCGAGGAACTGCGCGCCGCCGGCGAGGCCGATCTCAAGGAAGCCGTCGCGAAGCTCACCGACGAGGACAGGCAGCTCGCCGAGAAGCTGCACGCGCTGGTGTCCGAGGTGGCGCCGGAGCTCGTGCCCCGCACGTACTACGGCATGCCGGCGTGGGGCCGAGACGGCAAGGTGCTGTGCTTCTTCCAGCCGGCGAGCAAGTTCAAGGTCCGCTACGGAACCTTCGGCTTCGAGCCGATCTCCCACCTCGACGACGGCACCGTCTGGCCGACCGCGTACGCAGTGACCGCGCTCACGGAGAAGGATCTCGAGTTCCTCGCCGCGCGCATCCGCCAGGCGATCAGCTGATTCGCGGTGAAGGCCTGACGCAGCGGTGTCGCTCGCGTTAGCGTGGTGGCTGTGAGCACCCTCCCCTTCTCCGCCGCCGTCTACGCCCGCCGCCTGGAGCGCGCGCAGGACCTCGCGCATGCTGCCGGTTTCGACGCGATCGTCGTCGGCCCCGGCCCCGACCTCCAGTACCTCCTCGGCGTCGAGGGCGACACCATCGAGCGGCTGACCGCGCTGGTCCTTCCTCCCCGGGGCGCGGCTACGGTGGTCGTCCCACGCATGGAGCTCGCCAAGGTGCGCAGCACGGCCATCGGCGAGCTGGGACTGACGGTCGCCGACTGGGTGGACGGCGAGGACCCGTACGCCCTCGTGGCCGCGGCGACGGGCTCCGTCTCCCGCGTCGGCGTCTCGGATGCGCTTCCCGCGCTGCACGTCGTGCCGATCGGGGAGCGGCTGCAGGCGCGGCTCGAACTCGCCACGCCCGTCCTCCGGGAGGGCCGGATGATCAAGGATGACGAGGAGATCGCCGAGCTGCGTCGCGCCGGCGCGGCGATCGATGCCGTGCACCGCCACGTACCCGCCTGGTTGCGCGCGGGGCGCACCGAGCGGGAGGTCGCCGCCGACATCGCCGCGGCGATCGTCGAGGAAGGCCATCGGACGGTCGAGTTCGTCATCGTCGGCTCTGGGCCCAACGGCGCGGATCCGCACCACGAGGTCTCCGACCGGGTCATCGAGGAGGGCGACGTGGTGGTCGTCGACATCGGCGGCGCCGTGCCGAGCGGTTACAACTCGGACAGCACGAGGACCTATGTCGTCGGAACGCCTGATCCGGATGCTGCGGACCGCATCGCCACCCTCGTCCGCGCGCAGCAGGCGGCGGTGGATGCGGTGCGCCCTGGAGTCACGGCGGCGGAGGTCGACGCGGCCGCCCGTTCGGTGCTCGCGGAGGCCGGGCTGGGGGAGGCGTTCCTGCACCGCACGGGTCACGGGATCGGCGTCTCGGTGCATGAGGAGCCCTACATCGCCCCCGGCAACGACCTCGAGCTCCGAGAGGGCATGGCCTTCAGCATCGAGCCCGGCATCTACTTCCCGGGAGAGTGGGGCGCCCGCATCGAGGACATCGTGGTCGTGACCGCGGACGGGGTCGAACGCCTGAACACGGCACCGCACGGACTCACGGCAACCGACGGGTGAGGTGAGGCGGGGGGAGGATGGTGGAGCCTAGGAGATTCGAACTCCTGACATCCTGCTTGCAAAGCAGGCGCTCTACCAACTGAGCTAAGGCCCCGTGAGGGAATTCTTGAATTGAAAGGGTGGGGCTACCAGGACTTGAACCTGGGACCTCTTCATTATCAGTGAAGCGCTCTAACCGCCTGAGCTATAGCCCCGTCAACCTCCAGAACTTTACCGGAGTTTCGGCGAAAATCCGAATCGAGGGCGGGGGCCCCGCACCGGAGCCCCGCCCTCGCCCGGTTCATCGTCCGGGGTCGACGTTCACACTGCCAGCCGACACGGACACGTCGATCGTGCGACGGGCGCTGGGCGACTCGTCGACACGGGCATCGAACGACCCCGCATTGACGTCCTGACTGATCCGGTACTCCACATCCGGAAGGGTCAGGTTCAGGGATCCGGCGCTCACGTCGATGGTGGTCGTCGTCGGCGCGTCGCCGGTCAGCTCCACCGTCAGATCACCTGCGGCGATGCCGAGATCCGCCTGGTCGACGCCGTCGAGGAGGACGTCCGCCCGCCCCGCGTTCATCTGCACATCGACGGCCGAGGCCGCTCCGGAGACATCGAGGGATCCGGCGTTGATCTGCACCTCGAGGGTGCCGAACTCGCCGGAGACGTCGAGAGCACCGGCATCGAGCGTGAGGCTCGCGTCGAGGTCCGAGCTGCTGAGCTCCTTCGGAAGGGTGAGCACGGCGCGCTCGTCGTCACCGAACCAGTTGCCGAACCACCAGCCGAAGGCGGGCCGAGGGCTCCGGACGACGAGCTCGTCCGCTTCGCGCTCGAACGTCCACGAACCTCGACCGTTGGTCACGGAGAGCTCCGCCGCGTTCACATCTCCGAAGTCGATGCGGACCATGCTCGCATCGGCGTCGAGATCGATCGCGGTGACGCCGTCGACGTCCACCGTCTGCACCGAATCCGGTCGGCTGGAGGATAGAAGGGTGCCGGTCGCCGCGACGGCCGCCGTGCCTCCGGCTCCGAGCAGGGCGATCCCACCGACCACGGCGGTGACGATCATGACGGCGGTCGCTCCGGATGAACGCCGCGGTCCGGGCGCGCTCGGCGACGGCGTGGGGGAAGCCGCGGACGGCGGCGGCGGGGGAGTGATCGGGGTGTGTCCGCCCTGTGCTCCGGTGTTCTCGGTGGTCATCGTGAGACTCCTGTCTGGCCGTTCGGCGGCGTCGTGCCGCCCGTGTTCTCGAGGTGGGCCAGCGCGGCGAGCACGCGGCGGTTGCCCGACTCGTCCTGTTCGAAGCCCAGCTTCTGGAAGATGGAGGTGATGTGCTTCTCGACGCTCGCTCCCGAGAGGAAGAGGAGGGCAGCGATCGCCTGGTTCGACTTGCCCTCGGCGAGCAGCGCCAGCACGGTGCGCTCCCGCTCGGTGAGCCGCATCATGCGATCGTCGCGGTTCCGGCGGGTCAGGAGCTGGGCCACGACCTCCGGGTCCAGCACCGTGGCGCCGTCGGCGATCCGCTGCACCGAATCGATGAACTCGGCGACATCCGCCACCCGGTCCTTCAGGAGGTAGCCGAGCGGACCGCCCTGCGCGGCGATGAGATCGGACGCGTAGCGCTCCTCCACATACTGGGACAGCACGAGGATGGCGAGCGACGGATGCACCGCCCGCAGATCGAGCGCCGCGCGGATGCCCTCGTCCGTGAAGGTCGGCGGCAGCCGCACATCGAGGATGCAGAGGTCCGGCGTCGTCGACGTCACGGCCTCGCGGAGACCGGTCGTGTCGGTGAGGGCCGCGACCACCTCGTGGCCGGCGTCCTCGAGCAGACGCACGAGCCCCTCGCGCAGGAGGACGGAATCCTCGCAGATCAGGATGCGCATGGCACGTTCACCTCCAGGCTGGTCGGACCGCCCTGGGGGCTGTCGAGTCGGAAGGTCCCGCCCGCGGCGAGGATCCGGTTCGCGATGCCGTCGAGGCCCCCGCCCGGGATGACCTGGGCGCCGCCCATGCCGTTGTCCTCGACCCGCGCCCAGAGGACGTTTCCCTCGCGGAGCCGGACGGTGACCCGCGCTTCGCTCGCTCGGGAGTGCTTCGCCGCGTTGGTCAGCGATTCGGCGATGGAGAAGTACACCGCCGCCTCCGCATCACGTCCCGGCCGGCTTGCTCCGGCGCCGCCACCCTGGGTCCCTGAGCCGTACCCCTGGGTCCCTGCCCCGCCACCCTGGGTCCCTGAGCCTGTCGAAGGGTCCATTCGCACGTCCAACTGCACGGGGATGGGGGAGCGGCTGGCGAGCGCGGACAACGCGGCGTCGAGTCCGCGGTCGTCGAGCACGGAGGCGTGGATCCCGCGGGCGAGCTGCCGCAGTTCGGTGATGGCGGCCTTCGTCGACGTGTGGGCCTCGGAGATGAGCTCTTTCGCGGCGTCGGGGTCGGTGTCGATCTTCTGCTGGGCGAGCCCGAGGGTCATCCCGACGGAGACGAGCCGCGGCTGGACGCCGTCGTGCAGATCGCGCTCGATCCGCGTCCGTTCCACATCGGCCGCACGGACGGCACCCTCACGCTGGGCGGTGGATGCGCGGACACGCTCGGTGAGCTCGACCTCACGAGCCCGGGCGACGATCGCCAGCGCGAGTGTCCGGGCCAGGAGCGCGAGGCCGATGATCCCGGCGGCGGAGGCGAGTGCGCCGAGGATGCCGATCACGGGCGCCCAGGACACCGGGATCTGCCCGCCACCGAAGGGGCCGACGATGGTCTCGGCCGAGGTCAGCGGTGCGAGGGCGATGATCATCGACCAGAGGAGTGCCCAGAACAGTCGGAGCACCACGAAGCCGAGGACCGCGGTGATGGCGAAGTTCGCCACCGCACGCCACATCCGCCCATCGATCGCCTGCCTCCCGAGCGCGCGGAGCCAGCCGCCGAAGCCGGGACGGTCCCGCGGCTGGAGCCGCAGCGGGGCGTTCGGTACCCGGTACAGGGCGGCGACGCGAGCGATCTCGAACCAGCCGACGCCGAAGAGCGCGTACACGAGGCCCACGAGCACCACGATGCCGACGCCGAAGACGAAGAGGAGGCCGAGTCCGGTGCCGAGGAGCCCGCCGAGCATGCCGAAGATGGCGCCCCCGATCACCCCGACACCGGCGAGATGCAGGATCGTGAGCGGGATGCGCAACGGCGGCTTCACCGCCGGCGCGGTGCCCGGGGTCGCAGTCTGTGTGGTCATGCTTCCACGGTAGGGCCGCCGCCGGACCTCGCCCACCGAGTCAACCGGACACTCCCGTACGGGTTTTCCCTACCCCACCCGCCGAGACCCCGCGCTATCACCGAAACCCCGGCCTGCATCGGTGCGCAGGCCGGGGTTTCGGCGGAAAGACGGGGTCTCGGGGGCTCAGTTCGACATGAAGCCGACGAGCAACCCGCCCGTGACCTTCACGGCCAGGTTGTAGATGCCCGCGACGACGGCGCCGAGCACCGTGAACACGATGAGGTTGAGGATCGCGACAACCGCCGCGAACGCCATGACCTGCGGCAGCCCCACGAGCTCGGACAGCGGGATCGCGCCGTCGGTGAAGCTCCGCACGAACTCGTCGGCCGTGGACATGATGCCGGTCGCCTGCAGCACGAGGAAGATCAGGAAGAACGACACCATCGTGACGACGGCCAGAGCGACCGCTCCCAGGAACGAGAGCTTCACCGCGGACCAGAAGTCGACGTAGACGAGCCGCAGCCGGACCTGCTTGCCACCGGTCTTGCGTGTCGACTTCTTCGCCAGCTTGTCAGCCACTGTGCTCATGCGTCTGTATCCTCGGGTGTCTCAGTCGTCTGGGGGGCCTCGGCGTCGGCATCCGGCTCGGTCTCCTCTTCGGTGAGACCACGTTCGCCGTTCCGGGCGATGGCGAGGATGCGGTCGGCCTCCGTCGTGCGGGCGAACACCACTCCCATGGTGTCGCGACCCTTGGCGGGGACCTCGGCCACGGCAGAGCGTACCACCTTGCCGCTGGACAGAACCACCAAGACCTCGTCGTCCTCGGACACGATCAGACCACCCGCGAGAGTGCCCCGATCGTCGTTCAACTTGGCGACCTTGATGCCGTATCCGCCACGCCCCTGGACGCGGTATTCCTCGACGGCGGTGCGCTTCGCATAGCCCCCGTCGGTGACCACGAAGACGTACTTCCCGGGTGCGGCGACGGAGGCGGACAGCAGGCTGTCACCCTCACGGAACTTCATGCCCTTCACCCCGGCGGTGGCACGGCCCATGGGGCGCAACGCCTCGTCGGTCGCCTGGAATCGCACCGACATGCCCCGGCGGCTGATGAGCAGGATGTCGTCCTCGGCGTTGACGAGGAGGGCGCTGACCAGCTCGTCCTCGTCGTTCAGACGGATCGCGATCACGCCGCCCTGGCGGTTCGTGTCGTAGTTGTCCAGACGGGTCTTCTTGACCAGGCCCTCGCGCGTGGCGAGGACGAGGTAGTCCGCCACCGCGTAGTCGCGGATGTCGAGGACCTGCGCGATGCTCTCGTCCGGCTGCAGCGCGAGGAGGTTCGCGACATGGGTGCCCTTCGCGTCGCGCCCTGCTTCCGGCACCTCGTACGTCTTCGCGCGGTAGACCCGGCCCTTGTCGGTGAAGAACAGCAGCCAGTGATGCGTCGTCGTGACGAAGAAGTGCTCGACGATGTCGTCCGCGCGCAGCTGGGCGCCCTTGACACCCTTGCCGCCGCGGTGCTGCGAGCGGTAGTTGTCGCTGCGCGTGCGCTTGATGTAGCCCTCGCGCGTGACGGTGACGACCATCTCCTCCTCGGCGATGAGGTCTTCCATCGACACGTCGCCGTCGAAGCCGTGCAGGATGTGCGTCCGCCGCTCGTCGCCGAACCGCTCGACGATGCCCGTCAACTCCTCGCGGATGATCGAGCGCTGGCGGCCCTCGTCGGCCAGGATCGCCTTGTAGTCGGTGATCTGAGCCTCGAGCTCGTTGGCCTGATCGATGATCTTCTGACGCTCGAGAGCGGCGAGTCGACGCAGCTGCATCTGCAGGATCGCGTCGGCCTGGATCTCGTCGATGTCGAGGAGCTTCTGCAGTCCCTCGTTCGCATCCGCGGTGGTCTGCGAACGACGGATCAGGGCGATGACCTCGTCGAGCGCGTCGAGCGCCTTCAGGTAGCCGCGCAGGATGTGCATGCGCTTCTCGGCTTCGCGGAGGCGGAACTCCGTGCGTCGGACGATCACATCGATCTGGTGAGCGATCCAGTGCGAGATGAAGCCGTCGATCGCGAGCGTCCGGGGGACACCGTCGACGATCGCGAGCATGTTCGCGCCGAAGTTCTCCTGCAGCTGCGTGTGCTTGTACAGGTTGTTCAGCACGACCTTCGCGACCGCATCGCGCTTGAGCACCACGACCAGGCGCTGACCGGTGCGGTCCGACGACTCGTCACGGATGTCGGCGATGCCGGTGATCTTGCCGTCACGGGCGAGGTCGCCGATCTTCACCGCCACGTTGTCGGGGTTGACCTGGTAGGGCAGCTCGGTGATGACGAGGCAGGTGCGACCCTGGATCTCCTCCACGTTGACGACTGCGCGCATCGTGATCGAGCCGCGACCCGTGCGGTACGCCTCATGGATGCCCTTGGTGCCGAGGATCTGCGCGCCGGTCGGGAAGTCCGGGCCCGGAATGCGCTGGATCAGACCCTCGAGCAGTTCCTCGCGCGAGACCCCGGGGTTGTCGAGAGCCCAGAGCGCCGCGTCGGACACCTCGCGCAGATTGTGCGGCGGGATGTTGGTCGCCATCCCGACCGCGATGCCGACCGAGCCGTTGACGAGCAGGTTCGGGAAGCGGGCGGGCAGGACCGTGGGCTCCTGCGTCTGACCGTCGTAGTTGTCGGTGAAGTCGACGGTGTCTTCCTCGATGTCGCGCACCATCTCGAGCGCGAGCTGAGCCATCTTCGTCTCGGTGTATCGCGGGGCTGCGGCACCCATGTTGCCCGGGGAGCCGAAGTTCCCCTGGCCGAGGGCGAGCGGGTACCGGAGCGACCAGGGCTGCACCAGACGGACGAGGGCGTCGTAGATCGCCGAGTCGCCGTGCGGGTGGTACTGACCCATGACCTCGCCGACGACGCGGGCGCACTTGGAGAACGACTTGTCGGGGCGGAACCCACCGTCGTACATGCCGTAGATGACACGGCGGTGCACCGGCTTGAGGCCATCGCGGACGTCGGGGAGGGCGCGGCCGACGATGACCGCCATGGCGTAGTCGAGATAGCTGCGCTGCATCTCCGACTGCAGATCGACCTGGTCGATCTTGCCGTGCTCGTGACCCTCGGTGATGTCGGGGCGTTCTTCGTCAGTCATGTGTCTTTCCTGGTGGGCTGAGCTGGTCGGAGCAGCGGGTCCCGTTCGACGGACTCAGGGACCCCGCGGTGATCAGATGTCGAGGAACCGGACGTCCTTGGCGTTGCGCTGGATGAAGCTCCGACGCGATTCCACGTCCTCGCCCATCAGCACGCTGAAGATCTCGTCCGCGGCGGCGGCGTCCTCGATGGTCACCTGACGAAGCGTCCGGGTGGTGTGGTCCATCGTGGTCTCCCACAGTTCCTTGGCGTTCATCTCGCCGAGACCCTTGTAGCGCTGGATGCCCGCGTCCTTGGGGATGCGCTTGCCGTTCTCCAGGCCGTAGGCCAGCAGCGCATCGCGCTCGGCGTCGCTGAACACGTACTCGTGTGCCGCGTTCGACCACTTGAGGCGGTAGAGCGGCGGCATCGCGAGGTACACGAAGCCGGCCTCGATGAGTCCGCGCATGTAGCGGAACAGCAGGGTGAGCAGCAGGGTGGTGATGTGCTGACCGTCGACGTCGGCATCGGCCATCAGCACGATCTTGTGATACCGCGCCTTCTCGATGTCGAACTCCTCGCCGATGCCCGTGCCGAAGGCCTGGATCATCGCCTGGACTTCCTTGTTGCCGAGCGCCTTGTCGAGACGCGCGCGCTCGACGTTGAGGATCTTGCCGCGTAGCGCCAGGATCGCCTGGGTGTGCGGGTCCCGACCCTGCACGGCCGAACCGCCGGCCGAGTCGCCCTCCACGAGGAAGATCTCGCTGATCGACGGGTCCTTGCTCGTGCAGTCCTTGAGCTTGTCGGGCATCGCCGCGGATTCGAACACGCTCTTGCGACGCGCGGTCTCGCGTGCCTTGCGCGCGGCGAGGCGTGCCGTCGCCGCGTCGATGGCCTTGCGGATGACGTTCTTCGCCTGGTTCGGGTTGCGCTCGAACCAGTCGCCGAGCTGATCGCCGACGACCTTCTGCACGAAGGCCTTCGCCTCGGTGTTGCCGAGCTTCGTCTTGGTCTGACCCTCGAACTGGGGCTCGCCGAGCTTGATCGAGATGACGGCGGTCAGCCCCTCGCGCACGTCGTCTCCGGAGAGGTTGTCGTCCTTCTCCTTGAGGAGGTTGTTCGCACGGGCATAGCGGTTGACGAGCGTGGTGAGCGCCGCCCGGAAGCCCTCCTCGTGCGTGCCACCCTCGTGCGTGTTGATGGTGTTGGCGTAGGTGAACACGTTCTCCGTGTACGACGTCGTCCACTGCATCGCGACCTCGAGCGAGATCTTGCGCGCCGTGTCCTCGGACTCGAAGGCGATGATCTCCTCGTTGACGACCTCGGCGTGGCGCACCTTGTTCAGGTACTCGACGTAGTCGACGAGACCGCGCTCGTAGAAGAAGACGTCGCCCGGCTGCTTCGTGACCGCCTGGCCCTCTTCCTCGGTCTCGTACGCCGACTCCGGCCGCTCGTCGGAGAGCTCGATGCGCAGTCCCTTGTTGAGGAACGCCATCTGCTGGAACCGGGTGCGGAGCGTGTCGTAGTCGAACTCGACGGTCTCCTGGAAGATCTCCGCGTCCGGCCAGAACGTGATGCTGGTCCCGGTCTCCTCGGTGGCCTCGCCCTTCTCGAGCTTCTGCTGCGGGACGCCGCCGTCGGCGAAGCTGTGCCGCCAGACGAAGCCCTTCTGCTTGACCTCCACGTCGAAGCGGGTCGACAGGGCGTTCACCACCGAGGATCCGACGCCGTGCAGACCGCCGGAGACGGCGTAGGCGCCGCCACCGAACTTGCCGCCCGCGTGCAGGATCGTGAGCACGACCTCGACGGTCGACTTCGAGGGGTCCGACGAGTGCGGGTCGACGGGGATACCGCGACCGTTGTCGACCACGCGCACGCCGCCGTCGGCGAGGAGGGTGACGAAGATCGTGTCGGCATACCCGGCCAGCGCTTCATCCACCGAGTTGTCGACGATCTCGTAGACGAGGTGGTGCAGTCCGCGGGGACCGGTCGAGCCGATGTACATGCCGGGTCGCTTGCGGACCGCTTCGAGTCCTTCGAGGATCTGGATCGAGTCGGCGCCGTACTCACCGGGCTGCTGCTTCTTCGGTGCGGGTGCCGCCGATCCTCCGGCCTGTGAGCCCGACGAAGCGTCGTTGTTCGGTTCCGTCTCGTCAGCAGGGGATTCAGGCGTCATCAGAGGGCATTCTCCAGATCGATATCTCGAACTCCCATTCTAGCCGGGTTTCGAGTCGAAATGCCGCTCAACGGCCGCGTGTGGCCCTCTGAGCGTTTCGGACCCCTTGCATGGTGCCCTACCCGTAGGTATCGCGCGGGCCCCGCCCTGGAACGGCTCTGGGACCCCATTTCCACGAGGGGACGTCCGGTCCGATGAAGCGGAGGTTCTCCACTCCCGCCTCCGGGTACCGTCGTCCGATCTCCGTGAGGATCGTCGCGCGCATGAACTGGAGGTTCTTCGCCCACGCGGTGGAATCGCACTTGACGGTGAGCAGTCCGCGCTCGAGAGACACCGGCTCCGAGTGCTTCGCGGTGTCCGCCCCGGCGAGGTCAGCCCACTGGCGGACGAGGTCCTCCCGGGCGAGCGTCGTCTCCCATCCGGATTCGCGGCTGAGCGTGTCGAGGACGGCGCCGAGGCTTCCCGGATCACGGCCGGGGGTGAACGGCGCGTTGTCGTCGTCGACGGAGATCCGCCTTTTGCGCTGCCAGTTCTTGGCGCTCGGCTTGAGTCCCCGCAGTCGCAGGTAGGTGGCGACGGTCTCGGGAGCCTCCGCCGAGGCCGCGCTGTCGGTGACCACGTCAGTCATTCGGCGCACCGCCCTCTCCCTGCAGCCGGTGCCGCTCATCGGTGATGGTCCCCGCCGTGATGCGGACGACGTGAGCATGGAGCACGTCGGGGATATCCTCCTCCACCGCTGCCGTGACCACCACCTGCTCGTAGCCCGCGGTGAGCGCGGCGAGCCGCTGCCGCCGATCGGCGTCCAGCTCCGCGAAGACGTCGTCGAGGATCAGTACCGGGTCGCCGGCCGGGGACTCGCTGCGGAGCAGCTCGGCGGACGCTAGTCGCAGGGCGAGTGCGACCGACCAGGACTCGCCGTGGGAGGCGTACCCCTTCACCGGCAGGTCCCGGACCCGCAGCACCAGGTCGTCCCGATGGGGTCCGGTGAGGGTGAGGCCGCGATCGAGTTCGTTCGAGCGTTTCGCCGCGAGAGAGGCGCGGAACATCTCGGCGATGCGACGGGCGTCCCCGCGCACGTCGTCGATGGGAGCGGCACCGTCCGCGTCATCGCGGTCGTCGTCATCCTCGGGATCGCTGCCGGCGACCGACAGCACCCAGTCGAGCCGGGGACGGTGGTCCGCGCCGGCGATCGCCGCGTATGCATCGGCGACGGGCTGCTGCAGATCGGACGCCAGCCGCTGCCGTGCCGTGATGATCTCGGATCCGAGGGAGACGAGCTTGTCGTCCCAGACGTCGAGGGTGCTCAGCGCTTCACCGCGGATGCCCCGTGCCCTCGCCGACTTGAGCAGGGCGTTGCGCTGCTTGAGCACGCGGTCGTAGTCACCCAGCACGGCGGCGAGTCGCGGGGTGCGCTGGATGAGGAGCTGGTCGGCGAACCGGCGGCGGGCCGAGGGGTCGCCCCGCACGATCTGGAGATCCTCCGGCGCGAACAGCACGACATGTGCGTAGCGGGGGAGCTCGTTCGTCTTCGACGGGGAGCCGTTGATCCGTGCCTTGTTCGAACCCTGGCGATTGAGCTGCACCTCGACGAGCACGCGTCGCTCACCGTGCGCGAGCCGGGCCCGGATGACGGCGAACTCCTGCCCGTCCCGCACCATCGGCGCGTCCGAGGACACCCGATGCGATCCCAGCGTCGCGAGGAACACCACCGCCTCCGCGAGGTTCGTCTTGCCCTGGCCGTTCCGCCCGACGAGGACGTTCGGCCCGCGGTGCAAGGCGAGTTCCGCGGTCGCGTAATTGCGGAAATCGACCAGGCTGAGATGCTCCACAATCACGGAGCCAGCCTACCTTCCGGGTCGGACACTCCCTCGGGGCCGGGGGTGCTCAGCGCAGGAGGAGGTTGGGCTGGAGGAGGTACTTGAACGAGTCCAGACCGGCCTGGTCGACCGACGTCTGACTGGTGATGAGGACCGGGCTCAGCTTGTTGGCGTTGTCGCTGGAGGTGAAGGTCACCCGCACGAACTCGCTCTTGACCGCACCGAGGGCTTCGATGAGGTACTGCGGGTTGAGACCCAGCGTCACCTCGTCGCCGCCGGAGAGGATCGCGTCGACCGACTCGGACGCGCGGGCGTGCTCGCTGCCCGATGCATCCATCGTGACGCTGTCGGTCGAGAACGTGAAACGCAGTGGCGCCGCGCGGTCGAGCACGAGGGAGACACGGCGGACGGCCTCGATGAGATCGGCCGTGTTGACGACGGCGTAGTGGTCGGTCTGCTCGGGGAAGAGGCGGCGGACCGGGGGAAAGTTGCCTTTGATGAGCAGCGACGTCACGGTCTTGTTGCCGGCGGTGAACGCGATGATCTCGCGATCCCCGGCACCCGAGAAGGCGATCTGGATCGTGCCGGCGTGACCGAACGTCTTGCCGACCTCGACGAGGGTGCGGGCGGGAACGAGTGCGGTGGCCTCGACGGCCTCGCCGTCCCAGGGCACGTCGCGGAGCGAGACCCGATAGCGGTCGGTGGCGACGAGGCTGAGCGTCTGGCCGGTGACCTCGAGCTGGACACCCGTCAGCACGGGAGTCACGTCGTCACGGGACGCGGCGAAGCCCACCTGCGCGATCGCCGTGCCGAAATCGTCGGCCGGGACGACGCCGGAGGATCCGGACACCTCGGGAATGGACGGGTATTCCTCGACCGGCATGGCCGCGAGGGTGAAGCGAGCCGAGCCACAGGTCACGGCGATTCCGCCGTCATCCTCGACGGCGATCTCGATGGGAGCGTTCGGGAGGCGGCTCGCGATGTCAGAGAGCAGCCGCCCGTGGACGAGGATCGTGCCCGGTGTCTCGACCGTCGCCTCGATGGTCGTCCGTGCGGATGCTTCGTAGTCGAAGGCCGAGAGCGTGAGTCCGGAGCCGTCCGCCTCGATAAGGACACCGGCGAGGATCGGCTGTGGATTGCGCTGGGGCAGCAGCTTGACGACGAAGGACACAGCCTCGCTGAAGACATCGCGGTTGACCTGAAACCTCACGGGTGCTCCCTTGTCGTCGAACATGACGGGTCGTCGTCGGGTCCTGCCACTGCAGGGAATCCCATGCTAGCCCCACAGTCCTGCGGTTCCCTACGCCGGAGGACTTGTCATGCCGCCGCCGGTTCTCCCCACCGTCTGGTGATCGGATCGCACCCTGAATGACTTAACTCCTTAACGGTGTTAACACCTGTGGATACTGTGGATAAGTCGGTGGAAAGCAGGCGCGAGTAGGGAACTACACACGTGTCACTTGTGGAGACCCTGAGGAATCCGCGGGTGGACAGGGGTCGGTCGTCGTTTCGCCGTCCCAGGGTTATCCACAGGTTTCCCCGATCGCCCCACATTCGAGACGGCGCGTTCCACGTTCATCCACAAGTTATCCACATGTGCATAGACGCATCTATCCGGCGGGTGCATGTCGCCGAAACGCCGAGAGGGACGCCGTCCCGTGTCGGATGCGGCGTCCCTCTCGTGGGTGCAGGTCGTCAGCGACGACCGAGCTGCGTGGTGATCTCGGTCACCTGGTTGTAGATCGAGCGACGCTCCTTCATGAGTTCGCTGATCTTCTTGTAGGCGTACATGACCGTCGTGTGGTCCCGGTTGCCGAAGAGCTGACCGATCTTCGGGAGGGAGAGGCTGGTGCGCTCACGGCAGAGGTACATGGCGATCTGCCGTGCGGTGGCGATCTGCTGCGAACGGCTGGAGCCGTAGAGGTCGTCGACGGTGAGCTTGAAGTACTGCGCGGTCGCGGTGATGATGTCGGTCGGCGAGATGATGTTGTCCTCGGCCGTGTCGATGATGTCCCGCAGCACGGTCTGAGCCAGGGAGATGTCGAGGGCAGAGCGGTTCAGGCTCGCGAACGCGGAGACGCGGATGAGTGCACCCTCCAGCTCGCGGATGTTCGAGGACACGACCGTGGCGATGTACTCGAGCACCTCGTCCGGGATGTGGAGGGCCTCGCTCTGCGCCTTCTTCCGCAGGATGGCGATACGGGTCTCGAGGTCGGGCGCCTGCACGTCGGTGATGAGGCCCCACTCGAACCGGCTGCGCATGCGGTCCTCGAAGCCGGTCAGGTGCTTCGGTGCGACATCGCTGGTGATGACGACCTGCTTGTTGTGGTCGTGCAGCGTGTTGAACGTGTGGAAGAACGCCTCCTGCGTCTCCGCCCGTCCCTGGAGGAACTGGATGTCGTCGATGAGGAGGATGTCCACGTCGCGGTACCGCGCTTGGAACGCGGCGCCGCGGTTGTTGGCGATGGAGTTGATGAAGTCGTTCGTGAACTCCTCGCTCGACACGTACCGCACCTTCACCCCGGCATAGAGGGACTGCGCGTAGTCACCGATGGCGTGGAGGAGGTGTGTCTTGCCCAGTCCGGAGTCGCCGTAGATGAAGAGCGGGTTGTAGGCCTTGGCCGGAGCCTCGGCCACGGCCACGGCGGCCGCGTGGGCGAACCGGTTGGACTGGCCGATCACGAAGTTGTCGAAGGTGTACTTCGGGTTGAGACGGGACTCGTGGCGCAGCGCCGTCGGCTGCTCCATCGGCGACTCGGCGCGCACCGGCTCCTGGCGACCGAAGTCGGCGACCGCGATGGGGGCCGTGGGCTGGTCCGCGAGTTCGTGGTTCACGACCACCCGGTAGGACGTGACCTCTTCGCCGACGTGAGCGAGGGCCTCCATGATGGGCAGGCGGAGGCGCTTGTTGATCTGGGCGGCGGTGAGGTCGTTCGGCACCTCGAGGTACAGGGTCGCCGACATCACCCCGGCCGGCACCGCGAGGCTCAGGAAGCCCTGGAGCTGCGGCGTGACCCGATCGTCGGCTTCCAGCAGCTCCTGCACCGTGGTCCAGATCGGGACTTCGGGCTGGGCTGGTGAGGACATGGTGCTCCGGACGACGGATCGGGTCGGGGTCGACGTGCCGTTCCCCTGTGGATAACTTCGGATGCCACGGTAGTCACACCGGCTCGGAACGGCAACCTGCCCTTGAAAACACGCGGGCGTGTTGGATGTGGCGGATGCGTTCGGCTTGTGGATAATGGCTGTGCGGTACGCATGGGATGACAAGCGGTACAGGTCGCAGATTTGCCCTGTCCGCCGCCAAGACGTACCCTTAGTCGGTTGACTTATGCCTGTTTGGCAGTTCCCTATGTCTCCGGTCGAAGTGAATCCGGTGACAGCATTCCCGGAGTGATCTCATGAGCAAGCGCACCTTCCAGCCCAACAACCGTCGTCGCGCCAAGAAGCACGGCTTCCGTGCCCGCATGCGTACCCGCGCCGGCCGTGCCATCCTCTCGGCACGCCGCGCGAAGGGCCGTACCGAGCTCTCCGCGTAATCAGCTGTGCTCGCCCGCCCGTTCCGTTTGACCCGCGGGAGCGACTACCGACTGGTCGTTCGACGCGGATCGCGTTGTGGCGGGGCCCGCGTCCTCACCTCCATGCTGGCGACGGGCGAGAGCAGGGCCGCGCGGTTCGGCTTCATCATCAGCAAGCAGGTGGGCACGGCCGTGGTGCGCAACACCGTCCGTCGGCGACTCAAAGCCGTCTGTGCGGAGGCGCTCCCGCGTGTTCCTCAGGGCACGGATGTCGTCATCCGTGCCCTTCCTGCGTCCGCGACCGCCTCCTACGCGGAGCTTCGCAGCGATGTGCATCGTTGCCTGGCGCGGCTCGCACAGGCCGAGGCCGCCTCATGACCGCGTTGCCGGCCTCGTCGGTGGGGACGGGGGAGATGCACGGGCGCGACGTGCTTCGCAGCATCCCGCTCCTGCCGCGCAACGCCGTGCTCGCCTTCCTGGCGGGGTACCGCAAGGTGGTCTCGCCGATGTACGGGGACGTGTGTGCGTACTACCCCTCCTGTTCCGCCTACGCTGTAGGTGCGGTGCAGCAGCACGGCGCCGTGCGGGGGGCTCTGCTCTCGGCGTGGCGCATCCTCCGCTGCAATCCCTGGTCTCGCGGAGGCGTCGACGACGTCACACCGCACCGACACTTCCGCTACGACCTGACCGCACACGGTTTCGTCGTCCCCTCCCGAAAGGACTGATCGGTGGGTCTTGACCTTCTGTTCGCCAGTGCCACCCCCAGCCCGGAGCCGGCATCCGGCGGATTCGACCTGCTCGGCACGATCCTGTGGCCGCTGAAGTGGGTCGTCGAGCTCATCCTCGTCGCCTGGCATTGGCTGCTGACCGCCGTCGGTCTTCCTGCGGCCTCGGGCATCACCTGGGTCCTCTCGATCGTCGGCCTCGTGATCGTGGTCCGTGCAGCGCTCATCCCGCTGTTCGTGAAGCAGATCAAGAGCCAGCGCAAGATGATGGAAATCGCTCCTGAACTGCGGAAAGTTCAGGAGAAGTACCGCGGCAAGAAGGATCAGCTCTCTCGTGAGGCGATGAGCCGCGAGACGATGGCGCTGTACAAGAAGCACGGCACGACGCCGATGTCGAGCTGTCTGCCGCTGCTCGTGCAGATGCCGATCTTCTTCTCGCTCTACAGCGTGCTGAGCGACGTCAGCAAGCACGCCCGCGACAACGTGGGTGGCGTCGGCCTGCTGAGCCCGGAGCTCACGAAGGAGTTCTACGACGCGAAGCTCTTCGGCGTCGCTTCGCTGCACGAGACGCTGGGCAACGCCATCGATGCGCAGAACGTCACGGCGATCATCATCCTCGTCACCCTGGTCGTCCTGATGATCGCGTCGCAGTTCTTCACCCAGCTGCAGATCATCTCGAAGAACCTCTCGCCGGAGGCCAAGACCGGCCAGGCGTACCAGATGCAGAAGATCATGCTCTATGTGCTGCCGCTGGGCTTCATCTTCTCCGGTGTCTTCTTCCCGCTCGGTGTCGTCGTGTACTGGTTCATCTCGAACCTCTGGACCATGGGCCAGCAGTTCCTCGTCATCCGTGAGATGCCCACCCCGGGCTCGGAGGCGGCGAAGGCGCGCGAAGAGCGTCTGGCGCGTAAGGGCAAGGCCATCGATTCCTCGGGCAAGGTCGTGCCGATGTCGGTGTACGAGGCAGAGCAGCAGCGTCTGCTGGAGCAGGCGGAGAAGGCGAAGGCCGAGGCACCGAAGCGACAGCAGCCGGTAGGGAAGAAGCGCGCGAAGAAGAAGGGGAACGCGTCATGAGTGAGGTCGTCACCGGGAGCACCGAGCCCACTGTGGCGCAGCTCGAGAACGAAGGCGATGTCGCCGCGGATTACCTCGAGGAGCTGCTCGACATCGCCGACATCGACGGCGACCTGAACCTCGATGTCCGGCAGGGGCGTGCCTACGTCTCGGTCGAGGCCGAGGGTGACGGCCTCGCGCTGCTCTCCGCTCCGGACACGGTGCAGGCGCTGCAGGAGCTCACACGTCTCGCCGTGCAGAACAAGACCGGCTCGTTCTCGCGTCTCATCCTCGACATCGGAGGATCCCGCGACACGCGCCGCCGGCAGCTCGTGACCCTGGTCGAGGCGGCGGCCGCCAAGCTCGATGAGGGCTCGTCGCAGGCGTCGCTGCCGGCGATGTCGAGCTACGAGCGCAAGCTGGTCCACGACATCGCTGCCGAGCGAGGGCTCGTCTCCGAGTCGTACGGCGAGGGCGCGGACCGTCACACGGTCCTGCGTCGTCACTGACGTACCGAAGGCGAGTACGGGCGGGTGTCTGAGACGAACGATTCCGGCGAGAAGACCGTCGAGCAGGAGCCGGCTGTCGCTGCCGATCTTTTCGGAGACCGCCTGGAGATCGCTCGGCGGTTCACGGACTCCCTCGCCCGTGAGGGGGAGGAGCGGGGTCTGATCGGGCCGCTCGAACTGCCCCGCCTGTGGACCCGTCACATCCTGAACAGCGCGATCGCCGCACCGCTCTTCCATGGTTCCGTGGCGGACATCGGGTCTGGTGCCGGGCTGCCCGGTCTGGTGCTCGCCATCGCCCGCCCCGATGTGTCGTGGACACTGGTCGAGCCGATGGAGCGTCGGATCAACTGGTTGACGGAGCAGGTGAACGATCTCGAGCTCTCGAACGTCACCATCCTCCGTGCGCGTGCGGAGGACGTCCGTGCGAAGGGTGCCTTCGACGTCGTCACGGCTCGCGCGGTGAGCGCGCTGCGTACCTTGATTCCACTGACGGCTCCGCTGGTGCGCGATGGTGGTGAACTCGCCCTCTTGAAGGGCATGAACGCCGCGAACGAGATCGAGGCGGCGCGGAAGCAGATCGCGAAGTTCACACTCTCCGACGTTCGCGTCGAGGTTCTGGGCGAGGGACTGCTTCCCGAGACGACCCGGGTCGTCCGTGCCCACGTGCGCTGAGGGCATTGTCGTTTCACGTGAAACTCTGCCGTCAGAGTGGCCTTCTTTGGTGGGCACTACCTCTTGATCGGCTGATCCGAAAAGGTAGTGTCGGCTCACGCATGAGGTTCGCCCGGACAGGCCATGTTTCACGTGAAACAACAACGAGTCTCGGTGCAGTGCGGTAGGACGCTACTCTCGACTCCGAAGGCGCTGAGTCGGGAATCGCGTTCACTGGGTGCTTCGGCGACGCCGGTGTCCTGGTTGCTCCAGTTACGGTGAACCTGAATCGGCGACCGACCTCTGTCTGACACGGTTGTCGGGAGCGCTGGGTTCGGCGGCGTAAGGTTCATCCATCGCGGGAGCATCTTCACCGAGGCGGTCAGAGGCGAGTATCACGTCTCCGGAGGCAGGCCTCGGAGGAGGGAATGGGCAGGCGCCGCCACACAACTCCCTGGCATCGGAGCTGTGGACGGGCGTACTAATCAACGTCCCCGAGTCCTTTTTGAAAGCGCGTGTGGAGACCGGTGGGGCATCCACCGATCGAGCCAAGGAGCGTGGGGCGCTGCCCCGGGCAGTTCGTAGGTCAAAAGCGATGCTCTCCTGCGAGGTCATTGGACGCACTGCTCGTTGAGTGCCCTTCTGCTCGACACTGGCACCTGCCCGTGCTGGTGGGTCAGCGGGCGGGGGTGCTGTCTTCACGGTGCGGCGTGGTGGGCTGCGGATCGCAAAACCTCCCGTGAGTCAGACGCAGGAGGTGGGATCGTGGTCGGCGTGGCCACATCAGACACACAACCGTTTCACGTGAAACGTCGCGGGATTCGCTTCGACGAGTTATCGCACGCGGCGTACGTCGTCCGCTGACCATCTCCGACCGTTTGCCATGGCGCATTCGGAGGTGGAGGAGGTATCCCTCAGTCGTAGCGATCTTGAATGAGTGTTTCACGTGAAACAGTCGGTTTCTCGGGTGGCTCCCACGGTGCCCGAGTGCCGTCCTGCCGCTGAGGGGCACCGATCTTCAGTGCGTGCGCAGAGTGTAGTGACGGTGAGCGCGGCACGGGGCGAACGTGTCATCGGTCGTCGGGGGGAGCCCTCGTCAGAGCCGACTGGGTCGTGCCGCTGGCTCCTGCAGGTCGTTGCGGCAGTGGAGGTCCCCCGCGGGGGTGTCGACAGGCAAGAAGGTCATCCGCTCGGTGAAGCTACCGCAGGGGGTGCCTCGGTGCCTCGTTTCCTCCGCCGTCTGAGACGGACATGGTGCCACCAGTCCTGTCAGTGACGTTCGGGGTGTGCCTCGAAGCCTGGACTGGAGCCGGCGGGCGGCATTCTTGTGGGAAAGTGTGATGGTGTCGCCGGGTTCTGCGGCGGGGGAGGCGGCGCGATACTTCGTCCCGTGCCTGGTCAATGACGACTCGGGGCAACGGGGTCCGGCCCTGGCGCTCGATGGTGTGTCGACGTGTAAAGGCACCCGGTGAGTGGCCTTCTTCGGAGGAGTGGCCTCTGAACCTTTCTGCGGCGCTATCGGATCCCTCGTGCCTCGTCTCGAATGTCGTCGGCGGGAGACGGGGTGTAACCGGTGCAGGCCTGGCGTTGGATGGTGCGTGTCCATGTGTGGAGGGGGCCGGTGAGTGCCTTGACGCGGGACTGGGCTTTGGAGCTTTTGGCCGCTGCGGCAGAGGCGCTCATGCCTCGTCTGGTGTTTCGTCCGGGGAATGACTCCGGACAACCGGGGCTGGCCTTGATGCTCAACGGTGTCCCTCGAAGAGCGGGCCGGCCCCGGTGATCGGCCTTCCCGCGGAGGAGTGGGCAACGGTGTGACCGGGCGCCGCTGTGGCAGACGTGCCGCGGTGCCTCCTCTCTATAGCGGTCCGCGGCGGACCTGCTGCGAGCTCTGATCCTCGCTATGGACGGTGTGCACAGGAAGGGGAGTGGGAGCTGTGTGCGGCGTTCGCGCGAGGTCGGGTATGAACGTGCCCTGCCGCCACCGTGGGGCTACCGCTCGCGTGACGCAGATGGCTCTTGAGCGACGGTCGTTCCACACACTTCGAGCACGCATGCCGAGTGGTGTGCGTGGATGGGCGACGCCACGTCGTTCGATGGGCGTCGCCGTGAAGGGAAGTCCCTCCGCGCCAGAACTGCTCCCAGGTGTGCTCCGTCGTCGTGGGGCGACCCGAACAGCGGCTGGAAACACGTGCTGCTGTGCGTGCCCGAGATGGTGAACGGATGTGAACAGGTCAGGACGGGTTGTGTTTCACGTGAAACAGACCGCGATCGGGCGGCGGATTCACGGGAGACGAGCCGTCGCAAAGGGCGATGGGACGGGCCAGATTGGGGGTCGGTGCCCCCATGCGGCGCGATCCCTCGTCCACCTGCCGGCTCGGACGCTGGAGGAGGCAGCGGTGTGATGCTCCGCGAGTTGTGCGGGCAGGCAGGTCATGGAGGGGCCAGAACGACGCGACGCGCCTGTTGCGCTGTCATACGGAGCACGGGGCGCGAGCGGACCGGATCGGTGCCGCGCGACGCTGGCGTCCTCCCGGCGGAGGGTGCACGCGTGAAGGATCCGCGTGCTCTGCGGGGGAGGTGCCCGGCAGAGCGGTGGCTCGCGGGTGTAGGCAGGGGTTATCCAGAAGGATGCGGTCGCGAGTTCGCCTGACCGCGGCAGGCACCCCGCGTGGGAAGCTGCGACAAGGTACCCGAGTGAGGTGGGGAGGCGGAGGTTTGCGAGCGCGGGACTGGGCCTCGAGAAATGTGGCGTCGAACCGGACGACGCGAAGAAGCTACGCCAGACCGCCAGGCGCTCTCATCGAGGAGGGGCACGAGGTCGGCTCGCGAGCACGCTTCGGTGGAGCGGTAGGGACCCCAGTCGCGTGATTCAGACATCCGTCTCAGCAGGGGACCCCGGTGTCAGCGCTGGGGGCGTCCCTTCGCCTTTCGTCGATGGAGTTGCGCGAAGCCACCGGTGACGAAAGCCGCGTTCAGCGGGCCGTGCTGAAGCCGTCGTTTCGCGTGAAACGAACCTCACCGGAGCTGACTGTCCGCGTGTATGCGGAAGTGCGCGGACGGGAAGCATCTCTGCCGCCCGGTCGTGCCTGTGATCCGACGTCGGTCGCTGCGATTAGAGTGGAACGCGGCCCCGAAAGGAGTGGATGTTTCACGTGAAACAGTCCGAGAAGGCATCGTCGAACGAATCGTTCGGGATGGACACCCCCCTCGCGCGAGAAATCGCGGATCTCTCCGTTCGTCGCCGCGCGCTCGAAGCAGTCACCGTGGAGTTCGGGGGAGACACGCGAATCCTGACGGTCTCGAACCAGAAGGGTGGCGTGGGTAAGACCACGAGCGCCGTCAATATCGCTTCGGCATTGGCAGGTCTGGGTGCGAAGGTGATCGTCATCGACCTGGACCCTCAGGGGAACGCCTCCACGGCGCTCGGGGTGCCGCACAATGCCGACACACCGAGCGTCTATGACGTCCTCATCGACGAGTTCCCGCTCGCGGAGATCGTGCAGCCCAGTCCGGAGAGCCCCAATCTCTTCTGTGCGCCGAGCACCATCCACCTCGCGGGTGCCGAGATCGAACTCGTCGCACAGGTCGCCCGGGAGCACCGACTTCGCCGTGCTCTGGAGGACTACCTCGTCGAGAACCCTGTCGACTTCGTCATCATCGATTGCCCCCCATCGCTCGGACTCCTCACGATCAACGCGTTCACCGCGGCGAACGAGGTCTTCATCCCGATCCAGTGCGAGTACTACGCCCTGGAAGGCCTGAGCCAGCTGCTCGGCAGCATCCAGATGATCCAGAAGCACCTGAATCCGAGCCTCCATCTCTCGACGATCCTCCTGACGATGTTCGACGGGCGGACGCGTCTGGCGCAGCAGGTTGCGGAGGAAGTGCGCTCGCACTTCCCGTCACAGGTGTTGGACACCGTGATTCCGCGGTCCGTACGCGTATCGGAAGCCCCCAGTTTCGGCCAGACGGTCATCGCCTACGACGGTCAGTCCGCCGGAGCGATCGCCTACCGTGAGGCCGCCGTCGAGATCGCGTCGCGACAGACGCAGAGCAAGGAGAAATAATGGCGAAGCGCACTGGACTCGGCCGCGGCATCGGCGCCCTCATCCCGACGGCGGACCAGGCCGAACGTCCTGTCGACGTGTTCTTCCCGGGCGCGAAGATCGCTCCGGCACCCGAGGCTCCCTCCGCGAACACCGACGCGGCACCCGAGGCTGAGCTCGAGGCGGTGCCCGGGATCCACCTGATCCAGGTCGACCCGCAGGCGATCGTCCCCAACCCCCGCCAGCCGCGCACGCACTTCAACCCGGAGGACCTCGCGGAGCTCGTGCACAGCGTCCGCGAGTTCGGCGTGCTGCAGCCGGTGGTGGTCCGGAAGAACAGCGACGGCGAGTACGAACTCATCATGGGGGAGCGGCGCACGCGGGCTGCCCGCGAGGCCGGACTCGAGTCGATCCCGGCCATCGTCCGGGATACCGCCGATGAGGACCTGCTGCGGGACGCGCTCCTGGAGAACCTCCACCGCTCGGAGCTGAACCCGTTGGAAGAGGCATCGGCCTACCAGCAGCTCCTCGACGATTTCGGCATCACGCAGGAGGAGCTCGCCACGCGCATCGGTCGTTCCCGGCCGCAGATCAGCAACACCATCCGCCTGCTCAAGCTTCCTGTCCCCGTGCAGCAGCGGGTGGCCGCCGGTGTCCTGACCGCCGGACACGCACGCGCGATCCTGAGCGTGGACTCGCCGGAGGCCATGCAGCGCCTGGCGGACAAGGTCGTCAACGAGGACCTCTCCGTCCGTGCCACGGAAGAGGCGGCCAAGTCGCAGCCCTCCGCAGGGAAGACTCCCAAGCCCACGCCCGGGGCACGGCGGGCGTACCTGGATGAGGTCGCCGGCAAGCTGGGGGACCGGCTCAACACCCGCGTCCGGATCGCACTGGGAGCTCGGAAAGGCCAGGTCACGATCGATTTCGCATCGATCCAGGACCTGAACCGCATTCTCGAGGAGCTCGGCGAAGAAGGGTACGGCTCCGCGCGCTGACCCCGCCCCTGGTCGGGGGTGACATAGACTCGCGTCATCTTGTCGATGCGAGGGGGATGTCATGTCCAGACCAGCTGATCCAGCGAGTATCAAGCGTCGCGTGATCGCCGTCAGTATTGCGGCGGCTCTGGGCGGATTCCTCTTCGGATTCGACACCGCGGTGATCAACGGTGCTGTCGATGCCCTGGCGGGAGATGTCTCAGGGTTCGACCTCGGCACGGGTCTCAAGGGCTTCGCTGTCTCCTCCGCCCTGATCGGCTGTGCGGTCGGCGCCTGGTTCGCCGGCCCGGTGTCGAACAAGTTCGGACGCATCCCGGTGATGGTTGTCGCCGCGGCGATGTTCTTCGTCTCGGCGATCGGCTCCGGACTCGCGTTCAGCGTCGTCGACCTCATCGTCTGGCGTGTGATCGGCGGCCTCGGCGTCGGCGCGGCTTCGGTGATCGCCCCCGCCTACATCGCGGAGGTGTCTCCCGCGGCGATCCGCGGTCGTCTGGGCTCGTTGCAGCAGCTCGCCATCGTCCTCGGCATCTTCGCCGCCCTGCTGTCGGACGCCCTGCTCGCCGGCATCGCGGGGGAGGCCGACCAGCCGCTCTGGGGCCTGACCGCCTGGCGATGGATGTTCATGGTCGCGGCCATCCCCGCCCTCGTCTACGGGTTGATGTCGCTCCGGCTGCCGGAATCCCCGCGCTACCTGGTGCGCAAGGGGGAAGTGAAGCGTGCCGCGGAAGTGCTCCAGACCGTCACGGGGACGATCGACACCGAGGCGAAGATCAAGGAGATCACGGGCACGATCGACACGGAGCGCTCCGAGTCGCTGCGAGACCTGCGAGGCAGCCGTCTCGGCCTCAAGCCGATCGTCTGGGTCGGCATCCTGCTGTCGGTGTTCCAGCAGTTCGTCGGCATCAACGTGATCTTCTACTACTCCACGACACTGTGGCAGTCGGTCGGATTCGACGAGTCCAGCGCTCTCCTGACCTCCGTCATCACCTCTGTGACCAACATCGTCGTCACGATCGTCGCGATCCTGCTCGTCGACCGGATCGGTCGCCGGATCATGCTGCTCGTCGGCTCCGTCGGCATGACGGTGACCCTCGGACTCATGGCGCTCGCCTTCTCGTTCGGCACGCTGGACGCCTCGGGCACCGCGACGCTTCCCGACCCCTGGGCCACCGTCGCCCTCGTCTGCGCCAACGGCTTCGTGGTGTTCTTCGGTGCGAGCTGGGGACCGCTCGTGTGGGTCCTCCTGGGCGAGATCTTCCCGAACTCGATCCGTGCCGGTGCCCTGGCCGTGGCCGCCGCGGCGCAGTGGGTGGCGAACTTCTTCATCTCGACGACGTTCCCGGCGTTCGCCGAGATCGGCCTCACCTTCGCGTACGGCTTCTACGCGTTCTTCGCGCTGCTGTCGTTCTTCTTCGTGTTCTTCAAGGTGCCGGAGACCAAGGGCCGCGAGCTCGAGGACATGAGCGAGGATGCGAAGGTGGAGCGCCGACCCCGTCGCGCACGCGCGTAGGCTGGAGGGATGACCGAGTCCGTCCCCCGTCGCGCCAGCCTGGAAGTGCTGCGCGCCGAGGCCTCGGACGAACTCGCCGTCCTCGTCCAGGAGCGCCTGCTCGGCGGTGAGGACCCCTGGGAGTTCATGGAGGAGCTGCCCAGTGTCGACGAACTCGTCGTCTACCTGCTGCGCGCCGACAACATCGCCGCGAACGACGGGGTACGTCCCAACGCCGCGCGGCATTACCGCGTGCTGCGCCAGATCGCCCTGGAGTACCCGGAGCTCACACCAGCCGTCTGGGGACTCCTGGACGAGAAGCAGCGCCATCGTCGCTGGGACCCTCGCATCGCCGACGCCTCCTGACGACCGATGCTCCTCGTTCCCTACGACCCGTCGTGGCCGCAGCGATTCGAGGAGTTCGCGGCATCGATCCGCGCTGCCGGGGCGGACGGCTGGTTCGTCGAGCACATCGGTTCGACGGCCATTCCCGGGATGAGCGCGAAACCGATCGTCGACCTGGCGGTGCGCGTGCAGACGCGAGGGGAGTTCGACGCCCACCGGTCCGAACTGGAGGCGACCGCCTGGCGCACCGGCAGCGGAATCCGCACTCATCCGGTGATGATCATGGAGGCGGCCGGGGAGCGCCTCGCCATCGCACACTTCTTCACGGCAACCGAATGGGATGACGTGCCACAGCGCCTGCTGCGGGACTGGTTGTGCGCGCACCCGGACGATGCGGAGCGATACGAACGCGTCAAGCACGACGCAGCGCGGGCGGCGGAGGAGCGGAACTCCTCCTACAACGCAGCGAAGACCGCTGTCATCCAGGAGATCGTCGACAGGGCGCGGGCAGCACGCGGGCTCGAGCCGGTGGACGTGTACGACAAGCGCTGATCACCCTGGGCTGGCCGAGCATGCGAGAAGGGCCGCGCCCGGAGGCGCGGCCCTTCTCGTGGTCGTGGGGATCAGCCGAGGAAAGCGGCGAGATCCTGCTCGAGAGCGAACTTCGGCTTGGCGCCGATGATCGTCGTCTTGACCTCTCCGCCCTGGAAGACCTTCATCGCCGGGATCGACGTGATCTGGTACTTCATGGCCAGCTCCGGGTTCTCGTCCACGTTGAGCTTGAGGATGGTGATCTTGTCGGGGTTGTCGGACTGGATCTCGTCCAGCACCGGCGCGACCATACGACACGGACCGCACCACTCGGCCCAGAAGTCCACCAGCACGGGACCATCGGCCTGCAGCACGTCCTGCTCCCAGGTCGCCTGGCTCGTTGCCTTTGCACTCATCAGAGTTCTCCTTGTTCGAGGTTCGCCTGTTGCAACAACGGGCGGGGGGAAAGTGTTCCCGGCCCTGGTCAGGCCGTGATGACCTCGGCGGCCTCGGCTGCGGGGACCTCGACGGACGCGTCCTCGAGGTCGGCGAGGAAGTGCTCGGCGTCGAGAGCCGCGATCGTGCCCGTCCCGGCGGCGGTGATGGCCTGGCGGTAGGTGGGGTCGATCACGTCACCGGCGGCGAAGACACCGGGGACCGACGTCCGCGAGGAGCGTCCGTCGACCCAGATCGTCCCTTCGGGCGTGAGCTCGAGCTTCTCGTGCACGAGGTGCGTGCGCGGGTCGTTGCCGATCGCGATGAACAGGCCGTCGAGAGGAAGGTCGCGCAGCGACCCGTCCTCCGTGGAACGCAGCTGCACGCCGGAGACGGCGGTGTCGCCCAGGATCTCGACGACCTCGCTGTTCCACACGAACTCGATCTTCTCGTTCGCGAAGGCGCGCTCCTGCATGATCTTCGAGGCGCGGAGGGAGTCCTTGCGGTGGATGACGTACACCTTGTCCGCGAAACGCGTGAGGAAGGTGGCCTCCTCCATCGCCGAGTCGCCGCCGCCGACGACGGCGATCGTCTTCTGACGGAAGAAGAAGCCGTCGCAGGTGGCGCACCAGGAGACGCCGAAGCCGGAGAGACGCTCCTCGCCCTCGATGCCGAGCTTGCGGTAGGCGGAACCGGTCGCGTAGATGATCGTCTTGGCCTCGTGGGTGGCACCCGAACCGAGGGTGACCTTCTTGACGGGACCGGCGACATCGAGCTCCGTGACGTCGTCGTAGAGCACCTCGGTGCCGAACTTCTCGGCCTGCTCCTGGAACTTCGCCATGAGCTCAGGGCCCTGGATGCCCTCCGGGAAGCCGGGGTAGTTCTCCACCTCGGTCGTGTTCATGAGCTCGCCGCCGACCTCGACGGAGCTCGCGATGAGGAGCGGCTCCAGGTTCGCGCGCGCCGCGTAGATGGCAGCCGTGAATCCGGCGGGGCCGGAGCCGATGATGATGACCTGACGCATGTGATCTCCGTTAGAAAGGCGGTGCCGTCGAAAGACGTCCGACTGCTTCAACCCATGGTAACCGCGGGGCATTCCCACGTCAGCGGCCGGGCAGGAAGCGGCGGACGAGCCCGCCGGCGGCCTTCAGCTCCGGGGCGCGGAAGACCGCGAGGATCGCGACGTAGACGATCACGACGACGAGGCCGACGACGGCGGTCGCCAGGGCGCCGGGGATGACTCCGGACGTGGCCCATCCGGTCGTCCCCCCGATCAGGAGGAACGTTCCCCATCCGGCGAGCCCCGCCGGGATCGCGGCGACCGCGAACAGCGCGAGCGCACGCAGCCAGGACAGGATTCCGATGACGCCGATCTTGCGATGCAGCAGCCAGGTGGCGACGATCGTCTGCAGCGTGCTGGCGATGGACTGCCCCAGAGCCACGGCGGCGGCCAGCTGCGTGAGGTCGATGACCTCCGCCGACAGCAGGGCGACGGCTCCCAGCGCGGTCACGACGATCAGCGCGCACTGGAAGATCGTGAACCAGAAGGGCGTGCGCGTGTCGTCGTACGCGTAGAAAGTGCGCTGCACGATGAACAGGATCGTGAGGGGGATCAGGCTGACCAGGTAGCAGAGGAGGACGACGGCCGCCCCCTCGGCGTCGGAAGCACTCTCGGTGAAGACACGGGAGGCGGGGATCGCCGCGGCGGCCACCGCGGCGACGGCGGCGACGATGAAGAACAGCAGCGTGCGGATGCTGCGCGAGATGTCTCCACGGACCTCGTCGTGCCGCCCGGCGGCGGCGTGCTCGCTGATCTGCGTGAAGTACGGGGTCCCGATCGACAGCACGATGACCGAGTAGGGGAGCATGAAGATGAGCCAGGCGTTCGTGGTCACGGCGAGCGAGGCGCCCGACTCCGAGGCGTTGCTGACGATGTTGCCCTGCAGCACGCCGGCGGACAGTGAGGCGAACGCCATCAGGAAGGTCCATCCCGCGAGCTTTCCCACGTTGCCGAGGCCGACGCCCCGCCACTGGAAATCGGGGCGGAGCGAGAGGCCCGTCCGACGCCAGAAAAGCAGCAGGACGAGCGCCTGCACGGCGATGCCGAGGGTCGCCGTGCCGCCGAGCAGGGCGATCATCTCCGGCGTCCAGTCGGCGGAGTCGCGGGACACCGGCGAGAACGCCCATCCCAGGATCAGGAATCCGATGATCGAGACGATGTTGTTGACGACCGGCGCCCAGGTGAACGGACCGAAGATGCGCCGCGCGTTCAGGGCTTCGCCCAACAGGGCGTACAGACCGTAGAAGAGGATCTGCGGGAGACACCAGTACGCGAGCGCGGTCGCGAGCGCCTGGGTCGTCGAGGAGAGCCCGCCTGCCACGATCTGCACGAGCCAGGGCGCTGCGATCGTGGCGAGAGCCGTGACGGCGACGAGCACGACCGTCCCGAGGGTGAAGAGCTTCGAGATGAACGCGTTGCCCCCGTCGGCGTCGGCGGTGGCCTTGACGATCTGCGGCACGATCACCGCGGTGAGGATGCCGACGGAGATGAGGGAGAAGACGCTGTTCGGGAGCGTGTTCGCCGCGGCGAAGGCATCGGCCGGGCCCGACTTGAACGAGCCGATCACCGCGACGAGGACGATACTGCGCAGCAGCCCGGTCACGCGGGAGACCAGGGTGCCCGCGCCGATGATGGCGCTGGCGCGCCCGAGACTAGTCACGCGACTCCTTCGTGGGAGGGGCATCCGGGCCGTCGGGGCGCTCCTGCACCGCGGCTTCCGCTTCCTTCTCCTCGATCAGTTCCTCGACGGCGGCCTCCACGGCCTGCTCCTCGATGGCCTCCCGACGCTTCCGGCGCACCGTGCGCACCACCCCGAGGGCGATGAGGAGCACGGCGAGGCCGCCGAAGACGATGAGACCGATGGTCTCCCATTCCGCGCGCACCGCGACCCGGATGGTCTGCTCCGACTGGATCGGCACTCCGGTCGGGCTGGTGAGGCTGAGGCGCAGGTCGAGCTCGCCGCTGCCGACACGGGCCGACACCGGCACCTTCGCCCTCGTGGTCGAGCTCGCCTGTACGGCGACGTCGATCACGGGTGTCACTTCGAGGCGCGGATCGGTGGGGGACGCGTACAACCGCACCGTCACCGGCCACGGGAGGTCGTTGCGCACGGCGATGGGGAGGTCGGCGTTGGCCGTGAGGAGCTGGATGGTGCTGGAGTCGGGGATGCTGACGGCGCCGAGCGTCTCGGTGGTGCGCGCGCGATGGGCCGCGACCTTCTCGGTGAAGGCTTCCGCGGAGGAACCGACCGCGATGGTGCGCAGGATCCGGATCCGCTCCGGGCTCAGCAGCACGAGGGGGTCACTGAGGATGGTCGCGAAAGCGGTGAGGGAGCGCTCATCGGCGAGGAGGTTCGTGAGGTCGGACGCCCGGGTCGCCGCGGCCGTCTCCGGCAGTGTCACCGCGACGGCAGGGGCCGCCCGCACCGCCGAGAGCTCGAAGCCGATGGAGTCCGCGGTGGAGATCGCGTCACGAAGGGCCTCTGCGGGACGACTCTCGTCGCGCTCCAGGCCGATGAGGAGCGGAGCGCCAGGCGCCCGGGCACCGGCGAGGAAGAGCCGGGCTGCCGCCTCTGCCAGCAACCCCTGGCGGGGAGCCGAGGCGGATTCGGTCGCCGCTGCGGAGAGGGCCGCCGACGTGGCCGCGTCGGTGACGAGCAGGTTCTGTCCGCCCGCCGTCGCATGAGCCGCACTCTGACCGCCGACCGTCTCGGACGACACGACCGTCGTGGCGGTGCCCCCCAGGTAGCCGGTGAACGACGCGAGGTCAGCCTGCGTGAGGTCGCTCTCCGGCCAGACGATTCCCGGGACCGCGCCGTCGATCTCCGTGAGCTCGTCGTCGGTGGGAAGCGCGGGCCCGTCGGTCGGCGTCGCCGAGGGGTCGGTGGTGGCGGCGGGGGTGTTCGTCGGTGTCACGGCGCGCTGCTGCGGGAAGGCCGCGGGATCGAGCAGCGAGGTCAGCGGCAGCGGCGCCAGCGCCTCGGGCAGACCGGCCTGCGCCTGCACCGTGAGGTCGGCATCGCCGAACTGCAGGGCGAAGCGGGCGTTGGGGAGTTCGTCGAGCCTCTGCAGCCAGTCGCTCGCCGTGGAGGGAGCCGCGGTGCCCAGTGCGCGGATCGAGGTGAGGATGGCGGGATCGACCGCGAGCACAGCCGTCGTCCCGGCGACGCCGTCGAGCTGCGCGGTGAGGTCGCCGTCCGGGGCGGTCAGCTCCGTGAGCTCGTCAGCGCTCAGGAGGGCACCGCCGGCCGGGGTGGCGGTGATGGGCACGAGGACGCCGACCGGACTGGTCGGGCTGGAGCTGACCACGAGGACGCTCGTCGCGCTGGTGTCCCAGGTGGTGGTGCGCTCCCCCTCGGCGTCCTCCGTACCGGCATCGCTCAGGGCGGCCCGCAGCGGGTACACCCCCGGTTTCAACGGCTTCAGCGTCTCCTGCGGCACGAACACGGTGGTGGTGGCGGATCCGCCCGCCTCCGCCGGCTTGGTGGCCTCTTCGCCGAGGGAGAGGAAGGAACCGGCGGCCTGTCCCTCGTCCAGCCATTCGGTCACGGCATCGTCGTCGGTCAGTGGCGTGCTCCCGAGCTCGATCTCGACGCGACCCGCGGAGAGCTCCGCCTCGGTCTCGTTCTCGATCGTGACCACGGCCGACGTCGACGTGCCCGGCGCGACGGTGCCGCGTAGACCCGCCGTGACGTGCAGTTCGACACGGTGGTCGTCGTCCGCGGCGGGCTGGTCGGCCGCCATCGCGGGACCGGCGACACCCACCGCGCAGACGCCGGCGGCCACCACGAACGCCGCGAGCCGGCGCGCACGCGCGCGGAGGCCCGTCGGGGGAGTGATCGCGGTCATGAAGGTCTTCCTCGAACGCCGGGGAGAGGCGGATCGTGAGTACTGACCCTGCGATTCTAGGAGGCCGGACGGAGGAGAACCCTGAAGACGCGTAGAGTGACGGCCGTGTCCGACACCCCCGCCCCCCGCCCCGACCCGCTCCGCAGCGCTGCGTTCGCCGCGGATCTCGATGCCGCCGATCTCCGATCCGAGCCGCTGCGACGTCTCTGGGGCGAGGAGGCGGATGATGCACTCGCCCGTGGTCTGCGCGAGCCCATCCTTCGGGCGATCGCCGAGGATGAGGGGGTCCTCGCGACCCTCGGACGCCTCCTGGTGCTCGGCCTTCCCCAGCCGCGCGCGGCCGTGGAGCGCGCACTGCCGACGCTCGGCGTGGACGGGCTGGAGGCTCTGGGGCTGGCGACGACCGACGCCGACACCGTGACGCCGAGCGCGCTGCTGCGCCCGCAGTCGTTCGTCGACGAGGACGGAGTCGGGGAATGGTGGATCGCCAGCGACCTGGACGAGGTCGCCCTCGACGGCCCGCTGCCCGCCGACCACGTCCTCGGTGTGGGCGGAGCCTCCCGCACGCTCGCTGAGACGGTCGTCCCGCTCGCGGTGGATCGTGCCCTCGACCTCGGCACGGGCTGCGGCATCCAGGCGCTCCTCGTGGCACGACGCGCCGGCCGGGTCGTGGCCACCGACGTCTCCCGCCGCGCCCTCGCCTACGCCGCGCTGAACGCGCAACTGAACGGGGTCACGAACATCGAGTTCCGTCACGGGAGCATGTTTGAGCCGGTCGCCGGGGAGGCGTTCGACCTCATCGTCTCGAACCCGCCGTTCGTGATCACCCCGCGCACGGCGGGGGTGCCCGCCTACGAGTATCGCGACGGCGGTCTGGTCGGCGACGCACTGGTCGAGCAGTTCGTGCGCACGGCACCGGCGCACCTCACCCCGGGCGGCATCGCGCAGCTGCTGGGCAACTGGGAGTCGCGGACGGGCATCACCGGCCTCGCGCGGCTGGACGCGTGGGTGCCCGCCGACCTCGACCTGTGGGTCGTGGAGCGGGAGGAGCTGTCCCCTCTCGCCTATGCCGAGCTGTGGATCAGGGACGGCGGCATCACGCCGCGCGATGCCGCCTTCACTCCGCTGCTGACCGCGTGGCTCGACGACTTCGCGGCGCGCGGCGTGACCGCGATCGGCTTCGGCTATGTGCTGCTCCGCCGCGGGCGGGGGGAGCCGCTGCGGCGATCGGAGCGGGTGACGCAGCCCGTGGCGAACGTGGGCGCGGCGCTCGGCCTCGGGCTCGCGGCCCACGATGCGCTCGCCGCAGGGCTGCCCGACACCCTCGTCGTGGCTCCGGACGTCACCGAGGCGCGCCACCTTCTCCCCGGTAACGACGACCCGAGCGTGATCGAGCTGCGTCAGGGCGGCGGGTTCGCGCGCACCGTCGCGGTGGACCCCGCGCTCGCCGGCTTCGTCGGCGCGTGCGACGGCGAGCTCCAGGTGCTGCAGATCGCCCCCGCCCTCGCGGACCTCTTCGAGGTGCCGTTCGCGCAGCTGTGGGCGGAGCTCGAGCCGCGCATCCGCGGGCTCGTCCTCGACGGCTTCCTGCTCCCGGGGGAATAGTCCCGGCTTCCATGCGTTCGAATACACCATGAAGGCTTTCGGATTCCTCTCGTTCGGTCACTACGCCGACGTGCCCGGCTCGGCCACCCGCACGGCGGGCGACATGCTGAAGCAGACCATCGAGATCGCGGAGGGCGCCGACGAGCTCGGCGTCAACGGCGCCTACGTCCGCGTGCACCACTGGGCACGCCAGGCGGCGTCCCCGATGCCGCTGCTGACGGCCATGGCCGCGCGCACCGAGCGCATCGAGGTCGGCACCGGCGTGATCGACATGCGGTACGAGAACCCGTTCCAGTTCGCCGAGGAGGCGGCCGCACTCGACCTCATCGCCGACGGCCGTATCGCGCTCGGCGTGAGCCGCGGGTCACCCGAGACGGCGCTGCGCGGCTACGAGACCTTCGGCTTCCGCGACGAGGAGGACCCGGAGCGAGGCAGCGTGCTCGCACGGGAGAAGTTCGAGATCTTCCTCCGCGCCATCGACGGCGAGCGACTCGCTCCCGGCGACCCCCGGATGGTGGGTGCGGGACAGTACCTCGCGATCGAACCGCAGTCGCCCACGCTGCGCGACCACATCTGGTGGGGCTCGGGTTCGCGCGCGACGGCCGAGGAGACCGGCCGCAAGGGGCTCAACATGATGAGCTCGACGCTCGTGACGGAGGCCACCGGTCAGCCCTTCCACGAGCTGCAGCGCGAGCAGATCGAGCTCTTCCGCTCCGCCTACCGTGAGGCCGGCCACACCGGGACGCCTCGGGTGTCGGTCAGCCGGAGCGTGTTCCCGCTCGTGTCGGACATGGACCGCGCCTACTTCGGGCTGCGCAGCGAGGAGAACGGCGACCAGATCGGCATCATCGACGGGTTCCGCTCCACGTTCGGCAAGACCTACGCCGCGGAGCCCGATGTGCTCATCGAGCAGCTCCGGCAGGACGAGGCCGTCATGGCCGCGGACACCCTCATGCTGACGATCCCGAACCAGCTCGGGCCGGAGTACAACCTCCACGTGCTCGAGGCGTTCGCGGAGCACGTGGCGCCGGCCCTCGGGTGGAAGCCCAACACGGAGGGTCCGGTCCAGGGCGACCCCGTGGTCTGATCCGGTACGGCGGTCCGACCGATAGTGTCGGAGGCATGTCCGCAGGCAGTTCCCCGCTCACCATCCGGCCGTGCCGGGGGGAAGAGGAGTACGCGGAACTCGTCGAGATCTGGCGCAGCGCCGTTCGCGCCACCCATGACTTCCTGGAGGAGACCGACTTCGCCCGGATCGAATCGCACCTCGCGTCCGATTACTTCCCCGCGGTGACCCTCACCGTCGCCGAGCAGGACGGGGTTCCGGTCGGGTTCGCCGGCGTCCACGACGACGGGCTGGAGATGCTGTTCGTCTCCGATGCCGTTCGCGGACGCGGTGTGGGCTCTGCCCTGCTCGCCGAGGTCGTCGTCCACCAGGGCGTGGCCAGGGTCGATGTGAACGAGGACAACCCGGGCGCGCGCGGGTTCTACCGCAGCCGAGGCTTCGTGGAGGTGGGCCGGAGCGCGCTCGACGGTGACGGTCGTCCCTATCCGATCATCCACATGGCGCTTTCGGACGACCCCAAGGCCTGATCCGCGGGAGTCCGGTACGGCGGTCCGCTCTTGACAGCGGCCGTGGAACGCCCGACGCTGGGGACGGCGCGCCGACCGGTGCCCGTCCCCACCGCTTCGGAGGCACCATGACCCGCGTGCGCGTCGACCTCAACATCACTCTCGACGGCTTCGCCACGACGACCGATCAGACCCCGGAGAACCCGTTCGGCGAGGACTGGGGACGACTCACCGCCGCCTACACCGCGACCCGCACCTTCCAGGAGCGCGTCTTCCACGACACCAGCGGCGCCGGCACGACCGGGGTGGACGAGAAGTACGCGGCACAGTACTTCCAGGGCATCGGTGCCGAGATCATGGGCGCCGGGATGTTCGGCCTCCACGCGAACCCGGACGACCCGGACTGGCGCGGCTGGTGGGGTGAGGAGCCGCCGTTCGAGGTTCCGGTGTTCGTCCTCACCCACACCCCGCGCCCGCCGATCGAGTTCGCGAACGGCACGAGCTTCCGCTTCCTCTCCGCGACCCCCGAGGAGGCGCTGCGGGAGGCGGTGGCGGTGGCCGGAGGGAGTGACATCCGTGTCGGCGGCGGGGCGACCACGGTCCGGGAGTTCCTGCGCGCGGGGCTCGTCGACGACCTGCACGTGGGCATCACCCCGATCCTCACCGGCAGCGGGATCCGTCTGTGGGACGACCTGCGCGGCCTCGAGGCCGGCTATCGCGTGACCTCCGAGGTCGCGGAGTCCGGCGTGACCCACATCACGTTCTCCCGCGAGGCCTGAGGCCCGGCACGCGGTCGCAGATTCGCACCGAGGTCGCACGGATTGCCGGGAGAACCTGCGACCTCGTGCGGAAGTGCGGCTGCGCCCAGGAGAGTCGCGGCATCGGTCTGGAAGGATCGGGGCGTGCATTCCGCGCTCGCTCCCTCCGAAACCGTCCCGTTCTGGGGGCGCCGCTCCGTGGTGCTCTCGGTGTTCCTCATCCCGCTGGCTCTGGCGATATTGCTGTTCACCGTCGAGTCCGGCCCCGTCTTCCTCCTGTGTCTCGTGGCCGTCCTCCCCGCGGCGGCGGTGACGATGTTCGCCGCGCGCTGGATCGCTCCGCGGGTCTCGCGCTCCTGGACGTCCTCCATGCTGGCGCCGGCCTGGGGCGCCGGTGCTGCTGTGCTCATCGCCACCGGGCTCGGCGCGTGGTCTTCCGAGCAGGCTCTGTACGTCGACGATCAGGGCATCCTGCGCGAGGCGATCCCCTCGACGTGGGTGCTGACGCCCATCGTGGAGGAGCTCGGGAAGGGTCTCGGGGTGCTGCTCATCCTCGTGCTCGCCCGGCGCGTCGGGCGCCGCGGCGTACTCTTCGGCGCGATGGCCGGGGCGCTGGTCGGCGTGGGCTTCGCGGCGGTGGAGGACGCCTCCGCCATCGCGGCTGACATCGCGGCGAACGATGTCGGCTACGGCGTGGTGACGTGGATCGTCCGCACGCTCACCTTCCCCACGCATGCCGCTCTCACCGTCTGGACCGGGGCGGCGCTCGGCCTCGCGCTGGATGCCCGTCGCGCCTGGTCCCGCCCGCTCGTCGCGCTCGCCGGACTCACGGTGGCCATCGGAGCCCACGCCGCGATCAACTACGGGAACCTCGCCGGCGCCACCGATCAGGCCTCGTTCTTCACAGCCGTGGGCACGGCCCTCGGCTGGATCGCGGTGTCGACGGTCCTCGCGGTGACCCTCCGTCTCGTGCTGACCCGCCGGGGAGCCTGAGCCCTCGGAAGCACGTGTGCCGGGCGGCTCAGGCGGCGGGGATCCAAAGGACGGCGCCGTCGCGCCAGCCGAGGCCGGCCGGGCCCTCAGGGAGTGGGTCCTCGTGCCGGGGACGGACCACACGGAGGCGGCGCCCGGCGAGCTCGACGATGTAGACGACGTCGGCACCGCGGTAGACGTGCGCGACGACCTCGACCGGGACGGGGGCACCCGGCCCCGCCGCGGGCGACAGATGCAGATCCTCCTGCCGGAGCACGACCTCGCCCGAGCCGTCCGACCCGGCGCCCGTGAGCGGGACCTGCACGGCGGTGCCCTCGAGGGTCGCTACCGCGCCGGAGCGCGTGGCGGGGAGGAGGTTCGCGGCACCGATGAAGTCCGCGGCGAACGGGGTGAGCGGGGCGCTGTACAGCTCCGCCGGCGCGCCCTCCTGTTCGATGATCCCGCCGTTCATGAGCACGATGCGGTCGGAGAGGCTCATCGCCTCCTCCTGGTCGTGCGTGACGAACACCGTCGTGAGACCGAGCGTACGGTGCAGTTCCTTGAGCTCGACCTGCATGTCCTCGCGCAGACGCGCATCGAGGTTCGACAGCGGCTCGTCGAGCAGGAGCACGCGCGGCTCAAACGCGATGGCGCGGGCCAGGGCGACGCGCTGCTGCTGTCCGCCGGAGAGCTGCGCGGGCATGCGATCGGCGAGGTGGCCCATCTGCACACGCTCCAGCGCCCGGACGGCGAGCTCCTTCTGCTCGGCCTTCGACTTCTCGCCCGACATCCGCAGCCCGAAGCGCACGTTCTCGGCGACGCTCATGTGCGGGAAGAGCGCGTAGCTCTGGAACATCATGCCGAGGTGACGCTTCTCGGGCGGCAGCTTCGTGACGTCCTGCCCCGCGATCTCGATCGTGCCGCTCGTAGGCGACTCGAGCCCGGCGATGCAGCGGAGGAGCGTCGTCTTCCCGCAGCCCGACGGGCCCAGGAGCGAGACGAACTCGCCGGACCGCATCGAGAGGTCGATGCCCTTGAGCACCTTCGTCCCCTTGAAGTCCTTGGTGAGAGCAGTGATGGTGAGCGTTGTCATCAGACGAACAACCTTCCCAGGCCGATGATGCGTTCGAGGACGATCATGAGGACGACGGTGAGCAGGACCATGAGGGTCGAGACGGCCGCCACGGTGGGGGACGTGCTGAACTCCAGCTGGCCGTAGATGGCGATGGGCAGGGTCTCCAGCTGCGGGGTGCGCAGGAAGAGGGCTATGACCGCATCGTCGAACGAGATGTTGAAAGCGAAGAACGCTCCGGCCGCGATGCCGGGACGCGCGATGGGCAGCACCACGAGGCGGTAGCGGTTCCAGGTGCCGGCGCCGAGGGTGCGCGCCGCCTCCTCGGTGAAGTGGTCGGCACGGGTCATCACGCCGGTCACGGTGCGCATGACGTAGGGGATCGCGATGACCACATGGATCGCGATGAGCACGCCCACGTTGGGGGAGCCGATCGTGAGGGAAGCGATGGAGAGGGCGCCGATCGCGAGGATGATCGTGGGGATCGTCAGCGGCGACATCAGCAGCGCCTGGATCGCCGCCCCTCCCGGAACGCGGAACCGCGTCAGCGCCAGGGCGGCCGCGGTGCCGATGGAGGCGGCGAGGATCGCGACCGTCACCCCCACCACGAGGCTCAGGCGGAACGGTTCCAGGTATGTGTCGGAGGTGAGGGCCTCCACGTACCAGTCGAGCGTGAAGCCCTGTCCGGGGAACGTGAGGAACCGGTTTTCTCCCACCGAGGCGCCGGCGACGACGAACAACGGGACGAGCATGTACAGCGTCACGATGACGCCGAGGAGGATCGCGAGGATACGGCCGAGGAGCGGGACGGAACGGACCATAGTCACACCTTCTGCTTCCCGAGCCGGGACGTGGCTGCGAGCACGAGCATCACGCCCGCGAACAGCAGCACGGCCTGCGCCGCCGCGAACGCCCAGTCGAGGTTGGTGGTCGCGTCGACGTAGATCGTCTGCGCGAACACGGGGATCTGCGAACCGCCGATGAAGCGGGGGGTGATGAAGGAGCTCACCGAGAGCACGAACACCAGGGTGGCGCCGGCGACGATGCCGGGCACCGAGAGCGGCAGCACGACGTGCCGCAGCGTGCGCCAGAATCCAGCGCCGAGCGTGCGGGAGGCCTCCTCCAGCTGCGGCGTGATCCCGGAGATGACGCCGAGGATGCTGAGCACAGCGAACGGCAGGAGGACCTGCACCATCGCGATCACGACGCCGGTCTCGGTGCCGAGGAATCCCTGCGTACCGCCGATGAGGAGTTCCGCCCCGGGGATCTGCATCATCAGGCCGGACGGCCCCATGAGCACCACCCAGCCGAAGGTGCGGACGACGACGCTCGTCATCAGCGGCAGGATCACGACGATGAGGAGGAAGGAGCGCACCTTCGAGCCGGCGCGCGCCATGATGTACGACAGCGGGATGGCGATGACGAGGGTGATCACCGTCTGGATCACCCCCAGGCGGAGCGATCGCAGCGCCGCCTGGAGGTGATACTCGCTCGCGAACAAGCGGGTGAAGTTGTCGAGGGTGAACCCGCCTGCCGGCGATTGCACGCTCATGAGCAGCATGCCGGCCACCGGGGTGACGAAGGCGAGCGCGAGCAGCACGATCGCCGGCAGGAGCAGGAGCCAGGGCTCCCTACGGGTTCGGACGCTCATTTGGTGATCAGCGCATTCCACTCATCGGTCCACGCCTGACGCGACGCGGCGATGTCGCCCGGGGCGTAGACGACCACGTCGTCGAGCTCGTCGCCGGTGAGCACGGCCTCGGCCGCCTGATCCGACAGCTCGGTCGCGGTGTTGACGGGGGAGTAGCGCATGTTCTCCGCGAAGACGGCCTGCGCTTCGGGGCGCAGCTCGTAGTCGATGAAGAGCGTCGCCAGCTCGGCGTTGTCCCGGCCCTCGACGACGTTCGCCGTGATGAGCGACGCGGTCGCACCCTCCTCCGGGACGATGAACTCGACGGGCAGACCCGCGTCCTGCAGGGTGCCCGCGTAGTCCATCGCGTACGGCGCCAGCCACGTGCCGCGCTGGGCGAAGGCGGTCTGCAGGTCCGGCGAGGTCGGGACGACGATCGCGTCGCCCGAGGAAGCCAGCGCCCCGAGGTCGGCGATGGCTGCGGACGGGTCCTCGATGCCACCCCCGAGTGCGTCGGCCACGCGGAGCATCGACAGCACCCCGTAGGTGTTCGAGAAGTCCGTCAGGGCGATGTGACCGGCGTAGGCGTCGTCGAAGAGGTCTTCCCAGGACGTCGGTGCCGGGGCGTCGGCCTCGGTGTTGTAGACGAGCCCGATGGGCGCGAGCTGGATGACCGGACCCTCGCCGCGCTCGAGACCCGCGGTGGCGATGTCGATGAGGTCTCCCGACGCGGACAGGTCGTCGGCGGCGATCGGGGCGATGAGGCCCTGCTCCGCAGCGGTGAATTCCTGTCCGCCGGAGAAGTGCACGACGTCGATCTGAGGACTCGCCTTCTGGGCGGTGACCTGGGCGAGGGCGTCGGCGCTGTACAGGGTGATCAGCTCGACCTTCGCTCCGGTCTCCTCCTCGAACGGGTCGACGACGGCCTCGATGAAGGCTTTCTCCCAGTCTCCGCCGAACGACGTGACGACCAGGGTCTCGCCGGCGAACTCCTTGTCACCACCGGACGAGGACTCGCCGTCGCCGGACGCGCAGCCGGCGAGGACGAGGGCACCGGTGGCGACGAGCGCGCCGGCGGTGAGGATTCTGCGGGTGTTCATGCACTGCTCCTTCGGGATGGGTCCAGCACGGGGTGGACGCCTAGACCAGGCGTCCGATGGTGAGCTGCTTCGCTCCGTCGATGCGGATCGCGGCGCTCTCCTGAGCGAACTCCGCGAGTCCTTCGGTGATGCCGGCCCAGATGTTGACGGGTGTCCATCCGAGGGGGCCGAGAGTACGGGCACCACGATCGTAGAAGACTCCGATCTCGTACCACTCGAACGGCAGTCCGCCCATCTGCATGGGGCGCTGCCAGTACCACTGCAGGTCACCCGGCGCGGGCACGACCTGCTGGTTCTCCGCGGGCACGGCCTCGGGGTCGAAGTTCTGGGCCTCCTCGGGAAGGCCGACCATGACCTCGGGTCCGGCGTACATCGCGTGCATCGCCTGCATGGTGACCGGCTTCTCCAGCGCACCCCACATGGCCTCGCACGTGCGAGGGGCGAGGTCCTCGAATAGGGTGGCGACGGCGCGGACGCCGTTCTCGTACTCGAGGAAGACCTGCTTGGTCATCGTGTTCCTTTCTGGCCAGCGGACGGTTCCGCTGCGCGTTCACGGGAGGCGGCGACGAACGCCGCGAACAGCGGGCGCTCCTCAGCGGCCTCTTCGGAGGCGGTCATCTTCTCGGGGTGCCACTGCACCGCCCAGAAGGCCCAGTCGTCGTCCGACTCGACGGCTTCGACGATGCCGTCGGGTGCCCAGGCGACGGGGCGTAGCCCGGGGGCCGGAGTGTCGACGGACTGGTGATGGATGGTGTTGACGGTCCTCGTCGTCGTTCCGTAGAGGGCGGCGAGCCTGCTGTCTTCCGTGAACGTGACGGCGTGCCGTGCGGAGAGCTGCTCGTCCGCTCCTCCGACCGGGTGGTGGTGGGCGGTGGCGGGGATGTCGACGATGAGGGAGCCGCCGAACGCGACGGTGCAGACCTGGAGTCCTCGGCAGATCGCGAGCACCGGCAGGCCGCGTTCGCGAGCGCCGAGGGCGAGCGCGATCTCGTAGCCGTCGCGAGCCGAGTCGTAGGTCTTCCCCATCTGCGGCTCTGCGCCGTAGTGGGAGGGGTGCAGATCCTCTCCCCCGGAGAGCACCAGCCCGTCGAGCCGATCGAGGACCTCGTCGACACCGGCGGTCGGAGGCAGCAGCACGACGGCGCCGCCGGCGGCCTCGATCGGCGTGGCGTACTCGGTGCCGAGGCTGTGCGCCGGGCGGCCTGTGCCGAGGTCGGTGTCGATGGCGCGGCGCCACGTGGTGATGCCGATGAGCGGCCGGGTCACGACAGCTCGATCCACGTGGTCTTCAGATCGGTGAACTTCTCCATCGCGTGCAGACTCTTGTCGCGTCCGAAGCCGGAGCCCTTCACCCCGCCGAAGGGGATGGTCATATCGCCCTCCTCGAAGCAGTTGACCCAGACGACACCCGCCCGCAGCCGCCGAGAGAGGGTGTGCACCGCGTTGAGGTCGGTGCTCCACAGTGCGGCGGCGAGGCCGTACTCGGTGCCGTTGGCGATGGCGAGGGCGTCGTCGACGTCGTCGTACGCGATGACTGACAGCACAGGACCGAAGACCTCGCGCTGCGCCACCTCGTGCGCGGGGGTCACGCCGAGCACGACGGGGGCGAAGTAGCTGCCGCCGTCGACGGCGGAGAACCGCTCGGCGCTTCCGGCCGCGAGCTCGGCACCCTCGGTCTCCGCGCGCGCGACGAACCCGGCGATCCCGGCGAGCTGCTTCTCGCTGACGATCGCCCCCATCGACGTGGACACGTCGAACGGATCGGCCGGGAGAGCAGTACGGGCGACATCGGCGGCGATCTCCAGGGCCCGGTCGTACTGCGCGCGGGGGACGAGCAGCCGGGACGAGGCCGTGCACATCTGCCCCTGGTTGTAGAAGCAGCCGTCGGCCGAGGCTCGGACCGCGCGCTCCAGATCGGCGTCGGGCAGCACGAGGCTCGCCGTCTTGCCGCCGAGCTCCGGCCACACGCGCTTGCCGTTCGACGCGGCGGCGTATCCGAGGAACCGGCGGCCGATCTCGGGCGAGCCCGTGAACGTGACGACGTCGACATCGGGGTGCTCGCCGAGTGCACGGCCGGCGACCTGGCCGGCGCCGGGGGTGACGTTCAGCACGCCGGCCGGGATGCCGGCCTCATGGGCGAGTTCGGCCAGGCGCAGGGCGGAGAAGGTGGTGTGCTCGGCGGGCTTGAGGACGACGCTGTTGCCGACGGCGAGAGCGGGGGCGAGCTTCCAGGCCGTCATCGTGAGCGGGAAGTTCCACGGCACGACCGCGGCGACGACGCCGGCCGGCTCCCTGGTGACGAGGGCGAGGCTGCCCGGCGCGGTGACCGGGAGCTCGTCGAGCACCTTGTCGGCCGCCTCTCCGTACCAGCGGAAGCAGTTCACGACCGCGCGCAGCTCGGTCTGGAGCGCCTCTCGTACCGGCTTGCCCATCTCGAGTGAGATCGTGAGGGCCAGCTCCTCGGCGTTGTCGTGGATCCGCTGCGCGAAGGCGATCAGGCGCTGGCCGCGGTCCCGGGGGGCGATGCGCGACCACACGCCGGAGTCGAACGCGGCGCGGGCCGAGCGGACCGCGCGGTCGATGTCGTCGGCGGAGGCGGCCGCGATAGGGGGCAACGCCCGGCCGTCGCGGGGGCTGATCGGTGTGAGGGGTTCGGCCGTCCCGGCCTGCCAGGAGCCGTCTATGAACATGCGGGTGCGTAGTGACAGCGCCGCTGCGCGGTCCGCCCAGTCGTCTCCAGTTGCCGTGAACACGGTCGTCCTCTCCAGGGGTGAAGGCCCTGGAAGGGATACTCGCCCTATTTCGCCATCACGTCAAGATAAAACGAACGATCCCGCCACTTCTTTACACGTCTGTAACAGAATCGGCCTACAGGCGGATGGCTCCCGTCGGCATGTCCTGCGCCAGCGCCGCCGGCGCCTCGTCCACGATCAGCGAGCCGCGCAGCACCGGTGTGATGACGACGAGGGACTCCACGACCTCCAGCCCGTCGTGGCCGGCGACCGCGGGACCGGTGAGGAAGTCGTAGAACTCGTCCGCGTCGCGCACGAGCACGTTCATGAGGAGCTGCGACGTGCCTGTCGTCGCGACGATGAACTTCACCTCCGGGGCAGCGGCCAGGGCGGATCCCACCTTCTCCAGCCGATCCATCGGCACCCGCAGCCACACGAGTGCCTCCAGCCCGAGGCCGAAGAGGCTCGGGACGATCTCCGTGCGGGGGTGCATGAGCCCGCGGCGGTTGAGCGATTCCATCCGTCGGCGCGTCGTGGTGACATTCAGTCCGAGCGCGCGGGCGAGCTGTGCCACGGGCATCCGTCCGTCCTTCAGCAGGAGTCGGATCAGCGCTTCCTCGTCCTCACTCAGGGCGTCCGCCGGGTCGACCTCGGATCCGGACGACTCGTCCAGCATCCGCACCTGTTCGTCGGACAGCACCCCCACCCGCCAATCGTGCCCGGAGCGGAAGAACTTCAGCACCGTGGTGACGTTGATCGACGCGATGCCCTCCACTTCGGGGAAGTCCGTGAACAGTAGTTCGCGGATCGATGCGTCGTCGTGGGGGAGGAGCATGCCGGCGATGTCGCTGCTGCCCTCGAGGACCGACACGGACGAGGCGTCGGCGCGACGGGCGAGGGTGCGGGCGACGTGCCAGAGCGCATGCGGTTCGGTCGTGATCCGGAACAGGACGGCCCGCGCATGGAGTACGCGGGCGGGGTCGACGTAGGTCGAGACGCGCACAAGACCGCGGTCCAGCAGACGCTGTCCGCGGCGGGCGACTGTACGCTCCGGGAGGTCGACAACGCGGGCGATCTCCCCCCAGGAGGCGCGGCCGTTCACCTGCAGGGCCGCTGCGACGATCCGATCGGTCTCATCGGCCAGGGCATCGTTCGCGGGCACGGGTTCTCCTTCGCGGGTCGGGCACGTGAAGGTTATCCCAGACCCGGAGCGGGTCAGATGTCGGAGTAGTCGTTGGCGCCGCTCTGGATGCCGGTCACCACGTCCTCGGTGAGGACCAGGAGGACGTACTCCACGCCGACCTGTCCCGGGTGGACCAGCGATCGGGTGCCGGACACCTCGCGCATTCCGATCTTCAGGTAGTCCGCGATGCCGTCGCCGTCCTCATCCCACTCGTCCTCCGCGCCCGCCGACAGGGCCTCGGCGCGGCTGGCGCCGAGTCCGACCCCTTCCGGGGTCGTGAACGAGACGGACGGGGCATCCGCCGTCACCGAGACGACGATCCTCGAGTCATCGTCGGTCGCGCGCAGGCCGTCCCAGACGTACGCGGTGTACTCGCCGCCGTAGGGACCCTCTAGCGGCTCCTCCTCCGGCGCGACGCTCATCGCGTCGGCCAGCGCATCGATGACGAGCTCCCTCTCGTCGAACGGAACGAGGGGACCGCCGTTGACGGCGATCCCGTCCACCGAGATCACCACGGTCTGATCCGCGGGCTCCGGTGCGACGGACGTCTCCGGCGTCGAGGACGCTCCGGCCGGTACCGTCGGGGCCGGATCGACGGGGGAGTTCTCCTGGACGCAGGCGGTCAGGGCCATGGCGAGGAGAAGGACGGTGCCCGCGGTGGCGGCGCTGCGGAGGGACCGGTGCATGGTGCGAGCTTAGAGGCCGGGAGTGGGGGGAGACGGCACGGGCGCCGCCGGGAGTGCCGGCGGCGCCCGTGGAGGGAGGAGGGGGTTACTCGGCGTCCGTCGTCTCGATCATTGCGTGCGCACGGCGGCGACGCAGGGCGAACAGACCGAGGCCCGCCGCGAGCAGCACGACGGCCCCGACGACGAACGGCGTGCTGTCGGCACCGGTCGTCGCGAGGTCGCCGTCGGTCGCGCCACCCGAGTCGCTCTCACCGGGGACGATCGCTCCGCCACCGGCCGCCGCGGTCACGGTCAGGGAGGCCGTCACCTCCGAGCCGTCGGGGAGGATCACGGCGAGGGTGTGCGCACCCGCCGGGGTGCCCGCCGGGATGGTGACGGTGCGCGCGAACGTGCCGTCCGCCGCGGCCGTGACCGTACCGAGCGAGACCGGGTCGGACCGCAGCTCGAGCGCGAGCTCGGCGCCCTCCGCGAAGCCGCTGCCCGACACGGCGAGCGTGCCGCCGGCGGTGACCGAGGACGCGCCCAGCTCGACGGTCGCGGGCTTCTCGGGCTCCGGCTCCTCCGTGACCGGTGGGGTGACGCCGGCCTCGGTCACCCACTTCTCGCCCGCGTCGGACTTGGTCACGGTGAACGTGTCGTAGACCGCGCCGACGGGGAGGTCGGTCGTGGCGTCCGGTTGCTTCTCGGCGAGGTACGACCGGTAGACGAGCTGGTTCTTCGAGACATCGATCACCTGGTAGGTCGTCACGCCCTGACCGCGCAGCACCTGGGTGGCGCCGTTGTTGGTCCAGACGTTCTTCTCCGGGGTCTCCAGGTCGTAATGCTTGGCGCCCGAGTTCGACACGACGTACACCGGCCCCGTGGTGAGTCCGGCGGTGTCTGTGGCGTCCGTGTTCACGTAGCCGCGGGCGTACGTGTGATCGTGACCCATGAGCACGAGATCGATGTCGTTGCGCTGGAAGACGGGCAGCCACTCGGCGCGGAGCACCGGCTCGTCACGACCGGCCGACGCCGAGAACACCGGCTGGTGGAACGTGACGACGTTCCACTTCGACGGGCTGTTCTGCAGCAGCAGGTCGAGCCACGCCGCCTGGAAGCGGGTCCACAGCGTGCCGATCTGCGACGACGGGCATTCCGCGCCCGTGCAGGACGGGAGCCCGGCCGGCGTGAGGAAGGTCGTGTCGCGGGTCGCGTTCAGGGTGATGAAACGGACGCCCTGGTAGTCGGTGTAGTACGCGGTCTCTGCGGCGAACGAGCTCCAGTGGTCGAAGAACGCGCGGTACTGCTGCGCCACCTCTGAGTCGCCCTTCGCCAGGTTCGCGAGTTCCCCGATCGAGCTCGTGGACGGGTTGTTGTGCGGGTACTCGAACGCGGCCTTCCAGGCGGTGAGGAGCTTGTCCCCCGAGTACTCGTGGTTGCCGGGGGCGGCCATGACGTTGGTGCGCACGGCGGAATCCTCCATGCCCTTGAACCAGTTCAGCCACTCGTTCTCGTTGCTGGACGTGTTGATGAGGTCTCCGGCGTGCACGGAGCCGATCGATCGCGGGGCGTGGGCCTCTGCCTGCTTCACGACGCTCGGCCAGGTGGTGTCGAGACCGATCTGGGCGTCGCCGTAGTAGATGAACTGGAAGTCGCTCGCCTTCGGGTCCGCGGTGCGGAACTCGTGCCAGTCGCTCCAGCTGCCGGGGAGGCCGACACGGTAACGGTACGCGGTGGCCGGGGTGAGGTCGGTGACCGTGGCCGAGAAGTGCTTGTTCGGGTTGCCGTTCACCACTCCGGCGTCATAGGCGTCGACCGTCCGGGTGGCCCCACCTGCTGCGGGGCCGATCTCGACCTGACCTGCCGTGTGCGACGCGTCGCCCGCGAGCCAGGAGAACGACTGCGACACCTCCGGCTTCTCGGTCGGGGTGAGGATGACGCGGGTCGGCGGGGCGACGACGGGAGTGCCGGGGTCGGAGGCCTTCACGAGGGTCAGCGACGACATGTCGAAGTAGATGTCGGAGCTCGACGCGCGGTCCTGGAACAGCGACACGGCGATGGTGTTCGTGCCGTCGCGGAGCAGGTCGCCCTCGGCGCTGAACGTGCTGGTCAGGGGGTCGCCGTTGGAGTCTCCGGCGTACTCGACGTTGGCGGTGTCGGTGATGCGGCCGTCGACGTAGCGGGCGACCTCCTCGCCGTTGATCCACACGACGATCGCGTCGTCGAAGGTGACGGTGCTCTGCAGGGCGGCGACCTGCTCGGCGACGCCGGCCTCCAGCTCGAAGGTCGTGCGGAAGAAGTACGTCGGCACCGTCGGTGCCTTCACCCCGTCGAGGTAGTGGTTGAGGAGTGTCTTCGGGGTCTGCGGTCCCACCGGCGCGAGGGCGCCGTTCTTGGCACCGAAGCTGCCCGGTGCGGTCTTCCAGGCGCTGTCGTCGTACGCGGGCAGGGTCCAGTCGCGCAGCGCGGCCGGGGCGGGCGACGGGTCGGAGCCGTCGTCGAGGTAGTGCCAGGGGGTGTCGCCGGTGAGGAGCGAGCCGGTCGGCACTTCCGGGTCGGGCGCGGCGAGGGCCGCGGGGGCGACGACGGCGCCGCCGAGCACGGCGAGCAGCGCGACGGACGTCAGTCCGCGACGCCGCCACCGCAGCGCAGGGGTGGGGGAGGTCATGTCTGTCCTTCGTGGGTGGGTGTCCGTGCTCAGCCGCACGGGGCGCCCCCAGCCCAGCGGAGCCGGATGACCGGGGTCTGACATCAAGACGACGGGGAGGTGAACGCGGGCGCGTCAGGGGGCGGCCGGTACGCTGGAACCCATGCTCAACATGGCCGACGGCCTCGCGCGTCTCGGCGCGCTCGCCGAGAATCCCGTCGTCCGTACCCTCGCGGAGGCCTTCGACGAAGCCGGTTTCGAGCTCGCCGTCGTGGGCGGTCCGGTGCGCGATGCGCTGCTCGGGCGGCAGACGCACGACCTCGACTTCACGACGAGTGCGTCGCCGGATCAGATCCTCGCGATCGTGAAGCCGGTGGCATCCGCGCACTGGGACATCGGTCGGGCCTTCGGGACCATCGGTGCCCGGGTCCGGGGCGAGCAGGTCGAGATCACGACCTATCGGGCGGACAGCTACGACGGCGTGACGCGCAAGCCGACGGTGGAGTTCGGCGACTCGATCGACGGCGACCTCGCCCGCCGCGACTTCACGGTCAACGCGATGGCCCTCCAGGTGCCCGCGGTGAAGCTCGTCGATCCGACCGGCGGGGTCGAGGACCTCGTGGCGGGGGTACTGCGGACGCCGACGGATCCTCGGGTGTCGTTCGGCGACGACCCGCTCCGGATGCTGCGGGCCGCCCGGTTCAGCGCGCAGCTCGGCTTCACGGTGGAGGAGGACACGGAGCGGGCGATCACCGAGCTCCGCGAGACGCTGAAGATCGTGAGCCCCGAGCGCGTGCAGTCCGAGCTCGTGCGCCTCATGCAGACCGACGACCCCGTCCGCGGCATCCGGGTGCTGGTGGAGACCGGGCTCATCGACGAGTTCCTCCCCGAGGTGAGCGCCCTCAAGCTCGAGGTCGACGAGCACCACCATCACAAGGACGTCTACGAGCACTCCCTCACGGTGCTCAGCCAGGCCATCGCGCTCGAGCATGCCCGGAACCCCGGGGCGGCGCCGGACGTGCCGCTGCGGATCGCGGCTCTGCTCCACGACATCGGTAAACCCCGCACGCGCAAGCTCGAGCCGGGCGGTGCGGTGACCTTCCACCACCACGACGTGGTCGGCGCGCGCATGGCCCGCAAGCGGCTGCAGGCGCTGCGCTTCGACACCGCGACCACCGATGCCGTCGCGACCCTGATCGAGCTGCATCTGCGGTTCTTCGGCTATGCGGAGGGGGCGTGGACGGATGCCGCCGTGCGCCGCTACGTCCGCGATGCCGGGGACCTGCTGGAGCGCCTGCACATCCTCACGCGCGCCGACGTCACCACGCGGAACAAGCGCAAGGCCGCCCGGCTCGCCGCCGCCTACGACGACATCGAGTCACGGATCGCGGCGCTCCGGGAGCAGGAGGAGCTCGACGCGATCCGTCCGGAGCTCGACGGCAACCGCATCCAGGAGGTCCTCGGCATCAAGCCGGGCCGGGAGGTCGGCGAGGCGTACCGGTTCCTCCTCGATCTGCGCCTCGACGAGGGTGTGCTGGGCGAGGCCGTCGCGGAGCAGCGACTCCGGGAGTGGTGGGCGTCGCGCGGTTGACTCCTGCCGGCCCACCCCGTTCCGTGCGTCCCGGCCCCTTACGGCCGCACGCAGGGGGCCGGGAGGACCGGAGAGGGGTGGGTCGACCTCAGTTAACGATGGCGGCAGCGTCCGGAGGGAGTGTCAGGGACGTGGAGGAGCGCGTCAGGGCGGCGGTGGCGAGGAGGAGGTCGGCCGTAGCGGGGACACTGAACGTCGCGGGGGCGGGGGAGAGGTTCACGAGCACCGACACTCCACCGCGATCGATGCGGTAGACGCGGTGCTCGGGGCGGCCGTCCGTCTCCCGGACCTCGACCGTCGTGTGCGCGGAGTCCGGGTCGGTGAGCTCCGGTCGCGCTCGCCGCAGTCGTGCCAGGTCGCGGTACAGCGACAGGAGCCGGGAGTGCTCCGGGGCCTCGGCCTCGGCCCAGTCGAGGTGCGAGCGGTGGAAGGTCTCGGGGTCCTGCGGGTCGGGCACCGCATCCGGATCCCATCCCATGCGGGCGAACTCCGCCGTGCGGCCCTCGGCCACGGCGCGTCCGAGCTCGGGTTCGGGGTGGGAGGTGAAGAACTGCCACGGGGTCGTCGCCCCCCACTCCTCGCCCATGAAGAGCATCGGGGTACCCGGCGCCGTCAAGGTGAGCACGGCGGCCACCGCGAGCCGGTCGGGGGAGAGCGTGGCAGAGAGCCGATCCCCGGCGGCGCGGTTGCCGATCTGATCGTGGTCCTGCGCGAAGGTCACCAGCCGCCAGCTCGGCACCTCGGCCGGGATCGAGGCGCCGTGCGGACGGTCGCGGAAGGACGAGAAGGTGCCGTCGTGGAAGAAGCCGCCCTCCGTCACCTTGGCCACCGCGTCGTCTGCGGCGAAGTCGGCGTAGTACCCGGCGGTCTCTCCGGTGAGCGCGACGTGCACGGCGTGGTGCCAGTCGTCGGACCACTGCGCCGTGAGCCCGTAGCCCCCGGCCTCCCGCGGCAGGATGAGCGTCGGGTCGTTGAGATCGGACTCGGCGATGAGCGTCAGCGGTCGGTTCTGCTGCGCGGACAGCGCATCCACCCGTTCGGAGAGCTCCCGCAGCAGGTGGACCGGCCGCCGGTCGTGGAGGGCGTGCACGGCATCGAGCCGGAGTCCGTCGACGTGGAAGTCGCGCAGCCACATCAGGGCGTTGTCGAGGATGTACTCCCGCACGGCGTCCTCGTCGAGGTTCACCGAGTCGCCCCACGTGGTGCTCTCGCCCTCGCGCAGGTACGGGCCGAAGAGGGGGAGGTAGTTGCCGCTCGGGCCGAGGTGATTGTAGACGACGTCCTGCACAACCGCGAGCCCGTGCGCGTGGGCGGCGTCGACGAAGCGCTGATAGGCCGCGGGGCCGCCGTACTCCTCCTGCACCGCGTACCAGAGCACGCCGTCGTATCCCCAGTTCCAGGCGCCGTTGAAGGCGTTGACGGGCAGCAGCTCGACATGGGTGACGCCGAGGTCGACGAGATGCGCCAGGCGGCCGACCGCCGCGTCGAGCGTGCCCTCCGGTGTGAAGGTGCCGAGGTGCAGCTCGTAGATCAGCCCGCCCGCGAGCTGCCGTCCGGTCCAGGAGGCGTCGGTCCACGCGAAGGCGGCGGGGTCGAAGGCCGCCGAGGCCCCGTGCACGCCGTCCGGCTGCCGCCGCGAGCGAGGGTCCGGGCGGAGGTCGTCGCCGTCGTCGAGGACGAAGCCGTAGCGCTCACCGTCCGCGAGGACGAGGTCGGTGGTCCAGCGCCCCTCTGCCCCCGCCGTGAGTGCGCGCTCCTCCACGGTGGTGCCCGCGTCGTCGAGGCGTCGTACCCGCACACGGGTCGCCCGCGGCGCCCACACCTCGATCATCGAGCCAGCTCGATCAGCGCGACCGGGTAGGTGTCGAGGAGTTCCGCCAGTCGCACGGGCCCGGGCGGGATCCGCCGGCCGGTGAGGAGGTCGGTCCCCGGCAGCTCGGGGCGCATCATGACTGTGTCGCCCCAGCCGCCGCGGCGCGCCAGCCCGACCGGCAGGCGCGTGGCCACGGCGGTCGCGCCGCCGCGGTGCACGGCGACCGCGTGTTCCGCGGCCCCGCCCTCGACGACGGCCGGCCGGTAGAAGCGGAACAGCTCCGGGTTGTCCCGCCGCAGCCGCAGTGCCCGCGAGGTCACCAGCAGCTTCGCGGCACCGGAGTCGTCGATCGGGGGGACTACACCGCGGGCGTGGTCCGCGTCGAGCTCCCGCAGCATCCGGGCGCGCAGAGCGAAGTCGACGGGTCGACGATTGTCGGGGTCGACGAGCGAGAGGTCCCACAGCTCGGTGCCCTGGTAGACGTCAGGAACGCCGGGGCCGGTGAGCTGCAGCAGCTTGGCGGAGAGGGAGTTGGAGCGCCCCGCATCGACGATCTCGGCCACGAAACGGTCGAGGATCGGGGCGGCCTCCGCCTCGACGGATCGGGCGATCGCGGCCAGGCCCTCTTCGAACTCCGCATCCGGATGCTGCCAGGTCGTCCCCTCCGCGGCCTCACGCGCGGCCTTGGTGGCGTAGGCGAGCAGCCGGTCGGAGGGCAGCGGCCAGGCGCCGACCGCGGCCTGCCAGATCAGCGCGTCGAGCGGGCCGTGCCCGGTGGTCGCCACGGCGCGCAGCTCGGCCAGCACCTCGGCCCAGCGCTCCGGGATCTCCGAGAGCACCGACAGGCGCGCGCGCACGTCCTCCGAGCGCTTCGTGTCGTGCGTGGAGAGCGTCGTCATCGAGTGCGGCCACGCCGCCAGCCGTGCCCGCTGCGCGTCGTGGAACTCCTCGACCGACAGGGCGGGGATCGACGGGTCGGCGCCGACCTCGGTCAGTGTTCCGAGGCGGGTGAACCGGTAGAACGCGGTGTCCTCCACACCCTTCGCCATCACGGCGCCGCTCACCTGCGGGAATCGCTGCGCGACCTCGAGGCGCGGATCGTTCAGCAGCGGCTCCAGCGCTGTGAATGCGGTCGCGAGGTCGGGGCGTCGGCGACGGGCCTCCGCGAAGGCGGCGCGCAGGTGTTCGCGGCCCTCCGGGAGATAGGAGCGATACACGGGGAAGCAGGCGAGGAGCTCGGCCAGCGCGTCGTCGGCGTGCACGATCCCGTGGGGGAGCGTACGCACCAGTCGGCGCACCTCGGCGGCCAGGAGAGTGTCCGCGATCATCCGCTTCGTGTCGTGGATGAGGTCGTGCCAGGGGAGCGCGTCCGGGAGACCGGTCTCCGCGCGGAGCCTGGCATCCAGCCGGTCCAGCGCCGCGACGCCCTCCGCGTCGACGAACAGGCGGTCGAGCTCGGCCAGCGCGTCGTATCCGGTGGTGCCGTCGGTCCGCCACCAGGCCGGCAGGGCCTCGCCCGGCTCCAGGATCTTCTCGACGAGCGTGTACGCGCGTCCGGTCGCGTCGGCGAGCTGCTCCAGGTAGGCGCCGGGGTCGACGAGGCCGTCCGGGTGATCCACCCGCAGACCGTCCGCGAGGCCCTCCCGGATCCAGCGCAGGATCTCCCGGTGCGACTCGGCGAACACCTCGGGCCGTTCGACCCGGATGCCAGCGAGTTCGGAGACGGCGAAGAACCGGCGGTAGGTGAGGTCGGTGTTCTGGTCCTGCCAGAACCGCAGCTCGTAGTTCTGGGCGCCCAGGAGCGCCGGGAGATCGTCCGCCAGTGCCGCGGTGCCGGGGGCGAGGGGCAGCTCATGCTCGAAGTAGCGCAGAACGCCGTCCGGCGCGTCGGCGGCCGGCGTGGTGTCGACCACGAGCTCGCTGTTCGCGACGACCTCGTCCGGGCTCGCGCCCAGCAGCGGCAGCAGGAGACGCCCGCCGCCCGCTGCCCAGTCGATGTCGAACGCCGCCGCATGACGGGTCTTCCGGCCCAGCCGCAGCACCTCCCACCACCACGGGTTCTGCCGCGGCACGGCCACCCCCACGTGGTTGGGCACGATGTCGACGAGGATGCCGAGGCCTGCCGCCCGTGAGGCCGCCGCGAAGCGGACGAGCCCCTCCGCGCCGCCGCGGTCTGGATCGATGCGGCCGTGGTCCACGACGTCGTAGCCGTGGTTCGAGCCGCGGGTCGCCGCCAGCAACGGTGACAGGTAGGCCCACGAGGCGCCGAGCTCGGCGACGTATCCGGTCACCCCCGCGGCCGCGTCCAGGGGGAAGGCCTCGCTGATCTGCAGGCGATACGTCGAGACCGGTCTGTCGGTCACGAGGCGGCCTGCTCGCTCTGCGCGCGGAGCGAGGCGTCGACGGAGTCGTCGGTGTCGACGGGCTCGCCGTCGATCTCCTGCAGCACGAGCATGGCCTTGCCCTCGAGCGGCACGGTGTCCCGGGCTCGGAGCTTCCGGTCACCGAGTTCGCCGGCGGTGTCCACCGCGACGAGCCATTCCGTGCCGTGGCGGTCGTCCGGAAGCGCCAGATCGACGGGCTCGTCGCCGCTGTTGAAGTAGACGAGGAAGTTCACGTCCTCCACGGGGCGTCCTCGGCGGTCGTTCTCGCGGATGCCGCGGCCGTTCAGGAACATGCCCACGGAGCGCCCGAAGCCCGAGTCCCAGTCCTCCGGCGTCATGCGCGCTCCGTCCGGTCGCAGCCACACGACGTCGGGGATGCGCTCGCCGTCCTCGTCGGCGACCGGGCGTCCGTCGAAGAAGCGGCTGCGACGGAAGGTCGGATGCTCGTGCCGGAGCCGCGCCACCGCCGAGGTGAACTCCACGAGCGGCAGGTCGGCCGCCTCCCAGTCGATCCAGGTGAGCTCGTTGTCCTGCGCGTAGCCGTTGTTGTTGCCGTGCTGCGTGCGGCCGAGCTCGTCGCCGTGGGAGATCATCGGCACGCCCTGCGAGAGCAGCAGCGTCGCGAGGAAGTTCCGCTGCTGACGCGCGCGCCGCCGGTTGATGTCGATGTCGTCGGTCGGCCCCTCCGCGCCCATGTTGTCGGAGCGGTTGTGGGATTCGCCGTCGTTGTTGTCCTCGCCGTTGTCCTCGTTGTGCTTCTCCTTGTAGGAGACGAGGTCGCGCAGGGTGAAGCCGTCGTGCGCGGTGACGAAGTTGATGGAGGCGACAGGGCGCCGGCCGGAGTGCTCGTACAGGTCGGCGGAGCCGGTGAGGCGGGAGGCGAACTCGCCGAGCGCCTGCGGCTCACCGCGCCAGAAGTCGCGCACGGTGTCGCGGTACTTGCCGTTCCACTCCGTCCACTGCGGCGGGAAGTTGCCGACCTGATAGCCGCCGGGTCCGATGTCCCACGGCTCGGCGATGAGCTTCACCTGCGAGACGATCGGGTCCTGCTGCACGAGCTCGAAGAACGCCGCGAGGCGGTCGACGTCGTAGAACTCGCGGGCGAGGGTCGCCGCGAGGTCGAAGCGGAAGCCGTCGACGTGCATCTCGGTCACCCAGTACCGCAGCGAGTCCATGAGCAGCTGCAGGGCGTGCGGGTTGCCCGCGTTCAGGCTGTTGCCCGTGCCGGTGTAGTCCGTGTAGTAGCGCTTGTCCTCTTCGAGCCGGTAGTACGCCTCGTTGTCGATCCCGCGCATGGAGAGCGTCGGCCCGAGGTGGTTGCCCTCAGCGGTGTGGTTGTAGACGACGTCGAGGATGACTTCGATGCCGGCCTCGTGGAGCGCGCGCACCATGGCGCGGAACTCCTGCACCTGCTGGCCGTCCTGGCCGCCGGCGGCATAGGCGTTGTGCGGGGCGAAGAATCCGAGGGTGTTGTAGCCCCAGTAGTTCGACAGGCCCTTGTCCTGCAGCACCGAGTCGTTGACGAATTGATGCACCGGCATCAGCTCCAGGGCCGTGACGCCGAGGCGCTGGAGATGCTCGATGACTGCCGGATGCGCGATGCCGGCGTAGGTGCCGCGCAGCTCCTCCGGGACCTCGGGGTGCCGCTGGGTGAGCCCCTTGACGTGGGCCTCGTAGATGACCGTCTCCGCGTACGGGGTCTTCAGCGGACGGTCGCCGCCCCACTCGAAGAACGGGCTGACGACCACGCCCTTCGCCATCGCGGTCGCGGAGTCGTCGTCGTTGCGGGAGTCGGGGTCGCCGAAGTCGTAGCCGAAGAGGGACTGGCCCCAGTCGATCTCACCGGCCACGGCCTTCGCGTAGGGGTCGAGGAGCAGCTTGTTCGGGTTGAAGCGCTGTCCCTGCGCGGGATCGTACGGACCGTGCACACGGTAGCCATAGCGTTGCCCCGGCTGCACCGTGGGCAGGTAGCCGTGCCAGACGAACGCGTCGACCTCGGTGAGCGGCACTCGTGTCTCCGTGCCGTCCGCGTCGAAGAGGCAGAGTTCCACGCGCTCCGCGCCCTCGCTGAAGAGCGCGAAGTTGGTGCCCTGACCGTCGAAGGTGGCCCCCAGCGGGTACGCGGACCCGGGCCAGACCTCGCCGCTCATCCGGCGAGGGCGTGGTCGCGCGAACCCGCGGCCATGGCACTGACGATGCTGACGGCATGGTCGTAGTCGTACACCTGAGCGATCTCCACAGCCCGAGGATACGGGTGTCCGAGGTAGCAGACATAGAGCGGCGGCACGACCTCGATGTATCCGACGGGAGCGTCGTGCGCGACGACGTACCGGTCGAAGTCGATCCGCTCGCAGGCCGGCTCGGTCGCGGCGGGGTGGGCCGCGTCGGCGCGCTGCGAGGAGCCAGTGCTGGTGGGGGTGTGGACGTTCATGGCGCCTCCTGACTCGTGATGGGACCACGATAGGAACCGGGAACGGATTCGAGAACGGTATTGCCATCCGGGCCTCGACCGGCTACGCACCCGATGACGGCGGGATCACTCCCTGTTGCCCTGACCACTGCCGCGGCCGCTGTTCCGCCCGGTCGATCCTGCTCGTACACTGAGGGCACGCTCTCGACTCCAGAAACGGAGAACGCGTGTCTGCGACGTGGCACGATCCGCGGGAGGCGTCGCCGACGGCGTCTCGCCTCCTCGTCGAGCGTGCGCACGAGGAGCTCATCGCCGGCAATCTCGACGACCACCGCCTCCGCGAGGTGCGGCCACTCGTGCGGGAGTCGTGGGAGCGGTCCTGGCGCCGCCGTGTCGGTCCGGAAGCGCTGCCACCGCTCGACCTGTTCGAGGACGAGCTCGACGCCTATCGTCTGACTCACCCGCTCGCCTCCGCGATGGAGATGATCCGCGCGCTGCTGCTTCCCGGCGACTCCGAGGACTCGGGGGTCGTGATCGCCGTCGGAGATCAGGCAGGGCGCCTGCTGTGGATCGAGGGCGATGCGCAGCTCCGGTCCCTCACCGAGGGCATGGGGTTCGTGGCCGGCGCGAACTGGGCGGAGGACGCCGTCGGCACGAGCGCCCCGGGCACGGCGCTCGCCCTGGAGCGGTCGGTGCAGATCCGTGGGGCCGAGCACTACAACCGCCTGGTGCACCCGTGGTCGTGCAGTGCGGCGCCCGTGCGCGACCCGGAGACGCAGCGGGTCCTCGGCGTGATCGACATCACCGGCGGACCCGAAGTGGTGACCCCGCAGGCGCGACTGCTCGTCGACGCGACGGCGCGGGCGGTCGAGTCGGAGCTCCTCGTGGCGCGGCTGCAGCGACGAGCGGAGCCTCCAGCTCGTCGACTGCCGGGCAGGACCCCGCCGGAACCCCTCGCTCGCGCGCGACTGCAGGTGCTCGGACGCGACCGTGCCCGGTTGGAGACCGCATCGGCACACGAGGAGGCCGTCACCGAACTCAGCGCGCGGCATGCGGCCATCCTCCTGATGCTGGCCGTGCACCGCCAGGGCCTCTCCGCCGACCGGCTCGCGGAGCTCGTCTACGGTCCCGGGGTCTCGCCGGACACGCTGCGGCCGGAGATGGTGCGCCTGCGCAAGGTCCTGGAGCGGGCGGCCCCGGATCTCGTGCCGGAGTCCCGCCCGTATCGCCTTCCGGTGCCGCTGGAGACCGATGCTCAGGACGTGCTGTCCCTCCTGGATCGCGGCGCGCACCGGGTCGCGCTGACGGCCTACCGGGGGCCGGTGCTGCCGGATTCGACCTCGCCCGGCGTCGAGGAGTTCCGCGATTCGGTCCGTGCGGCGCTGCGGGAGGTGATGCTGTCGGGGGCGAGTCTGGACGTGCTGCTCGCCTATGCGGACACCCCCGAGGGGAGCGAGGACGCGGAGGTGCTGCGGCTCGCGCTGGAGATGCTCCCGGCGCGCTCGCCGCGTCGTGCCGGTCTCGTGACGCGGATCGAGCGCCTCGGCTGATTCGAATCGCCCGATTGGTGCCATTTCGGCCGCGGATGCAGCCAGGTGAGCGATTCGAACGGGGCGCAACCGGCTGCAACGTTGCGCACCGGGAGTGCAACGGGGAGCGGCCTAGCGTCGAGGGAACACCGCGGCATCGACTCCGCGGCGCCCCCGTCGAAGGAGACCCCATGACCATCGTCGAAGAAGACGTGTCCCTCGCCTACGCCGCCCCCGGACAGCTCGGAGCGGTCGCGAACTACCGGCCCCGCTACGGTCACTACATCGGCGGCGAGTTCGTCGAGCCCGCCAAGGGCCAGTACTTCGAGAACATCAGTCCCGTCAACGGCAAGCCCTTCACCGAGGTCGGCCGCGGCACCGTCGAGGACATCGACCGCGCCGTCGACGTCGCCTGGAAGGCCTTCGGCGCCTGGGGCAAGACCAGCCCCGCGGAGCGCTCCGTGATCCTGAACCGCATCGCCGACCGGATGGAGCAGCGCCTCGAGGAGATCGCGGTCGCGGAGACGTGGGAGAACGGCAAGCCCGTGCGGGAGACCCTCGCCGCCGACATCCCGCTCGCGATCGACCACTTCCGCTACTTCGCCGGGGTGCTCCGCGCGCAGGAGGGCGGCATCAGCCAGCTCGACGAGAACACCGTCGCGTACCACTTCCATGAGCCGCTCGGCGTGGTCGGGCAGATCATCCCCTGGAACTTCCCGATCCTCATGGCCGTGTGGAAGCTGGCGCCGGCGCTCGCCGCGGGCAACTGCATCGTCATCAAGCCTGCGGAGCAGACCCCCGCGTCGATCCTGTTCCTGTTCGACATCATCGGCGACCTGCTGCCGGCCGGGGTCGTGAACATCGTGAACGGCTTCGGGATCGAGGCCGGCGCGCCGCTCGCGCAGCACAAGCGCATCCGCAAGGTCGCCTTCACCGGCGAGACCACGACCGGCCGCCTCATCATGCAGTACGCCTCGCAGAACCTCATCCCGGTCACCCTGGAGCTCGGCGGCAAGAGCCCGAACGTCTTCTTCGAGGATGTCGCCCGCTCCACGAGCGACCCGTTCTACGACAAGGCGCTCGAAGGTTTCACGATGTTCGCGCTCAACCAGGGCGAGGTCTGCACCTGCCCGTCACGCGCCCTCATCCAGCGCTCGATCTACGACGGCTTCCTCGCCGACGGCCTCGAGCGTGTGGAGAAGGTCGTGCAGGGCAATCCGCTCGACCCTGCGACGATGATCGGCGCGCAGGCCTCGAACGATCAGCTGGAGAAGATCCTCAGCTACATCGACATCGGCAAGCAGGGCGGGGCCCGGCTGCTCACGGGAGGCGAGCGCGCCGACCTCGGCGGCGACCTCAGCGAGGGCTTCTACGTGCAGCCGACCGTGTTCGAGGGGACGAACGACATGCGGATCTTCCAGGAGGAGATCTTCGGTCCGGTGCTCTCGGTCACCTCGTTCGACGACTTCGACGACGCGATCTCGATCGCGAACGACACCCTGTACGGGTTGGGGGCCGGTGTGTGGAGTCGCAGCGGCGACACCGCGTACCGCGCGGGCCGGGCGATCGAGGCTGGTCGCGTGTGGACGAACACCTACCACCAGTACCCGGCGCATGCCGCGTTCGGCGGGTACAAGCAGTCGGGGGTGGGCCGCGAGAACCACAAGATGATGCTCGACCACTACCAGCAGACGAAGAACCTCCTCGTCTCGTACGCGGAGGGCCCGATGGGCTTCTTCTGATCCGCCCGAGCCCGGGTGTCGGGCGGCGCTCGCCGCGCCGTCCGGCACTCGGCATTCCGGAAGGAGTCCCATGGCCAGTCAGACCACGCCCGCCCGCGTCGCGGTGACCGACCCCGCCGCCGCGCTCGTCCGCGAACTCACCGCGAAGCACGGGCCGCTCATGTTCCACCAGTCCGGCGGCTGCTGCGACGGCTCCGCCCCCATGTGCTACCCCGTGGGGATGTTCCTCACCGGTCCCGGCGACGTGCTCCTCGGCACCCTCGACGTCGGGCTCGACGATCCGGTCGAGGTCTACATGTCGGCCTCGCAGTTCGAGTACTGGAAGTTCACGCACCTCACCATCGATGTCGTGCCGGGACGCGGCGCCGGGTTCAGCGTCGAGGGCCCGACGGGGATGCGGTTCCTCATCCGGTCGCGAATGCTCGACCCTGCCGAGCTGGCGGGCCTCGGCCTGGCCTGAGGGCCTTCGAATCGCCCGATGGGTCCCATTTCGGCCGGAGATGCAGCCAATCAAGCGACTCGAACGGGATACGCTGGCCCCATCGTGAACGCACCGCACCGACCCTCCGTCCTCTTCGTCTGCGTCCACAACGCGGGGCGCTCGCAGATGGCCGCCGGCTTCCTCCGGCACCTCGCCGGCGACCGCATCGAGGTGCGCTCCGCCGGGTCGATGCCCGCTGCCGAGATCAACCCCGTCGCAGTGGCGGCGATGGGGGAGCTCGGCATCGAAATCACGGCCGAGCAGCCGAAGGTGCTCACGACCGAGGCCGTGCAGGCGTCGGACGTCGTGATCACGATGGGCTGCGGTGACGCGTGCCCATTCTTCCCCGGCACGCGCTATGAGGACTGGGTGCTCGATGACCCCGCCGGCCAGGGGATCGATGCCGTCCGGCCGATCCGCGACGACATCCGCCGCCGCATCGAGACTCTCGTGGCCGAGCTGCTCTGACCCGCGCTCAGCCCGCCCCGTCGAGCACCTTCAGGGGGAGAGCTTCGGCCTGGAGCTCTCTGGCAGCGACGGCACCCGAGTGCCCTGGACCCGGACTGCGGAGTTCAGGTAGAGAGCTGCCACTGCGAGCGCCACCAGGCCACCGAGCACGGCCAGCACCGGACTCGGTGAAGCGAATGCTCCGAAGGAGGCCATGATCCCTTGGATCAAGAACATTGCGCTGAGGAGGATTCCGCTCCCTCGTGTGCTGGTCATCTTCCACCAGGGGCGTGGGGCGTCCGACTCTCCGGGGCTACGGAACGTTCGTGCCGCCACCACGACGGCCGCCACGATAACCACGGTGGCCCACACGAATCCGAGTTCGAACCTGAGGACCGTGAGCGGTACGACGGTGAGCACGATCCCGACGATGACGACGAGCAGATACCCGACCTTGGCGGTCGGTGTCTTGATGCGCATGAGTAGCACGTTACGCGTTGGTTGACGAATCGGTCAACGAATGTCCTCGCCGACCTCGTCGTCACGCCGACGGAGAGGCCGCGGCGAGCACAGCACTCCGCAGCCAGGAGCGGTAGCGGTCCGGCGACCAGCCGGACTGCACGACGAGCTGCTGGTGGCTCTCCGGCGAGAGCAGGAACGACAGCACGTCGGCGAGGGTGTCGCCGTCGCCGTCCGAGGCGACGATGCCCCGGCGCTGCAGTTCCGCCGCGAACCCCCGGTAGTCCGCCGCCCGGTTCGCGAGGATGCGCTGCAGGGCGGCATCGACGACCGGGTCGGAGAGCGCCGCGCCCAGGAGGACCGTCCAGAGGGCATGCCCGCGCTCGTTCGCGGCGCCGATCTGCGTGATGACGGCGTCCAGGAAGACGTCGTCGGGCAGGGCCGTCAGTCCCGAACCGGCCTCGGTGTCGGCGAGGGTCTCGGCGGCTTCCGAGCCGGAGAAGGTGACCTCGAAGGCGGCGATGAGCAGTTCCGCCTTCGCCGCCGTGGTCTTCACCGTCTCCGCGGACACCCCGGCCTCCTTGGCGATCGCGGAGATCGTCGTCGCCTGGTATCCCTGCGCGGCGAACAGGCGGGCGGCCGCCGCGACGATGCGCGCACGGGTCTCCTCGGCCTGTCGGGTCCGCAGGGCGGAGCGGTAGGGGCGTGCACTCGACGTCATTGACTTTCCTCAAGGGGTGATGAATACTTCAACGGTACAACCAACCCTATCGAGAGAGCCGCCATGTCCCGTTACCTCCTCACCTGCACTCCCGCTCACGGGCACGTGCTCCCGCTGCTGCAGGTCGCCAGGCACCTGGTCGCGGGCGGGCACGAGGTCCTCTTCCTCACGAGCAGCCGCTACGAGGAGCGGGTGACAGCGGCCGGTGCGCTGTTCCGCCCGCTGCCCGCGGAGGCCGACGTCGATCTCGACGACGCGAACGGCGCGTTCCCCGAGCGCGAAGGTCTCACCGGGGCGGCCGCGCTCCGTTTTGATATGAGCACCCTCTTCATCCGCCCGGGTCGGGCTCAGCTCGAGGCCGTGCGCGTCGAGCTGGCGCGGAACCGCATCGACGCGGTCCTCACCGAACCGCTGTTCGTCGGTGCGGCGCTGCTGCAGCGGTTGCCGAAGGCCGAGCGGCCCCCGGTCGTGGTCCTCGGGATCTTCCCGCTCGGCGCTCGCAGCGTCGACACGGCCCCGTTCGGGCTCGGAGTCACGCCGATGTCCGGGCCGTTCGGACGCGTGCGCAACGCCTTCCTGCGTCTGGTGGCGGAGCGCGTGATCTTCGGGGGCGTGCAGAAGGAGGCCGATGCCATGGCGCGCGAGGCCGTCGGCCGCGATCTCGGCGGATTCGTGCTGGACTGGGCGGGCCGCGCCGACGCGTACGTGCAGTTCTCCGTGTCCGCGTTCGAGTACCCGCGCTCTGACCTCCCGGCGTCCGTGCATCTCGCCGGCCCCCTTCCGGCCGCGCCGTCGACCGTGCCACTGCCCGACTGGTGGTCCGACCTGGACGGCCGGCGGCCCGTGATCCATGTCAGTCAGGGCACCATCGCCAACGCCGACTTCGGTCAGCTCGTGCTCCCCACGATCGCCGGGCTCGCGGCAACGGACGCCCTCGTGGTGGTCTCCACCGGCGGTCGTCCTGTCGACGCGCTCCCGGCGGAGCTGCCGGCGAACGTCCGGGTCGCCGAGTACTTGCCCTACGACCGGCTGCTGCCGGAGATCGACGTGTTCGTCACCAACGGCGGCTTCGGCGGGGTGCAGCAGGCCCTGGCCCAGGGCGTCCCGCTGGTGGTCGCGGGTCAGACGGAGGACAAGGTCGAGGTCTCCGCCCGAGTCGGGTGGACCGGCGTGGGCATCAACCTGCGGACGAATGCGCCGAAGCCGGGACAGGTCGCCGCGGCCGTGCACCGGGTGCTGGCCGAGCCGGCGTTCCGCGACCGTGCACGGCAGGTCGGAGAGGCGATGCGCGCTGCGGACGCCTGGCAGACGCTCGACGCGGTCCTGGCGGGGGAGGCCACCCGGGCCGCACCAGACAGCGCGATGCACCGCTGACTGCCGCGCGGGAAAGTGCATTCCCGCGCATGAACGCAACCGGGTGCAACGTCCGCCGGTATACCATCCGGGTATCGCCACGCAGCGTCAGTCCCCAGCTGACCACGGGCGGGACGGTCGAACCGTCAATGCGGAGGGAACGTCGAATTCCTTTCGATCCCGAGGGGGGATGGGGTGGGCGTCGGTTCCCCAGAACGACACCCACCCCCACATCGGACTCGTCGTCAGTTCCAGCGGCTGAGCATCCAGAAGACCGCGAAGCCGATCACCACGAGGATCGGCACCCACGTGCCCGTGCGCTTGAGGCGCCGACCCTGCGGCGCGACCCCCGGCGGTGGGGTGATCATCCCCGCCGGCGGAGCGAACGGGAGAGCGTGGCCCCCGGGCGCCGCCGCGGCAGCGAGGCGGTCGTCGCGCCACCGCGCCCACTGGTCGAGCTTGGTCAGCAACGCGCCCACCGTTCCGAACAGCCAGGCCCACGTCGCCGGATCGAGTGTGGAGGCCCGGCGGGGCGTGTAGAGGAACAGCCAGTCGTCGACGATCTCGACGTCGAGCTGCGCGGCGTTGTCGATGAAGCGCGCCATGATGTCGGGCGTGAAGAGGTAGAGCGCGTCCTGCTCGTAGCCGTCGGGGCAGTAGAGGGTGAAGTGCTGATCGAAGTCGCCCTCGAGCGACAGACGCTGCGCCCGCTGGAACGATGCCGGCAGGTTGGAGCCGAAGCCGTTGTTGCCCTTCGCGTCGAGCACGATGTTCGGCAGGGGCACATCCAGCTTCACGGCGACGTAGCCCCAGCGATACGTCGTCGAGTTCTTCCCGGACTGCACCGTGTACTGGTAGTTGCCGAACTCCACGAACCGCGGGTGGGTTCCGCGGACGAGGTCGGTGGCCAGGCGCGAACGGCCGAGGTGGAAGATCATTCCGGGGAGCGGCGGATCGTCCACGCGGGGCTCGTACGTCATGCCGTTGGCTTGGGCGAACCGGTGCAGGCGGTACCGAGCGGTGCGCGCGTTGCGGACGCCCATCCAGACGAGCACACCCACTCCCGCCGCCACCAGGAGCAGGAGGACGAGCGGGATCGCCGCGGAGGCGGGGGACCCACTGCCCGCTGCCAGCGTCACCACCACGGAGCCGAGGATCGGGAGCAGCACGACTCCGGCGATCGCCACGGCTACGACGGCGATGATCGACGACACCGCCATGCAGGTCGTCCGCCGGGACCGGAGCTCCGCCGTGAAGGCGCGGACGGCGGCCGGGTCGACCGGATCGGTGAGGGGACGCGCGTCGAACGACGCCGACGCCTGCGGAGACGTCATCGGTTGACCTCGTCGGCGTCCCAGGTGAGGTCGGCGCCCTCGCGAAGCGCCTTCGCCTCCAGACGTTCGTCCGTGCAGATCGCGCGGACGAGGTCGGGCGAGCCCGCGACGATCGTGGAGTCGTAGTCGATCTCCGAGACCATCACCCACGTGCGATCCTTCGGCCACAGGATGTTCGGGCTCTGCGCGGAGGGCGGGAAGCCGTGCTCCTCGCCCACCCGGTCGCGCCACGGCACGCCGAGCACCCAGGCCGGATCGATGAAGTCCCTGGCGCCGCCGGAGAACAGCACGTAGTCGCGCCCGGGGAGCTGCAGCCGCGGCCCTTCGGAGATCTCCCGCGAGAGGATGCCGTCCTGCCAGGTGGGCTTCCGGAAGACGTTGTTGAACGGGTCGTGGATGCTCCGGTCGAGCATCGCCTGATGGTTCGGGTCGTCGCTGAACGTGAGGAACGCGCGGGACGGGCCGTCGCCGAAGAACCCGACGAGGGCGCCGAACCCGTCCCAGAGCGCGACGACCCCGTCGTCCGGGGTCGCGGTGTGGGCGGCGAGGTGCCCGGCCAGGATCGACACGAGGTCGTTGTCGAGCGCACCCTCCAGCGGCGCCGTGAACTCGCGGCCGTCCGGAGCGATGCGGGTCCGCCAATCGGCGTCGACGGGAGTCCGCACGATCCGGTGCCACTGCGCCTCTGCGTGCATCGTCGTGCCGAAGGCGGCGGCGGTCTGCGCCCAGCTGACGCGTACCTCGGAATCCGCTGCCGTGGGACTCTCCCGCACGGTGGCGGGATGGAAGACCCGGGCGTACGCGGGGAAGCCGCGGGGGACGACCGCGTGCATGCTGCCCAGACCGTCGTCGAGGGTCTCGCGCAGCCACGCGCCGACGCCGGGGTCTGCGATCCACTCCATGCGACCACGGTACCGGCCGTGTCCGACGACGCGAGCCGCGGCCGTGGATCCCTCATAATCGAGGGGTGACTGCCACCGCGACCCTCCCTTCCCTCGACGGCCGACGCTTCCGCATGGTCTCGTCCACGACCTCCGCCGTCGATCCCGACGCCCCCAGCGTCTTCGAGTACTTCGAACGCGACGGCGCGATCTGGGGCGGCTACGAGGGCGACACGGTCACCTTCGGGAAGTTCGTGGGCACGCGTACCGGCGACACGATCTGGGTCTCGTTCGTCCACGTGCTCAAGGCCGACGGCACCGTCGTCACCGGGGACGGCGAGAGCGAGCTGGAGCTCACCGACGACGGCCGCATCCGTCTGGTCGAGCACTACGAGATGCACGGCCTTCCGCAGCTGAGCGTCGTCGAGGAGATCCCCGCCGCCTGACCTCAGCGCGGCGGGAGTGCATCCCGACCGGGGGAGGCCGGCGTCCACCGGGTCATCCCCAGCGGGACCTCGGTCTGCCGCTCCGGCAGGTCGCCGGGCAGCAGGTAGGGCCGCCGGATCACCTCGTCGAGCACGACGACGCTGACCACGGTCCGCACCTCCGGAAGCTGCGCGATGACCCCCGTCGAGAACTCGTGCACGCCGCTCACGTCGACGGCGCGGATGAGCAGCATCGCGTCGTGCTCCCCGGTCGTGATCGCGCACCATTCCACGTCCGGCATCTCGATGATGCGCTCCCGGAACGAGGCCCAGGCCTGCGGCATCACCGTGACGAAGACGAGCGCTCCGATCGACAGCCCGGCCTTCGCCTGATCCACGCGCGCGCTGAATCCGGTGATGACGCCGTCGTGCACGAGCGACTCGACACGTGTGTAGGCGCTGGCCCGCGAGATGCCGACCTTCTCGGCCAGCGCGGCGATCGAGACGCGACCGTTATCGCGCAGCACATCGAGGATTCTGTACGCCGTCTCATCCAAAGGGGCGGCACTTCGTCCAGATTGCTTCGACGGATCCGCGTCCTTGCTGGACATATTGCTCCTCACATCCGAGGTTCTCGACAATGCGTGCCTGTGTGACGCGCACTTGCTGGACACATCGTCGCATATGATGCGAATCTGATCCCCGGTCGTCCACATCGGTGGCGACCGGACCCGAATGTACTCCTCGCCCTTGGAGGCCCTGATGTCGTCACGCCGTATCACGCCGGTCATCGCGCTCGGAGCCGTCGCGCTCCTGGCGCTCGCAGGTTGCTCGGGAGGGAACTCGGCGAACAACTCCGAGTCGTCCCAGGGCTCCGACTCCCTCGTCATCGACACCGCGTTCTCGATCGAGACGACCGACCCCGGTCACACCTACGACCCGACCGGCAACATGATCGCGAAGGCGCTGTACGAGACCCTCGTCGACTTCGAGGGCTCCGACGTCTCCACTCCGGTCCCTGGCCTGGCGTCGTGGGAGCAGAACGACGAGGCGACCGAGTTCACCTTCACGCTCGACGGCGATCGCGTGTTCTCCGACGGCTCGCCCATCGAGGCGAAGGACGTCGTGTTCTCGCTGCAGCGCATCCAGGGCATGGCAGACGCCAAGCCCAACTTCCTGCTCGGCGGCCTGACGATCGAGGAGGTCGACGACAAGACCATCCGGTTCACCTCGGAGACCCCGCTGCTGCAGCTCCCCGCGATCCTCGCGAACCCGGCGCTCGGCATCGTCAACGCCGACGTCGTCATGGAGAACGGCGGGACCACCGACGGCTCCGACAGCGCCCAGGGCTTCCTCGACGGCGAGTCCGCCGGATCCGGCCCCTTCGTGCTGGACACGCTCGACCTCAGCTCGCAGGTCGTCCTCACCCGCAACGACGAGTACAACGGCGACGAGGAGTCGGCCTACAGCCGCGTCGTCGTGCGCAACGTCTCGGAGAGCGCGACCCAGCTCGCCAACCTCAAGGGCGGCGACTCGATGGTCGCGATGGACCTCAACGGCGACCAGGTCGCGGGCCTCGGCGACGACATCAGCGTCGACTCGGTCCCTTCCGGTCAGACCATCTTCCTGCTGCTCAACCAGGGCGAGGCCGGCGGTGACCTCGCGAACGTGAAGATCGCGGAGGCCATCCGCTACGCGCTCGACTACGACGCGCTGCTCGAGCTCGCGGGCGCGGGTGCCGTGCAGGCGACCGGCGTCATCCCGCCCGGGTTCGAGGGTACCCTCGACAGCGGCGTGGAGCAGGACCTCGACAAGGCGAAGGCCGCTCTGGAGGAGGCCGGCTACACCGGTCAGACCCTCAAGCTCCAGTTCCCGAACGACTACCCGGTCGGCGGCGTGGAGTTCACCCCGCTCGCGGAGCGCATCCAGGCGCAGCTCGAGGACGCCGGCATCGCCGTCGACCTCGCTCCTGCACCGTTCGCGACCGAGCTCGACGCGTACGTCAACGGGACCGAGGGCTTCGGCCTCTGGTTCTGGGGTCCGGACTACGCCGACTCCGCGAACTTCCTGCCCTTCGCGCCCGGTCTGAAGGTCGGCCTCCGCGCCGGCTGGGCGGCCGAGGCGAACCCGGAGATCGCGGGCATCGCCGCCGGTGCGGCCGCGGCGACCGACGCCGAGCAGCGCACCGAGGCCTTCACGGAGTTCGCCGAGGCCATGCAGGCCGAGGGCCCGTTCGTGCCGCTGATCGTCCCCGGTCGCAACATCTCCTCCGCCTCCAGCGTGTCCGGCGCCGTCTACAACTCCGTGTGGGAGATGGACATCGCCGAGATCGCGCCCGCCGGCTGATCGGACGACTCATGACGACAGTGGCCGTGCAGAGGCAGGCGCAGCGGCGCCGCTCGCCTCTCGTCGGATACCTGCTGCGGCGGGCCGGGACCTCCCTGCTCCTGTTGGTGGGCGTGACCATCGTCACGTTCGCGCTCACCAACCTGGTGCCGGGAGACCCGGTCTCGGCCGCGCTCGGCGAGGGCGCGTCGCAGAACCCCGCGACGCGCGAGGCGTTCATCACGGCGAACGGTCTCGACCAGCCACTGTTCGTGCAGTACTTCATCTATATGGGGAACCTGCTCCGCGGGGACCTCGGCACGTCGCTGGTGACCGGACGCCCGGTCACCAGCGACCTCGCCACCGCCGTGCCCGCGACGATCGAGATCGCGATCAGCGCGATCATCGTCAGCCTCGCGGTCAGCATCGTGCTCGGCACGCTCGCGGCCTACCGTCGCGGACTCGTCACCGACCAGGTCATCCGCGTCGTCACGCTCGTCGGGCTCAGCGTCCCGACCTTCTGGCTCGCGCTGGTCAGCTTCTACGTGTTCTTCCTGGAGCTGCGCATCGCGCCGGGCTCCGGACGCATCTCGCCGTCGATCACCCCGCCGCCCCGTGTGACCGGGCTCTACACGGTCGACTACCTCCTCAACGGCGACGCGGTGGGCTTCTTCGACGCCCTCGCGCACCTCGCGCTGCCGGTCATGGTGCTCTCGCTCGTGACCATCGGACTGCTCACCCGCTTCATCCGCACCTCGGTGCTCGAGGTCCTCGGCAGCGACTACGTGCGCGCGGCCCGTGCCAAGGGCCTGCCGGCCATGCGCGTCATCCTCGACTACGTGCTCCGGGGTGCCTCGCTGCCGATCCTGACGGTGGTCGGCGTGGCCTTCGGAGCCCTGCTCTCCGGAACGGTGCTCGTCGAGTCGGTGTTCGCCTGGCCGGGGCTGGGCACGTACGCCTACAACTCCGCCGCCAATCTCGACCTGCCCGGCATCATGGGTGTCGGTCTCGTGGTCGGTGTCATCTACCTCCTCATCAACTTCATCGTGGACCTGCTCTACGGCGTGCTCGACCCGAGAGTGAGGATCGCATGAGCCGCATCGCCGCAGCGACCCCCGCCGGACGCTTCCGCTTCCGCTGGCCGCGCGCCTGGCGCACCCCGCTCGGCATCATCGGCACCGTCATCGCCGGTGCGTGGATCATCGTCGCCTTCACCGCGCAGTGGTGGGTGCCCTACCCGCCGAACGCGCAGGTGCTGCCCCGTCTGCAGGCGCCGGGAATCGACACGATCCTCGGTACCGACGGCAACGGCCGCGACATCTTCTCCCGGTTGATGACCGGCGCGACGGTGAGTCTGCCGCTCGCGCTCATGCTCGTGATCGCCGCCCTCATCATCGGCACCCTCGTCGGCGCGGTCGCCGGGTACTTCGGGCGCGCCGTCGACGAGACGCTCATGCGCATCACGGACCTGTTCATGGCGTTCCCGACCGTGATCCTCGCGATGGTGGTCGCGGCCTCGCTCGGCCCCTCGCTGTTCAACGCCGTCATCGCCGCGATCGTGGTCTCGTGGCCGCAGTACGCCCGCGTCACCCGCAGCATCGTGCTCGGTCTCCGCGGACAGAACTACGTGATCGCGGGCCGCCTGCTCGGACACTCGCCGGTGCGCACCCTGTTCGTCGACATCCTCCCGAACATCGCCGGCCCGGTCCTGGTGCTCGCGACACTCGACATCGGCGCGGCGATCCTGCTGCTCTCCGGCCTCTCCTTCCTCGGCCTGGGGGCGCAGCCGCCGACGGCCGAGTGGGGGTCGATGATCTCCGGTGCGATGCAGAACTTCGACGCCTGGTGGCTCGGAGTCTTCCCCGGTCTCGCGATCCTCACGGTGGTGCTCGCGTTCAACTTCCTCGGAGACGCGATGCGCGACGTGCTCGACCCGACCGCCGAGATCGCCCACGAGAAGCAGGCGGAGCACACGGCTTCCGCGACGGGGGTGCCCGCATGACCGCGCACAGCACGGCGACGCTGAGCATCCGCGACCTCACGATCGACATCGGCCGTCCGCTGGTCAAGGGCGTGTCCCTGGAACTCGAACCGGGGCGCATCCACGGCCTCGCGGGGGAGTCCGGCTCCGGCAAGACGCTCACCTCCCTCGCCGTGCTCGGCCTGCTGCCGCGACAGGCGAAGACCGGCGGCTCGATCCTGCTCGCGGGGGAGGAGCTCGTCGGTCGCAACCGCCGGGGGCTCAACCGCATCCGCGGGAAGCGGATCGCGATGGTCTTCCAGGATCCGTCGGCCTCGCTGCACCCGCAGCTTCCGGTCGGTCGGCAGCTCACCGATCACATGCGCGTGCATCTCGGGCTCAAGGGCGCCGCTGCGCGCGAGCGGGCGGTGGAGCTGCTCCAGACCGTGCAGGTGCCGAATCCGGCCGAGGCGTTGAAGCGGTATCCGCACCAGTTCTCCGGCGGGCAGCGGCAGCGCATCGCGATCGCGTGCGCCCTCGCGTGCGATCCGGAGGTGCTGCTCGCGGACGAGCCGACGACCGCCCTCGACGTGACGGTGCAGGCCGGCATCCTGAAGCTGCTGCGCGACCTCGCGATCGAGCGGAACCTCGCCGTCCTGCTCGTGACCCACGACCTGGGCGTGATGAGCGCGATCGCCGACACGGTCGCCGTCATGAAGGACGGTCGCATCGTGGAGCTCGCCGACCGGGAGACGCTGTTCCGCGCTCCGCAGCACGAGTACACCCGCATGCTGCTCGCGGCCCTGCCGGGATCGCGCATCGATGAGAGCCCGGAGGAGGCCGCGGATGAGTGAGGTCAGCGTCCTCGACGCGCGCGACGTGGTGGTGCGGTATCCGGGCACCCCGCCCGTGATCGCAGTGAACGGCGTCTCGCTGAGTGTCGCGGCGGGAGAGACGGTCGCCCTCGTGGGCGAGTCCGGCAGCGGCAAGTCGAGCCTGGCCCGCGCTGTCGTCGGCATCGAGAAGACCGCCGGCGGGACGGTGTCGTTCCGCGGAGCCCCCGTCGCGCCGCTGGGGATCCGTCGTCGTGACACGGCGCTCACGGGCATCCAGATGGTCTTCCAGGACCCGGCGACCTCGCTGAACCCGCGCCGGCGGATCGGCGACCAGATCTCCGACGGCATCGCGACCGCCCGCGCGCGCGGTGTCGCCGGTTCCACCGTGGAGGAGTGGCTGGAGCGGGTCGGACTGCCCGCTGAGGTGCGCACCCGCTTCCCGCATCAGTTCTCCGGCGGCCAGAAGCAGCGCATCGCGATCGCCCGAGCGCTCGCCGCGCGGCCCTCGCTGCTCGTCGCCGATGAGCCGATCTCCGCGCTCGACGCGTCCACCCAGACGAGTGTCGCGGGGCTCATGCGCGACCTCGTGGCCGAGTCCGGCGCCGGGATGCTCTTCATCTCCCACGACCTCGCCGTCGTGCGCCGCATCGCCGACCGCACGTTCGTGATGTTCGGCGGGAGGGTGCTCGAATCAGGGCCGACCGCTGAACTCTGGGCGGCGCCGCGGCACCCCTACACGCAGGCGCTGCTCGCCGCGATCCCGGAGCCCGACGGCACCGGCCGCATCCCCGATGCCCCCTCCGCCGACGACCGCGCGGTCTGGGCCGAGGTGCCTCCCGTCGCCTACTGACGCCGGATACGGCGAGCTGCCGTCATGCTCCGTCAGGAGACTCGTTCGAGATGCGTCGGGCCCGATCGAGGTCTTCGGCCCGGAGGAGCTTCGACGCCTGAAGGATCTCGACGCCGAGAAGGTGCCCGTCGGCGTCGAAATCGAGGATGATCTCCCCGGCGCCGTGCGGGTTGCGTATCTCCGGTACCTGCGCGGCGGATTCGCCCGCGTGGAGCTCACGTCCGACCGGGAGGTACGCAGCATCCGCTTCGGGGTCATATCTGAGGTGCATCAACGGCCTCCGCTCGTTCCTCCGCCACCGGTCCTGGTGACGGCGAAGGGCCGGAGCATGCACCCCGGCCCTTCGCGTGTCTCGTGCGATCAGAGCGGCGCGACGATGTCCTGCTTCACGTCCCACTCGGTGATCTCGAGCGCGACGTCGACCGACTGCCCCTGGACGGTCGCGGAGCTGGTCGAGGCGAGGTTGACGTAGTCCTCGGTGACCTCGAACACGACCTCGACGGGCGTGCCCGCCTGCTCGACGGTGCCGCTGACGAGGTAGACCTTCTGGCCGAGGCGCTCGCCGGTGCCGGTCACGGTGAAGTCACCCGTGATGGCCTTCGCCGTCTCGGCGGGGTCCATCGCGGTGACGTCCTTCGCGGTGGTGCTGAGGCCCGCGATGATCGGGTCGCTCGACGACGGGTCGGCGGTCTGCCAGTCGCTCGACGGCGACTTCACCCAGACGTCGTCGCCGATCGCGACGATCGAGCCCATCGGGGAGAGCGACTCCAGCGCCTTCTCGGACGGGTTGAAGCGCGTGGTGGACTCCATGCCCATCACGACGGTCTTGGCGGCGTAGCCGGCAGTGTCGGTCATGGCCTCGGCGATGCAGGCGCCGAGGGCAGAGCCGTCGACGGTGGCGCCGTCGGTGAGCTCGGGGCAGTCGGTGGACGGCGCTTCGGCCTCCTGCGACGCGGCCCCGCTCGGCTTCGACTCGGCCGGCTTGTCCGACGCTCCCGCCGAGCATCCGGTGAGCATGACGGCGGCGGCGAGCACGACGCCGACCCCCCACTTGTTGACGCGCATGGCGCCCCCCTCCAGGTCACGTGCCGATGACCGTCACCAGGCACGCCCTCCAGCATGCCAAGGACCGAGCGGATGTGCGGGAGGCGGTTCCGAGGAAACTCCGCTAGACTGTCGAGGTTGTCTGCCTTGCGGCGTCCATTCGGGATTCCACGGGCGGGCACGTGCACACACCCTCCTGCTCCCGGGAAAGCCCCGAGAGCCGTTCTAGTCCGAAGGAGGTGGGTAAGTGACGCACCAGTACGAACTCATGGTCATTCTGACCCCCGAGATCGACGAGCGCCAGGTCGCCCCGACGCTCGACAAGTTCCTGAAGGTCATCACCAACGATGGTGGCTCTATCGAGAACGTCGACATCTGGGGCAAGCGCCGTCTCGCCTACGAGATCCAGAAGAAGACCGAGGGCATCTACGCCGTCGTCAACTTCACCGCGACCAGCGCCGCCACGCAGGAGCTCGACCGTCAGCTCAAGCTGAACGAGCAGATCATGCGCACCAAGGTGCTCCGCGCTGAAGAGGCTCAGGCGATGATCGCTTCCGAGGCCAAGCGCTCCGAAGAGAAGGCTGCCCGCAAGGCCGCCAAGGCTGCGAAGGCCTAAGTCTCATGGCCGGCGAAACCGTCATCACCGTGGTGGGCAACCTCACCGCCGACCCCGAGCTGCGCTACACGCAGAACGGGCTGCCGGTGGCGAACTTCACCATCGCATCGACGCCTCGCAACTTCGACCGTGCCGCGAACGAGTGGAAGGACGGCGAAGCGCTGTTCCTCCGCGCCTCGGTGTGGCGTGAGTTCGCCGAGCACGTGGCGGGCTCGCTCACCAAGGGCATGCGCGTGATCGCGCAGGGTCGTCTGCGCCAGCGTTCCTACCAGGACCGCGAGGGCAACCAGCGCACCGCGATCGAGCTGGAGGTCGACGAGATCGGCCCCTCGCTGCGGTACGCGACCGCGCAGGTCACCCGTGCGGCCTCGGGCGGTGGCGGCGGGGGACAGTCCCGTCCCGCGCAGCAGCAGCAGGTGTCGGAGGAGCCGTGGTCCACACCCGGCTCGTCGACCAGCGCCGACGCCTGGAGCACTCCGGGCAGCTTCGGCGACGACACCCCCTTCTGAAAACACTTCTTCACGGGTGGGTCCCTGAGCTTGTCGAAGGGCCGCACCCCGCTCATCACTAAGGAAAAACTATGGCTGGAAAGTCGAGCGGCGACCGCCGCAAGCCGCGGAAGGGTGGCAAGCCCACCGCTCCCGCGAAGTCCATCCGGGTCGGTGTCATCGATTACAAGGATGTCGCCACCCTTCGCAAGTTCGTCTCGGAGCGCGGCAAGATCCGCGCCCGTCGTATCACCGGTGTCTCGGTGCAGGAGCAGCGTCTGATCGCCACGGCGATCAAGAACGCGCGCGAAATGGCGCTCCTGCCCTACGCTGGCGCCGGCCGGTAAGGGGTATCGAGATGGCAAAGCTGATTCTCACGAACGAGGTCGCCGGGCTCGGTAGCGCCGGTGACGTGGTCGAGGTCAAGAACGGGTACGCCCGCAACTTCCTCATCCCGCAGGGCTTCGCTACGGCGTGGACCCGCGGTGGCGAAAAGCAGGTCGCATCGATCCAGGCCGCGCGTCAGGCACGCGCGATCCACGACCGCGACGAGGCTGTGGCCCTGAAGAACACCCTCGAGGGCACCAAGGTGCGCCTCGCGGTGAAGGCCGGCAAGGAAGGCCGTCTGTTCGGCTCGGTGAAGACCGCCGACGTCGCAGAGGCCGTCACGGCTGCGGGCCTCGGCTCGATCGACAAGCGCAAGGTGCACATCACCTCGCCCATCAAGGCGACCGGTGAGCACGAGGCGACCGTGCGTCTGCACGAGGACGTCACTGCCGTCATCACGCTGCAGGTCGTCGCCGCCAAGTAAGGCACCCGACGGGCCCTGCCTGTCGAACAGAACGCCCCCTGTCCTCCGGGACAGGGGGCGTTTCTGCGTCTGGACGCGGGTCAGGCGGCAGGGGTGCTGCCTGATTCCATCGTCTGGTCGATGAGGTGATGCCTCCGTCGACGCTGCGCGACGAGCGCCCACGCCAACGCCACGATGCCGAGGCCGAACACCGCACCGCCGACGAGGAGCGGGACGTTCAGCGGCTCCTCGCCACGGGCAGCGGCGGCGAGGGTGCACCCGGGAGCGTCCGCGTCGAACACCGAACCGGCCGCGATGCAGTCGTTCAGCACGGTGACCTGACGGGCATAGGCCTGATCGGTGTGGACGCTGATCTTCCCGTCCGCCCCCACCTCGCACGGGTTGTCCTCCGTGCACTTCTCCCCGTCGGTGTTGCTCGAACTGTTCACCCCGACGATGGTCTTCCCGTCGGCGGCGACGAGGGCTGCCCCGGAGGTGCCGTGGTAGGTCTCGCAGTCCTCGCCCTTCGCCAGTCGCAGCGAGTCGTAGAGCTCATACTCGCCTTCGCGCAGGGTGGGGACGACCGTCTCGACGGTGCAGGTGAGGCCCTCATCCGCCTGCAGGGTGACCACGTCTCCGATCTTCGGCGGCGCGGCGGCGATGTCCAGGACGGTGACGCCCTGCGATTCGAGGTCGGCGTAGGAGGCGTCGAGCCGATAGAGCGCGAGATCGGTGCCGGTCATGGTGGCGAACAGCAGCCGCTCGGTCCTCGACGTGGTCAGGAGGTACCCCTTCTCGTCCTTGAACGGGACCGAGGAGTCCGATGATCGGTCGAGCTCGAATGCTCCAGGCTGCGGGATGTCTCGAGACGGATCCACGGCCGGGGTGCAGTGCCCGTTGGTGAGGAGGAGGGCATGGTCCTCGACCGTCGACGCCGCGGCTCTGACGATGGAGGACGCGCAGGGCCCGACGCCCGGGTAGCCGGCGAGGGGGTCATGGGGCACGACGTCATCGGGAATCGACTCGTACGTCGACATGACGGTCCGGATCCAGTCGGCGTGCGCGGTCACGTCGGTGAAGAGGCCGCTGACCTCCGGGTTCTGGTCTTCGCTGCCGGTGAGTATGCCGGCGAGGGCCCACCCTCCGTTCACGCGGACGAGCAGCGGCCCCCCGGAGTCTGCGTTTCCGGTCTTGCCGTCGCCGGCGCACATCTCGCTGGCTCGTTCGATGGTGGGGCAGTCGGCGTTGTCGAGGACTCGCGCGTCGAACTCCTTCAGCATCGTCGGGTAGTGGGATTGTTCGCCCGGACTCGCGTCATTACCCCAACCGAGAAAACGCACCGCCGTGCCTACCTTCGGCCGCGCCGACGCGAGAGGGATCGGCGTCTGCGACACCGGCTCGTCGAAGCGCAACAGCATGAGGTCTTCACCGAACACGGGCTCGGTACCCCCGGGGAGGCGGAAGAACCGGCTCACCGTGGCGACCTCACCGCCTTCCGTCACGTCGGCGGAACCGAACTGGACCGTCCATCCCTTCGGCCTTCCCGTGCTGACGAGGTTGTTCTTGCGGCAGTGCGCGGCGGTGAGGCCCCAGTTCGCGTCGATCAGGGTGACGCCGCAGCCGTTGCCTCCCGGCCCCGGCGTCTTCGGGTAGCCGGGCTTGTAGGCGCCCATGAAGGGGTAGGGCTCCGTCGCGTCGCTGCCGTCGCTGATCGCGAGCGCGGGCGTCGTGCCCGCGAGGACCAGGAGCGAGGCGAGCACGGCGGCGACGAGGTATCTGATGCGTGTCATGCGAAGGACCGTACGGACGGGGATGTTGCAGGACTGTCGCCGGATTCGCATACGCTCTCGCAACATCCGGTGGGGTGGACTGGTGCCATGACCGCAGCGACGACATCGCGCGCGCCCTGGGGCGATGCCGCGAAGGGGCTGCTGATCGTCCTCGTGGTGTTCTGGCACGTCGTGCTGAAGACCTACCTGCAGGTCGACTGGCGGCTCGGCATCCCCCTTCCCGGAGCCTGGGGTCTCGCGAGCGACCTCATCTGGCCGTTCCTCATGCCGCTGTTCCTGTTCCTGTCCGGATACTTCGCCTCCGCAGCGTTGGCTCGACCGTGGGCGGCCGTGCTCCGTCCGCGCGTGGGCCGCTTCCTCTACCTCTATCTCCTCTGGAGCCTCATCCATGCCGCCGCGATGTGGGCGTTCCCCGACTTCCCGACGTTCGTACCGAGGAGTGTCTCCGCGTTCGTGGAGGGGGTGACGATCAGCCCGCCGAACACCTGGTACCTCTACGCCCTCGCGCTGTACTTCGTCGTCGCGAAGGGATTGCAGCGACTGCCGCGCGGCGTCCTGCTGGCGGGTTCCGGAGTCCTCTCGGTGGCGGTGGCCGCCGGGCTGGTCGATGTGGTGAGCAACCGCGGATCGCTCCTCTACAACCTCTTCTTCTTCCTCGGAGGTGCGTACCTCGCACCGCGCATCCGTCGCTTCACCGCTCGTCCGCGACCAGCACTCGCCGGGGCCCTGATCCTCGGGTACCTCGCCGCCTACGCCGTCATGCGCGTGACGGGTACGGAGACCGTTCCCGGGGTGTGGCCGGCGGTGTCCGTCCTCGGGGTGGCGATGGGACTCGCGGTCGCCCCGATCCTCGCGGGCCTCCCTCTGGTCGGGCGGGGCCTGCAGGCGCTCGGCGTCCGGACCCTGCCGATCTACCTCCTGCACATGCCGCTGCTCGCGCTCGCCGACGCCGCGCTCGGGGGAGTGCTGTCCGAGGCGGGGCAGGCGGTGCAGCTGATCGCGGCCGTCCTGCTCCCGGTCGTGCTCACGGCGGCTCTCGTCGCCGCGTGCATCGGCCTCGATCGCCTCACCGCTCGCGATGGACTCGCCTGGCTGTGGGATCTGCCTCGTCGGCGGGCCGCGGTCGACGGCGCGCCTCGCAGAGTCCCCTGGCGGACCCCGGTCGCGATGCTGGCACTGCTGGGGGTCGGCCTCGCCGTCAGCGCGGCAGCGGCGATTCCCGCCCGGCCGGCCGCGACCGCCGACCGCGCCGCCACCAACGAGGGCGAGGTCAGCATCGGCGCCGTCGGCGACATCCTGCTGTACGACGCGTCGCGCGGGATCCCGGTGGATCGCGGACGATCGACCTTCGACGCCGTGCGCCCGTGGTTCACCGAAGACATCGTCACCGGCAACCTCGAGCAGGTGATCGCGGCCGACACCGGCGTCGACAAGTGCGGCGGGAGCGACCACTGCCTCGCGTTCCGCAGCGAGCCGGATGCCGCTGCGGCGCTGCGCGGCTTCGACGTGCTCAATCAGGCGAACAACCACAGTCACGACTTCGGCCGGGAGGGCGTCGACGAGACGAGGGCCGTTCTGCGCGCGGAGGGCATGGACGCCGTCGGGGACCGGAACGAGGTCGTCGTGACGAGGGTGGGGGAGACCACCGTGGCCCTGGTCGGCTTCGCGCCGTACGGGGGATTCAACCGGGTCACCGACCTCCGTCACGTCGGTCAGGTGGTGCGCGCGGCGGCGGAGCAGGCCGATCTCGTCGTCGTCCACGCGCACATGGGCGCCGAGGGACCGGAGGCGGACGCGGTCACCGGGGGGACCGAGCTCAGCTTCGGGGAGAACCGGGGCGATCCGCAGGCGTTCGCGCACGCGGCCGTCGACGCCGGGGCCGATCTGGTGGTCGGGCACGGTCCGCACGTCGTCCGGGGTGCGGAGTTCTACCGTGGCCGGCTCATCGCGTACAGCCTGGGCAACTTCGCGGGAGGGGGCGTCTTCGGGGCCGAGGAGGAGACGCGCTTCGGCGCCTACCTGTCGGTCCGTCTCCGCGCAGACGGAACGTATCTCGGCGGACAGGTCCGCTCGATCGTCTTGGAGGCCGACGGCGGCGCCCCGGCGCCCGATCCGACCGGTCGGGCCGGCGCCCTGATGGACGAGCGCGGCCGACGGGACTTCCCGGGCAGTGCCGCCGTCGTCGACGCCGACGGGTTGATCGCCCCGCCGTGAGGATAGGCTGCTGGCCATGACGGACGACGTTCGCAATGTGCACGAGGCCCTGTCCACCATCCACGAGCACTGGCAGCCGCACCGGCTGACGAGCGTCAACGACTACGACGTCAAGGTCGTGAAGCTGCAGGGCGAGTTCGTCTGGCACACGCATCCCGAGACCGACGAGCTGTTCTTCGTGGTGAGCGGGCGCCTGACGATCCAGCTCCGCGACCGCGACGTCGTCCTGAACCCGAACGACGTGTTCGTCGTTCCTCGGGGGGTCGAGCATTGCCCGAAAGCCGAGGAAGAGGTGCAGGCGATCCTCTTCGAGCCGAAGGGCACGGTCAATACCGGAGACGCAGGCGGCGACATGACGGCGGAGCTCCAGGAGCTCGGCTAACCACCACATCCCGCGCGCTTCGCCGAACGGGCGCACGGATGCCCCGCGGTGGGGGGACCACGGGGCATCCGCCGTTTGCGCGACGGTCACGCTCGGCAGAGGAAGCGCAGCGAGGGCTGCACCGCACGGGCGGACGCTGCCGCGCACCGGCGGGGGCGAGTCTCCTCCCCCGAGGACATCGCCACCGCCGGGGCTCAGCGCCTACGCCGTGCGACGGCGCAGCAGGCCCGCACCTCCCAGCAGCAGGAGAGCGGCGAGGGCCCACAGCCACGGGGCCGAGGCGCCACCGGTCATCGCGAGACCGGTGGCCTCACCCGTCGCGGCGGCACCCGCAGCCCACGGCATGCTGGTCATGTCGGCTCCGGTGCTCGGCGTCGTTCCCGGGTTCGCTCCGGGGTCGGTTCCGGGGTTGGTGCCGGGGTCCGTTCCGGGGTCGGTGCCCGGGTCGGTGCCCGGGTCCGTTCCGGGATCAGTGCCCGGGTCCGTGCCCGGATCGGTGCCCGGGTTCGTGCCGGGATCGGTCACCGTGCTCTCGCCGACGACGGAGATCGCGTTCCCGCCGATCGTGATGGGAAGCGTCACCGGGAGCTCCAGCTGAGTCCCGCCGAGGACGCTGTCGTCGCCGCCGGTGGTGCTCCCTCCGGTCGCGGGTGCGGTCGGGGACGTGGCGCCGCCAGCGGTGCCGGTGACGGTGGCGTCGTCGGTGACGGAGATGGCGTTGCCGGTGACGCCGATGGGGGCGGTCACGGGCGCGACCACCTGGGTGCCGCCGAGGATGCTGTCGTCACCGCCGGTGGTGCTGCCTCCGGTCGCGGGTGCGGTCGGGGCCGTGGCGCCGCCGGTGGTGCCGGTGGCCTCGCTGTCGCCGAGGAGCGAGATGGCGTTGCCGCCGACGGTGACGGGGGCCGTCACCGGGGCGACGACCTGGGTGCCGCTCGCCGTGCCGTCCTCGCCCGAGGTGCTCGACCCGGCCGCGGGCGCAGCCGGTGCCGGGCTGGTGCCGCCGGAGGTGCCGGTGGCCTCGCTGTCACCGAGGAGCGAGATGGCGTTGCCGCCGACGGTGACAGGCGCCGTCACGGGTGCCACGGCCTGCGTGCCCCCGAGGATGCTGTCGTCACCGCCGGTGGTGCTCCCGCCGGCCGCGGGTGCGGTCGGGGCCGCGGTGCCGCCGGAGGTGCCGGTGGCCTCGCTGTCGCCGAGGAGCGAGATGGCGTTGCCGCTCACCGTGACGGGGGCCGTCACCGGGGCGACGACCTGGGTGCCGCTCGCGGTGCCGTCCTCGCCCGAGGTGCTCGACCCGGTCGCCGGGGCCGGCGCCGGTGCTGCGGCGCTCTCTCCCTCAGCGGCCGACTCGGAGTCACCGAGCAGCGAGATGGCGTTGTCGGACACGGTCACCGGGGCGTTGACCGCCACCAGAGCCTGCGTGCCCGAGAGCACGCCATCCAGGCCGTCCGTGTCGAGGGAAAGCACCCCGGCCGCGTCAGGGGCCTGGGGAGCCGCGCTCTGGGGAGGAGCGGCGGCCGGGGTGCTGGTCGTGGAGTCTTCGGTGAGGCTGATCGCGTTGTCCGTCACCGTGACGGGGAGGTTCACGGTCACCACGGCTTGGGTGCCGGATGCGGTGCCCTCCTCGCCGCTCGTCTGCGGAGCGGGGGCGGGCGCCGGTGCGGGAGCCGGAGCAGGGGCGGGAGCCGCGGCCGGAGCCGGCGCGGTGGATGCCGCGTCGCCGAGCACGGAGATCGCGTTGTCGACGACCGTGATTGGGGCGGTGATGGGCGCTACCGCCTGGGTGCCGGAGAGCAAGCCGTCGTCTCCGGATGTCTCGGCCGCATTGGCGGCCGTCGCGCCGAGCAGGGTGATCCCGCCGGCGATGAGCGTGCCCCAGAGGACTCGCTTCGCGTAGGTACGCATGATTGTTCTCCTGACGTGACTGGTCTGTCTGATGGGATGCGCGCGAGGAAGTGCGCGCGCAGCACGGCATCTGTCATCCCGGTGGGATGACGCGACAGTCCGTCAGTCAGGCGAGACGTCGGTGTCGGCGACGGGTGCGCCCGGAAGGGCGTCGTCCCGTGCGCCGGCGGCCCGCTCCCAGGCACGGAGCGGGGTCGCGCCGATCTCGCTGAGGCGAGCGGGGGCGCTGGTGGAACCTCCGGCCGAGGCGGCGGAGGAAGAGGCGGGGGCGGCCGGGGCGCCCGCGGGGGCACCGAACGGCACCGGAGCGGTGTCACCGGCACCGGCGTCCGAGGAGTCGGGCGCGGAGACCGGGCCTGCGAAGGAAGCCACGGTACGGAGCGCAGAGTCCTGGCCCGTGCTCGGCGAGGCCGACGGTGCGGGCGCAGCCTCGGGAAGCGCGGGGATGTCGTCGCGCACAGGGGGGACGCCCGCGGGGACGGAGCCCTCCGGGGTCTGCGGTGAAGCCGGCTCTTGTGGCGTGAGCACCTCGACGACCGGCGGAACGGTCTCGTCGACGACGCCGCCGATCAGACCGGTCGTGCCGTCGACGACACCGACGACGTTCTCGACCAGGTCGATGGCGCCGGAGTCGACGACGATGCTGCCGACCAGCGGAAGGCCGCCGACGAGGTCGAGCACGGGCGCGGTGATCTGCGAGACCGGTGCAGAGCCGAGCACGTCGGTGACGGGCTCGACGACCGTCTCGGTGGTCTCGGCGACCGCCGCCAGCACGGGAGCCGCAGTGTCTCCGACGACCGGGACCTGCGTCACCGTCTCGGTCACCGTCTCGACGACGGCGGGAGCGGTCTCCTGCACGGGAGCGACGGTGTGAGTCACGACCGGAGCGACGACCTCGTGCACCACGGGCGCGACGACCTCCTGGACCACAGGCGTCGCCACCTGGTTCACCACCGGAGCCACGACGTTGTTCACGACCGGCTTCGTCACGGCGGTGACCGTCTCCGACACGACGGAGGTGAGGCCGTCGAGCGGACCCTTCGGCTCCTCGGCCGCATGCGCGGAGCCCCCACTGGTGAGGACGGTCAGGGCCGCCCAGGCGAGCACGCCGACGCCACCCCAGAGGACGGCGTGGGGTACGCCGCGTCGGGTGGTCCGAGCGTCCACGTGGTCCTCCCCCTCCGAAGGTCTACGGGTGTGTCGATGGGAGGCACAATACTCGCGGACCCCCTCTCTGTCCAGGGGCGTTTACATCCGATTCGTCTCGTGTCAGATCGTGACGCGCCCGGCGGATTTCCGGCTTGACTTTCCCCAGGTTCTACACATGCCCCCTCCGGAGGGGAAACCTTCAACGCGCAATTTAAACTCGTTTTCATCCACAGGCTGGGGAAACGATTTATGCCTGGTCGGCTGGCAGAAAAAACTTCGCTTTTCACACCGTCCACCGGGTTATCCACACCCGTTCTGCACAGACACTCCGAGATTGTCCGCACGCTGTCCACATAGTTATCCACAGGCCGTGTTGCACCGTGTGGAGACCGCTCATAGCGTGGTCGAGCGACCGAATGTCGGGGGCACCTGCTTGTCTGGGGATGGCCGCCGCGCGGCCGCGGTCCCCCGCACCGGCATCCGCGGATGCGAGCGCGGGGCCCGCCTCAGAACCGTCGCATCGAAGGGAACACAGTGTCGATCGCCGACATCTCCGCGGAGCGCCTGGGAGGGCAGCGTCCGCCCGAGCGCACCCCTCCGCACGACCTCCTCGCCGAGCAGAGCGCCCTGGGCGGCATGCTCCTGTCGAAGGACGCCGTCGCCGATGTGATCGAGACGCTCAAGGGCGCCGACTTCTACATCCCGAAGCACGAGCTCATCTTCGAGGCCATCCTCTCCCTCTACTCCCACGGTGAGCCGACCGACGTCGTCGCCGTCACCGACGAGCTCATCAAGACCGGTGAGCTGAACAAGGCGGGCGGCGCGGACTACCTGCACACCCTTACGTCGATCGTCCCGACCGCGGCCAACGCCGGCTACTACGCGGGCATCGTCTCCGAGCGAGCGATCCTCCGCCGCCTCGTCGACGCCGGGACGCGCATCGTCCAGCTCGGCTACGACGGCCAGGGCGACGCGACCGACATCGTCAACAACGCGCAGGCGGAGATCTACTCGGTCACCGGCTCGGAGACGGCCGAGGACTACGTACCGCTCACCGTCGCGGTCGATGCCGCCGTCGAGGAGATCGAGGCGGCCAACGGCCGCGATGGTTCCATGACCGGCATCCCCACCGGCTTCCGCGAGCTCGACGAGCTCACCAACGGCCTGCACGGCGGCCAGATGATCGTCGTCGCCGCGCGACCCGCGATGGGTAAGTCCACGCTCGCCCTCGACTTCGCCCGTGCGGCCTCGATCGGGCACGACTTCCCCTCGATCTTCTTCTCGCTCGAGATGGGCAAGAGCGAGATCGCGATGCGTCTGCTCAGCGCCGAGGGGGCGATCCCGCTGCAGAACATGCGCAAGGGAACGCTCGACCCGCGGGACTGGACGACGGTCGCCGCCACCCGCGGCCGCATCAACGACGCCCCGCTCTACATCGACGACAGCCCGAACATGACGCTCGTCGAGATCCGGGCGAAGTGCCGGCGGCTGAAGCAGCGGGCCGGTCTGCGGATGGTCATCATCGACTATCTCCAGCTCATGACATCCGGCAAGCGCGTCGAGTCCCGTCAGCAGGAGGTCTCGGAGTTCTCCCGAAGCCTCAAGCTCATCGCCAAGGAGCTGCAGGTGCCGGTCATCGCGCTGTCGCAGCTGAACCGTGGTCCCGAGCAGCGACAGGACAAGAAGCCCGCCATCAGCGACCTGCGAGAGTCCGGATCGATCGAGCAGGACGCCGACATGGTCATCCTCTTGCACCGCGACTCGGTCTACGACAAGGACGTCCGTCCCGGCGAGGCCGACCTCATCGTGGCCAAGCACCGTAACGGTCCGACCGCGACCATCACGGTCGCCTTCCAGGGGCACTACTCTCGGTTCGCCGACATGGCGCCGGGCGGCGACTTCACCTGAGCCGCGGCATCAGCGTCCCACGTCGGACGCCGACTCCTCACGGAGGCTGAGCCGGACGTGGCAGGAGTGGGACGTCGTGAACGGGATCACGCGTTCGATCTCCACGGGGCCGCCCGCTCTCGCCAGCACCGACTTCATGAGTTCCTCGTGCACCCGGCAGACCACGGTCTGGTCATCGGTCAGCAGCGTGTGGAAGCGGCAGGGGGAGAGGTCGACGGTCATCGCCTTCTCGTCGATGTCCGGCTGTAGGCCCACGTCGTCGAGGTGGTGGAACAGCGCATCGAGCTGATGCGTCGCGGCCTCCGGGAGCCCGGATCGCGTCGCCGGGAGCACCGCGCGCATGAGGTCGCCGTGACGGATCGCCTCCTGGACCCGCCGCTCCTCGATCTCATTCGGCTCGCTCGGCAACACGGGGGAGAAGCGCAGCCTCGGCCGTCCGCGTCGACCGGTGTGCTCGACCTCGGACCGGGCGAGGCCCTCGCCCTCGAGCACGCGAAGGTGGTCGCGCAGGGTGTTCACGTGGAGGCCCATCCGGAGGGAGAGCTCGGCGAGCCCGATTCCGGGAGAGTCCATCACAGCGGCGAGAACCCGCAGCCGACTGCTCTGCATGAGCCCGCGGTAGGCGTCGGTAGGACGTGGCATGTTACCCATTATCCCCCGGATGCCGGATGAGGGGTCGATTTCCACGGCCAGGCCTGGCGACGGCGGCGACCGGTCCGGTTACCCTGAGGCCATGACGGGTGGACGCACGGTGACCGCGCTGCGCCTGCTCCTGCCCGCATTCCTGCTCGGGGCGATCGTCGCGATCTCATTCCTGGAGGCGCCGTTGAAGTTCCTGGCTCCCGGAATCACGATCCCGCTGGGGCTCGGCATCGGTCGCCTCGTCTTCACCGCCCTCAATGTCCTCGCGGGAGCGGTGCTCCTCGTGCTGACCGCGGTCAGCATCCGCGCCAGGGCCGGACGTCCCTCGGCGCTGCTGCTCGGCGGGCTGTGGCTGGTGTTCCTCGTCGAGGTGATCGTCATCCGCCCGATCCTCAACCGGCGCAGCGATCTCGTCATCGCGGGGCAGGAGGCTCCGGGAACCGACGGCGCGCACTACGCCTACATCGTCGCGGACGTGACGATGGTGGTGCTGCTCGTTGCCCTTCTCGTGGTCACGGTGCGCGCTGTGCTGCCGCCGCGAGCGTCCTTCCCGACGACCGACGTCTAGGACGCGTCGGACGGTGTGGACTCCAGGATCCGCCGCGCGCTGTCGCGAGCGGTGACGAACGGTTCGGCGAAGGTCCCCATGCCGACGGTGACGATGGCCCCTTCATAGAGGAGCATGAGCGTCTCCGCGAGACGTTCCGGATCGCGGAAGCCCGCCTCATCGCAGAGCTCTGCGAACACCGCGAGCAGCCACTCCTTCTCGCGACGGGCCTCGGCGAGCACCAGCGGGGCATCCCCGGGGCCGTCGATCTCGGCACGCGCGTTGATGGCGCTGCATCCCTTGGTGCTGTTGTCGGGCACCCAGGCTAGGGCTGCGTCGAAGATCGCGAGCACACGGGCAGGCCCCGGCTCCGGCACCCGCGCGAGGTGGGCCGCGACGTGATCGCGCCAGCGGGCGTCCCGGTGCTGCAGGTACGACACGACGAGCGCTTCCTTCGATCCGAAGCGGTCGTACAGCGTCTTCTTCGTGACGCCGGCGGCCGCGGCGATGGTGTCGACTCCGATGGCGTGGATGCCGCGCTCGTAGAAGAGGTCGGAGGCGGCGTCGAGCACGCGGCGCGCCCCGGGGGTCAGCGGCGGGAGCTCCGGCACGGTTGTCGACATGCGGCGAGTATACCAACCTGTATAGTGACGGGATGAGTAAACAGATCGGTATACTCTCCCGGGTCGTGACCGTGGGTGCGGCGGTGGCCTTCGTCCTCACGTGGAGCTCGGGATTCCTCATCCCCGCGGTCGCCACCGCGGACGTCGACCCGCTGACGCTCCTGGTCTGGCGGTTCACGCCGCTCGCCGTCGTGCTGGTGATCCTCGTCGCGGTGTCCGGTGCGGCGAGGGGGATGACCGGTCGCGAACTCGGCGTCCAGGCGCTCATCGGATCGCTCGCCCAGTTCGGATACTGCGCCGCTGTATACGCCGCCGTCGCCGCAGGCATCGCCACCGGCACCGTCGCGCTGATCGATGCCGTCCAGCCGCTGCTCGTCGCCGTGCTGGTCGGTCCGGTGCTGGGCCTCCGCGTACGCGGCGCTCAGGTCGCGGGGCTGGTGATCGGGGCGGTGGGGGTGCTGCTCGTCGTCCAGTCGCAGTTCGGCGCCGGCCGCGCGCCGCTCGTCGCCTACCTGCTTCCGGCGACGGCGATGGTCTGCCTCGTGATCGGCACGCTGGTGCAGCGGCGGACGGCCGTGCGCACGGGGGTGCTGCTGACCCTGACCATCCACGTGAGCGTGACCGCCGTGCTGCTCCTCGTCATCGGCGCGCTCGCCGGGGCACTCGTGCCGCCGGCTCGACCGTCGTTCTGGATCGCCGTGGTCCTGACCGCGGTCTTCCCTACGCTCGGCGCCTACGGACTGTACTGGTGGCTGCTGCGCCGGGTCGGCATCACCGCGCTGCAGGCCCTGCTCTTCCTCGTCGCCCCGGCGACCGCGATCGGCGGGGCGCTGCTGCTCGGCGAGCCCCTCACCGCGATCACGCTCGGCGGGTTCGCGCTGTGCGGGGCCGGGGTGACCGCCGTGCTCGTGAGCGAGGCGCGGAACCGGGGCGCGGAGGTGGAGGGAGGCTCCGCGATGCAGGGTCAGGGCCGGACGCGGACCGCCCGGCCCTCGAAGGTCACCACATCGCCGTCGCGGAGCTGACGCCCGCGGCGCCGGTCCACCTCGCCGTTCACGGTGACGTAGCCGTCGATGATGACCTCTTTCGCGTCGCCGCCCGAGTCCAGCAGTCCCGCGAACTTGAGGAACTGGCCGAGGCGGATGACCTCGCCGCCGATGGAGACCTCGTCGATCGGATCGGAGTTCGTCATCCTTGCATGCTAGCCGTCAGGGCCGCGGTCACTCGTCGACGTCGGTGCCGACGACCGCGAACGAGGCGTCGAAGGAGATGTCGATCGAGCGGTTGTCCGTCGTGAGGACGGAGGCGTCGTAGGGGCTCACGTCGTCGGATTCCACATCGAGGTCGGTGATCATCCCCTCGGCCTCGGCGAGGGCGGCGTCGACGAGCGTGCGGATGGTCTCCTCGTCCAGCGTGAGAGTCGGTCCCTTGTCGTCGTCGTCTGCGGCGTCGGTCGACACCACGGTCGCGGTGAGGTCGTCGTCCACGCGCACCTCGGTCTCGTCCCCGGCGGACGTGGTCAGCTGCACTTCCCACGTTCCGTCGCGCTTCGCGTCGATCGAGGTGACCTCGCCCTCGGCGGCGTCCTGGGCGGCGGCGGCGATCGCGAGGAGCTCGTCGACGTCGTCGGTGCCGATGCCGGTGACAGGGCCGCGGTCGCCCCGGTCTCCGCTCGGGCGGGCATCCTCGTCGCCGCGGTGGTCTCCGCGCGGGCCGTGGTCGTGCCGGGGTCCCTCCACGGCGGGGCGGTCGTCGTCGTCACCGAACTCGTCGCCGATCGCGGCACCTACCGCGACGCCTCCGCCGGCGAGCAGTACCGCGGCCGCGATCCCGCCACCGATCAGGAGCGCGCGCTTGCGTCCGGGCGTGGCGGGGGTTGCGGCGGCCGGTGCCTCCGGGGCAGCGGCAGGGCCGGAGGTCGGTGCGACCGGGACCGTCGGGGCGTCGGCGGTGGTGCCGGGGCCGGCGGGGGAGTCCTGTCCGGCGTGCTGGTTCTGGCCCGCGCTCGGGACCGCGGGTGCCGCGTTCTGACCCGCGGTGTCGTTCTCGTCCGGCGTGGGGTTCTGGTCGAAAGCAGGAGTCTTGTCGTTCATGTCTCGATGGTCTCCCGACGCCGCTGAAGCCACCCTGAAGCCTCCTGAAGCCCCGTTCAGGAACCGATATCCCGGGCACGATTTCGGAGCTCGGCGACGACACGCCGTCCGGGGGGAGGTCATGGCCGGGGTGTCGTGGGCGATCTCCGCAGCTGTGCCCGGGGGCGGGGTCAGGAGAGAGGGCCGGCCGAGGGGAGGGTGACGGTGAAGCGGGCGCCGCCCCACCGGGAGGCGTCCACCGCGATCGCGCCGTGGGCGGCGGTGGCGATGCCCCGGGCGATCGCGAGACCGAGCCCGCTGCCTCCCGCGTCGCGACTGCGGGCCTCGTCGAGCCGGACGAAGCGCTCGAAGATGCGGTCCCGCTCCTCCGGCGGGATTCCGGAGCCGTCGTCTTCGACCGTGAGGACGACGTGCTGCGGCCGTGGCTCCACCCCGATCGCCACGCGGCCGTTGCTGTGCCGGGCGGCGTTGTCCGCGAGGTTCCGCAGCAGCTGGCCGAGCAGGCGGGGATCGCCGGCAGTGCGGGCCGCGCGTATGCCGGACCCGTCGACGTCGAGCCCGGCGGCCCGCAGCCGACGCACCTCCGCGAGGGCCAGGTCGTCCAGGTCGACCGGTTCGGTGCTCCCGGTGACACCCTCGTCGAGGCGGGCGAGGAGCAGCAGCGACTCCACGATGCCCTGCAGCCGCAGCCCCTCCTCGGCCACCACCTCGGCGAGCTCGTCGATGCTCGTCACCTCCGGGTGCGCCTGGGCGAGCTCCGCGTGTTGACGGATCGTCGCCAGGGGAGACCGCAGTTCGTGCGAGGCGTCGGAGACGAAGCGGCGCTGCGCGGTCGCCGCCGCGTCGAGCCGGTCGAGCATCCCGTTCATCGTCACGGCGAGGGAGTGGATCTCGTCCGCGGTGTCGGGAACCGGCACCCGGTGATCGAGGCGCTCGGCGGTGATGCCCTCGACCTCCTGGCGGATGCGGGTGACCGGCCGCAGCGCACGCCCCGTGACGAGCCAGGTGGTGACGGCCACGAGCAGCAGCAGCGCGGGGACGGCGATCACGAGCAGCGTCGCCACGGTGGCCAGGGTCTCCGCGTCCTCCTCCATCGGCACCGCAAGCACGAGGGTCTGGTCGCCCTCCACGTCGTCGGACACCACGAGCATGGGTTCCCCGTCGATGCGGACCACCTGCGGATCGTCGTCCACGGGCAGCGGGGTGGCGCCGAGCGCATCGGCGGCCTCCTCGCTGGACGCCCGCACCGATCCCTCGCGTCCGAGCAGCTGCACGAGGTCGTCGTCGAGCTGGTCGGGGCCGCGTCGGCCCGGACCGTCGAACCGGCTGACGAGCTCCTCCAGCCGCTGCTCCGCCGCGCGTTCGGTGCTGCCGTGGATGCTCGCGCTCAGCACCCCGTAGAAGGAGAAGGCACCGAGGAGCAGCGCGACCGCGACGACCAGGGTGGCACCCAGGGTCGTCCGGCCGCGGACCGACCGCCAGAGCCGCCTAGCCACCGTTCGCCGCCAGCCGGTAGCCCGCACCGCGGATGGTCTCGATCGCCTCGCGCCCGAACGGCTTGTCGACCTTGCGGCGGAGGTGGCCGACGTAGACCTCGACGATGTTCGGGTCGCCGTCGAAGTCGTCGTCCCAGACGCCGGCCAGCAGGTCGCGCTTCGACAGCACCTGCCCCCGGTGCCGCATCAGGTGCTCGAGCACAGCGAACTCGCGCGCCGTCAGGGTGATCGGGGCCTCGCCGCGCCAGACGTGGTGTCCCGCGGGATCCAGTCGCAGGTCGCCGGCCTCGAGGATCGTCGGTCGCGCCACGGCGCCGCGCCGCACGAGTGCCCGGAGTCGGGCCACGAGGATCGCGAACGAGAAGGGCTTGGTGACGTAGTCGTCGGCGCCGCTCTCCAGCGCCTCCACCTGATCCCACTCGCCGTCCTTGGCGGTGAGCATCAGCACGGGGGTCCAGTTCTCCTCGGCGCGCAGGGCCTCGCAGACCTTCCACCCGCTCATGCCGGGCATCATCAGGTCGAGCACGATGGCGTCGTACCGGGTCTCGCGGGCCCGCCACAGGCCGTCGACGCCGTTGTGGGCGACGTCGACCGCGAAGCCCTCCGCCTCGAGTCCGCGGCGCACGCCCTCGGCCAGACGCACCTCGTCGTCCACCACCAGGATCCGCATCCCCCCAGTGTGGCGGGTCGACGCTGAATCGGGGCTGAAGCCGTCGGACCGCTTTCGAATCGCGCAACTGGTTCCATCTGCGGCTCAGATACAGCCAGTTGCGCGATTCGAAGAGGGACTCAATCGACGGCGGACGAGAGGTGTGCCTGCAGGTCGCGGATCACCTCGCCGAGGGGGCCGGAGGAGAGGAGCCCGGGGCCGAGCGGGCCGGCGGGGTCGGTGCCCAGGGGCGGGAGGGTGCGCAGGGCCGCAGCGGCCTCGGGGGAGAGGTGCGCGAGTTGCCAGCGCACCTCTGCGACGCGGACGTCGGGGGCGTCCGGGTGTGCCAGCTCGACAGCTCGCGCGGCGTAGGCGGCTGCCCCGAGAGCATGCGCACCCATGTGCGCGACCCCGGCGGCCTGTGCCGCGGAGCGGGCGGCCGCGGTGCCGGCAGGTGTCACGGCGCTGCGGGCAGCCCTGCCCGCGACGAAGCGACGACGGATCTCGCCCGCAGCCGTGAGCTCGCCACGGGCGAAGGCGCGCGTCCTGGCGATGGCATCACGCGCACGGACGTCGTCCGGGGCCTCCCTCTCGAACAGCGGGAGCACGCGCTCGGCGCAGTCGGCCGCCCACACCGCGACGATGCGACGGTCGGACTCGGTCATGCCCTGAGGAGTCGACACGGGACTCATCTCGCCCGTCGTCCGGTGCGCGCACGTGCCGCCTCGTGCGCCTCGCGGAGGAGGGCGAGCGCGGCACCCTCCGTCGCCTCTGCGGGGTCGATCACGCACACCCAGCCGGCGGTGCCGTACAACGGGTGCGGTCGGAAGACGTCGACCGCCGTCGGGTCGGTGTCGCCGCCCGTGAGAGACCCCGCCGCGCTGATCGACTCCGCGCGCTCGCGTCCGACGTGGATGTTCACCCGGAAGCGCCCTGGAGCGTCCAGCGCGGAGGACGTGTCGTCGGGATAGTCCTTCGTGATGATCGTCCCGTACGGCTGCGTGCGCTCCGGCATCCGGCCGTCGGGCGCGTGGTAGAAGTACGCGTCTCCCCATGACAGTTCGGGGAAGTCGCTACCTGCCTCCGGGGCGACGACGAGCACACCGTCGAACGAGCGGACCTCTGCGATGATCTCCTGCATATCCATCCTTCAATGCTGAGGCTGATGTGCTTATGTGGACTCAAGGGCCGGAAAGACGAGGAAGCGCGGTGCAGAACCCTCAAGAGCAGGTGATGACGACGGCGGCGCTCGGACGGCTGGTCGACTACTCGACGCAGCAGGTGCGCGACCTCGAGCGCCTCGGTGTCCTCCCCGCCGCCGAGCGCGGTGCGAACGGGTACCGGCGGTATCGGATGTCGCATGCCCTGGCGCTGCGCGCCTATCGCGCGTTGGCGACGGCGCTCGGTCCGGTGCCCGCGCGTCGACTGATGCCCGCTCTCATCGGCGGATCGGTCGAGCATGCGGCGGAGCGGATCGATGACCTGCACGCGGATCTCGCCCTCGAACGCTCACGGGTGCGCGCGGCCCTGCGCGGACTCGAGGACGCGGTGGCGGAGGCCGACGATCCGTTCATCGAGGACGATGCGATGGCCATCGGCGAACTCGCCCAGGCGCTCGGCGTCCGTTCCTCCGCACTTCGGCACTGGGAGCGAGAAGGGCTCGTGCGCCCCCTTCGTCGCGCGGGATCGGTCCGCTCCTATGACTCCCTCGCGATCACCGAGGCGCGGATCGCCGCCGCCCTGCGCTCGGGCGGCTACGGCATCCCCGCGGTATCCCGGATCATCGACGAGGTGCGAGCGCATGGTGACACCGAAGACGTGCAGCGCATCCTCGCGGAGCGGCTGGCTGACCTCACGCGCCGTAGCGTGGCGCTTCTCGCGGCGGCAGGTCACCTGCACGCCCTGCTCACGGAACGCCTCGCGGAGGAGGGATCCTCGCTCACGCCCCCGCCGGGATCTGCGCCAGGACCTCGGGGATCAGCGGATTCTCGTCGAGGGGGTCGGTGATGACCGCGGCGACCGCCTCGAACGGCAGCACCGGGTAGCGCGAGGCGGCGCCGATCTTCTCGTCGCTCGCGAGCACGATCGTCGCGGCACATCGGGAGGCGATCGCCCGCTTGGTGACGGCATCGTCGAGCTCGCCCGTCGTGAGGCCGTGACGCGGGTCGACACCCGTGACCCCGACGAAGAACACGTCGGCAGCGAGGTGCTGGATCGCCTCCATCGCGAGTCCCCCTCCGGCGACGAGAGAGTGCCGGGCGAGCTCGCCGCCGATCATGATCACGCGCGCATCCGAGTGCTCGGCGACGGCCAGGGCGACGGCGGGACTCGGGGTGATGACCGTGACGCCGGTGCCAGAGGGCAGCAGTCGCGCCATCGCGAGCGTGGTGGTTCCGGCATCCAGCACGATCGTCGATCCGGGGCGGATGGTCGTGACGGCCTGGCGGGCGACCCGCTCCTTGCTCTCGGTCGCCAGGTCGTGGCGCTCGCGCACCGGGCGATCGGCCGCGGCGATGGGCAGCGCGCCGCCGTACACGCGCTGGAGCCTGCCCTCCTCGGCGAGCTCGCGGAGGTCGCGGCGGATGGCGTCTTCCGATACTCCGAGGTCATCGGCCGCAGCCTTCGCCACGACCCGTCCCTCGCGGGCGAGCACGGCGAGCAGGTGGTCTTTGCGCTGAGCAGCGAACATACGTTTCCTCACGAAATTGCACGTTTATGCATGATTCAGACTACAGTCATCTCCATGATGAAGCCACTCCTGATCCTGATCGCCGGCCCCTACCGTTCCGGCACCAACGGCGACCCCACCCTGATCGCCCGCAATCTCGCGCGTCTGGAGGAGGCGTCCGGTCCGATCTTCCGCCTCGGCCACGTGCCGATGATCGGGGAATGGGCCGCTCTGCCCATCCTCCGCACCCTCGACGCGGCCGAAGTGGAGACCGGCGACGTGATGTACGAGACCGCGCACCGCCTCCTCCAGCACTGCGATGCGGTGCTGCGCCTTCCGGGGGCTTCGACGGGCGCGGACCAGGATGTCGCCATCGCCCACGAGCGCGGACTGCCTGTCTACCGGTCGCTGGAGGAGATCCCGGCCGCCGCGACTCCGTAGGCTGGAGGCATGACCAAGAACATCTGGACCGTCCTCGGCGTCATCCTCGCCGTCGTGATCGCGTGGTGGATCGTCAGCGCGCTGTTCTCGGTGCTCTGGTTCATCGCGAAGCTCGCCATCGTCGCGGTCGTCGCCGTGGTGGTCTTCCTCGTGCTGCGGAGCCTCTTCACCCGCGACGCCGACTGATCGGCCTTCGAATCGCCCACTTTGCGCCAAACGACCGGATTTGCAGCACAGCGGGCGATTCGAACGGGGTCAGAGGCGGTACTGGGCGGCGCGGTGCGTGGGCTGGACCCGGTCGCCGCGGCCGTGCAGCTTGTGGCGGAGCGTGCCGGGCACGTACTCCTCGGGGTACGCGCCGCGCTCGCGCAGCACCGGGATGACGTGCTCGATGACGTCCTGCCAGGTGCCGGGAGTGACGGCGTACGCGAGATTGAAGCCGTCGATGTCGGTCTCCTCGACCCACGACTGCAGCTCGTCGGCGATCTCGACCCCGGAGCCGACGATCGTCGGGCCGAGCCCGCCGATCGCGTTGTGGCGGCCGAAGTCACCCACCGTCCACTCGCGACCGAGGTCGGCCTCCTCCTTCAGGTGCTGCAGCACCGACTGGATCGCGTTCGACTCGACGTTCCCCACCGGCTCGTCCTCGGCGTACTGCGACAGGTCGACGCCCATCCACCCCGACATGAAGGTGAGCGCGCCCTCCGGGCTCGCGTAGGAGAGGTACTCGGCGTGCTTCGCGGCCGCCTCCTCGCTCGTCGCGGCGGTGATGACAGTGAGCAGGGTGTAGATCCGGGCGTCGTACCGGTCGCGCCCCGCCGCCTCGAGAGCGTCGCGGATGCGCTTCACGGTGCCGGCGAGCACCTCCTTCGACGGCGCCGCGACGAAGATGGCCTCGGCGTTCTCCGCCGCGAACCGCACCCCGCGCGGGCTGGCGCCGGCCTGGTAGATCACCGGAGTGCGCTGCGGTGACGGCTCCGAGATGTGGATGCCGGGCACGGAGAAGTGCTTCCCCTCGTGCCGGATCGGGTGCACCTTCGACGGGTCTGTGAAGATGCCGCGCTCGCGGTCCTCCACCACCGCGTCGTCCTCCCACGACCCCTCCCAGAGCTTGTAGAGCACCTCGACGTACTCGTCCGCGTGGTCGTAGCGGTCGTCGTGCGCGAGCTGGTCCTCCTGGCCCATGTTCCGGGCGGCGCTGGGCAGATAGCCGGTCACGACGTTCCAGCCGACGCGGCCCTGGGTGAGGTGATCGAGCGTGCTGAGTCGTCGAGCGAACGGGTAGGGGTGCTCGAACGCGGTGCCGGCCGTGACGCCGAAGCCGAGATGCTCGGTCACCGCGGCCATCGCGCTGACCAGGAGGATCGGGTCGTTCACCGGCACCTGGGCGCCGTTGCGGATGGCGGCCTCGTTCGTGCCGCCGTAGACATCGTAGGTGCCCAGGACGTCGGCGATGAAGATGCCGTCGAAGGTCGCGCTTTCCAGCAGCTTCGCCAGGTCGGTCCAGTACGAGATCGTGTTGTACTGGCGCGACCGGTCGTCGGGATGCCGCCACAGGCCGGACGACTGATGGGCGACGCAGTTCATGTCGAAGGCGTTGAAACGGATCTGCCGGGTCATGCCCCCATGAAACGGGACCGGGCGGCATCGGGGCGAGCGACGGCGACACGCACCGAAACAATCGCGACGCCGGTCAGGCCTCGTCGTCCGGACGGCGGGGGCTCGGGTCGGGCGGGAGGATCTCGATCGGACGGGCAGCCTGCCGTTGCGCCCGCCACCAGATCACGAACCCGATCGCGGTGAAGACGCCGTAGAACACGTACATGAGGCCGGTCGCGTAGTAGCCGGAGCTGAACAGCAGCGGCACCCCCACCACGTCCACGGCGATCCAGATGAGCCAGAACTCGGTCCAGCCCTTGGCCATGCCGTACGTCGCGAGCAGTGACCCGACGAAGGTCCAGGCGTCGGCCCAGACCGGTTCCCACGAACCGAGGGCGCGGAACAGGGGGGTGAGCGCCACGGTTCCGACGACGAGGACCACGACCAGACCGACGCGGGCACCGGTCGGCGCCCACCGCGGCACGATGCGACCGCCGTCGGCATTCCGCCAGCGGATCCAGCCGTAGATCGCGACGGCGATGAACATGATCTGCCGCCCGGCCTGACCGAGGAGATGCGGGAGCGACGGGTCGGGGCTCAGCGCGGAACCGAGGAACACCGTCAGCAGCAGGACGTTGCCGACGATGCCGACCGGCCACGCCCAGACCTTGCGCCGCATGCCCCCGAGGGCGCTCGCGAGTCCGAACGCGTTCCCGACGACCTCACGCACCAGGAGGGTCTGGCCTCCCGGCAGCACCCAGGACGAGGAGAAGGCGTCGACGAGCCACTGCAGGAAGCCCATCGCTAGAGCGCCGCGTCGGGGGTGGGGCGGTCGTCGAGCACGAGCTGCAGCATGCTGAGGTCGAGCCAGCGGCCGAACTTCGCACCGACCTGCGGCATGCGGCCCACCTCCCGGAACCCGAGGCGCTCGTGCAGGGCGATGGAGGCGGTGTTGCCGCTCTCCACCCCGCCGATCATCACGTGCATCCCGGCTGCCCGAGCCCGGGCGATGAGCTCAGTCATGAGGAGCGTGCCGATGCCGCGCCCGCGCTGATCGCCGCGCACGTAGACGGAGTGCTCGACGGTCAGGCGGTAGCCGCTGTGCGGGCGCCACTGGGCGTAGGACGCATAGCCCACGACCCCGCTGTCGTCGGCGGCGACGATCACGGGGTAGCCGCGCGCGGTCCGGTCGGCGAGCCAGGCTTCCCGGTCGGCGCGATCCACCGCCTCCTCGTTCCAGATCGCGGTCGTGTGCACGACGGCGTGGTTGTGGATCTCGGTGATCGTGTCGAGGTCGGCGCTCTCGGCGGCCCTGAGGTGCACGGCGGTCATCGTCAGACGTGGATGTCGGCGGGGGAGGCCTCGCCCTCGTGGAAGCTCGGCTTCTTGCCGAAGACCTTCGCGATGCCGAGGACGGCGCCGACGATCACGAGACCCCAGATGAGACCGGCGATGGCGGAGATGATGGTGTCGACCACCCAGACCACGAAGCCGCCGAGGGGCTCCAGCGCGTGCTCGACCGCATGGAGCACGTCGGCCGGCGCGTGCAGCCCGACCTCGCCGAGGTTGATGAGGACGAGGTGCCCGCCGACCCAGAGCATCGCGACGGTGCCGAGCACGCTGATGAAGCGGAAGACCGCGGGCATCGACCGGACGATACGCGTGCCGGTGTGCCGCACGCGCTGCACGGGGTTCTTCGCCATCTTCAGGCCGATGTCGTCGATCTTCACCAGGAGCGCCACGGCGCCGTACACCGCGACGGTCATGACCAGCGCGATCACCGCGAGGATCGCCAGGGTGGACCAGATGCCGAGTCCCTTGTCGAGGCTGGCGAGGGAGATGAGCATGATCTCGGTCGAGAGGATGAGGTCGGTGCGGACGGCGCCGAGCACGAGCTTCCTCTCGTCGCGGGCGCCCTCGTCCGCGTGGCCGTGCTGCACCCCGAACCACTCGAGCACCTTCTCCGCCCCCTCGAAGCACAGGTACGAGCCGCCGAGGATCAGCAGATAGGGCAGTACCCATGGCGCGAAGGCGGTGAGCAGCAGTGCGATGGGGATGATGATGACGAACTTGTTCACCAGAGACCCGAGGGCGATCTTGCCGACCACGGGGAGTTCGCGGGCCGGCGTGATGCCCTGCACGTACTGCGGCGTCACGGCGGCGTCGTCGATGACGACTCCCGCAGCCTTCGCCGACGCCTTCATCGCGGCGCTCAGGATGTCGTCGACGACGGCGAGCAGTCCAACGGACATGGCAGTTCCCCTCGGGTGGTGTGTGGTGCGGAGGCAACTCTATCGAGTGGGAAAACTCCCAGCCCGCTCCCAGCCCCGCGGGACCAAAACCCGGGGTTCCCTGGTTCTCCTCTATGACGCCGCAGCCAGCGGCGTCGGACAAGGAGCCACTCATGTCGAACGACTACGGCAGGACCCCCGAGGCCGTCAGCGGTCTCACGCACCTGCAGTACGAGGTCACGCAGCAGGACGCCACCGAGCCGCCCTTCCGCAACGCCTACTGGAACACGCACGACGACGGCATCTACGTCGACGTCGTCTCCGGCCAGCCGCTGTTCTCCTCGCGGGACAAGTACGACAGCGGCACCGGCTGGCCGAGCTTCACGCGCCCGATCGACGCCGACGCCGTGACCACGAAGACCGACCGCACGCTGTGGATGACCCGCACCGAGGCGCGGTCCTCCGGAGCCGACAGCCACCTGGGACACGTCTTCGACGACGGGCCCCGCGCCGAGGGCGGCCTCCGCTACTGCATGAACTCGGCGGCCCTCCGCTTCATCCCGGCGGAGGATCTCGAGAAGGAGGGGTACGGTCGCTACAGCCCCCTCTTCACCACCGACACCTCTGAGGAGCAGTCATGACCGACACCGGAACCATCACCCGCACTCCCGGGACCGAGACGGCCGTCCTCGCGGGCGGCTGCTTCTGGGGCATGGAAGACCTCATCCGCCGCCAGCCCGGCGTGATCGACACCCGCGTGGGCTACACCGGCGGGGAGAACGACCACGCGACCTACCGCAACCACCCCGGTCACGCGGAGGCCGTGGAGATCGTGTTCGACCCGAGTGCGACCACCTATCGCGACATCCTGGCGTTCTTCTTCCAGATCCACGACCCGTCGACGTTGAACCGGCAGGGCAACGACATCGGGTCGAGCTACCGGTCGGCGATCTTCCCGCTCACCCCCGAGCAGGAGCAGGTCGCCCGCGACACGATCGCCGATGTCGACGCCTCCGGCCTGTGGCCGGCGAAGGCCGTCACGACGATCGAGCCCGCCGGTCCGTTCTGGGAGGCCGAGCCCGAGCACCAGGACTACCTGATCAAGTACCCGAACGGCTACACGTGTCACTTCCCCCGCGCCGGCTGGGTCCTCCCGAAGCGCGAGGACGCCACCGCCTGATCCCGAGACCCCGCTCTCGCGCCGAGACCCCCTCCTGCGCACGCGTGCGGGAGGGGGTTTCGGCGCGAAGACGGGGTCTCGGCGGGCTCAGGACTCGGCGAAGAACGCGAGCGCGGCCTCCTTGAAGTCGCGGGAGCCGGGGGCGTTGAAGTGGTGGCGGTTCGGGAGCTCGACGAAGCGGGCATCGGGAGCCGCCGCGGCCAGTGCCCGGGAGCCCTCGATGATCGCGTCCTTCGATCCCGTCGCGAACAGCAGCGGCACGACCGGGGCGTCCGCGGGATCGGGGTCGATCGTGCCGGAGCCCCGCAGCCCCTCGGCCAGCGCGACGAGCGCACGCAGGTCGTTCCCGGGCACCCGCTCGGTCAGCGCGATGTAGTTCTGCGTCGTGCGGTCCTCCACCGAGGTGCCGTCCGCGATGTACGCGCGCACCTGGTCGAGGTCGAGACGCGCGAGGGGGATGCCGTCGGGAACACCGCCCAGGACCGCCCGGCCGATCCGATGCGGGAGCGCACGGGCCACTTCCCAGCCCACCCGGGCGCCGAGGGAGTAGCCGAGGTAGAACGCGTCGTCGACGAGGTACGTGTCCATGACGGTCTCGACGTCGGTCACGAGGTTCCGGATCGCGTAGGCGTCGGACTCATGCGGCTTGTCGCTCTGCCCGTGGCCGCGCTGGTCGAGTGCGAGCACGCGGTACCCGGCCCTGGTCAGCTCGCGCACCCAGCCCGTCAGCACCCAGTTGTCGCGGGCGCCGGAGGCGAAGCCATGCACGGTCACCACGACGGGGGCGTCGAGCTCCCCCCACGTGTACGTCGCCAGTCGTGTGCCGTCCGCCGCGTAGACGTGCTGCGGGTCGGGCATCTCGGTGAGGTCGGAGAGGGGAACAGCCACCCCTCCATCTTGGCCCTGACGTCGACGCCGAGACCCCGGTTACACGCCGAAACCCCCTCCCCGCGGTGTCGCGGGGAGAGGGTTTCGAGGAGAACCCGGGGTTTCGGGTCAGACGCGGTCGCGGAGAGCGGCGCCGAGCTCGGCGTCGACGTTCGTCCAGTACTGGAAGAAGCGCTCGCGGATGGCGTCGACCGTGATCGAACGGCCCTGACCGGTCAGCACCTCCAGGAAGCGGGCGCGCTGCGGGCCGTCGAAGACCTCGCGGTACAGCGTGCCGGCCTGACCGAAGTCGTCGTCCTCGGCGTGCAGCGTCGCGGCGGAGCGGGTGAGCTCGCCGTCCGCCGACCAGTTCACCTCGATGCCCTTCGCCGGGTCGGCCACGGGGCCGCCGGGGGTCCCGAAGGAGTTCGGCTGGTAGGTGCGGTGCGCGGCGTCGTTGTACTGGTACCGCATCGAGCCCTCGTGCTGGTAGTTGCGGGTCTCGGCGGCGTGCGGCTGGTTCACCGGCAGCTGGTTGTAGTTCGCGCCGATGCGGTGCCGCTGGGCATCCGGGTAGGCGAACATCCGGCCCATGAGCATCTTGTCGGGGGAGATGCCGGTACCGGGCACCTGGTTCCCCGGCGCGAAGCCGGCCTGCTCGATCTGCGCGAAGAAGTTCTCCGGGTTGCGGTTCAGGGTCAGCGTGCCGACCTTGATGCGCGGGTAGTCCTTCTTCGAGATCGTCTTGGTGAGGTCGAACGGGTTGAAGCGGTAGTCCTTCGCCTCGTCGTACGGCATGATCTGCACGTACAGGTCCCACTTCGGGAAGTCGCCGCCGTCGATCGACTGGAACAGGTCGCGACGGTAGTGGTCCGCGTCGGAACCGGCCAGCTGCTCGGCCTCCTCCGGGCTCATCGCCTCGACGCCCTGGTGGGAGATGAAGTGGTACTTGACCCAGAACACCTCGCCCTCGGCGTTGATCCAGGAGTAGGTGTGCGAGCCGTAGCCGTTCATGTGACGCCAGCTGCGGGGGAGTCCGCGCTCGCCCATGAGGTAGGTGACCTGGTGCGCGCTCTCGGGCGAGAGGGTCCAGAAGTCCCACTGCATGTCCGCGTCGCGCAGACCGGAGTCGCCGAGGCGCTTCTGCGAGTGGATGAAGTCCGGGAACTTGATGGCGTCGCGGAGGAAGAACGTCGGGGTGTTGTTGCCGACGATGTCGAGGTTGCCCTCGGTCGTGTAGAAGCGCAGCGAGAACCCGCGCACGTCGCGCCAGGTGTCGGGCGAGCCCTGCTCACCGGCGACGGAGGAGAAGCGGAGGAGGGTCTCCGAGGTGGCGCCCGGCTGGAACACGGCCGCCCGGGTGTACTTCGAGACGTCCTCGGTGACGACGAACTCGCCGAACGCGCCGCCGCCCTTAGCGTGCGGGTTGCGCTCCGGCACGCGCTCGCGGTTGAAGGAGGCGAGCTTCTCGACCAGGTAGTGGTCGTGCAGCGCGGTGGGCCCGTCGGGGCCCACGGTCAGCGAATGGGTGTCGCTCGCGATCGGCGCTCCGGCCTGCGTCGTCGTGGCCGGACGGCCCGCGTCGGTGGGGTTGGTCATGGTCTTCTCCTTCTCCGCGCGGACATGCCGAACGGACCCTCGGGGAGGGGATCGGTGGATGCGCCTACGCGGCGTTCTGGCAGCTGGGGCAGAGGCCCCAGAAGGTGACTTCAGCTGTCTGCACGGTGAAGCCCCCCGTCGAGGACGGGGTGAGACACGGCGCCTCGCCGACGACGCAGTCCACGTCGCCGACCGCACCGCAGGAGGTGCAGACGATGTGGTGGTGGTTGTCGTCGATGCGCCGTTCGTACAGCGCCGCGGATCCTGCCGGTTCGATCCGGCGGATGAGGCCCGCCGTCGTCAGGTCCGCGAGGATGTTGTGCACCGACTGGATCGACGTGGTCGGAAGCACGTCGGACACGGCGCGGTAGACCCGCTCCGCATCCGTGTGGGCCATGGAGCCGAGAGCCTCGAGGACGGCGACGCGGCCCGCAGTCGCACGCAGCCCGGCGTCGCGCAACGCCGAGTCGAGTTCCGTCTCCATGCCTCCGACTCTACACGTGTTTTGAGTGATTCAAAAGAGCATGCCGGGATGCCGGGCGCGTCGCGGCCTTCAGACGAAGCGGACCGTCTGCTGGAGACGGGTGCGGACATCGAACAGCTCGTTGCCGCCGATTGCCCGCGCCCCGGGGACGCCCTGCCGCAGCACCATCGCCAGCGCGCTGCGTCGGACCACCACGACCGGGACGCCGCGACTGCTGCCGAGCGGCGTGACGGCCTGGGCGAGGTCGTCGTCGGGGAGCACCACGATCGCGCCGCCGAACTTCACCTTCGCGGCCTTCGCCACCGCGCGCATCCGGGCGAGAGCCGCCGTGACCGGGGCGCGGGTGCCGAGGCTCGGACCGGTGATCTCACCGCGGCGGAAGCCCACGACCCCGCCGAAGTCCTCGGACATGATGCCGTAGAGGCCGGAGGGACTGAGCACGACGTGGTCGAGCTTGTCCTCCGGGGTCTGCCCGGCGGCGACGTCGTGCCAGACCGTGAAGCCCATGCCGAGGTCGGAGACCGTGCGGGCCGTGGCCTCCTCCGCGAGCGCATCGGCGAGCAGCCGCCGGAGTTCGCGCGGGGCGGCACGGACCAGAGCCGGGGCATACGGATCGGGGACCTCGACCCCGTGGCCCGCCCACTCGCGGATGAGGGAGAGGTAGCGCTCTCGCCGCCAGCCCCCGGGGTGTCCGTAGGAGCGGGCGCGCGGCCGGGTGTCGGTGCGCACGGTCTGGGGGCGCCAGCCGCTCCACTCGCCGCCGTCGTCGGTCAGGCCCGCGCGGCGGTCGTACGCGGCACGGTCCTCCGCAGTACCGATGAGCTCCCAGGCGCGCTGGACCTGGATGAACACGGCCGCGTCGCCGCCGGTGTCGGGGTGGGTCTGCCGCAGCCGCAGCCGATACGCCCGCCGGAGCTCGGCGTCGTCGACGGCCGGATCCACGCCGAGGACCTCGTACGGCGAGGCCGAGAGCGGACTGTCGAACATCGCTCTCCTTCCGCGACCGCGGCGTCCAGGATATCCGGCGGACGGTGTGCGGCCGCCGGGAGCCTCAGTCCGCGACGTCGATGATCCGCTCGATCCCGGCCACCGGGGCGACGGCGCCCCCGGACGCGGCGGCGAGGTCGGCGGTCAGACGCGGCAGCGCGGCGGCGGGCACCCACAGTTCGAGGTGCGCGGAGGCCCCGTAAGTCGGAGTGCCGAGCGTGGCCCCGTGCGACGCCGCCCAGTCGCGGAGCAGGTTGTCGTAGCGGCCGGCGTCGGCGTGCGGGACCTCGACGGTCGCCTGGGTGAGCGCCTCGCGACGGACGAGTGAAGCGCGATCGAGCGTCTCGGACACGGCGGTGGAGTAGGCGCGGATGAGGCCGCCCGCCCCGAGCTTCACCCCGCCGAAGTACCGGGTCACCACCGCCACGACGTCCGTGAGGCCGCGACGCCGCAGGACCTCGAGCATCGGGACGCCGGCCGTGCCGGAGGGCTCGCCGTCATCCGAGGACCGCGCCTGATCCCCGTGCAGGCCGGTCACCATCGCGGTGCAGTTGTGGTTCGCGTCCCAGGCGCGCTTCCGGATCGTCGCGATGACGCCTTCGGCTTCGGCCACCGAAGACACCGGTGCGACGTGCGTGAGGAAGCGCGACTTCCGGATGACGAGCTCGTGGTCGACGGCCGCCGCGATCGTCGCCGGGAACGGGTGCGGTGTCGACATCGGCCCCACGATACCTCCGTTCGAGTCGCCTGATTGGTCCCAAATCCGGGCCGGATGCCGCCAATCGGGCGATTCGAACCGGCTCGACCGAACGATGGAGGCGGACTGTGGCCCGGCGGACGAGAATGTCAGCATGCCGACCGGAGACACCGCCGAGCCCGACCTCCCCGGAGGGCGGACGGGAGCACGCACGCGCTCCTGGGGGCGCCTGGTCACGTCGCTGCGCATCGGGCAGGCCGTCATCACGGTCGTGCTCACCGTCGTCGGCGTCGTGCGCTCCCTCGCCGACGGGATCCCGGTGCCGTGGCTGCTCGCGACCGCCCTCGCCTTCCTCGGCTGGTACGGCGGCGGACTCCTGCTCTCCTCCCGCACGGACGACCGCGCGCTCGCCGCCGGCTGGCTGCTGGGGCTCACGGCCATCTGGCTGGGGGCGGTGGCGCTGTCGCCGGAATTCGTCTGGCTCGCGTTCTCGCTGTGGTTGCTCGCCGGCTTCCTGTTGCGGCTGCGATGGGCCGTACCGCTGAGCCTCCTCGTCCTCGCCGTCGTGATCGTCGCGCCGCTGCTGCACACCGGAACGACCACCTACGCGAACGTCATCGGACCGCTCGTGGGCGGCATTTTCGCCCTCGGGATCTCCCGCGGCTACCTGGAACTGGTCCGCGACGGGCGCGAGCGGCGGCGGCTCATCGCCTCCCTCGTCGCGACGCAGCAGGAGATGGCGGCCCTCCAGGACGAGCTCGCCCGGACCCAGCGTGAGTCAGGCGCCGCCGCCGAGCGCACCAGGGTGTCCCGCGACATCCACGACACGGTCGCCCAGAGCCTGTCGTCCATCGTCCTGCTGGCGCGGTCGGCGGCCGAGCACGAGGACGGTCGGGAGCAGGCGCTCGGGCAGATCGGGGCGCTCGCCGCGGAAGGGCTCGCCGACGCCCGCCGCATCGTGGACGACCTCATGCCCGCCGAGCTCGACGGTTCCGCGTTGAGCGACGCCCTCGCCCGGATGCTCGAGCGCCTGACCGCCGAGACCGGGATCGCGGCCACCCTCCACGCCGACGAGGAACTGCCCGCTCTCGGCCTGGACGCGGAGGTCGCCCTGCTGCGGACGGCGCAGTCCGCACTCGCCAACGTGCGCAGCCATGCCGCCGCGACCCGGGTGGTGGTGACGCTCGCGGACGCCGGCGACGCCGTGCGGCTGGACGTGGTCGACGACGGCCGCGGCTTCGATCCGTCCCGCCTCGAGTCGGCAGGGCCCGGCGGCGGCTACGGCCTGCGGGCGATGCGCGCCCGACTGCGTGAGCTCGGCGGCGGGCTCGACGTGGAGAGCGCCCCCGGCGACGGCACCGCGCTCTCCGCCCACCTGCCGCTCCGAGGACGGTCGTGACCCCGGTGCGCATCCTCCTCGTCGACGATCACCCGATCGTGCGGGCCGGCGTGCGTTCGCTTTTCGACCGCCGCGACGACGCCGAGGTCGTGGGCGAGGCGGCGTCGGGGGAGGAGGCGGTCGTGCTCGCCCGGCACCTCCGTCCCGACGTCGTGCTTTGCGATCTGCGTCTGGGGGCGGGGATGGACGGCGTGCAGACGACGGCGGCGCTCCGGGCGCTCGACCCGGCGCCAGCGGTGCTCATCCTCACCACGTTCGACCGCGACGCCCAGATCCTCGGCGCGATCGAGGCGGGGGCGGCGGGGTATCTGCTCAAGGACATCGACCCGGAGGACATCGTCCGTGCCGTGCGACAGGCCGCAGCGGGCGGGCAGGCGCTGACGCCGGAGCTCACGGCGCGCGTCGGCCGCGCCCTCCGTGCCCCGCGGGTGCAGCTCACGGGGCGCGAACTCGACGTGCTGCGGCTGCTCGACACCGGGGCCTCCAACCGGGAGATCGCGAAGGCGCTGTTCGTCACGGAGGCGACGGTGAAGACTCACCTCGTCCACGTCTTCGAGAAGCTCGGGGCCGACAGCCGCGCGAAGGCGGTCGCGATCGCCAGGGAGTCCGGTCTGCTCTGACGCCCGCGGTCTCCACCGTTCGATGGATCCGCGGCGACGGCTCCCCGGCGAGGCTGGAGGCAGACAGAAAGGACTCCCATGCGCAGGCTCTTCACCGCCGCGTTCGCCTCCATGCTGGTGGGCGTCGCCTCCGGACTCTTCTACCGCGAGTTCACCAAGATCAACGGCTTCCCCGAGGGGGCGCCGACGCAGCTCGGACTCGTGCACACGCATCTGCTCGTGCTGGGCTTCGTCGTCTTCCTCGTGGTGATGCTCTTGGAGAAGGCATTCGCGCTCTCCGAGAGCCGCCTGTTCGGCTGGTTCTTCTGGACCTACACCGCCGGTCTCGTGCTGACCTCCGCGATGCTCGTCTGGCACGGTTGCCTCACGGTGCTCGGGCAGGACTCCACGAAGATGATCGCCGGTATCGCGGGCGTCGGGCACATGCTGCTCGCCGCCGGCATGGTGCTGCTGTTCCTCGCGCTCCGCCCTCGTGTCTTCGCGCCGAAGGTCGCGGCCACCGGGCCCGCGACCCTCGAGTCGGTGGCCTGACGCCTCAGTCGGCCGGGATCGTGTCGTCGCGCAGGTAGGCGATGTGCGCGGCGTGACGCTCCAGGTGGTGCGGCGACTTCCGGACGAACAGCCACGCCACGATGAGGATCGCGAACCAGATCGGCGTCACGAGCAGCGCGATCAGGGTGTCCGGCTGGGTGGTCAGCGCCCAGAGGATGAACAGGAAGAACGCGAGCACGACGAACACCATGAACACGCCGCCCGGCATCTTGAACGCCGAGGTCGCCGCCTTCTCCGGACGCCGGCGCCGGTACACGAGGTAGCTGCAGAGGAAGATCGTCCACACGAACATGAAGCACACGGCCGACACGGTGGTGACCATCTCGAACGCCGTGCCGATGTCCTTGCCCGCGTAGAGCAGCACGACGCCGGACAGCAGCAGGATGCAGGACAGGAACAGCGCGTTCTGCGGCACGCGGCGCTTGGAGAGCCGGCCGAAGAACCGGGGGGCGTCGCCGTCCTGCGCCAGGCCGAACACCATGCGCGACGTGGAGTAGATGCCGGAGTTCGCGCTGGACATCGCCGAGGTGAGCACCACGAGGTTGACGACGGTGGCGGCGATGCCGAGTCCGGCGAGGGCGAACATCGCGATGAAGGGGCTCTCGCCGGCGACGTACTCGGTCCACGGCGTGACGGCCATGAGGATGATGAGCGCGCCCACGTAGAACAGCAGGACCCGGATCGGGATGGCGTTGATGGCCTTCGGGAGGTTGCGCTCCGGGTCCTTGGTCTCCGCGGCGGCGGTGCCGACGAGCTCGATCCCGACGAACGCGAACACCGCGATCTGGAAGCCGGCGACGAATCCGAGGAAGCCGTGCGGGAACATCCCGCCGTGCTCCCACAGGTTCGAGAAGCTCGCGGTGCCGGCGTCGTGGGAGAAGCCGGTGAGGATCATGACGAGACCGGTGACGATGAGCGCCACGATCGCGACGATCTTGATGAGTGCGAACCAGAACTCCATCTCGCCGAAGGCGGCGACGGTGGGCAGGTTGAGCGCCAGGAGGATCACGACCACGAGGAGACCCGGGATCCACAGTGGGACGCCGGGGATCAGGGCGTCGGTGTACCCGGCGATCGCGATCACGTCGGCCACGCCCGTGACCACCCAGCAGAACCAGTACGTCCAGCCCGTGAAGAAGCCCGCCCAGGGGCCGAGGAGGTCGCTCGCGAAGTCGCTGAACGACTTGTACTTGAGGTTCGACAGCAGCAGCTCGCCCATCGCCCGCATGACGAAGAACAGCATGAACCCGATGATCATGTAGACGAAGATCACGGAGGGACCGGCGACCGAGATCGTCTTGCCGCTGCCCATGAACAGGCCCGTGCCGATCGCCCCGCCGATCGCGAGCAGCTGGATGTGCCGATTGCTGAGCGCGCGCCGCAGGTGCTCCTCGCCTCCGGCTCCGGTCTGCCCCTGGCGGATGGCCCCCGTGTCTTGCTTCGTCACGCTCTTCTCCTCCGGTCGTCGTCGACTGATGCAGAGTAACCACCGGGATGTGCCAGGCCGAAATCGACGGGCGTGGACCGGCATTTCGGCATTCGCGTGTTCCCTTCGCCCGAAACGATTCGATAAACTGAGCGCACCCCCGATCCATCCCTCCTTCCCTGCGAGCCCCTTCCTTCATGGCCACCACCCTCACCACGGGCCGTCCGTGGCGCGTCATCCTCGCCTTCTCGATCCCGCTCCTGCTCGGCAATGTCGTGCAGCAGCTCTATCAGTTCGCCGACGCGATCGTCGTCGGACGACACCTCGGCGTCCAGTCGCTCGCCGCCGTCGGCGCGACGGGCAGCCTGCTCTTCCTCCTCCTCGGCTTCGCCTGGGGTCTGACGAGCGGTTTCGCGATCCCCATCGCACAGGCCTTCGGTGCGCGCGACGACGCCGCCGTGCGTCGCTCGGTCGCGACGGGTGTGCTCCTCAGCGGCATCACGAGCGTGGTCCTCACGGTGGTCGCGCCGCTCATCGCGGGGCCGATCCTGACGCTTCTGCAGACGCCGCCCGAGCTCATGGCCGAGGCGACGGTGTTCACGCAGATCAGCTTCCTCGGCGCGGGCGCGACGATGTTCTTCAACTACCTCTCCGCCATCATCCGCGCCATCGGCGACTCGAAGACCCCGCTGGTGTTCCTCACGGTCTCCTGCGCGCTCAACGTCGGCCTCGTCGTGCTCATGGTCGGTCCGCTGGAGTGGGGCGTCGCCGGGGCCGCGCTCGCGACCGTCGTCGCACAGGCCGTCTCGGTGATCCTGTGCCTGGAGTTCGTGCGCCGGCGGCTGCCCATGCTGCACCTGCGTCGTTCGGACTGGCGCATCTCCCGCACGGACATCGCCGACCACCTGCGCCTCGGTCTGCCCATGGGCTTCCAGGCCTCGATCATCGCGATCGGGACCCTCACGGTGCAGGTCGCCCTCAACACCCTCGGCGCCGACGCGGTGGCGGCTTACACGACGGCGTCCCGCGTGGACAGCCTGGCGGTCGCCCTGCTCTCCTCGCTCGGGCTCGCCGTGTCGATGTACGCGGCGCAGAACCACGGCGGCCGCCGCCCCGACCGCATCCGGCGCGGCGTGGTCGAGGCCACCTGGATGGCGGTCGCCGCGGCGATCGTCCTCGGCGGGCTGCTCATCGCGTTCGGCGCGCCGATGGTCCGGCTGTTCGTCGGCGACGGTTCGGACGACGTCGTCGCAATGGCGCACCGCATGCTCATCATCAACGGCTGCGGCTACTGGGCGCTCGGCATGCTCTTCGTGCTCCGCGGCGCACTCCAGGGGCTCGGCCACACGCTGGTGCCGACCGTCACCGGCGTGATCGAGCTCGTGATGCGCGTCGTCGCCGCAGTGGTCCTCGGCGCGATGATCGGGTTCGACGGCGTGGCCCTCAGCAACCCGCTCGCCTGGGTGGGCGCGATCGTGCTCCTCGTGCCGGCCTACGTCAAGGCGCATCGCGCGCTGGCGACCCAGCCCGTGGCCCCGACCGAGGCCACCGAGACCTCCGCGATCGCGATCGTCGGCCCCACCGACGGCTCGATGGTGGTCGACGCGGTCGTCACCCGCCCGGTCCGCGTCGTGCGCCCGCGCCGGCTGCGGTGGCCGGTCCGGCGCTGATCCGCGATATCCACCGGAAGGATGACCCGGATCGGACTTGAGACGGATGGCCTTCCGGAGAGACACTTCTAATGTCGAAGGTGCGGAGGGGTTCCGCCGGACGGGGGGTCGTCATGACGACATTGGGAGTGGCCAGAGATCTGGCCGCCATTCTGGTACCGATCGGATACGTGGGTGCGGCGCTCGCCGCGGTCTGCGCGATCGTGGCCGCGATCGCGATCATCCGCGGAGCCGGGGGGCTCGCGGGAGGCGCGGTCGGACTGTGGATCGTGTGCGCGCTGATGAGCTTCACCGCGAGCTTCGCGAATCAGTGGCTTCCGCTGATCGCGGCGGGCGCGTCGCTCGGGGGCATGCTCGTGATCGGCGGGATCGTGCGCGCGATGCTCACGGCGGGCGGCTTCGAGTCGCGACGCCGGGCCGCGCGCGTGAAGCCGGCGCCGGCGACCACGACGACGGCCACGCTCAAGACCGGCTCGACCGCGACGCCCACGGCGCCGGTCGCCGTCGTCTCCTAGCGCTCAGCGGTAGTCGCGGTCGCGGTGCTGCCGCGCCTCGTCGCCCGCGGCCACGCGGGCGCTCTCGCGTGCCCGCAGCTCGACGCGGCGGATTTTCCCGGAGATGGTCTTCGGAAGCTCGGGCACGAACTCGATGATCCGCACCCACAGGTGCGAGGACAGCCGTTCGTGCGCGTAGCCGAACACGGCGCGCGCGGCGGCGGCCTCGTCCGCGCCCGCGTCCGGTGTCAGGCACACGTACGCCTTCGGCACCGCGAGGCGCGTCGGGTCGGGGCTGGGGATGACGGCCGCTTCGACGACGAGGTCGTGCTCCAGCAGCACGGACTCGAGCTCGAACGGCGAGATCTTGTAGTCGGAGGCCTTGAACACGTCGTCGGAGCGTCCGATGTAGGTCAGGTAGCCGTCGGCGTCGCGCACGGCGATGTCCCCGGTGTGGTGGAAGCCCCCGGCCCGCGACTCCGCGGTCTTCTCCGGATCGTCGTAGTACCCCGCCATGAGGCCGAGCGGCGGCTGCGCGAGGTCGAGCGCGATCTCGCCCTCGTCCTCCACGACCTCGCCCGTCGACGGGTCGAGCAGCACGACCGGGTAGCCGGGCAGCGGACGGCCCATCGACCCGACCTTGACCGTCTGGCCAGGGGAGTTGCCGATACAGGCCGTCATCTCGGTCTGACCGAAGCCGTCGCGGATCGTGCCGCCCCACGCCTCGCGCACCCGGTCGATGACCTCGGGGTTCAGCGGCTCGCCGGCGCCGACGAGCTCCCGCGGGTGCGCGAGCCGGGAGAGGTCGGCCTGGATGAGCATGCGCCAGACCGTGGGCGGGGCGCAGAAGGTCGAGACGTGGTGGGTGTCCATGACCTCCATGAGCGTGTTCGCGTCGAAGCGGTCGTAGTTGTAGACGAACACCGTCGCCTCGGCCAGGAAGGGGGAGTAGAAGCTCGACCAGGCGTGCTTGGCCCACCCCGGGGAGGAGATGTTGAGGTGCACGTCGTCCGGGCGCACCCCGAGCCACCACATCGTGGAGAGGTGGCCGACGGGGTACGAGACGTGGGTGTGCTGGACGAGCTTCGGGCGATTCGTCGTGCCGGAGGTGAAGTACAGCAGGGCCGTGTCGCCGGCCGGCGTCGGGCCGTCCGGGACGAACGCCGTCGTGGTGGCATCGGCGTCCGTGAACCGCTTCCAGTCCGCAGGCAGCGATGCGCCGACGCCGATGCGCAGGACTGCGGGGTCGATCCCTTCGACGCGGTCGGCCAGGGCGCCGAGGGTGACGACGGCGCCGGCGCGGCCGTGCTCGATGCGGTACGCGAGGTCGGAGGCTGACAGCAGCGTCGAGGTCGGGATCGACACCGCGCCCAACTTCGTGATCGCGAGCATCACCTCCCACAGCTCGATCGTGTTGTTGAGCATGACGATCACGTGGTCGCCCCGGCTGATGCCGAGGCTGCGGAGCCAGGCGGCCACCTGATCGGAGCGCGCGGAGAGCTCCCCGTACGTCCAGGACCGGAGGCTGAGGTCGGCCTCGACGATCTGCACGGCCGGACGATCGGGGTTCTCGCCGGCGATGACGTCGAACCACTCGAGCGCGAAGTTGAAGGCGGTCAGGTCGGGCCAGGCGAACTCGCGGCGCGCGGCGTCGTAGTCCGTGGCGTGCGTGAAGAGAAGGTCCCTCATCCCGCGGATCGCTTCGGTGGCGGGGGTGGCACGACGGCTCATGGTGCTCCTTTGCAACGGCGTCCCTCCATCCTGCCCCTTCGTTCAGCGGGGGAGGAAACCCGTGCCGTCGCGGAGCTCGAACACGAGCTGGGTCTCGGTGCCGCGGACGATGGGGTGCACGGTGATGTGCTCGAGCACGATGTCGCGCAGGGCGGTCGCATCCTGCACGGCCACGTGCACGAGGAAGTCGTCCACCCCGGCGACATGGAACACCTGGAGCACCCGGGGGATCGCGACGAGCGCGTCGAAGAGTGCCGTGACCTTGGGGCCGGTGTGGTGAGCGAGCCGGACCTTGATGATCGCCTGCAGCGGGTAGCCGAGAGTGGACCCGTCGAGGCGGACGCGCGTATCGCGGATCACTCCCCGGTCTCGGAGCGCGCGGATGCGGTGTGCGCATGTGGACTCCGCGAGCCCGAGGCGGTGGGCCAGAGCCTTGTTGGTCACGGCCGCATCGCGGCTCAGGGCGGCGAGCAGCTCCAGGTCGATCTCGTCGAGTTGCGCTTTCGCCAACGTGCCCTCCTCGGTACGACCGGATGTTGCACAGAATAGCGAGAATCCTGGCTTCGGCGAGCTGTTCTGTCGAAGATCAGCGAGAACGTCGTGATTCGGTCACCGTGGAGGGATGACCGCACCGCTGCATCCCGACACCGTCGCCGTACATAGCGGCCGAGCCGACCTCGAGGCGCTCGGGGTCCACGCCCTGCCGATCGACCTCTCCACGACCAACCCGCTGCCGGACGTCGAGCGCGGCGGGGACTCGTACGAGGCGATGGCCACGGGGGGTCGTCCGCCGCAGGACGGCAGCATGGTCTACGCCCGCCTCTGGAACCCGACGGTCGCGCGCTTCGAGGACGCCCTCGCCGAGCTGGAGCACGCTGAAGCCGCCGTCGCCTTCGGCTCCGGGATGGCGGCCATGACCGCCGTGATCCTCGCGCACACCGGTGCCACGGGGGCGCGGCACGTCGTCGCGGTGCGTCCGCTCTACGGAGGGACCGACCACCTGCTGGGGTCGGGTCTGCTCGGTGTGGAGACGACGTACTGCCGTCCCGACGAGGTCGCCGCCGCACTGCGCGCCGACACCGGACTCGTCGTCGTGGAGACGCCGGCGAACCCGACCCTCGAGGTCGCGGACATCGCCGAGGTCGTGCGGCAGGCGGGGAGCGTGCCGGTGGTCGTCGACAACACGTTCGCGACCCCCGTGCTGCAGAACCCGATCGACCACGGCGCGGCGATGTCGTTGCACAGCGCCACCAAATACCTCGGCGGCCACGGTGATGTCATCGCCGGCGTCGTCGCCTGTGACGAGAGGACCGCGGAGGCGCTGCGTCGCGTGCGTGCGGTGACCGGGGGGCTCCTGCACCCGCTCGGCGCGTACCTGCTGCACCGCGGTCTCACGACCCTGCCGGTCCGCGTGCGGCACCAGCAGGAGAGTGCTCGTCGCATCGTGCAGTGGCTGGTCGATCGACCCGAGGTCGCCGAGGTCTTCTATCCGGGGCTCGACGGGGATCCGCGGGGCATCCTGGAACGGCAGCTCCGCGGGCCGGGGGCGATGATCGCCCTGCGGCTGCGAGGCGGTTATGCGGCGGCCGCGGCGGTGGCCGGGGCGACCCGCCTCTTCACGCATGCGGTGTCACTGGGCGGCGTGGACTCCCTCATCCAGCATCCTGCCGCGCTCACGCACCGCCCGGTCCCCGCGGAGGCGCGTCCCGCCGCCGACGTCCTTCGCCTGTCCATCGGCCTCGAGAACGTCGACGATCTCCTCGCCGACCTCGCGAACGCCTTCGCCACTCTCGCCGACCCACCCCTTTCCGTGCCACCCACCCCGGAAAGTGCGTCACATATGGGGGTGGCTCGCACATAAGGGGCCGGGTCGGCGATTGTGTGAGGACGACAAGAAACTGAGTCTCGACTGAGGTGGGACTTGGTACCTGACGGCAAAACCGGGGGGTCGCGGAGAGGGCGGGCCTACAGTCGCGGGTGGCAACGACGCCACTGACCTCGGGAGTCCTCAATGACGAGTGAAAAGACCCACGCGCACGGCCTCGGCATGCGCATCGCCGTGATCGTCCTCAGTCTTCTGCTGGCGGCGATGGTGCTGCTGTTCTTCGCCACGATGAGCAAGGTCTCCGCTGGGGCCGCCGAGCTCGCGGACGGCACGACCACCGCGCGGGGCGGATCCGCGGACCTCGCCGCCGGTGCCTCCGACCTCGCCGCGGGAGCCGACGACCTGGCCGCGGGCACGCAGGATCTCGCGGCAGGCACGGCGACGGCGCAGCAGGGCTCCGAGAAGCTGAGCGACGGGGCGACGACGGCCGCCGCGGGCGCCACGACGCTCGCCGAGGGCGCCGGAACCCTCGCGGCGGGAGCCGCCACCGCTCTCGACGGTGCAGGACGAGTGAGCGGCGGAGCGCAGACGGCGCTCGCCGGGTCGCAGGAGCTCGCGGCGAAGATGGCGGCGGCGGATGCCGGGGCCCGAGAGCTCGTCGCGGGAGCGACCACGCTCGCCGCGGGCGTCGACGGCGCGCACCGGTACGCGAACGGCGTGCTCGAGGGCGCGACGACTCTGAGCACCACGCTGCGCGCCGGAGTGAGCGCCGACGTGCAGAAGCTCGCCCATCCGGACACGCAGACGCTGCTGACGGGCGTCGCCACGAGCGCTCCCGGCAATGCGCGGACGCTCGCCGCCGGTCTGCAAGGTCTCCTCGCCGCACACCCTGATGACGTGCAGCTCCAGCAGCTCGCGACGCTCGCCGCCGGTGTCGAGAAGCAGGTCGGCGCGCTGGCCGCCCCCGCCGCGGCTGCTCCGGGCCTCGCACAGGGACTCATCGGCGCCGCCGACGGCTCCGCTCGCGTCACGGCAGGCGTCGGCGCGCTCATCAACGGGGACCCCTCGAAGGGCTGGCCGGGGACGGTGGTGCTGGTCTCCCCGAAGGGCGCTCCCGCCCTGGTGGCCGGAGCGCAGACGCTGCAGGACGGCACCTCCCGGCTCGCGGCGGGCGCGGCGGATCTCTCGTCCGGGCTGCAGACCCTCTCGACCGGGGCGTCGTCGCTGTACTCCGGCACCGCGGAGCTCAGCGCAGGCGCGGCGCGGCTCGACGACGGTGCCGGGTCTCTGGCCACGGGCGTCGGCGCGCTGCAGTCGGGTGCCGGTGACCTCCGATCCGGGATGAGCGAACTCCGCACCGGCGCCGACGCGGTGGCCGAGGGCTCCGGGGCCCTTGCGAGCGGAGGCGCGAGGCTCGACGCCGGTGCCGCCGACCTCGCGGCCGGCAACGGACGTATCGCCGACGGTTCGGGCACCCTCGCGACGGCCACGGCGGGCGCCGCGCCCTCTCTGCTCCCGTGGATCCTCGGGATCGGTCTCGTCGGCCTGATCGCGATCGGGTTCTGGATCGGCCACCGCGTCACCCACCGCTGATCGTCGACCCACCCCCTTCCGCGCGACCCACCCCCGTAAGTGACGCACTTTCGGGGGTGGGTCGACCGCAAGGGGGTGGGTCGGCGAGCGCGGGTCAGCGCTTCGGGAGGGGGATCGTGCCGGTGGCGATGCGCTCGGTGGGCATGCGGTCGCGATCGTAGGTGATCTCGTCGTAACCGTGCGGGGTCGGCAGGCCGTCCTCACCGATGCTGACGAACACGATCTCGTCGATGGTGAGGATGCGCTTGCGGGTGATCATGTTGCGCGCGACGGCCCGCATCGTGAGCGACGTCGTACCGAAGCGCGTGGCCTGCAGCCCGATCTCGATGAGGTCGCCCTGCACCGCCGATGCCTCGAACGTGATGGCGGAGATGTGCCGGGTGACGACGCGGTAGTTGCCGAGCTGCACGATCGCGTAGATCGCCGCCTCCTCGTCGATCCACTTCAGCAGGCTCCCGCCGAACAGCGTGCCGTTCGCGTTGAGGTCTTCCGGGCGCACCCACTTGCGGGTGCGGAAGTTCAGGCCGTCCTCGGACTGCCATGCCGGTGCTTTCTGTTTCGCCATGCCCCGAGGCTAGGCGGCTCGTGCGTCGGCGGTGTTACGCCGGGTTTTCGGACGGGTGCACGCGCCGCCGCTCACAGCGGATCTGCTCCGGGCGGATTCGCGCCCGCGGTCATGACCGGAGCCGGATGCTGGGGACATGAGCGAAGACACCCCTCTCCCGCAGTTCGGCCCCGAGGCCCGGCGCGCCCTGTTCCACGAACGGGTGCTCGTCCTCGACGGCGCCCTCGACGACGACAACGGCACCCTCCTGATGACCCAGCTCCTCGGCCTCGCCGCGGAGGACCCGACGACCGACATCGCCCTCTGGATCCACTCGCCGGGCGGCTCCGTGCCGTCGATGCTGGCGATCCGCGACCTCATGCACCTCATCCCCAACGACGTTTCCACCCTCGCCCTCGGCCTCGCCTGCAGCGCGGGACAGTTCCTGCTCTCCGCGGGGACGAAGGGCAAGCGGCGCGCTCTCCCGCACGCCCGGATCCTCATGCACCAGGGCTCGGCGGGGATCGGCGGATCGGCGGTGGAGATCGAGGCGCAGGCCGACGACCTCCGGCACATGCGCGACACCGTCCTCGGCCTCATCGCCGACGACACCGGTCAGCCCCTCGCGCGGATCTTCGAGGACTCCCTCCACGATCGCTGGTACACCGCGGCCGAGGCGCAGGGCTACGGGTTCATCGACGAGATCGTGCGGTCCGCGGCGGAGATCATGCCCCGCCGTCGTGCGCGGGTGGGACTGGGGGCGGACGTATGAGCAGCTACACGATCCCCCACGTCATCGCGCAGCACCCGCGGGGTGAGCGGGTGATGGACGTCTACTCGCATCTGCTCGCCGAGCGCGTCATCTACCTCGGAACCGGCATCGACGCGGGAGTCGCTAACGCCCTCATCGCGCAGCTCCTGCACCTCGACGCGGACAGCCCGGAGACCGCCGTGCAGTTCTACATCAACAGCGAGGGTGGGGATCCCGGTGCCGCGCTGGCGATCTACGACACCATGCAGCACATCCGCCCGCGGATCGCGACGACCTGCGTCGGGCAGGCCATCGGTCCGGCGGCGCTGCTCGTCGCGGCGGGGGCGCCGGGGGAGCGAGCGGCCCTCGCCCACGCGCGCATCGTGCTGCATCAGCCGGCCGGGCAGTCACGCGGAGCCATCCCGGACCTCATCCTCGCGGCCGACGAGGTCGTGCGGGTGCGGGCCGACATGGAGTCGATCCTGGCCCGGCACAGCGGTCGCGCGCTCGCGGAGCTCCGCGTCGACACCGACCGGGACCGGGTCTTCACCGCCGCCGCCGCTCTCGAGTACGGCCTCATCGACACCGTGCTCGGTCCCCGTGATCCGGATGCACGATGAGGTGACGGGTGCACGACGGATTCCCGAGATCCGTCGTGCACCCGGACTCCGGTCGTGCAGGTGAAAGGGGTCAGGCGGCCAGAGCGAAGGCGCCGCGGGAGGCCGACACCGCAGCCGCGGCGGGGGTGGCCTGACGAAGCTCCTCGGCGACCGCGCTCGTGAGCTCCACGAGGGAGGAGTCCAGGGCCCCGGCGATCGCGGCGATCATCTCGCTGGACGGCTCCTTCCGGCCGCGCTCAACCTCGGAGAGGTACTGCGGCGAGACCCCGGCCTTCTCCGCGGTCTCGCTGAGTGTCTCCCCGCGGTCATGGCGTCGCCGTCGCAGCTGATCGCCGAGCATCTCGCGCCACAGCGGTTCGGGTCCGTTGGACGGCGGACGGACGGGATGCGGGGCGCGGGGGAACGGGACGATGTCGGCCATGCCTCACGATAAGCCGCCGCCCGCGGGGCGATCGAGACGTTCTGCTCAGAGCAGAACGCGGCTCAGAGCGCGGCCGTGACGCCCGGCAGCAGCGCCCCCAGGATGTCCTGCAGCCGCTGCCGATCCTCCGCGGACAGCGGGTCGAGGATGAGCTCGCGGATCTGGGCCACGTGGACCGGTGCGGCCGCGCGGAGCATGTCCCGTCCGGCCGGGGTCAGCGTCGCGGAGAGGGTGCGCTTGTCCGTGCTGCACGAGGTCCGTTCCACCCACCCGCGCTCCTCCAGCGAGTCCAGGGCGTGGCTCAGGCGCGACCGGCTGAGTCCGGCGATCCGCGCGAGCTCGGTCATGGTGACGGCGTCCTCACCCTGGCCCGCGAGGGTGACGAGGATCGCGTAGCGGGCGTGGTTCAGGCCCACCTCGTCCTTCAGCGCCCGGTCGAGGACCTGCGGCAGCAGTTGGACGAACCGGATGATCGGCAGCCACGTCGCGAGTTCGTCGTCGTCGAGCCGCCGCGGGTGCCGCGCCTCGCTCATGTCGTGCTCCTCGGAGGTCACGCCGCGGTCAGGTCGATCGTGTGGGCCGTGTGGTCGCGCTTCGCCTGGAGGTAGCGCGAGTTGGCTGCGGAGAGGTGCACCTCGGTGCGGACGCGCTCGGTGACCTGGATTCCGAGCCCGTCGAGCTGCGCGGCCTTGTCGGGGTTGTTGCTGAGCAGGCGGATGCGGTCCACGCCCAGCGCTCGCAGCATCTGGGCCGCCACGGTGTAGTCCCGCTCGTCCTCGCCGCGGCCGAGGGCCACGTTCGCCTCGTAGGTGTCGAGCCCGGCGTCCTGCAGCGCGTAGGCGTCGAGCTTGGCGTAGAGCCCGATGCCGCGGCCCTCCTGCCGCAGGTAGAGGAGGAAGCCGCCCTCCGCGGCGATCCGCTCCACGGCCTCCCGCAGCTGCGGTCCGCAGTCGCAGCGCTCCGAGCCGAACACGTCACCGGTGAGGCACTCGCTGTGCGGGCGGACGAGGGGCGCGACCCCGCCGTCGGCGGCGCGATCGAGGGCAGCCTGCCAGTCGCCCAGGCCGAGCAGCAGGTGCTCGCGGCCGTCCACGAGTCCGTCGAAGGTCACGACGTCGGCCGTCGTGCCGAAGCCGTCCGCGAAGCGCAGGGGCACCCGCACGCGGGTGCGCTCCGCAGCGACCGTTGAAGTTTCAATCATGTGAGGAGAAACGCCGGAGACGCCTGGCTATTCCCGCAACCGTCCGGAGGCGATGACCGTGTCCGTCCGTGACGGAGGCAGACGGGGAGCGCCGTGCACTCGGTAGCCTCGCACCATGAGTCACTTCGTCAGCGCGACCGAGCTCCATGACCTCCTCCTGAACGGCGCCCCGATCCGGGTCATCGACGTGCGCTGGCGCCTCGACCGCCCCGAGGCGGGCCCGGGCGACTACCGCTCCGGCCACATCCCCGGCGCGGTGTTCGCGTCGTTGGATCAGGAGCTCTCCACACCCGGGGCACCGACCGAGGGCCGCCATCCGCTCCCCTCAACGGAGACCCTGCAGGCGGCGGCCCGGCGATGGGGTGTGCGGCAGGGAGACACGGTCGTCGCCTGCGACGACACCAAGGGACTCGCGGCGGCCAGGGCGTGGTGGCTGCTGCGGCAGGCAGGGGTCGACGTCCGGGTGCTCGACGGCGGGCTGCGCGCGTGGACCGCGGCCGGATACGACCTGGCGACCGACGACGTCGTGCCGGAGACCGGCGATGTCGTCCTCGCGGATCCGGGCCAGGACGCTCTCTCGATCGATGAGGCGGCGGCGTTCCCGGAGACCGGGGTGCTGCTCGACGTCCGCGCCCCGGAGCGCTACCGCGGCGAGACCGAGCCGCTCGACCCGATCGCCGGGCACATCCCCGGCGCCCGGAACCTCCCCACCACGCGGCACCTCGACGACAACGGGCACATCCGCGACCGTGACACGGTGCTGGCGACGCTCGCCGAGGTCGGGGTCACCCCGGAGACGCCGGTGGCGGCCTACTGCGGGTCGGGAGTCACGGCGGCGCACACGGCTCTGGTGCTCCACGAGGTCGGCATCCCGGCGAAGGTCTTCCCCGGCTCCTGGAGCCAGTGGTCGAACACCCCGGGGCGGCCGGTCGCGACGGGGGATCAGCCGGGCTGATCGCCTCCGCGAGGACCGTACCCCCAGCGCAGACCGAGGGCGCCGGGGCCGAACGCCCGACGGACCTGATGCACCGACGTGCCCCGAGGTCGGGGGAGCGCGGTGACGACGGTGCCTCCGGCGGTCTCGACGAGCTCGTCGCACCAGTCCGGGACGGCATCCGGGTGGAAGCGCGTCCACACCAGGACCTCCCTGGCCTGGCGGGACAGGGCGTGTCCGGTCTCGCGATCCGACGGGTGGCCCGGCTCGTACTGCACCGACCACTCGAGCACCGCGGTGTCCGGGGCTGCGAGCGGGACGTCGAGTTCGATCAGCGCACCGTGCGCCTCGCCGTTCGGGTGGGAGTAGCGCGCGGTGACCCGTCCGCCGGCCACGGCCGTGAGCCGCGGCGGAGGCCCGGGCACGCCGGGGGTGAGGTCGAGGACGGGGATGGCGGTGATCACGCCGCTCGTCGACTGCACGATGCTGCGGGTGAGGCAGGAGGACACCTCGCCGTCGGCGTCGACGTCCGTGACGGAATGGACGGTGAGCTCCCGCGACGGGTCCGGGTACGTGGCGCCGAGGGCGGCGTAGACCTCGCGGACGGCCCGTTCCATGTCGACCTGCTCCAGCGGGAACCCCTGCGGTCCCAGGGGTCCTGTGCGGTGCGGACGGAGGAGACGGCTCAACGCCCCGGATTCGAGGCACAGCAGGTCCTCGATGTCGGCGAGGGCGGCGAGGGACTGCGGTCCTTCCGGGCGACGGGCCCCCGAGCGCCAGTAGCTCAGCGTGGCCATCGAGACGCGGTTGCCCCGGTCGCGGAGCTGCCGCTGCAACCACGACAGCGTCACCGGTCTCGCATTGATCGCATCGCGCAGTGCCGCGGCGAACGCGTCCGGCGTCGCCGCTCTCCTCTCGCCGTCCCCAAAACCCATCACAGCCCCCGCCCGGTATGTGAAGAACACACCTCTACAGTGAGCATAAGACCGCACGCGCGCACCTCAGGGGACCAGGTGGGCATGTGGGTCACGGGGCTGCGATGTCGCGGGGAGGGTGCCCGACCCGGCGACAGCGGCCCGACGCAGTGATGCCCCCCTTGCTGCGTATGTCGTGAAGCCCGGCAATCGATCTGGGGAGATCCGCCGGGCTTCACGAGCATCCCCGGGCGCGTGCGGCTCGCGGCCCCGCGTAGACTGGGGGGAAACCCCGGAGGATCTGGCCGTTATGTCTGCCCCTGCTCGCGCGTTCACCATGCGCCACGTGCAATTGCTGCGCGCGTTGTTCGCGGCCGTCGCCGCCCTGATGATCACCTTCTCCTCGGATCACTCCGCCGCGGTCGGTCTCGCCGTCTTCAGCGGCTTCGCGCTGGTCACCGCCCTCGTGCACATCCTCGCGGCCTGGCTCGTCCTCCCCACGGGGTCGCGCTGGGCGGCGATCCTCCTCGCGGTCGTCAGCGTCATCGCGGGTATGGCGAGCGGTGTGCCCGCGTGGCGCACGGACGACATGTTCTTCATCGTCCTCATCACCTGGGGTGTGCTCAGCGGTGGCCTCGAGCTGCTCGCCGGCATCCGGGCCCGCCGCGCCGGGGGAGCGCTCGCCACCGACGCGATCACCGTCGGGGCTCTCGGCCTGCTCCTCGCCGTCGTCCTGCTGCTGATCCCCTCGGGCTTCGTCCAGGAGTACACGATCGAGAAGGCGGGCACGTTCCAGCTGTCCGGCATCATCCTCGGCGTGGGGATGTTCGGAGGGTATGCGGCCATCGTCGCCGTCTTCCTCGGCATCGCCGGCCTCACCCCGAAGCGTGCGGACGCCGATGACGTCGCTCCCGCCCCCGAGAACGATGCGGCTCCTGTGGAGCACGGAGGAGAGCGATGAGCGACGACAAGCCCACCCGACGGGACATCCTGCGTCCCCTCCACCTGCTCGGCATCGCCCTGGGCTGCGGCGTGTTCGCCATGGTGGTCACTCTCGTCTCCACCGGCGCGTTCACCCTCCGCGTGAACACGGCCATCGCGAACGGCACCTACGAGGGTCTCACCCCCGTGGCGTTGAGCCTCGTCGTGGGTGGCGGCGCCTTCATCGCGACGCTCCTGATCCTCGCGATGCTGATGCTCGCGATCGACCCCGCCGACGTCACCAAGACCATCGACCGTCCCGTGCTCTACGACGCGGAGGACGACGGCAAGGGTGACGGCACCACCGACGAGCCGGGACGCCCCGCCTCGACCTGATCCGTCATACGGGCGGAATATCGGTGAGGTCCTTCCGCTTGTCCCTGGAGTGACTGCCTCCGTCGACCGCGCCTCCATCGGACTCCGGTCGGAGCGCGGACCCATCCTCGGCGCGCTCATGCTCGCCACCGGCCTCATCGCGATCGACGCGACCATCCTCGCGACCGCTGTCCCGAGCATCGTGCGCGACCTCGGCAGCTATCAGCAGTTCCCGTGGCTGTTCTCCGTGTACCTCCTGGCGCAGGCCGTCAGCGTGCCCATCTACTCCCGCTTCGCGGACACGGTGGGCCGCAAGCCGATCATCCTGCTCGGCATCGCCCTGTTCCTGCTCGGATCGATCCTCTGCGGGTTCGCCTGGAGCATGCCGGCGCTGATCGTGTTCCGCATCATCCAGGGCATCGGCGCCGGTGCCGTCGCGCCGATGTCGATGACCATCGTCGGCGACATCTACACGGTCGCCGAACGCGCCAAGGTCCAGGGATACGTCGCGAGCGTCTGGGCCATCTCCTCGGTCGTGGGCCCGGCGCTCGGCGGGATCTTCGCGCAGCTCGACGCCTGGCGATGGATCTTCTGGATCAACGTCCCGCTGTGTCTGATCGCCGGGTGGATGCTGCTGCGCACCTACCGGGAGCAGAAGCAGACGCAGAAGCACAGCATCGACTACGGCGGAGCGGTGCTGCTCACGATCGGGCTCACGGCGCTCATCCTCGGCATGCTGGAAGGTGGGAACGCATGGGCCTGGCTGTCGGTGCCGAGTGCCCTCTGCTTCGGTATCGGGGTGGTCGCGTTGGTGGCCTTCGGATTCGTCGAGCGCCGGGTCGCGGAGCCGATCGTCGATCTGCGCCTCGTCACACGTCGGCTCATCCTCACGACGACCATCGTGTCGCTCGGCATCGGGGCGTTGATGCTCGGGGTGACGAGCTTCGCCCCCGCCTACCTCGAGGGGTCCATCGGCATCGCTCCGCTGCTGTCAGGTCTCGCGGTGGCTGCTCTGACCCTCGGCTGGCCGCTCGCCGCCGCGAACGCCGGCCGGCTGTACCTGCGCATCGGCTTCCGCCGCACCACCCTGATCGGCATGAGCATCACCACGGTCGCCGCCGTCGCGCTCGCCGCCGTCGCCTCCTGGCCGAACCCGTTCGTCGTCGCCGGCATCGCGTTCCTCCTCGGCTTCGGGCTCGGGTGGAGTGCCGCGCCGACCCTCATCGCCGCTCAGGCGTCGGTCGGCTGGGGCGAGCGCGGAGCGGTGACCGGGATGAACGCGTTCGCACGGTCCGCGGGAAGCGCCGTGGGGGTGGCGGTGTTCGGGGCGATCTCCAACGCCGTCATCGCGCAGGGCGCGGGACCCGACGACCCCGACACGATCATCCACGCGTCGGTGTGGGTGTTCGTCGCGGTCGCCGTGACCGCCGTGCTCACCCTGATCGCCGCCGCGTTCATGCCGAAGGACAGCGTCGAGGAGCACGCCGGGGAGTCCGGCTCCTAGCTCCCCGGGCTCAGCGGGCGAGGCGCTCCGCGATACCGGTGTAGGTCGCGGGGGTCAGCGCGAGCAGCCGCTGCTTGGCCGCGTCGCCGATCTCCAGGCCCTGCACGAACTCGGCGAGGTCGTCGGCGCCCACCCGGTGTCCGCGCGTGAGCTCCTTGAGGAGCGCATACGGGTCCTGGATGCTCGACCGGCCAGCGACGACCTCGGCACGGATCACCGTCTGGATCGCCTCGGCCAGCACCTCCCAGTTCACGTCGAGGTCGGCGAGCAACACGTCGCGCGACAGCGAGATCGCGTTCAGGCCGCGGCGCAGGTTGTCGAGCGCGAGCAGCGAGTGCCCGAATGCGACGCCGATGTTGCGCTGCGTGGTGGAGTCGGTGAGGTCGCGCTGCAGGCGGCTCGTGACGAGGGTCTGGCCGAGCGAGGCGAGCAGAGCGCCCGAGATCTCCAGGTTGGCCTCGGCGTTCTCGAAGCGGATCGGGTTGATCTTGTGCGGCATCGTCGACGAGCCGGTGGCCCCGGCGACCGGGATCTGCGCGAAGTAGCCGAGCGAGATGTAGGTCCAGATGTCCGTCGCCAGGTTGTGCAGGATACCGCCGGCGTGACGCACGCGGTCGTACAGCTCCACCTGCCAGTCGTGCGACTCGATCTGCGTCGTCAGCGGGTTGAACCCGAGACCGAGCCCTTCGATGTACTCGCGGGCGATGGTCGGCCAGTCGGCGTCCGGGTCGGCCGCGAGGTGAGCGGACCAGGTGCCGGTCGCTCCGGAGAACTTCGCGAGGTACTCGGAGCCGGCGATCTGGCTGCGCACGCGCTCGAGGCGCCAGGCGAAGACCGCGAGTTCCTTGCCCATGGTCGAGGGCGTGGCGGGCTGCCCGTGCGTGCGGGAGAGCATGGCGGCGTCGGCGTGCTCGACGGCGAGCTCCCGCAGCTTCGCGATCACGGTGTCGAGAGCCGGGAGCCAGACCTCCTCGACGGCGCGCTTGACGGTGAGCGCGTAGGACGCGGAGTTGATGTCCTCGCTCGTCGCCGCGAAGTGCGTCAGCTCGGCGATGTGGTCGAGGCCGAGCGTGGCGAGCCGGTCGCGCACGAGGTACTCGATGGCCTTCACGTCGTGCTGCGTGACGGCCTCCTTCTCGGCGAGCCAGTCGATCTCGGCCTGCCCGAAGTCGCGGTAGAGCGCGCGCAGGCGCTCCTTGTCGTCGCCCGACAGGGGGCTCGTCTCGAACAGCGAGCGGTCGGTGAGGGCGATCAGCCATTCCACCTCCACCTCGACCCTGGCGCGGTTGAGTCCGGCCTCGGAGAGGAAGTCGGCGAGCCCGGTGACGGCGCCGCGATAGCGGCCGTCGAGGGGGCTGAGGGGCTGCGGCGGGAGCGAAGGCTGGAAAGTCAGGGGAATCCTCCTGATCAGGCCCCGAAGGTTCGGGGCGTGCGGGGCAGGCGCAGGGCGGGTTCGAGCTGGCGGAACAAGCCGCGAGTCGCCGTCTCGATCATACCGAGCACCGAATCGAACATCTCCGGGCCCGCGTAGTAGGGGTCGGGGACATCGTGGGTCGAGGCGTCGGGATCGAAGGCGAGGAGGAGGGTCACCTTGCCGTCCTCGTCCTCGTCTCTGGCCCATTCGCGGAGGATGCGCTCGTGCGTGCGGTCCAGGGCCACCACGAGGTCGTTCTCGGCGAAGGACGCGGCGGTGAACTGGCGGGCGCGGTGCAGCGAGCCGTCGTAGCCGCGACGGGCGAGCGCATCGATGGTGCGGTGATCGGCGCGCTCCCCGAGATGCCAGTCCCCGGTGCCCGCGCTGCGGGAGACGATCCGGGAACCGAGACCCTGCCGTTCCGCGAGGTCCCGGAACACGGCCTCCGCCATGGGGGAGCGGCAGATGTTGCCGGTGCAGACGAAGATCACGCGGAAGGGATCTCGGGCTGTCACGGATCCATTCTGCCGGTCGATGCGGTTCCTGCACAGCGCCGCCCGGATCGCGACCCGCCTTCGACTCTCCTGCACCGTGGTGTGTGGGCGACGACTGTCCACGGTCCGTGCCCGTGTGAGGCGCATCCGGAGCCGGGGAACGAAGGGCGGGGAAAGGGTGGATCCATGTCGTCCTTCCCTCTCACCGCCCTCTCTCCCGGTGTCGACCCCGCGCTGCGCGCCGCAGTGCTGTCAGAGCTGGATGCGGCCGGGGAGCGACTCGACGAGGCGGCGTCCGTGCTGACGGTCCTGCGTGATGCGTGCTCCTGGGAATCCGAGGGGGTCGAGGCGCTGCGGATGGCGCTCTGGCGGCTGTCCGAGGACGCGGCGCCGGTGCGCGCCATGATGCAGCAGTGCCGCAGGGAGGCGGAAGCGGCATGAGCGGGCTCAGCATCGACCACGGCGGCGCGATCGCCGTGGACACCGCGCAGCTTCGCGACCTCGCGGTACGGGTGCGGGGCGTCATCCCGGTGTTGGCGGAGGTGGCCGATGCCGTGGCGCGCGCCGAGGCGCTGCTCGCCACGGCGGCGTGGACGGAGCTGGCCCCCGCGGCCTGGTCGCTGCGGTCCGTGGCGACGTCGCTGGACGGGCTGACGGCCCGCGTCGAGAAGACGGCCGCCGACCTCGTCCTGATGGCGGAGGCGTACGAGGTCGTCGAGCTGCGCGCGCAGGCGGAGGCGCTGGCGCACACCGACGCGGCCGCCGCCGCCGCGGTGGAGGCGCGCCTGGCGCGGCTCCTCGCCTCGGACGGGAGTGTGGGAACGCTCGCGGACACTCTGGAGCGGACCGCGGATGCCCGGCGGTTCCGCGGCCTCGACGACCAGTACGACGCCGCCGGTCTGCTCCCACCGGTCTTCCTGGGCGGTGCGTTCGTAGGCGTGACGTCGGGACTCGGGCGCGTCCGACCGGGAATGGCACTCGGCGCGACGGCCGATCCGGTACGCGTCTCCGTGGCCTCCCGCTCGCGGCCGACCGGCGCGCCGACCGGACTGGCGAGTGCGCTCCGCCGCCTGCCCTCCGCCTCCGGGGCGCAGGTGGCGATCGAGAAGTACACGATGCCCGGTGAGGCGCCGCGATACGTCGCCTACCTCGCCGGTAGCCGCTCGATGTCGCTCCGCACGGCCGGCGGGACGGAACCGTGGGACATGAAGTCGAACATCGAGCTCTACACCGGGGGCCGGTCCGCGTCGTATCAGGCGACCCTCGACGCCCTGGCCGCGGCCGGTGCGAGACCCGGGGATCGGGTGGATGTGGTCGCGCACTCGCAGGGTGGGATGATCGCGGCGCACCTGGCGATGGAGAGCCCGTTCGCGGTCACGACTCAGATCACCGCCGGAAGCCCCGTGGAGCCGACGCTCTCCGCCGATCACACCCTGGTGCAGCTTCGGCACACCGACGACGTGGTGTCCGCGCTCGCCGCGGGAGGGGCGAGGGAGGGCACAGGCTCGGCCGACAGCTTCACCGCGAGTCGGGTGGGCGACCCCGACGCCGGTCGCCAGGACCTCGCGCTCGAGACTCATGCGCTGGAGAACTACATCGAGACGGCGGCGATGGTGGATGCCTCCGCCGACCCGCGGGCGGAGGCTCTCGACGCCTACTGGGCGGACCTGGACCGCGCCGTCACCGTCGACCGCACCGAGTACCGCGCGGAGCGTGTGCTCCCCGATCCGTGAGCCGCACGCGGCGTCGGCAGACGTCGGTGGACGGGTCAGTCGCGGCGGGAGCGCTTGTTCTGCGGGCGCAGGATGAAGCCGAAGATGCCGTTGATGATCGAGATGATCAGGGCGGCGAGAACACCCCACCAGAACGACTCGACCGTCAGGCCCCATCCGAAGCTGCTGGTGATCCAGGCGGTCAGCCAGAGCAGGAAGCCGTTGATGAGGAAGCCGATGAGGCCGAACGTGATGATGTACAGCGGGAAGGCGACGATCTTCACGACCGTGCCGATGATGGTGTTCACCAGCGCGAAAAGGGCTCCCACCGCGAGGAGCGTCAGGACGAGCTGCAGCGTCTCGCCCGGCGGGAAGGCGCGCACCGTGACCTGGAGCACGGGGATGAGCGTGACGACCCAGATGGCGAACGCGTTGACGACGACCCGGATGATGAAGCGCATGATGTGTTCAGTCTCCCACGCGGGGCTCGCGGTGTCAGCCGCGGTCGTCCACCGGACGGATGTGGGCGGCGAGGACCTGGGAGATCTCCCCGAGATCCATCCGGCTCTGCGCGACATCGATCACGAACTCGAAGGCTTCGTCGTTCGTAAAGGTGAGGTCGTAGCCGTTCAGCCGGATAAAGATGAAGGTGAGATAGAGCGCCGTGCGCTTGTTCCCGTCGAACAGTGCGTGATTCTGGGCGACGGAGCTCATCAGGGCGGCCGCCTTCTCCGCGAAGGTCGGATACGCATCGACGCCGAACATCCCGGCGGCAGGTCGCGCCAGAGCGGAGAAGAGCAGTCCCTCGTCGCGCACATGCAGGCCGAGCTTCGCGATCAGCGCGAGGGCCTGCTCGGGCTCGATGTACTCGGTGGCCATCGATCAGGCGTCCTCGAGGCGCGTGATGGCGTCGCCGTAGCGTTCGGTCACCTCGTCCGCGAGCGCCAGAACTCGATCGGTCTTGGACTCGCTGTTCGCGAACCGGGTGGCCGCCTCGATGATCACGGCGTGCTTGGAGACGTGCCGGGCTCGTGCGATGTCTTCGAGCCGTGCATCGAGTTCCGCAGGGAGTCGCACCGTCATAGCCATACCAGAATGGTATCACCGCACCCTCGGCCTCGAAAGGGTGGCGGGACACACGTCCTAGACTCGACGCGTGACCGAGCCGACCCTGCCCCGCATCCGTCCCGCCATCGCCTCCCTCGCGCCGTACCGCCAGGGCAAGCAGGCCGGTCCCGAGGCCTTCAAGCTCTCCAGCAACGAGAATCCGTTCGATCCGCTGCCCTCGGTCGTCGAGGCGCTGCAGCACACGACGCCGATCAACCGCTATCCCGACGCCACGGCCGGCCGCCTGCGTGCGCGGCTCGGAGCCCGCTACGGGGTCGAGCCCGAGCAGGTCCACGTCGCCTCCGGCAGCGTCGCGATCCTGCATCAGCTCGTGCTCGCCACCGCGTCGGTCGGCGAGGAGGTCGTCTACGCCTGGCGGTCGTTCGAGGCGTACCCGAGCCTGCCGCTCGTCGCCGGGGCGACCGGGGTGCAGGTGCCGCTGACCGCCGACTCCCGCCACGACCTCGACGCGATGGCCGACGCCGTGACCGACCGCACGCGCGCGATCATCGTCTGCACGCCGAACAACCCGACCGGCCCGATCATCACCTCCGCCGAGTTCGCTGCGTTCGTGGATCGCGTGCCCTCTGACGTGCTCATCATCCTCGACGAGGCCTACGCGGAGTTCGTCACCGCCCCCGACGCCGTCGACGGCCTGGCCGAGCGCGTCTTCGAGGCGCACCCGAACGTGGTCGTCCTCCGCACGTTCTCCAAGGCCTACGGTCTGGCCGGGCTCCGGGTCGGCTATGCGATCGGCCACGAGAAGGTGCTCGACGCGGCGCGCACGACCGGCATCCCGCTGTCGGTGACATCCGCGGCCGAGAACGCCGCCATCGCGAGCCTCGACGCCGAAGCCGAGCTCCTCGAGCGCGTCGCCGTGATCGTCGAACGCCGCGCCCGTCTCGTCGAGGGGCTCCGCGCGCAGGGCTGGGAGGTGCCGGACGCCCAGGGCAACTTCGTCTGGCTGCCGACCGGCGCGCGTACGGACGAGGTCGCGGCGGCGTTCGTCGACGCCGACCTGATCGTGCGCCCTTTCTCCGGCGACGGCATCCGGATCTCCGTCGGCGAGGAGGCGGCCGTCACCCGTGTGCTGGAGGTCGCCGCAACCCTCCGCTGAGCGCGACGCCGCCCGGCGAACCGCGGAATCTCGGGGTTCCGGGGAGATACGAGGGCGTCCTAGGTATGCGTGACCCGGCATGCCGACGCGGGTAGCGTGGGGGCCGTGAGCACCTCTGAGACCCCCCTCGTGCGCGTCCTGGACGAGACCGGAAAGGTCGCCCCGACGCCGGCCGCGGAGCAGTACCTGCCGCTCATCGAGGCCATCCCCGACGACGAGCTCGCGCAGTTCTACCGCGACATGGTGGGCATCCGCGCGATCGACACCCAGGCCACCAACCTGCAGCGCCAGGGCCAGCTCGCCCTGTGGCCGCCGAGCCGCGGACAGGAGGCGGCGCAGGTCGGCTCCGGTCGGGCCGCCCGCGCGCAGGACACGATCTTCCCCTCGTACCGCGAGCACGCCGTCACCCGGATCCGCGGCGTGGACCCGGTCGACATCATCAAGCTCATGCGCGGCGTCTCCCACGGTGGCTGGGACCCGACCGATCCGAAGAACGGCAACACCCGCCTCTACACGCTCGTGCTCGGCTCCCAGGTGCTGCACGCCGCCGGCTATGCCATGGGTCTCACGTTCGACGGGCGCACCGGCACCGGCGACCCCGAGCGCGACGAGGCGGTCGTCGTGTACTACGGCGACGGGGCCTCCAGTCAGGGCGACGTGCACGAGGCGATGGTGTTCGCGGCCAGCTACCAGGCCCCGACGCTGTTCTTCCTGCAGAACAACCACTGGGCCATCTCGGTCCCCGTCACCACGCAGTCCCGGGTGCCGCTCGTGCAGCGCAGCGCCGGGTACGGCATCCCCAGCGTCCGCGTGGACGGCAACGACGTCCTCGCCAGCTACGCGGTGTCCCGCGTGGCCCTCGACGAGGCGCGCGGCGGCGGCGGCCCTCGCGCCATCGAGGCCGTGACCTACCGGCTCGGCGCGCACACGACCAGCGACGACCCCACGAAGTACCGCGGCGACGACGAGGAGCTCGCGTGGGCCGGGCGCGACCCGATCGTCCGGATGCGCGCGTTCCTGGAGAACCGCGGCGCCGAGGAGGGCTTCTTCGCCGAGGTCGACGCCGAGGCCGCCGACGCCGCGGAAGACCTCCGCGCCCGCACCGTGCAGCTCGGCCCGCCCCGCGCCGACCTCATGTTCGACCACGTGTACAGCGAGCCGCATCCGCTGATCGAGGAGCAGAAAGCCTGGCGCGCCCGCTACGAGGCGTCGTTCGAAGGAGAGGGCCAGTGACCCGGGAGACCATGCCGCTCGGCAAGGCGCTGAACGCCGGTATGCGCAAGGCGATGGAGGACGACCCGAAAGTCCTCCTCATGGGCGAGGACATCGGCAAGCTCGGCGGCGTGTTCCGTATCACCGAGCACCTGCAGCGCGACTTCGGGGAGCAGCGCGTGCTGGACACCCCGCTCGCGGAGTCGGCCCTGGTCGGCACCGCGATCGGCCTCGCGATGGCCGGGTTCCGTCCCGTCGTCGAGATCCAGTTCGACGGCTTCGTCTTCCCCGCGTTCGACCAGATCACCACCCAGCTCGCCAAGCTCACCAACCGGCACGAGGGGTCGCTGCGGCTGCCCGTCGTGATCCGCATCCCGTACGGCGGGCACATCGGGGCGGTCGAGCACCACCAGGAGAGCCCGGAGGCGTACTTCACGCACACCCCCGGTCTGCGCGTGGTGTCGCCGTCCACCGCGAACGACGCCTACTGGATGATCCAGGAGGCCATCGCCTCGGACGACCCGGTGATCTTCCTGGAGCCGAAGAGCCGGTACTGGCCGAAGGGCGAGGTCGAGCTCGACGCTCCCGCCGTCCCGCTGCACTCCTCGCGGGTGGTGCGGACCGGGACGGACGTGACCCTCGTCGGACACGGCGCCATGGTGACGACGCTGCTCCAGGCCGCCGCCCTCGCCGAGTCCGAGGGCACGAGCTGCGAGGTCGTCGACGTGCGCTCGCTGTCGCCGGTGGACTACGAGCCGATCCTCGGGTCGGTACGCAAGACGGGCCGCATGGTCTACGCGCAGGAGGCCCCGGCATTCACGAGCCTCGGCAGCGAGATCGCCGCGACCGTCATGGAGCGCGCGTTCTACGCCCTCGAGGCTCCGGTGCTGCGCGTCTCCGGCTACGACACCCCGTTCCCGCCCGCGAAGCTCGAGGGCGCCTACCTGCCGGACGCCGACCGCATCCTCGAAGCCGTCGACCGTTCCCTGGCCTACTGACACCGACGTTCCATGTTCACAACTCAGGACAACCGCCCCCTTCACCCGTCCAGCGCGGGCGCAGGGGCGCGCACCGGTTCGAGTCTCCTGAGTTATGAACGCGGCCCACGAAAGGACTCCGCATGAGCACGCAGAACTTCCCCCTCCCGGACGTCGGCGAAGGGCTGACCGAGGCCGAGATCGTCGCGTGGAAGGTGGCGCCGGGTGACCGGGTCGCCATCAACGACGTCATCTGCGAGATCGAGACCGCGAAGTCCCTGGTCGAGCTGCCCTCCCCGCACGCGGGCGTGGTCGGCGAGCTGCTCGTCGACGAGGGGGCGACGGTCGAGGTCGGCACCCCGATCATCACCTTCGTGACCGACCCTGCGGCGGGCTCGGGGAACGGTTCGGTGGCGCCCGGCACCGTCGCGACGGCGGAGGCGCCCGCGCCCGAGGAGGGCGGCGGGTCGGTGCTCGTCGGCTACGGCTCCGGAAGCGGCGCGACCTCGCGGCGCAAGCGCCCGGCCGAGCGCCCCGTGCGGTCGTCGGTCGGCGTGATCGCGAAGCCGCCGATCCGCAAGCTCGCCCGCGACCTCGGCGTCGACCTCACGAGCGTGACGCCCACGGGTGCCGACGGCGAGGTCACCCGCGACGACGTGATGAAGCACGCGTCCCAGGCCAGCGTGTTCCGCAACATCGAGACCCCGGAGTGGGGGAGCGTGCGCGAGGAGACGGTGCCCGCGCCGCAGGCCCCGTCCGGCCTGGCTCGCGGCCTCGCACCGGTGCGCCCGTCGGCGGCCGGCGACGACCGCACCGAGTCCATCCCGGTGAAGGGCGTGCGCAAGGCGACGTCGTCGGCGATGGTGCAGAGCGCGTACTCCGCCCCGCACGTGACGGTGTGGAAGGAGATCGACGCCACCCGCACGATGGAACTCGTCAAGCGCCTCAAGGCCTCGCCGGACTACGCCGACATCAAGGTCTCACCGCTGCTCATCATGGCCCGCGCGGTGATCTGGGCGGTGCGCCGGACGCCGATGGTCAACGCGGCCTGGATCGACACCGAGGCCGGTGCCGAGATCGCCGTGCGCCACTACGTGAACCTCGGCATCGCCGCCGCCACGCCCCGCGGTCTGCTCGTGCCGAACATCAAGGACGCGCAGGACCTCAGCATGAAGGATCTCGCCCGCGCCCTGAACCGGCTCACGCTCACAGCACGCGAGGGCAAGACCCCGCCGGCCGACCAGCAGAACGGCACGATCACCATCACGAACATCGGCGTGTTCGGGATGGACGCGGGCACTCCGATCATCAACCCGGGCGAGGCCGGCATCGTCGCCATGGGCACGATCAGCCAGAAGCCCTGGGTCGTCGACGGCGAGGTGCGCCCGCGCTGGGTGACCACGGTCGCCGGCTCGTTCGACCACCGCGTGATCGACGGCGACGGCATGAGCCGGTTCATCGCCGACGTCGCCTCCATCCTCGAGGAGCCCGCGCTCCTGGTGGACTGAGCAGGCCACGGTTCGGCGCGGCCCGAACGATCGGGTGGCGAGAATGGACGGATGAGAACCACGCGGAGCGTCGACCTGCCGGTGTTGTACTTCGGGACTCCTGTCGCGCTGATCACCACCGTCAACCCCGACGGGTCGTCGAACATCAGCCCGATCTCGTCCGCATGGGCGCTGGGGACGCGGTACATGCTCGGGCTCGGTGCCGAAGGGCAGGCGGCCGCGAACATCGGACGGGTCAGGGACCTCGTCATCAACCTCCCCTCCGCCGACCTCGTGCACGCCGTGGAGGCGATCGCGCCGACCACCGGTCGCTCGCCGGTTCCTGCCGATAAGGTTCCCGCATACCGGCATGAGCCGGACAAATGGAGTCTCGGGGGCTTCACCCCTGTGCCGTCGGAGGCGGTGATCCCGTTCCGGATCGCGGAATGCCCGGTGCAGATCGAAGCGCGCGTGGCCCAGATCATCCCGATCGACGGCGGCGACGCGCTGGCGGTCGAAGCCGAGGTCCTGCAGGTCCACGTGCACGAGGACATCTTGAAGGCGCACGGACCTGACCGCATCGACACGGACAAGTGGGACCCTCTGTCCTACGCCTTCCGCCATTACTTCGCCCAGGGGCCTCGGGTCGGCTCCAACTTCCGCGCGCCGCTCCTCGACGACCCCGTCGTGGCGTGATCGTCGATCCCTCGTCCGTGTCCCAGCTGGGACACGCGCTCAGCAGCCCGACCCGGGTGCAGATGTGTCTGGCGCTCCTCGACGGCCGGGCATGGACGGCCGGCGAGCTCGCGCGTGCCGCCGGGGTGTCGAGGTCGACGGCGTCGGAGCATCTGACGACGCTCCTCGACGTCCGGCTCGTCGCGCTCCGCCGACAGGGGCGGCACTCCTATGTCACGCTCGCGTCCCCCGATGCCGCGCACATCATCGAGGCCGCGACGGCGCACGCCGGGAAGGCGGCCCCGGTCTCGAGCCTCCGTTCGGCGACGGCGCGAGACGGCATGGCCCTGGCCCGCACCTGCTACGACCACCTCGCCGGTCGCCTGGGGGTCGCCCTCTTCGACGCCCTCGTCGAGCGGGGGCACCTCACGCCGGACCTGACGGTGACCGCGACGGGGCGCGACCTGTTCGAGAGCATCGCGGGGCCGGACGCGTTGGTGCCGTCGTCTCGTCGTCCTCTTGTACGGAGCTGCCTCGACTGGACGGAACGGCGCTCGCATCTCTCGGGTCACCTCGGCGCCGTCCTCCTCCGCGCCGCGCGCGACCGAGGCTGGATCCACCCTCAGCAGACCTCGCGTGCCGTGATGGTCTCTCCCGCCGGCGCGGCCGCCTTCCACACTCTCTTCGGTATTCCGCCGACACTGTCCTGACCGCGATCGGCATCCGCGTCCCACGACACAGGCGTTCGCGCGGGAACAGGCTCTGGAATGGGGGAGAGCCTGAACTGCCGCGTTCGCCTGAGTTCGCGCGGGGGCCTGTTGCCGCGACAGGCACCCCGACACAGGCGTTCGCGCGGGAACAGGCTGCCAGGGGCGGGAGAGCCTGAACTCGCGCGCTTGCCTGTTCTCGCGAGAGAGGGCGGGTCGCGAGGGGAGGGGGCGGCTGACGCAAGAGGGGGGTCAGGCGGTGAGACGCTGTTCCGCGAGGCGGGGGACGGCACGCTCCCTGGCAGCCCTCCGGGCGGTCGCGATCGCGCCGGCCGACACGACCTCCGCGCCGAGTGTGGAGGCGAGGATCTCGGGTGCGGGCAGGTGCAGCTCGTCCGGGAGGATCCGGCGGGCGGCGGCCAGCACAGGCTCGATGCTCTCCGCCACGGCCCCGCAGATGATCACGCGCGCGGGGTCGTACATGCTGCCGAGCACCCCGACGACGCGGGCGAGAGTGGCCCCCACGCGCTCGGCGACGCGGAGGGCGTCGGCGTCTCCGGAGGCGGCGAGGGTCAGCACCAGCCGCGGATCGACCGGCCCGTCCGCCACGAGCCGTCCGAGGATTCCGTCTGCGGCAGCGCCCCCGTCCTCGACGGCGCTCCGAGCCTGTTCCTCCACGGCGTGACGGAGGCCCACCGCCGAGCCGACACCGATGATGTGATCGAACACCACGCCCTCGCCGACGCCGCCGTGGGCGCCATGCAGCACGTGCCCGTCGACGACGACGCCGCCGCCGAAGCGCTCACTGGCGAGCAGGGCCACGTAGTCGCGGCAGTCGACGGCCACCCCGAGCGTCCCCTCGGCGATCGCGGCGAGCTGGGCGTCGTTCTTCACCTCGACCACCGGGGCCCAGTCGCGCAGGGCCTCCGCGAGCCCGGGGTTCGTGCGCTCCCAGAAGCCGTCGGGGTGCGGGGGCGAGATGCCGTCGCGGTTGACGGGGGCGGCGACGCCGGCGCACACCGCGAGCACGCGCTCCGCGGGCACCCCGGCCTCGTCGCGCGCGGCGGTGAGGTGCCGCAGGATCGTCGCCCGGCGGTCCTCGACGCTCTGCGCGGGGTCGACCTCCACGCGATGATGGACGAGCGTGCGATCGAGCAGATCCGCGGCGGTGACGGCGAGATGGGTGTCGCCGGCGTCGATGCCCATCACCACGCCGAGGTCTGCCGCGAGTGCGAAGCGGCGCGCGGGGCGCCCGGAGCGGTATTCGCCGATGGCGCGGGCGTTGGGCAGCTCGCGCAGCACCTCCGCGGTGACGAGGGTGTCGATCGCGTCGATGGTGGTCGAGCGTGTGAGGGAGGTGCCGGCCATGGCCTCGGTGGCGGTGAACTCGCCGGCCGTCCAGGCGAAGTCGAGCACCGCGCTCACGCTCGCGCGGCCGGTGCCGAGTCCCGTCGAGACCTCTGTCACTCCCCTTGACCTTCCTGTCGCCCAGATGAGACAGTACCTCTAGACGGACTAAATTCGCTCACTAGATTTATTCCGCGGATCTACGAAAGGACGACGGTGTCTGCCACACGATCACGGGCGGTGCGCTGGACCGCCGGAGCGCTCGGCCTCGTGCTGACCGGCGCGGCGCTCACGAGCTGTGCCGCCGGCGGGGGAGCGGAGACCATCCGCTTCACGTTCAGCAAGCGCGAGGCCATCCCGTTCATGACGGAGCTCGTCGCGGAGTACAACGCGTCGCAGGACGACGTCCGGGTGGAGATCGACACCTCCGGCGTCGACGTCGTCTCGGCGAGCTTCGTCCGCGGGAACCCGCCCGACATCATGCTCGCCAACTACAACTACGAGGTCGCCCGGTTCGTGCAGCGGTGCGCGCTCACCGACCTCTCCGACACGGAGGCCGCCGCCGGCATCCGTGAGGACCTGCAGCCATTGATGGACCAGTACGGCTCCTGCGAGGGGCGCACCAGCGCCCTGCCGTACTCGGTCATGGCCGCCTCGGTCATCTACAACACGCAGATCTTCGCGGAGCAGGGCCTCGAGGTGCCGCAGACCTGGGACGAGCTCCTCGCCGTCAGCGACAGCCTCCGCGAGGCCGGGATCGACCCGTTCTACGCCACGTTCAAGGACGACTGGACCGTCGCGCAGGGCTGGTACGACTACGCGGCCGGTGGCTCGCTGGACGTGCTGGCTTTCTTCGACGCGCTCGCCGCCGAGGGCACAGAGGTGGGCCCGGACTCGGAGGTCTCCTTCGAGAAGGACTTCGCGGAACCGATGGACCGGATGATGGTGCTCGCGAACGAGTACACGAACGAGGATGCGGCGAGCCGGGCGTACGGAGACGGCAACCTCGCCTTCGCGAAGGGGGAGGCCGCGATGTACCTCCAGGGGCCGTGGGCTTTCAGCGAGATCGCCAAGACCGACCCCGACCTCGACCTCGGCACCTTCCCGCTGCCCATGACCGACGATCCGGGCGACCTCGCCGTCCGGGTGAACATGGACCTCGCGGTCATGATCCCCGAGGAGTCGCAGCACCAGGAGGCCGCGCGCGACTTCCTGGAGTACCTCTACCTCCCGGAGAACATCGAGGAGTACAACGCGTCGCAGCTCGGGTTCACCCCGACGACGGACGCGGCACCGCCGGACGACCCGCGTATCGAGGGCATGATCGAGTACTACGACGAGGGGCGGATCTACCAGGGCCCCTCGGTCCTCGTCCCGAAGACCCTGCCGATGAACAACTACGCGCAGGCCATGGTGCTCGGCGCCGACCCCTCCTCCATCCTCCGCACCATGGACGCGGACTGGGCCCGCATCGCCTTCCGCGCCCCGATCCCGAGTTCCGAGGATTCCGCATCGGGCGAGACAGAGGAGTCCGCGCCATGAGCACCAGCACGACCGCCATCGTCACCGGCGAGCAGCGGAAGATCCGCCGCCACACGCGCCGCGTCGAGCCGATCTACTACCTGTTCCTGCTGCCGACCCTGGTGATCTTCACGCTCGCGATCACGGTCCCCGGCGTCATCGGCATCTTCTTCAGCTTCACCGACTCGATCGGCATCGGCGAATGGAGCTTCAACGGGCTGACGAACTACATCGCGCTGTTCAGCGACCCGGCGATCCTGCAGAGCTATCTCTTCACCTTCGGGTTCTCGATCGCGACAGTGATCGTCGTCAACGTCATCGCGTTCCTGCTGGCGGTCGGCCTCACCTCCCGCATCCGGTTCAAGACGGGGCTGCGGACGATCTTCGTGATCCCGATGGTGATCTCGGGCATCATCATCGCCTACGTCTTCAACTTCCTGTTCTCGAACTCGATCCCCGCGGCGGGCGCGGCCACCGGCATCCCGTGGCTGGAGACGAGCCTGCTCGCCAACCCCGACCTCGCCTGGGTCGCGATCGTGATCGTCACCGCCTGGCAGGCGGTCCCCGGCACGCTCCTCATCTACATCGCCGGACTCCTGTCGGTGCCGGGCGAGGTGTACGAGGCGGCGAGCATCGACGGCGCCAGCCGCACGCAGCAGCTGACCCGCATCACGATCCCCCTCGTCGCCGGATACGTCGTCATCAACGTGATCCTCGGCTTCAAGGGCTTCCTCAACGCCTACGACATCATCGTCGGCCTCACCAACGGCGGTCCCGGCACCGCCACCCGCAGCGTCGCGATGACGATCATCGCGGGCTTCAACGGCGGCGACTACGCCTACCAGATGGCCAACGCCACGATCTTCTTCATCGTGGCCGTGCTCATCTCCGTCCTCCAGCTCTCGCTGACCCGCGGAAGGAACACGTTCTGATGTCGACGGAGACCCTCACCACCATCCCCGCGGACGGACGCCGGAAGCGGCAGAAGATGGAGCGCGTCAACTGGTCGGGCACCATCATCCTGATCCTGTGCACGGCGACGATCCTCATCCCGCTGTACGTGACGATCTCGATGGCGTTCAAGACCACCGGGCAGGCGGTCGACGGCAACGCGTTCTCGCTGCCGGCGCCGTTCAGCATCGACGGCTTCGTGCAAGCATGGACGCTGACGAAGTTCCCGGTCGGCGCCGCGATCTCGCTGCTCGTCACGGCAGGGACGGTCATCGCGACGATCGTCCTCGCGGCCTTCGCGTCGTACGCGATCGTGCGCAACTGGGACCGCCGGCTGTTCCGGTACTCCTTCTTCTACCTGCTGGCGGCGATGTTCATCCCGTTCCCCGTCGTGGCACTTCCGCAGATCCAGCTCACCGGACGCGTCGGCCTCGACAACCCGTTCGGCGTGATCATCCTCGCCACGATGTTCCAGCTCAGCTTCAGTGTGCTGCTGTTCACGGCCTTCCTGCGCTCGATCCCGATCGAGCTGGAGGAGAGCGCGCGGATCGACGGCGCCACGACCTGGCAGACGTTCTGGCGGCTCATCTTCCCGCTGCTCGCGCCGATGAGCGCCACGGTCGGCATCTTCGCCTTCCTCTACGCCTGGAACGACTTCATGATGCCGTCGCTGATCATCTCCGACCCGGCGCTGCAGACGCTCCCGGTGCGGCAGAACCTCTTCCAGAACCAGTTCAGCAACAACTACAACGTCGCCTTCGCCTCGTACCTGATGGCCATGGCGCCCGCGATCGTCGCCTATCTCTTCACTCAGCGCTGGGTGATGGAGGGTGTCACGCAGGGTGCCGTCAAGGGCTGACCCGACCCCGCAAGAAACAAGGAGAACCTCTTCTTCATGACCGATTCGCTGCTCACCGCGACCCGCGAAGACGACAAGACCGCGACCTGGTGGCGTCAGGCCGCCGTGTACCAGATCTATCCGCGGAGCTTCGCGGACGCCGACGGCGACGGCCTCGGCGACATCCCCGGCATCGTGTCGCGCGCCGACTACCTCGCCGAGCTCGGCATCGACGCGGTGTGGCTGAGCCCGTTCTACCCGTCGGAGCTCGCCGACGGCGGGTACGACGTGGCGGACTACCGGGACGTCGACCCCCGCCTCGGTACCCTCGACGACTTCGACGCCATGGTCGAGGCGCTGCACGCGCGGGGCATCCGCGTGGTCGTCGACATCGTCCCCAACCACACCTCCGACCAGCACGCCTGGTTCCAGGAGGCGCTGGCTGCCGGCCGCGGCTCGGCCGCCCGGGAGCGCTACATCTTCCGCGAGGGCACCGGTCCCGACGGCGCGGAACCGCCCACCGACTGGGTCTCGGTCTTCGGCGGCAGCGCCTGGGAGCGCGTCGCGGACGGCCAGTGGTACCTGCACAACTTCGCCGTCGAGCAGCCCGACCTCAACTGGGACCACCCCGAGGTGCGCGAGGACTTCCTCACGACGCTCCGCTTCTGGTCGGACCGCGGCGTGGACGGGTTCCGCATCGATGTGGCCCACATGCTGACGAAGGACCTCACCGAGCCGCTGCCGTCGCGTGCCGAGCTCGACGCGATGGACCGCACCTCCGGCACGCACCCGATGATCGACCGCGACGACGTGCACGAGATCTACGCCCAGTGGCGCGCGGTCTTCAACGAGTACGACCCGCCGCGCACCGCGGTCGCGGAGGCATGGGTGGAGACCCCGGAGCGCCGAGCGAAGTACGCCTCCGCAGAAGGGCTCGGACAGGCGTTCAACTTCGACCTGCTCGTCGCCGACTTCGACGCGGCGGACTTCCAGCGCATCATCGCCGACAACCTCGCCCAGGCGCAGGCCGCCGGATCCTCGACGACCTGGGTGCTCTCGAACCACGACGTGACCCGGCACGCCACCCGCTACGGCCTGCCGCCGCTGCGCGGACGTGCGGTCAAGCAGGGAACCGAGTGGGTGCGCGCGGGCGGCCCGGAGGAGGGACTCGATCGGGAAGGCGGTCTGCGTAAGGCGCACGCCGCGACGCTGCTGCTGCTCGGCCTGCCCGGCAGCGCCTACCTCTATCAGGGCGAGGAGCTCGGCCTGCACGAGGTCGCGGACATCACCCCCGACCAGCGCCAGGACCCCGGGTTCTTCCGCGGCGCGGACTTCGACGGCCTCGGGCGCGACGGCTGCCGCGTGCCGCTGCCGTGGACGGCGTCCGGCAGCTCATACGGCTTCGGCGCGGCCGGCGCGCACCTGCCGCAGCCTGCCTGGTTCGCGGAGTACGCGGTCGAGGTGGAGGACGCCGATCCCGGCTCGACCCTCAACCTGTACCGCGAGGCGCTGCGTCTCCGGCGACTGCTGCAGACCGGGGAGACGCTCGAGTGGGTCGACACGGGTCGGGAGGACGTGCTGCGGTTCCGCCGCCCGAACGGGTGGGAGGTCGTGACGAACTTCGGCACCGCTCCGTTCGATCTGGGCGCCGCGGCCGACGATGCCGTGCTGTCGACCGTGCCCCTCGAGGGCTTCGTGCTGCCTGGCGAGGCCACGGCGTGGATCGCCCCGGGGGCGCTCGCGAACTGACTGTAGAGTCGGGGCGAGGACGCCGGTTTGATAATGGTTCTCATTAGCGTTTAGAGTGGGAGTCATGAAGAAGCCCGTCCTCGCCCTCACCCTCGCCTCCGTCGCCGCCCTCACGCTGGCCGGATGCTCGACCACCCCGGGCGCGGCAGAGGACGACGGCGCGGTGACGGTCGTCGCGAGCACCAACGTCTACGGCGACATCGCCGCGCAGGTCGGCGGGGACCGCGTCGACGTCACCTCGATCATCGACTCGGTCACCCAGGACCCGCACTCCTACGAGGCGAGTGCCCGCGACCGTCTCACGCTGCAGAAGGCCGATCTCGTGGTGGAGAACGGCGGCGGCTACGACGCGTTCATCGACAGCCTCCTGCAGGATGCGCAGGACCCGCACGTCGTCACCGCGGTGGAGTTCTCGCACGACTACCCGGGCAACGAGGGTCACGACGAGGGCGAGGACCACGATCACGGCGACGACGAGGCCGCGACCGAGGAGCCGCACGATCACGAGCACGCCGAGGGCGAGGACGAGCACGCCGGCCACGACCACATCGAGGGCTTCAACGAGCACGTCTGGTTCGACCCGCACACGATGATCCACGTCGTCGAGGCGATCGCCGACGAGCTCACCGAGATCGACCCCGACGGCGCCGACACATTCCGCACGAACGCGGACGAGCTCGTCGCGGAGCTGGAGGGCTTCGAGGGCGACCTCGAGGCGATCAAGGCGGACGCCGCCGGTGCGACAGTGTTCATGACCGAGCCGTTGCCCGGATACCTGGCCACGGCCGCCGGGCTCACCGACGTCACCCCCGAGGGCTTCGCGGAGTCGGTGGAGGAGGGCAGTGACGTCGCGCCCGCCGTGCTGCTCGAGGCGCTGCAGGTCGTCGGGTCCGGCGATGTGACCGCCGTGCTCACCAACGCCCAGACCGGCGGCGCGGAGACGGAGCGCGTCGAGAAGGCCGCGGAGGACGCCGGGGTGCCCGTGGTCGCGTTCACGGAGCTGCTCGAGGACGGATCGTCGTACTCTGAGTGGATGAGTGACGCGATCCAGAGCCTCGCCGCCGCCGTCCAGTCGTGAGCGGAGCCCGTTCACAGGCGCAGCGACCCGCGGGGGAGACCGGCCCGGTCCTCGAGATCGCCGACGGCGCCCTGCAGCGGGGCGACCGCGAGCTCTGGTCGGGACTCGACCTCTCGGTGCAGCCCGGGGAGTTCATCGCCGTGCTCGGCCCATCGGGATCCGGGAAGACGACGCTCCTCCGCAGCATCCTGGGACTCCAGCCCCTCTCGCGCGGGAGCATCCGCGTGGCCGGCGAGCCCGTGCACCGCGGGAACGCCCGCATCGGCTACATCCCTCAGCAGCGCTCGCTCGCTCCCGACACGAGCATGCGCGCCCGTGATCTCGTCGCCCTCGGCGTGCAGGGCAGCCGCTTCGGCTTCCCGGTCCCGCACCGTGGCGACCGGGCGAAGGTCGACGCCCTGCTGGCCGCTGTCGGGGCGACCTCGTACGCGGACCGCCGGGTGGGCCTCCTCTCCGGCGGAGAGCAGCAGCGCCTCCGCGTCGGGCAGGCGCTGGCCGACGAACCCGCGCTGCTCCTCTGCGACGAGCCGCTGTCGAACCTCGACCTCGCCAACCAGGTCGCCGTCACCGACATCATCGATCGGCAGCGTCGGGAGCGCGGAGCCGCCGTGCTCTTCGTCACGCACGACGTCAACCCGATCCTGAACCGCGTCGACCGCATCCTCTACATCGCCGGCGGCCGGTTCCTCCTCGGGACCCCGGAGGAGGTGCTGCAGACCCGGGTGCTGACGGATCTCTACGGCACCCCGGTGTTCGTGCTCCGCGCCGGTGACCGGCTCGTCGTGGTCGGCGTCCCCGATGCGGAGCCGCACCACGACCATGACCACGAGCACGGGGGCGCCGCATGACCGTCGCGTCCGCTCTCGTCCCCATGGTCGGCTGGGACGACATCTTCTCCTTCCAGGACTATGGCGAGCTCGTCGCCCTGCTCGCGAACTCGATCATCGCGGGCGCCGTGCTCGGGCTCGTCGGCGGTCTCATCGGGGTGTTCGTCATGCAGCGCGATCTCGCGTTCGCGGTACACGGGGTGAGCGAGCTCTCCTTCGCGGGAGCGGCGGCGGCGCTGCTGTTCGGCGGCAGCGTCGTGCTCGGTTCACTCGGCGGAGCCCTCGTGGCGGCGATCCTCATCGGGGTCCTCGGCGCCAAGGCCAGGGACCGCAACTCGATCGTCGGCGTGCTCATGCCGTTCGGCCTCGGTCTCGGCATCCTGTTCCTGTCGCTGTACGACGGCCGCAGCGCCAACCGGTTCAGCCTCCTCACGGGGCAGATAGTGTCGGTCTCGAGTCCCGACCTCGGCTGGCTCGTCGGCATCAGCCTCGTGGTGCTGCTCGGCCTGCTCGTGATGTGGAATCCGCTGCGCTTCGACTCGCTCGATCCGGAGTCGGCGGCAGCCCGCGGAGTGCCCACCCGCACCGTGAGCCTGCTGTTCATGGTGCTTCTGGGACTCATCGTCGCGGTGAGCGTGCACATCATCGGCGCGCTGCTGGTGATGGCGCTCCTGGTGACGCCCGCTGCCGCAGCCATGCGGATCACGGCGGGCCCGGTCGCGGTGCCGGTGCTGGCGGCGCTGTTCGGGTTCGTCTCGGCCGTCGGCGGCATCCTCCTCGCGCTCGCCGGCACCCTGCCCGTCAGCCCCTACATCACGACCCTGTCCTTCACGATCTACGTCGTGTGCTGGATCGTGCAGCGCGTCCGTTCCCGGGTCACCCGCGTCTGACCCCTTTTCGAGTCGCGCACTTCGCTCCATTTCGGTCGCAGATGCCGCCAATCGGGCGACTCGAATCCGCGGTGGGGGCGCTCCCAGCCCTCGCCGATCCCGGCGGCCTAGAATCGATGGCATGGCTCAGCGGAACACCTGGCAGCGCGAACGCGTGCGCGAAGCGCTCGCCGACGCGCGCGGTTTCGTGAGCGCACAGAGCCTGCACGCGACGCTCCGCGACGACAACACGGGGATCGGCCTGGCCACCGTATACCGCGCCCTCGCCGGACTCGCGGCGGCCGGAGATGCCGACTCGCTGCAGAGCCCCGAGGGGGAGGCGCTCTACCGGGCGTGCACCACCCAGGGCCACCACCACCACCTCATCTGCCGGTCCTGCGGCCTCACGGTCGAGATCGAGGCGAAGGACGTGGAGCAGTGGGCGCACCGCACGGCCGCCCTGCACGGCTTCACCGAGGCCGCGCACGTGGTCGACATCTTCGGACTGTGCACCCCCTGCGCGAACAAGCGCGACGCCGAGAGGACTGCGACAGCGTGACCGCCCCGGCACGAACGGCCACCCGTCCGGGCCACACGCACCGTCGAGCGCCCTCGCCGCGCTCGACGTGGATCGCCGTCGGCGTCGGCGCCGTGATCGTCGCGGCGCTGTTCCTCATCGACGCCTTCCTCCCCACTCTCTTCCCCGCCTCGCTGCCCACCCGCGCGCAGGACGGTCTGACACTCGCTCTCAGCGTGCTGATCGAGGCGCTGCCGTTCGTGGTGCTCGGCGTGCTGCTGTCGATCGTCGTGCAGGTCTGGCTCCCGGCGGACGTCATCCACCGCTGGCTCCCGCGCCGCGCCTGGGCCCGCCGCGCCGTGCTCTCCCTGCTCGGCATGCTCATCCCGGTCTGCGAGTGCGGGAACGTCCCGTTCGCCCGCGGACTCATGATGCGCGGACTGGCCCCCGCGGAAGCGCTGACCTTCCTCATCGCGGCGCCGATCGTGAACCCGATCGTGATCCTCACGACGCACGCCGCATTCGGATGGGACGGCGGCATCCTCGTCGCCCGCCTCGTCGGTGGCTACCTCATCGCGAACCTCATCGGCTGGATCTACAGCCGCCACCCCTCGCCGGAGTCGCTGCTCACCCAGCGCTTCGTCGACACGTGCGAGCGCGTGACCCACGAGCCGGGAACTCCCGTGCGCCGCAGCCTCACGCAGTTCCTCGTGGAGCTGCGGGCCGTGATGCCGGCGCTCGTGATCGGCTCCGCGCTGGCGGGGGCCGTGCAGGTGCTCATCCCGCGCGACGTCCTGCTCACGATCGGCGCCAACCCCGTGCTGTCCATCGTCGCGATGATGCTGCTCGCGATCGTCGTGGCGATCTGCTCCAATGTCGACGCCTTCTTCGCGCTGTCGTTCGCGTCGACCTTCTCCTCGGGGGCCCTCGTGGCGTTCCTGCTGGTCGGGCCGCTCGTCGACATCAAGATGCTGGCGCTGATGCGCACGACCTTCACCACCCGGACGCTCGTCGGGATCACCGCTGTCGTGCTGGCGTCGGCCTTCGCGATCGGGATCGGGGTGAACGTCCTTGCCTGAGCTCTCCGTCCGCTCGCGCGCCCTCGTGACCCGGTGGCTGGGGATCGGTCTGGCCTCCGTCGTCGCCGTCGTCACCCTCGGCCTCGCGGTGACCGACCGCCTCAGCCTCTACATCAGCCCGGAGTCGGTGTGGTTCGCATCGGCTGCCGCCGTGGTCACTCTCGCCGGAGCCGTCTGGTCGTGCACGCTGCCCCTGGGCGCGGAGGAGGATCACGGGCACGACCACGGTCCCTCCTCCGCCCGATCTGCGGAGTCGGAGCACTCCTCCGCTGAGGAGAGCGAGCGCCCCTCCGTCCCATCGCGCCGGAGCCTCGCGGGAGTCGGTGCTCTGGCCGGCGGTGTGGTGGCGACGGGGGTCGTCGTCTCCGCACTCGTCCTGCCTCCCGCCTCGCTCTCGGTCGAGCTCGCGATGTCGCGCGCCGGGGAGGAGACCGCACTGTTCGCCGGCGCCGACACGGTCGCCCTCGGGGTCGCGGACACGTCGACGTTCGGCGTGGGCGACTGGGCGAGCGTCTTCGCCGCCGCGACGAACACCACGGCCTATGACGGGGCCGACGTCACGTTGCAGGGCTTCGTCACGCCGGGCGACGGCGACGGCGTCAACCTCACCCGGCTCGTGATCACCCACTGCGTCATCGACGCCCAGACGGCGGCGCTGCCGGTGAGCGTCGACGCGGACGCGTACAAGACCGGACAATGGGTCGAGATCACCGGGACCGTCCGTGCGGATGAGAACGGCTCCCTGCACATCGAGCCGACCGATGTCGTGGCGATCGACGAGCCGAAGGACCCGTATGAGTACTGACGACGAGCGGCCGGAGCCGCCCGCCGTCCCGCGGACCCGCGCCGAGCTGCGCGCTGCCAGGGAAGCGGAGGAGCACGCCGCCGAGGAGCAGACGGCCGCGGAGCGCGCGGCCACCGAGCAGGCTGAAGCGGAGCAGGTCGCGGCGGAACGTGCGGCCGTGGAGCGGATGGCCGCCGAGGTCGCCGCCGAGCATGCCGCCGTCGATCGCGAAGCTGCGGCGGAGCGTGAAGCGGCAGAGCGCGCTGCTGCGGAGCGTGAGGCCGCAGAGCGCGAGGCGGCGGAGCGTGAGGCGGCGGAGCGTGAGGCGGCGGAGCGCGCTGCTCCCGATGCGGCCGCCGGTGTCCCCGCGATCCCGCAGGCGCCCGAGCCGGTGTTCACCCCCGCGGGGCCGGCGTCCACCCCCGCGGCGAGCAGCGAACCGGGAGATGCATCGGATCCGGGCTGGACGCCGACCACCGACCTCCCCGCCGACGACGATGCGCCTCCGCCCGCGCCGTGGTCCCGCCGCCGCTTCCTCGTCACGATCGGTGCCGTGGTCGGAGTGCTCGTGCTCGTCGGCACCGGACTCGGAATCGTCAGCCTGCTCCAGGGCCCCCGGGTGACCGATGTGCAGGTCGACGCCGCCCAGGCCATCGAATCCTCAGGGAGCCGCGTCATCCTCACGGCGAATCAGCCGCTCTCCGCCATCGACCCCGAGCAGGTCACGGTCGAGCCGTCCGTGCCGTTCACGGTCGATGCCGCCGGTCGGGGGGTCGGCGTGCGCTTCACGGTACCCCTCGACGACGACACGACCTACACGGTGACCGTCTCCGACGTGACGGGTGCGGGAGGAGGACCGGCCGCCGATCTGACGACATCCTTCGAGACCCCGGCGTCGTCGATCTTCCTCCTGCGCCGCGACCCCGACGGCGACGACATCATCTTCCGCACCGACCTGAGCGGCGAGAACGCGCAGCCGGTGTTCTCCCACCCGCGGATCGACGACTTCCGGGCCACGTCCACGCAGCTCGTGGCCGCGGTCGAGGATGACGACCAGTCGCGGCTGCTCGTGATGGACAGGGACGGCTCCGACCAGCGCGAGCTCCCCCTCCCCGGCGAAGGCTACGTGGGCGCGATCCAGGTGTCCGAACGGGGCAACCTCGTCGGCTACAGCTACTCCGATCGCGAGCTCAGCGACACCGAGGGGCGCGCGAGCGTGCTCGTCACCCAGTCGCTGAGCGGCGACGACGAGCCCCGCATCATCGAGGTCGGGGACAAGCAGGTGAGCGTCTTCGTGTGGCAGTTCGTGCCGGACAGCGCCGCCGTCCTGTTCATCGACTTCGACGGAGCGCTGTCCCTCGTGGACCAGTCGGCCGACACCGGCGTGCAGTCCCTCGGTCTCGCCACGACGATCCAGGGCATCTCCCGCGGCACCTACACCGCGATCGTCGAGCGACTGGACGGATCGGTGGTGGAGCTCGACCTGGCGGACGGATCGGAGGAGCCGCTCGCCGCGTCGGAGCCGGACTACGGCACCGCGACCTCCATCACGCCGTTCCCCGGTGGAACGCTGCGCCACGTCGTCGCCAGGGACGAGGGCGGCCTCCCGGTAGGACAGGCCGTCATCCGCGTCGACGACTCCGGCGCGGCCACGCCGCTGGTCGAGGTGAGTTCGGCCGACTCGATCCTCCAGGCCTGTGCGTCGCCGAGCGGGCAGTACGCCGCGGTGGTGATCGCGCCGGACATGGCGGACAACGCCTACGACGGGATGCTGCTGCCGCTGCCGGAGAAGCTCGAGACGCACCTCATCGACATGAAGACCGGGGACGAGATCGTCGCACTGACCGGTTTCGACGCGTCCTGGTGCCAGACGGCGCCGCGGTTCTGACATGACGGGGCCCCTGGCGCTGCGGCGCGCGACCCGCGACGACGTGATGCGCTCCGCCGTGGAGGTCGCGCCGACCCTCCTCGGCGCGGAGCTGCGGACCGTGGTCGTCGAGGACGGTCGCCCGGTGGAGGTGCGCGTGCGGATCACCGAGGTGGAGGCCTATCACGGGCAGGGCACCGGAGCGCTGGCGGACCCGGGGTCCCACGCCCGCATGGGCCGCACCGCCCGGAACGCCACGATGTGGGGCGAGCCGGGCCGTCTCTACGTGTACCTGAGTCACGGCATCCACTCCTGCGTCAACGTGGCCTGCGGTCCCGAGGGGCAGGGTGACGGGGTGCTGCTGCGCGCGGGGGAGATCGTGACCGGGGTGGAGGAGGCGGCCCGGCGACGGCGTGCGGTCCTCCCGCTCGGCCGCACCGCTCGGCGGGACCTCGCGCGTGGGCCCGGACGGCTCGGACAGGCCGCGGGACTGCGGCACTCCCTGCACGACGGCATCGACGCCATCACCGGCGAGGAGCGGAACGACGCCAGGGCGGAGTTGTGGCTCGGCCCTCCCGTGGTCGACGTGGCCCAGGGCCCGCGGGTGGGGGTGGCGGGCATCGCCGGCACGGACGCGTTCCCTTGGCGTTTCTGGATCCCCGGCGACCCCACGGTGTCCGCGTTCCGGTGGGGTCGGGGTGCCGCCGACGCTTCGAGTCGCGCGAATGGCGGCGTTTCGGGCTGAGATGGGACCATTCAGGCGATTCGAACCGCCGCTCGGAGCCGTGCTAGACTGACTCTTCGTCTGCGCACGCTCCTGTGCGCAGTTCGTGTGCTCCCCCTTCTTCCGCCGAGAGATCGGCATGCGGGGCGGCGTGCAGACAAGGGATCTTGGGTGAGGCCGTCCGGTCTCACGGTAATGAAGGAGTCATCATCATGGCAGCAGTGTGCCAGGTGACCGGAGCTGTTCCCGGCTTCGGTCACAACGTCTCGCACTCGCACCGCCGGACGAAGCGTCGCTTCGACCCGAACGTGCAGAAGAAGACCTATTTCGTGCCCTCGCTCGGTCGTAAGATCACGCTCAACGTGTCCGCCAAGGGCATCAAGGTGATCGACGTGCGCGGCATCGAGAACGTCGTCAAGGACCTCCAGGCGAAGGGTGTGAAGCTCTAATGGCCAAAAAGGCTCAGGACGTCCGTCCGATCATCAAGCTGCGTTCGACGGCGGGTACGGGTTACACGTACGTGACCAAGAAGAACCGCCGCAACACCCCCGACCGCCTCGTGCTCAAGAAGTACGACCCGGTCATCCGTCAGCACGTCGAATTCCGAGAGGAGCGTTGATCCATGGCTAAGAAGAGCAAGATCGCGCGCAACGAGCAGCGCAAGGTCATCGTCGAGCGCTACGCCGAGCGTCGTGCCGAGCTGAAGAAGACCCTGGTCGACCCGAACGCCACCGACGAGGCCCGCGAGGCCGCCCGCGTCGGCCTGCAGAAGCTGCCGCGCAACGCGTCGCCGGCTCGCGTGCGTTCGCGCGACGTCATCGACGGCCGCCCCCGTGGTGTCCTCACGAAGTTCGGCATCTCGCGTGTCCGCTTCCGTGACATGGCGCACCGTGGCGAGCTGCCCGGCGTGACCAAGTCGAGCTGGTAAGCACCCAGCGAGAAGGGGCGGGGATCTTCGGATCCTCGCCCCTTTTGCATGCCCGGGAACGCAGGCGATCACGCCGGATCAGGCGCGTATGCCAGGGAGTGCCTGATGCCGCGCGGCGGCCTGAACCCGCGAGCGGGCGCCCGAAAACGTGTGACGCGAGTGGCCAATGTGACGCGACACGCCGGGAAATCGGTCGAAACCCGCGAAATGACGCGGAAATCCGGGTGGCCGTTGGTACATTCGAGGCGGTCACACGACCAACGGGGAGCACCCGCTCCTCGCACCCACACACGATGCGACGGTCCTTCGTCGCTGGAGGATGACATGGCTGACAAGTCCATCACCAAGACCGAGCTCGTCGCGAGCATCGCTTCCGCCACCGGCCAGAGCCAGGCCACCGTCTCCGGTGTCCTCGACTCGCTGTTCGCCACGGTCTCCGACGCCGTCGCCAAGGGCAGCAAGGTCTCCATCCCGGGCTGGATCTCGTTCGAGCAGGTCGACACGGCCGCCCGCACGGGTCGCAACCCGCAGACCGGCGCCGAGATCAAGATCCCGGCCGGCAAGCGCGTCAAGGTGACCGCCGGCTCCAAGCTCAAGGCTGCCGTCAAGTAAGACCGCACCCGTTCGAAGGCCGCCCCCGCTTCGGGGGCGGCCTTCGTGCGTTCTCCCTGCTGCGCGCGCCTAGGCTGGAGGGGTGAGTTCCCGCACCGAGACGCCGCGCCCGACGTCGGCGTACCGTCTCGCCGGCATCGTGATCCTCCTCGTCGCAGCCGGAGCCGCTCTGGTCTGGGCGCTCCTGGTCGGGGGAGGGGCGAACCCGCCGCTGCTGCAGGACCCAGGGCCGGTGGTGCTGTGGGGCACTCCCCTGGCGAAGCTCGTGATGAACATCGCCGGCGCCGTCATGCTCGGCTCCCTCGTTCTGGCGCTCTTCGGACTGCGGGCGGGGGAGCGCACCTTCGACACGGCCCTGAACACCGCGTCCATCGGCGCCGCCGTCTTCACCGTCTCCGCCGGGCTCGCCGGGTTCTTCTCCTTCATGGCCGCCTTCAACCCGCAGCTCAGCATCGAGCGCGAGTTCGGTTCGCAGCTCGGGCGCTTCCTGCTCGAGCTCCCGCTGGGGCAGTCGTGGCTGATCACGACGATCCTGGGCGCCGTCATCACGGTGCTCGCGTTCGCCTGGCGCACCTGGACACCCACGCTGCTCACCGCCCTGCTGGCCGCGGTGTCTTTCCTGCCGCTGGCGACCCAGGGGCACGCGGGGGACCTCGACGGACACAACATGGCCGTCAACTCGATCCTCCTGCACACCATCGGCGCGGCGGCGTGGCTCGGCGGGCTGCTCCTTCTCGTGCTGTTGCGCGGGCAGCACGGGCTCGACCTCCCCCGGCTCGTCGGCCGCTACTCGTCCCTGGCGATCGCGGCCTTCGCGGTCGTCGCCTTCTCCGGCTTCACGCGGTCGATCGTGGCCGTCGGGAGCTGGGAGGCCGTGTGGACGACCCCCTACGGCCTCATCGTCGTCGTCAAGGCCGTCCTGCTCGTCGGCATGGGACTGCTCGGCGCCTGGTACCGCACGCGGCTGATCCCGAAGCTGAACGGCGCCCGCGCCTCCCGGTGGTTCTGGGCTCTGGTCCTCGGCGAGGTGGCGCTCATGGGCCTCGCCTCCGGCGCGGCGGCCGCGCTCGCTCGCACGCCCCCGCCGACCGGGGAGGTCGCCGCGTTCGCGCAGACCCCCGCGCAGATCCTCACCGGCTCGCTGCTGCCGCCGGAGCTCACTCTGGAGCGCTGGTTCACGGCCTGGGACATCGACGTGCTGTGGCTCGTCGCGGCGGGCTTCGGACTCTTCTTCTATCTCGCAGGCGTGCGCCGGCTCCGGCTGCGCGGCGATCGCTGGCCGATCCACCGCACCGTCTTCTGGGTGCTCGGCCTGCTCCTGCTCGTATGGGTGACCGGCGGACCCATCAACGCGTACCAGGAGTACCTCTTCAGCGTGCACATGCTGGGGCACATGATGCTCTCGATGGCGATCCCGCTGCTCCTCGTCTCCGGCGCGCCGATCACCCTCGCGCTGCGCGCCATCCACAAGCGCGACGACGGCACCCGGGGCGGCCGCGAATGGATCATGTGGGCCGTCCACTCGCCGTTCGCGAGGGTCGTGACGCATCCGATCGTGGCGGCGGCGATCTTCATCCTCTCCCTCTGGGCGTTCTACTTCACCGACCTGGTGCGCTGGTCGATGTTCGAGCACCTCGGGCACGAGTGGATGGTCGCCCACTTCCTGATCTCGGGGTACCTCTTCGTGATGAGTCTGATCGGCGCCGACCCGGTGCCGTATCGCCTGCCGTACCCCGGCCGGCTCATCACCCTCATCGCCGTGATGGCCATGCACGCGTTCTTCGGCATGGCGATCATGATGCAGGAGGGGCTCATGGTCGCCGACTGGTTCGGTGCGATGGGCCGCGACTGGGGCGCCGACCCGATGACCGACCAGTACGTGGGCGGTGGCATCGCGTGGTCGATCGGGGAGATCCCGACGCTCATCCTCGCGATCACCGTCGCCATCCAGTGGAGCCGGAGCGACACCAAGCTCCAGCGTCGTCGCGACCGGCATGCCGATCGCACCGGCGATGCCGAGCTGGAGGAGTACAACGCGCGGCTCGCCGACCTCGCGGCCCGGGATCAGCGCGCGGCGGAGCGCCAGGGCCGCTGACCGGGCACCGGTCTCACTTCACGGGATCGTCCGGGGAGCCGACGCGGATCGATGCCGAGCCGTCCGGGAGGATGGCGATGGAGCCGTTGACCCGGAAGGGCACGTCTTCGGAGACCGGCTCCACGGAGCCGTCGAAGAGCGACTGGATCTCGACCTCGACGTGCGCCACGGCGTCGGTGGCCGGGATCTGCCAGTGACCGTCGTCGGACGGCGCGACCATGATCTCGGGCTGCTGGGCGATGGACCACTTCGGCGGCGCGGCGATCCTGTTCTCGACGCGCAGGCCGAACGGGCACGCGGTGGGCTGCAGCACCTCCTGCGTGGTGCACGCGGTGAGGAACTCCTCGACGCGCTCCTGGACCACGTCGACGAACTCCTCCGTCGGCTCGGTCTGCACGTCGAGAGGGGTCACGGCGAGTGGCTCGTCGGCGAGCACGCCGTGCCCGGTGGACTCCGCGATCGCGGTGTCGACCGTCACGGAGTAGAGCCCGGGGGTGAAGACGAGCAGCGGGAGAGGCTCCAGGGGCAACGCCGCGGGCCCGGCGGCGGAGACCTGGCGGCGGTCGACCTCGAACCCGTTCACGGAGAACCGGTCGGCTCCGCGCACCGTGAGCTCGACGACGGCGAGCGGGCTGGTCGTGAACCGCCAGTTCGGTGTGACGCCGGCCCAGCCGTCCTGCGCGACGTGGAACGTGGTGGTGCCGGAGTGGCCGCCGGCGCGGTAGCTGACGGTCACCGCGGTGCCGTCGCCGGAGCGCTCCTCGGATTCGACCTCGACGTCGCTGAGCGGACCGAGGGCGGAGCGGCGCAGCATCGCCTCGGACGCGGCGGGGTCGATCCCGGCGTCATCGAGGGTCTCCCGGTCGATCGCGACACCGGGAACGCGGAGGGCATCGGCGGCTCGCCCCTCGGACAGCAGGTCGAGATAGCGGACCACGAACGCCGACGGGCCGTAGAACTGCCGGTAGAGCGTCGCGCCACCCGCGCCGATCGCGGCCAGCAGGAGGACGCCGATGAGGCCCAGGATCGCCAGATCGGCGCCCAGGCGCGACCGCCGGGGCGCGCGCGTCCCGGCCCGCTCCATGCCGGTCAGTCTAGGAGGACGTCCTGGGGGGACGCCGAGCGTCGGCGGCCCCGTCCCGGACGGGGCACGTAGCATGGGGGAGCGCCCCGTGTCCGCCCCGTCAGCCCTGTGAGAACCGTGTCCCTTCCCGCCCTGTCCGAGGAGCAGCAGGAGCTGTTCCGGCTCATCGAGGACACCAGCGAGCACGTGTTCATCACGGGACGCGCCGGCACCGGGAAGTCCACGCTGCTGCAGCACTTCGCCTGGAACACGAAGAAGCAGATCGCGATCTGCGCTCCGACGGGCGTCGCAGCGTTGAACGTGGAGGGGCAGACGATCCATTCCCTGTTCCGCCTCCCGATCGGCCTCATCGGGGACGGCGACATCGATCAGAACGATGCGACCCGACGCATCCTCAACGCGATCGAGACCCTCGTCATCGATGAGATCTCCATGGTCAACGCCGACCTCATGGACGCCATCGATCGGTCGTTGCGGCAGGCGAGAGGGCGGCGGGGAGAGCCCTTCGGCGGTGTGCAGGTCGTCATGTTCGGCGACCCCTATCAGCTCGCTCCGGTCCCGCCCCGGGGCGATGAGGCTCGGTACGTGAAGGATCACTACCGGTCGTTCTGGTTCTTCGACGCGAAGGTGTGGGCGGGCCCGTCGACAGGCCCTTCGACAGGCTCAGGGACTCAAGAGACCCAGGGGGCGCTGTTCGAGGTCGACACACGGGCGGAGCTGCACGTGCGGGAGCTCGTGCAGATCCACCGCCAGTCGGACGACGGCTTCAAGTCCATGCTCAACGCCGTCCGCTATGGACGGGTGACGGCGGAGATCGCCGGGATCCTCAACGCTCAGGGCGCGCGCACCCCGCCGGAGCCCGAGCCCGGCGAGGTGCCGATGATCACCCTCGCCACCCGCAACGACATCGTGAACAGCATCAACAGCCGGCATCTCGCCGCGCTGCCCGGCAAGGAGCAGACCGCGCGGGCGGAGGTCAACGGCGACTTCGGCCGCGGCGAGGCCTCTCTCCCCGCCGAATCCGAGCTCAAGCTCAAGGTGGGGGCGCAGGTGATGTTCCTGCGCAACGACACTGCGATGACCGGAGAGCCGCCGCGCTGGGTCAACGGCACCATCGGGACGGTGACCCGCATCCTCGGCGGGACCGTGCGGGTGGAGATCGACGGCGAGGAGGTCGACGTCGAGCCGGCCGTCTGGGAGCGGTTCCGGTACGCCTACGACCCCAACACGAAGAAGCTCTCCCGGGACGTCGTCGCCGAGTTCACGCAGTTCCCGCTGCGGCTCGCGTGGGCCGTGACGATCCACAAGTCCCAGGGCAAGACCTACGATCGCGCCGTGATCGACCTGGGCTCCGGGGCCTTCGCGCCGGGGCAGACCTACGTCGCGCTGAGCCGGCTCACGTCGCTGGACGGGCTGTACCTCTCCCGTCCGCTGCGGCCGAGCGACATCCGCGTGGATGAGGACGTGCGCCGGTTCATGCGCGACGCGTGGCTGGCGGCCTCGACGCCGGAGCTGCCGAGGACCTGAGGTCGCTGCCGGGTCAGGCGGCGGCGCGGGCGCGGTCCAGGTCTTCGAAGAGCTCGGTGTTGAAGCGGTACGCCAGCAGCACCTCGTCGATGACGCGCTCGCGCTCCGCCTCGTCCCACGGAGCGGCGTCGAGCTGTTCGCGATAGACGTCCTTGAAGGCGGAGGGGTCGGCGATGTCGTCGAACAGGTAGAAGCCGATGCCGTTGGTCTCGAAGCCGAAGCGCCGCGCCATCACGCGCCCGATGAAGATGCCGCCGGAGAGATCGCCGAGGTACCGGGTGTAGTGGTGCGCCACGAACCCGCCCGCCCACGTCGCGCCCACCTGACGGATGCGGTCGACGTAGCGCTGCGTGGTGGGCAGGGGTGCGATCCGCTCGCGCCACTCGGGGCCGAGGAGGAAGGCGAGATCGGCTTCGAGCGCGGGGAGGCGCGTGAGCTTGTCGCTGAGGAACACGGAGGCCACCGGGTCCTGACGCATCCGCTCTCCCGCGCCTTCGAGGGCGTCGTAGATGAAGTAGTGCTGCGCGACCAGGGCGATGTAGTCCTCGCGCGACCCTTCGCCCTTGAGCAGATCGGACATGAAGCCGGCGGTCTCGCTGCGGGAGTGCGAGCCGGAGGAGCGCTCGCGGAGGGCGGCGGAGAAGGACAGGATCTCGGGCATGGCTTCAGTGTAAGGGCAGCCTAACCTTGGGCGGAAGCCCGAACCGCGCGGGACGACTCAGTCGTGCGGACGCGGTTCGATGCCCAGGCGCGCGCAGGCCGCGTCGTACAGGGCCACGACCTCGCGGCGCACCTCCCGGCGCTCGGTGATCGGACCGCCGGGCCACGGGACACGGAGCTCCGACGTCGAGCCACCGCGGGAGATCTCCCAGACCCCGACCTGCCCGTCGAAGCCGGTCATCACCGCCCCGTCGATCGCCTCCGCGGACGGTTCGGCGAAGGCACGGGCGATGAGGAGGTTGTCGTCCGTGTGGTCGCCGTTCATGTGGCGGAGGACGGCGGCGATCACGTCGGCATCGAAATCATGGGGCACAGGGACACCCTACGACGCCACGCGGGGCCGACTTTCAGCATCCGCGTTCTAGACTCAGGGGACACGTCTTCGGGGGTTCCCACACATGCAGCTTCTCTCGTCGCGCCGGTGGCGCGCCGCAGCGGCCACGGCGGCCGTTCTCGGTCTCGTCCTCACCGGATGCTCCTCCGAGGGCTCCTTCAGCTATACGCCACCCGCGCAGGTCGACGCCACGCTTCCCGACGACACGGTCGCGGCGCTGCAGGGCGCGGTCGACAACGCGCTCGCGGCCTCCGGGGCCAGCGGGGCGATCGTCGGGGTCTGGGTGCCGTGGAGCGGCACCTGGGTCGCCGCCACGGGCACGCAGGACAAGGCGGACGGCGGCGAGCTCTCCACCGACATGTCGTTCCGCATCGCCGACATCACCCGGTTGATGACCTGCGACGTCCTCTACGCGCTCGCCGACGAGGGCACCGTGGAGCTCGACGCGAAGGTGCCGGAGTACGTCTCGGGCGTCGCCGACATGGCCGATGTCACTCTCCTCGATCTGTGCAACGGAACCAGTGGCGCCGGTTCGTCCGAGGCGACGGTCAAGAGCGCGTGGCTGAACACGCCGGAGCGGGTCTGGGCGCCCCTCGAGCTCGCGGGTTACGGTCTCGGCCGCGCGCGCGTCGCTCCGCAGACCACGTTCCGCGACTCCGACGCCGGATACCTTCTCCTCGGCCTCGCGTTGGAGCGCGCCTCGGGGATGAGCGCGCGCGAACTGATCGCCGAGTACGTCACCGAGCCGCTGGAGCTCGCCGACACCTCGCTGCCGTCGCCCGCTGCGGCACCGCCGTCGGAGGGGGCGTCGCTCAGCGGACACTACATGGGAGCCGTCGAGGGCGGTTTCACCTGCGCCGCGCCCGTCGACATCACGACGATGTCCTCCAGCACCGGCTTCACCGATTCGGGTGTGGTGTCGACGATCACCGACCTCGGGCGGTACATGCAGGCCGAGGCCAAGCAGGTGCTGCGCACGAAGGACGAGCCGGACCGCTTCGCGTCGCCGCTCCCCGCGTATGACAAGGCACCATCGTGGTACCAGGCGACCGGTGGCGCCTACATCGTCGGCTCCATGATCGGTCAGCACGGCTGGACTCCCGGCTACGCGACGGCGGCGTACTCCGACCCGACGACCGGCTTCACGGTGGCCGTGGTGCTGAACGACTCCACGGGCGGTGCGCGCTTCGCCCAGCAGCTCTCCTGGGAGCTCGCGGCGATCGCCTCCAAGGCACCCGCGGCGGCCGGGGAGACGGCTCCGGAGTTCGGTCTCCCCTATACGGCCGAGCAGTATCACACGGCCATCGCGAACGCCGCGCTCGCGTGCGTCCCTCCGGCCGGCTGAGCGCGTCTTCGACGAGCAGGAGGTCCGCATGGCGATCGTCGACAACGCCGTCTACGTCGATGGCGTGCGCACCGAGAACCCGCAGAGCCTGAACGACACGTTCGAGCGGATCCGCGAACGACGGGGCATGGGGTGGATCGGTCTGTATCGGCCGAGCCCCGAGGAGATCCGCGCCGTGGCTGACGAGTTCGGCATCCACGAGCTGGTTGTGGAGGACGCGCTCTCCGGGCACCAGCGCGCCAAGCTGGAGCGGTACGGCGACGTGCTGTTCATGGTCCTCCGCCCCGCCCGCTATCTCGACGAGCGCGAGGAGGTCGAGTTCGGCGAGGTGCACGTGCTGGTAGGACCCGACTTCGTCGTGACGATCCGTCATGCGGAGTCGCCGGACCTCGGCCGCGTGCGTCGCCGGCTCGAAGCCGATCCCGCTCTGCTCGCCCACGGCCCTGAGGCGGTGCTCTACGCGATCCTCGACGAGGTCGTCGACGAGTACTCCCCGGTCCTCGCCGGACTCGAGAACGACATCGACGAGATCGAGGGTCAGCTCTTCGAGGAGGACGCGGACGCGACCCAGCGGATCTACGACCTCGGTCGCGAGGTGATCGACTTCCAGCGGGCGACGCAGCCGCTGACCGGCATGCTCGAGGCGCTACTCCGCGGATCGGAGAAGTACCGCGTGAGCGAGGAGCTCCAGCGGTACCTGCGGGACGTCCTCGACCACACCCTGCGCGTGAGCGACAAGGCGACGACCTTCCGCTCCGTCCTCGACAACGCCCTCACGGTCGAGTCGACCATCGTCGCGCGACGCCAGAACGACGAGATGCGACGGATGACGGAACTCAGCATCCGCCAGAACGATGAGGTGAAGAAGATCTCCGGCTGGGCGGCGATCCTCTTCGCTCCGACGCTCGTCGGCACCGTCTACGGCATGAACTTCGACCACATGCCGGAGCTGCACTGGGCACTCGGGTACCCCATGGCGGTGCTGCTCATGGTGGCGATGGGCGTCGGGCTCTACGCGGCGTTCAAGCGCAAGGGCTGGCTGTAGCGCCCGACGACACCGGATCAGTCCTCGCCGTCGGCCTCCGGCATGCCAGGACCGGGGCCCGGGCGCACCTCCGCGTCATCCCGGATGTCGATGCGCGTGTTGCCGTCGTGCTCTGAGACGTCCACGCGCGGCGCGGCGTCGGCCTCCGTGGCATCGGGAGCGGAGGTCAGCTGGTCGTGACGGTTCTCCTCGAACGTCTCGTCAGCGGTGTTGTCAGGCGTGCTCATGGCTCTCCTTCGTGTCGGCGGTCTTCGATCGATTGCGGGTCCATCGGGCGACAGCGTAGAGCACCCCGCCGACGGCGAGGAGGATGGCGCCGAACAGCCACACCTGCGGACGCTGCTGGGTGAGCAGCAGGATGCAGGACGCGATGCCCAGCACCGGGACGAACGTCCACACGCGGAAGTGGTCGTGCTCGACCTTGTCGCGGCGCAGGACCAGCACCGAGATGTTCACGCTCAGGAAGACGACGAGCAGCAGCAGCACGACGGTCTCGGCGAGGGTCGCGAGGTCTCCGACCAGCGTGAGGCCCATCGCCACGAGCGTCGTGGTCAGGATCGCGACCCACGGGGTCTTCCGCTTCGGCAGGACGCGCCCGAGCACCGACGGCAGGAGGTTCTGCTCCGCCATGCCGTAGGTGAGGCGGCTGACCATGATCATCGTGAGCAGCGCACCGTTGGCGACCGCGATGAGGGCGATGAGGCTGAACAGCCAGGACGGGACGCTGACCCCGGTGGCCTCGACGACCGCGAGCAGCGGACCGCTGGACTCCTGCAGCTCGGACGCCGGCAGGGCGACGGCGCTGGCGATGCCGACGAGCACGTACACGACGCCCGCGGTGAGGAGTGCTCCGAACAGCGCGCGGGGATAGGTCCGCCGCGGGTCCTTGACCTCTTCGATCATGTTGGCGGAGGTCTCGAAGCCGACGAAGGAGTAGTACGCGATCACCGCGCCGGAGAGCACCGCCAGCGCGACGTTCGCCCCCTCCGGCACCTGCGTCGCCCGGGACAGGTCGCCGCCCCCGCCGCCGACGAACACCGCCACGACGACGATCACGATGACGAGGCCGCTGAGCTCGATCGCCGTCATCACGAGGTTCGCGCCCATCGACTCGCGGATGCCGCGGGCGTTGAGCAGGCCGACGATCGCGAGGAAGACGATCGCGACCGGGATGGTCGGCAGGTCGATGAAGGTGCTGAGGTAGTCGCCGGCGAAGGCGATGGCGAGACCGGCCGCGCTGGTCACACCCGCCGCGAGCATGCTGAAGCCGACGAGGAAGGAGACCAGCGGGCTGTGGAACGCGCGCTCGGCGAAGACCGCGGCGCCGCCGGCGCGCGGATACTTGGTGACGAGTTCCGCATACGAGCCGGCGGTGAGCATGGCGAGAAGGAGGGCGAGGACGAGCGGTGCCCAGAGCAGACCGCCCACGTCCTCCGACAGCACGCCCATGAGCGCATAGATCCCCGCGCCCAGGACGTCACCGAGGATGAACGCGAACAGGAGGGGGCCGGTGATGGCGCGGCGCAGCCGGGTGGGTGTCTCGGCGCGCGGCTCGGTCTGGGCGGTCATCCTTGCACGGTACGGCCCGGAAGCCGGTGGGGCGACGGGCTTGACAGTCCCGCCGCCAATGAGCCAGCACAGGACGACCGCGCGCTATCCTCAGTGCCGCAAGGCGGGTCGTCGCCCGGACGGTTCCGGGGAGACGGGGGGCCGCCTGCGATCCCACAGAAGGACACTCTCATGATCGGTACACCTCGTAAGGCGCTCGCAGAAGCGATCGCCACGTTCCTCTTCGTCCTCGCCATCATCGCCGCGGTGAACAGCGGAAGCCCGCTCACCCCGCTCGCGATCGGCTTCACGTTGATGGTGCTCGTGTACTCCACGGGCCACATCTCCGGCGCCCACCTCAACCCGGCGGTCTCGCTGGGCGTGTTCCTGCGCGGCGGGCTCAGCGTCGCCGACTTCGTCTCTTACCTCGTCGCGCAGTTCGCCGGCGGGGCGCTCGCCGCTCTCCTGGCTCTCGCCGTCTGGCCGGCGGGGGAGAAGGCGATGGTCATCGAGGTCGGCCCGGCGTTCCTCGTCGAGGCGCTGTTCACCCTGATCCTCGTCTGGGTCGTGCTGAACTCCGCCACCTCGAAGGACACCGCGGGCAACTCGTTCTACGGGCTCGCGATCGGTGCGACCGTCTTCGTCGGTGCGGCGACGGTCGGCTCCATCTCGGGTGGCGGGTTCAACCCGGCGGTGGCGCTCGGCCTCTCGGTCAGCGGGCACTTCGCGTGGAGCTCCCTCTGGCTCTACATCGTGGCTCCTGCGGCCGGTGCGATCATCGCGGCGCTGCTGTTCCGGGTGCTCAACGCCGACGACGCGCGGAAGATCGCTGCGGACGCCGAGTAGACACGATCGACCGGAGCGCCGCATCCTTCCGGGGTGCGGCGCTCCGTCGTCTCGTCACGGGCGGCGCCGACCCCGCCGGCGCAGCGCGGCCGACGCGACGGCGACGATCGTGCCGACGAGGACGCCGATGATCGTCTCCAGGACGCGATCGGTCAAAAGGTCGGCGACCGGTGTGGGTGCGGCCAGGTGCACCATCAGGAGGGCCAGCGGGGTGACGAACACCATCGCGATGCCGTAGTTGCGGCCGATGAACAGCTCGGCCGTCCCCTGCAGGACCACGACGACGGCGATCACGGCGAGAGGCGGCATGTCGAGAGCGAGGATCCCGGCGGCCACCAGCACGCCGAGCAGCGTGCCGACGAGGCGCTGGATGCCGCGGATCACGCGGGCGTTGAGCTGCGCGCCGCTGACCGCCGCCACCGCGCCGACCGCCGCCCAGTACCAGTGAGTGCCGCCGAGGAGCAGGCCCACGACTCCGGCACCGACGATCGCGACGGCGACCGAGGCGGCCATCTCGGCGGCGACCGGGCCCACGGACGGGCGCCGTCGCGGCGGCGCCTCCGCCGTGCTCCGGGTGACCACGGCGACGAGGGCGGTGAGCGCGAGGCCGAAGAGCACGCTCGCCCCGCCGACGAGCAGGACCGCGCCGAAGGAGGCGCCGGTGGCGGGGATGGTCGCGCAGGCCCCGGTCGCGAAGACCGTGAACAGCGGACCGGGCGGGTGCCACTGCAGGACGTAGGCGAGGAGCGTCACGGCCGCCGCGACCAGTGCGACGACGAGGATGCTCAGCACGGCGGGGGCGGCGAGGACCGACAGCGCCGTGCCGATCAGCATCGCGCCGAGCAGCACGCCTCCGGCACTCGCCTGCATGCGGATCCGGTCGCGGAAGACGTCGTGCCGGCCGTAGAGCGCGGCGAAGGCGCCGAAGCTCGCGTAGATGCTGAGGTCGAGCCGGCCGACGGCCCACAGCACGAGCAGCGGGACGGCGACACTGACCGCGGCGCGCAGGGCGACCCGGTGATCCCCGCGGTGCGGGCCGACGCGCAGGACCCCCGTCCACACCCGTCCCTGCGATTCCGTCACCGATCAAGCCTACGTCCGTCGCCCGGCACCGATGTGCGAGGGTGGAGGAGATGACCACTCCGTCTCCGCCGCGCCGCACCCTCCTCGTCGGCTTCGGGAAACTCGGCGCCCGGCTCGCCCCGCTGCTCCTCGGGGACGGAGGCGCCGTCGTGGCACTCCGCCGCAGTGACGGACCCGTGCCGGACGGTGTGCAGGCGCTCACCGCCGACCTCGCCGTCCCGCTCACGGGTCCGCTGCCCGAGGTCGACGCGATGGTGGTGACGCTGCCACCCGGGCCGGACGTGTCGTCGTACCGCACGGCGCTCTCGCACCTCGCGGCGGCGTTGCCGTCCCCGCCCGCGCGGACGCTCTTCGTCTCGTCGACCGGGGTGTTCGACGGCGCCGGTGGCGCCGAGCCGGTGACCGAGCGGGTCGAGCCGGTGCCCACCACGGATCGCGGCCGCGGTCTGCGCGACGGAGAGCGCGCGGCCGTCGAGCTCTTCGACGCCGTGGTCATGCGACCCGCCGGCATCTACGGTCCCGGGCGCGAGTTCCTGCTCCGGAAGGTCCGGGAAGGGGCTCCGTTGGCCCACCGTCGCCGCACGAACCGGATCCACGAGACCGACCTGGTGCGCGCTCTCGACCTGCTGCTGCGGATGCCGGAGCCCCCGGCGCTCGTGCACGCCGTCGACCGGGCGCCCGCTCCTCTGGGAGACGTCATGACCTTCCTCGCCGACCGCCTCGGTCTGCCGGTACCGCCCGACGACGGCAGTGCGCCGAGCGGCTTCGTCTACGACGGCACGCTCTTGCGTTCGGTTCTCGGGGACCTCGCGTACCCGACGTACGAGGACGGGTACGCGGAGATGATCGACCGGAGCTGAGGCATTCCGGGCGTCCGTCGTCCGGCGTACCGTGGGCGCATGACGAATGCGCAGACGGCTGTCGAGGTCGTCGACTGGCGGCGGCGGGTGTTCGCCCTGTACGAAGCGGTGCGGCGGGCCGACTCCCCGGAGGAGGCGCACGAGCTGTGGCGCATCGAACGGGACGAGCTTCTGCTGCGGCACCCGGCGACGCCCCTCCTTCCGGAGGACAGGGCACCGTTCGAGGGACTCCCGATAGCGCCGTACGACTCCGCCTGGCGGTTCGAGCTTCCGATCCTCGACACCGAACCGGCATCCTTCGAGTTCGCGACCGGGACCGACGGCGTCGTGCCGTTCGAGCGCGTCGGCGTCGTGGAGATCACTGACGCCGGATCGCTCGACGTGTGGCGGCTCGCCTCCTACGGCGGCGGGCTGTTCGTGCCGGTGCGCGATGCCTCCGCCGGGCAGAGCGGGGGGACGTACGGCGGCGGGCGCTACCTCATCGACACGATCAAGGGTGCCGACCTCGGGGCCGACCCACGCCGCGGCACGATCGTGCTCGACTTCAATTTCGCGTACAACCCGTCGTGCGCCTACGACCCGGCGTGGGCGTGCCCGCTAGCGCCACCCGGCAACGTGCTGACGGTGCCGATTCCGGTCGGAGAGCTCCGATGAGGCCGCTGCGGTACGCGATCAACGTGACGCTCGACGGCTGCTGCCATCACGAGGCGGGGCTCCCGCCGGATGAGGAGTCGATGCGCTTCTGGACCGCGGAGCTGGAGCGCGCCGACGCTCTGCTCTACGGACGGGTGACGTACGACATGATGCGGGCCGCGTGGCGGCGTCCGGAATCCGGGGTCTGGCCGGACTGGATGGAGGAGTGGGAGACGCCCTTCGCCGAGGTCATCGATGGCATGCCGAAGCACGTGGTCTCGGCGACGCTCGATGCCGTCGACTGGAACGCGGACCTCGTGCGCGGCGATCTCTCGGAGGCGGTGCGGCAGCTGAAGGATGAGCCGGGGGCGGGCCTGTCGGTCGGTGGAGTGACCCTGCCCGCGAAACTCGCGGACCTCGGGTTGATCGACGAGTACGTGTTCGTGGTGCATCCGGTCGTCGCGGGGCACGGCCCTCGGCTGCTCGACGGCGTGCACGAGCGTCTTCGGCTCGAACTCGTGGAGCGGCGGGAGTTCCGCTCCGGTGCCGTCATGCAGCGGTATCGTCCGGTGGCCTGAGCGGGTGCACCGGTCTCTACCGTGATCACCTCGCGTCAGCGACGCGTCCTGAGGTCGGTCGCCCCGGCCACCAGATGCGGTCACCGACGAGCGCGAAGAGCGCCGGGACGATCACGGTCCTGACCACCAGGGTGTCGACGATCACGCCCACGCCGACGATCAGCCCGAGCTGCCCGAGGGTCACCAGCGGCAGGACGCCGAGCGCCGCGAAAACGGCGGCGAGGACGACGCCGGCGCTCGCGATCACGCTGCCGGTGTGTGCGACGGCTTCGACCATGCCCACCCGAGTGCCCCGCAGCGCCGCTTCGGTCCGCGCACGGTGGACGAGGAAGATCGTGTAGTCGATGCCGAGGGCGACCAGGAACAGGAAGGCCAGCAGCGGCACCGGGAGATCGAGCGCGTGCTGTCCGAACAGCACGCGACTGAGCCAGGCCCCGGCACCGATGGCGGCCACGGCGCTCGCCACATTGACGGCGAGGAGCAGCAGCGGGGCGACCAGCGACCGCAGCAGGAACACGAGCACCAGGAAGCTCGCCGCCAGGACCAGGGGCACCACGACGCCGAGATCCGCGAGGTTCCCGGCACGGGCGTCGAGATCCGTCGCCACCGCACCGCCGACGACCGCCCCGGCCCCCGGCACAGCGTGCACGGCATCGCGGAGTCCGGTGATCTGGGCGAGGCTCTCCTCGGTGCTGGGCGCATACTCGCTGGTCACCAGGATCTTCGTGAGCCTCTCATCATCCGTCCTCCCGACAGGAGTGGCGCGGACGACGCCGTCGACCTCCCTCGCCGCCGTGAGCACGGGATCCGCCTCGCCGCTGTCCGTGACGATGAGGATCGGCTGCGCCTCTCCTGCCGGGAAGTGGTTCGAGAGCACCTCGAGACCCGTCGCGGACTCGGACGGGACCCGGAACTTGTCGACCTGGTCGAGCCCGACGGTCGTCCCGACGAGGCCGACCGTCATCACGGCCAGCAGGGCCGCACCCCCGAGGAGGCTCACGACCGGCCGGCTCACGACGCGCGTCGCGATCGTCCGCCACACGCCGCCGCGCCGTGCGGCAGCTCCGGGACGAGGGACGAACGGCCAGAACACGTTCCGTCCGCACACCGCCAGCAGGGGAGGCAGCAGGAAGAGGACGGACGCCAGGGCGACCAGCAGGCCGATCGCGGAGGAGACGCCGAGCCCGTGCGTGCCGGGGATCACCGCGAGGACGAGCGTCAAGAGTGCGAGGACGACGGTGAGGTTCGAGGCGAGGATCGCTGGAGCGGTCCGCCGCCACGCGGTGCTGAGCGCGCGGCGATGGCTCGCGGTGGTGGCGAGCTCTTCCCGGTACCTCGAGATCAGGAGGAGGGCGTAGTTGGTCCCGGCGCCGAAGACGAGCACGCTGATGATCCCGGCGTCGAACTGCAGGTCCCACGCGGAACCGGCAGCCGCGGTCAGGCGGCCGGCGAGTCCGTCGGCCAGGCCGACGGCGGCGAGCGGCAGCAGCCACAGCACCGGTGACCGGTACGTGACGATGAGGAGTACCGCGACGATCAGGATGGTCACGAGCAGCAGGGTGAAGTCGGCCCCTTCGAAGGAGGCGGCGATATCGGCGCCGAACGCCGGGCCCCCGGTCACGAGCAGGTTCATCCCATCCGGGGCGTGCTCGTCGACGTCGGCGCGGAGCGCCGAGATCACGGCGGCGGTGTCGGTGCTCGTCTGACCGACCGCGATCGGCGTCACCAGAACTGCGGCCTTCTCGTCCTCGCTCACGAGAGGCCCGGTCGGATCCGCGTCCGCGTGCGTGCCGAGCACCGGGAGGAGACTGTCGAGGGCGTCGACGTCCTGTGCCGAGAGCGTCGCGCCGTCGTTGCGCGACGCGACCACGATCACGGACTCGCGATCCGCGTTGGGGAACTCGGCCAGCAGGGCGCTCGCTCGCGCCGACTCCGATCCCGCGGGGGCCTGCTCGTTGCCGGCCGGGGCCTTCGCCGACCCGAACAGGCCGAAGAGAGCCGTCATGATCAGGAGGACCACGCCGAGCATGATCCATGCGCCGCCACGGGAGGTCATCCACTCGGGAAAGCGCCGAAGAGCGCGAGAATGTGCCATACCTGTCACTCCACCAGGAGCGTCGTGCGGCGACATCGTCAAGACGATGGAGGGAAGTCTCCCTCTTTCGATGGATGCCGGCCGGTCAGCGAGGGGGACGCCGAACCGGTCGCGTCGAGGCGAGGATCAGAGATGTGGAGGGGCTGACGGGAATCGAACCCGCGCTGTCTGCTTGGGAAGCAGAAGTTCTACCATTGAACTACAGCCCCGTACCCGCCCGAGAGCAGGTGGAGCAAGCCTACCTGTCGCAGGCCGGATGGCCAAAGCGCGGGTCGCTCGTGACTAGGCTTGTGCCGTGCTTCTCAGCGATCGCGATATCAGAGCAGAACTCGCCTCCGGCCGCGTCGGCCTGGAACCGCATGCGCCGGAGATGATCCAGCCGTCGAGCATCGATGTGCGGCTGGACCGCTACTTCCGCCTGTTCGACAACCACAAGTACCCGTTCATCGATCCCTCGGTCGATCAGCCCGAGCTCACACGGCTGATCGAGGTCGACCCGGACGAGCCCTTCATCCTGCACCCCGGCGAGTTCGCGCTGGGGGCCACGTTCGAGCAGGTCACCCTGCCGGACGACATCGCCGCCCGGCTGGAGGGCAAGTCCTCTCTCGGCCGCCTCGGGCTCATCACCCACTCGACCGCCGGTTTCATCGACCCGGGTTTCTCCGGGCATGTGACCCTGGAGCTCGCGAACGTGGCTACGCTGCCGATCAAGCTGTGGCCCGGCATGAAGATCGGCCAGCTCTGCTTCTTCCGGCTCACCTCGCCGGCGGAGAACCCGTACGGCTCCGGCCCCTACGGCAACCGCTACCAGGGCCAGCGAGGACCGACGGCGTCCCGCTCCTTCCAGAACTTCCACCGCACGGACGTGGGTGTGACCGACATCGGAGCCGTCGGAGGCTGACATGAGCGACGCGAGCGGGACCACCCCCGACGAGCCTGGGGCGCCGTACGAGGCAGTGCCGCCGGACGCGGCGGGACCGGAGATCGCTCCCGCCGATGCGGTGATCCCGTCCGCCGATGACGTGATCCCGCCCCCGCCACCGGAGACGCCGATTCCGGAGGGACTGCTGGCGGCGCCGGACGCCGCAGGAGATGTGCTTCCGGCCCCGACCCGTCGCTCGGAACGATCCCGTCCGACGCCCGCGATCCTCCAGGGTGAGCAGCCCGCGGCGGCCGCCGACGACTGGGCGCAGCGATCGATCGCGCCGGAGGTCGCCGACACCGGGAGCTACCGGGTGCTCGCCGTCGCGGTCTTCGTCGTGCTGTTCCTGCTGCTCGCGGCGGCCGTGGTGATGCTCGTGGTGCTGATCACCACTGTCGGGCTGCCGTTCGCGGCGGCCGGCCCGGACGCGGGCTTCCTGCCGATCCGGGTGTAGCGCTGCGGAGGGCGGCGGCCCGGTCTGCCGGTGCGGCGTCGGTGGCTGCCCGTCCCGTCGCGGTGCCGAGCGCATCGACGGCGTCGAGCCCTCCGGTCACGAGGGCGACCACCGCATCGAGGGTCGGGTCCGCCGACAGCACTTTCGTATGGCCGAGACCCACGGTGCGGACGAGGCGGGAGCGGCTGCGGTGGGCGGCGTGCAGCCTGAGGGTGTCCTGGTCGGTCATCCGGCGGTCGCCCCGATCGTGCACGAGGAGCAGCGCGGTGTCGGCGGGCAGAGGATCCGCGGCCGCGTCGTATCGCTCGGCGGCGGAGGCGGAATCGAGGCCGAGTCGGCGGTGGAAGCGGGTGCGGAGCCGTTCCGTGGTGGCGGGGTCGAGGCGGAGGTCGTGCGCGAACTGGGCGAGGAAAGCCTCGGGAGCCGCGGCACCGGCGACGACGGCGACGGCGGGGACCGGGCCGGACGTCCGGGCGACGGTCAGTGCCGCGAGACCCCCGAAGGAGTGGCCGATGAGGGCGGAGAAGGGGCCGTGGGTGTGTTCCAGCTCCTGCGCGGCCTCGACCCAGTCGCGGATGTCGGTCCTCCGCCCGCCGGAGGAGCCGTGGGCCGGAGCGTCGAAGGCGACGACCCGGAGCCCCTCGGCGACGAGCTCCCGCACGAGTGGCGCGAACTGCGAGGCGCGGCCACGCCAGCCGTGCAGAAGCAGCACGGTGCGCGGACCCCCGCCCCACGTGTAGGTCGTGACGGGGATGTCGCGCACGAGGATGCTCCCGCGGCGGGCGGCCTCATGGGTCGCGGCGTCGACGGCACGCACGGCCATCCGCGGGCGGGTGGAGAAGAACAGCCGGTATGCGAGGTCGCCGGCGAGGCGGGGAGTGACACGTCCCACAGCGGGGAGGGTGCGGACGAGGAGGGTGGACGCGGACGGCATGGGGCTCCTTCACCGAACTATACGAACGATCATCCGTATAGTAGGCGAACGATCGTTCGTATACTAGAGGTGTGACGGACACGGTGATGCAGGATGGCCGGCGGGCGCGGGGCGACGCCTCCCGCCGCATCGTGCTGGAGAGTGCGACCGACCTCGCCTCCGTCGAGGGGTTGGACGGCGTGACGATCGGGCGCCTCGCCGCGGCCTCGGGGTCGAGCAAGAGCAGCATCGCGACGCTGTTCCAGAGCAAGGAGGGCCTGCAGCTCGCGACGGTCGCCGCCGCTCGGGACATCTTCGTCGCGCGGATCATCGAGCCTGCCCGCGCCCAGCCGAGAGGAGCGCATCGCCTGGCCGCGCTCCTCCACAACGCCTTGGTCTACTCGAAGGACCGCGTCTTCACGGGCGGCTGCTTCTTCGCGGCGACTGCGGCGGACGTCGACTCCAAGCCCGGCCCCGTGAGCGATGCCGTGCAGGCAGCCCTCGTCGACTGGTACGGGTACCTCGAGGCCCAGCTGCGGTTCGCCGCGGCGGAGGGCGAGGTCGACGCGGCCGACGTCGAGGTCCTGGCCTTCGAGCTCGTCGCCCTCAATGAGCAGGCCAACGCGCGGTCGCTCCTCCTGCGGAGCGACAAGCCGTACGGGCTCGCGGCGGCCGCCATGCGCGCGCGCCTCCGTGACGCCGGTACCCCCGACACCGCCCTCGCTCTCCTCGCCCTCTAGCCCCATCCCGCGGCCGGGGCCCCGTCCCCCTGCGGGATCACGAACGCCCCGCAATCCCGCTTCGAAGGCCCGCTTCTGATCCCGTCCGACGGCCGGGTCTGCCCCCTTCGCGTGCGGGATGAGAATCGGGCCCCGAGATCCGTCGGAAGGGGCGTTTCTGATCCCGCCCGACGGCCGGACCGTCCGCTCTTTGGCTCGCAGGATGGGAATCGGGCCCCGAGATCCACCGGAAGGGGCGCTTCTGATCTCGTTCGGAGAGTGGGTGCTCGCGTCGCCGAGGTGTGGGATCGAGAATGTGCCCCGGAACGGCTTGGGAGGCGCGACTCTGATCCCGTCTCGGCTCAGGGCGCTTCGCCCGCGTCTCCGCCTCGGGGCGCACTGGGGTGCGGGTGGGGGATTGGGAAAGTGCCACGGGGGCGCCCGAAGGTGCGGAAGTGATCCCGGTTACGGTTTCGCGAAGCGCAAAGCGCCTCACCCGGGAGTCGGGTGAGGCGCTTGGAGGGGGACGGTCAGGCGGCGTGGCCGTGGCGGAATCCGGCGTCGAAGCCGCGCTCGAATGCGCGCGCCGCCATCCGCTGCGCCCGATGGCCGTGGCCGTGGCCGTGGCCGTGGCCGCGATGCGCGTGGCCGTGATCACGGTGTGCGTGACCGTCGTGGTGACCGCGTCCGCGGTACCCGCCGTCCTCGTCGCCATCGTGTCCGGCACCGAAGCCGCGCCGGGGCTCGAAGTCCCCGGGGCCGAAGCCGTGTCCGGGTCCGAAGCCGTGCCCGTGCCCGTGCCGGCGGCCGAAGCCGTGCCGGGGGCCGAAGCCGAACCCGGGGCGCCGCTTCCGGGGGAGAGGAGTCTCCTCGTCCCAGTCGAAGGCGCGAGCGATCTTCTCGAGTGCAGCGAGGGTCGTCGCCATCTCCTCGTCGGAGACGGCGCCGGCGACCTTCGCGCGGATGCTGTCGACGGCGGCGCCGAGACGTTCCTTCGCCGCGCGGCCTTCCTCGGTGAGTGTCCACCCGTCGCCGTCCGCTTCGACCCAGCCGCGGTCGACGAGGTCGTGCAGCTTGTGCGGGTTCAGCGGGCGGCGCGAGGGCGCCGAGCCGTCGACGACGTTCAGCAACCGCCAGTCGCGACGGGTCGCGCCCTCCGCGGCGAAGGCGGTGGCGAATTCCTGGGCCATCAGGCGATCCACGGCCTTGAGCCAGTAGCCGAACGGACGGGAGCTGTTGTCAGAGGTGTTGTCTGTCGTGGTGTTCATGGTGATCCTTCATGGTCTGTGGTGCACCGATGACGGATGTCATCCGACATATCAATGTCAGTGTGCATGTGCATGCAGTGTGACATGGATGGGAGACGCATGTCAAGCTGCATGTAAAATCGGGGCATGGCCACCGATCCGATCGATCCCGCGTCCCCCGACGCCGCCGAAGCGATCGCGCAGGCGCTTTCCCGACTGCGCGGACGCCGCCCCGGACCCGGCGGTCGCGAGCACGGCGGGCCGCACGGTGCACACGGTCACGGCCCTCACGGCGACCCGCACGAGCACTTCGCTCACCATCGTGGTCACCCGGGGATGCCGCCCTGGATGGCCGACGGCGGCCGCCTCGGCGGACCGGCCCGTCTCCGCATGCTCGAGGCGCTCGCCGCCGCGCCGGAGCCCCTGAGCGTGAGCGCGCTCGGGCAGGCGATCGGCGTGGATCAGCCGCGGGCGTCCCGGCTCGTGCAGCAGGGCGTGCAGGCCGGGCACGTGCGGCGCGAGGCCGATCCGGACGACGCCCGCCGCACCCGCATCGCGTTGACCGAGGAGGGCCGGCGGCTCGCCCGCGGGATGCGGGGGGAACGCCGCGAGATGCTCGGCCGCGCGCTGGAGTCCTTCACCGAGGAGGAGCGCACCGAGCTCGCGCGGCTGCTCACCAAGCTCGCCGACAACTGGAGCGCCTGACCGGCCTCACACCCGGGCGAAATCCAGCGAGGTCTCGTCGTCCACCGAGAGCGACAGCACGACGGTCTCGACAGCATCGTGGGCCTCGATCCGCCGCTCCACCTCCCGCAGCCGCCGGGCCACGTCGTGCTCGCGCGCATCGCCCGCGAGGTCGACCTCGGCGACGAGGAACAGCCGATTCGGCCCCACGTACTCGATGTGCAGGTAGGTGACCCGCTCGATCTCGTCCATGCCGAGGAGGGCCGTGCCCACCCGCGAGCGCAGTGCGGGGGACACCGACGTGCCCACGAGGAACGCGATGTTCCGCCCGATCAGGATCACGGCGACGACGCCGAGCAGGATCCCGACGAGGATCGACCCGATCGCATCCCACGCGGCGACGCCGGTGAGCTGGTGCAGGAGGATCGATCCGCCCGCCAGCACGAGGCCGATGAGGGCGGCGGAGTCCTCGAAGAACACCGCCCGGAGCGTGGTGTCGCTCGTCTCGAGCACGAAGTCCCACGTGGAGGACCCGCGTTCCTTGGCCAGCCGACGGGAGCGGACCATCGCCTGCGTGAACGACGCCCCCTCCAGCACGAAGGCGATGCCCAGCACGACATAGGCGACGACCGGGCTCTCCACGGGGCCGGTGTCGGACAGCTCCTGGATCCCGTGCATGATCGACACGATCGAGCCGGCGGTGAAGATGCCGAACGCGGCGATGAGAGACCAGACGAACGCGTTGCGGCCGTAGCCGAGCGGATGCCGGGCGTCCTTGGTCTTCGCGCCGCGCCGGTCGGCGATGAGCAGGAAGATCTCGTTCCCCGCGTCGGCCCAGGAGTGCGCGGCCTCCGCGACCATCGACGCGGACGAGGTGATGACGGCGGCGACCGTCTTCGCGATCGCGACGAGGATGTTGGCGAGGAAGGCGAGGACGACGGTCACCGGGTCAGGCTACTCCCGCCGGCCCCGCTCTTTCGCCGGGCACAGCTTCGGAGCCCCGCCGCGACTCGCCGCCGTCAGGGCCCGACGGCCGGCGTGTCGGCTCCGAGATCCGAAGTCGTGCACGGAGCGGACTCAGCGCGGTGCCTTCACGGGCAGCAGGAGGAGGAACCCGATGATGAGGACGATGACGATGCCGAGGATGCCGTAGGCGGTCTGACTCGTGGCGACGATCAGCACGGTCCAGGCGGCCGAGGCCATCCAGCTCGCCGCCCTGCCCGTCGTGGCGTAGAGGCCGAAGATCTCGCCTTCCCGTCCGGCCGGTGTGACGCGGGCGAGGAAGGACCGTGCCGCTGCCTGCGCCGGTCCCACGAAGGCGCAGAGCACGAGGCCGCCGATCCAGAACACGAGGGACCCGGCGTCGCGCAGCAGGAACACCGCGAGTCCGGCGACGATCATCGACCCGATCGAGCCGAGGATGATCCGCTTGGGGCCGAGGCGGTCGTCGAGGCGTCCGGCGATGATGGTCGAGACACCGGCGACGAGGTTCGCGGCGATGCCGAAGACGATGATGTCCTGGGTGCCGAACCGGAACACCGCGGTGCCGATGATGGCGCCGAACGCGAAGACGCCGCCGAGACCGTCGCGGAACACGGCGCTGGCGAGCAGGTACCAGAACGTCGACCGGGTCTGCGGGTCGCGGTAGAGGCCGATCACGTCCTGCACGAGCACGGCGTACGAACGGAAGAACCCGACCTTGCGCTCCGGCCGCCCGAGGGACGGCTCCGGCACGTTGAGGAAGATCGGGATGCTGAAGACGATCGCCCAGACGGCGCATCCCACCGCGATGAGCCGGTACGCGAGGCCGTTGTCGGTGGACATCCCGAACCAGTCGAGGGTGTCCAGCAGGACGACGATGACGAGGGCGATGATGCCGCCGAGGTAGCCGAAGCCCCAGCCGAGTCCGGAGATGCGGCCGACGTTCTTCGGGTTCGCGATGCCGATGAGCATGGCGTTGGAGTTCACCGCGGCGATCTCGCCGAACACGGAGCCGGCGGAGATCAGCGCGACGCCGAGCCAGAACAGGGCCGGCTGCGGCTCCACGAACCACAGCCCCAGCATGCAGAGGATGAGGGCGCCGGTGCCGATGCCCAGCCAGAGCTTCTGTCGTCCGGCCGCATCGGCGCGCTGACCGAGGACGGGGGCGAGCAGGAGGATGCCGAGGGCGGCGATCGTCGAACCCAGTCCGAGACCGGAGGCGAGGTCGGCCTCCGCGGCGACGCGGACCGGGTCGCTCGGGTCGAGGGCGGCGACCTCCGGCGGCAGGAATGAGGCGCTGACGAGGTACAGCGCGGTGAAGACGAACGTGAGGATGACGGTGTTGAACGGCTGCGTCGCCCAATCCCACAGCGCCCAGGAGTACACCTGTTTGCGGGGTGCGGGGGTGTCTCCGCGCAGCTCGAGTCCGACGACGGCAACGGCGCCGCTGTTCGCTGTCGCCACGGGCTCGGGGGCGCCCGCGGCGGGATCGGGTGAGGTCATGCTCGAAGTCTGGCCGCGGACGGTGAACGGCCGGTGACGGCGCGCCGTCACCGGCCCCGAGCGCGAGGCGGGGTCAGAGGGCGGGACCGCGACGGATCCGCACGGGTCCGCGGGCGTCGGCGATCCGGACCGGTTCGCCCTTCTGCGTGACGACCACGACGTCGCGGGAGGCGAGGTCCGCCGCGACACGGCGGACGTCGGGCATCCGGTCGCGCCATGCCTCGCCGCCGACCGCGCGGGCGACGTCGCTCGGGCAGATCGACGAGTCGGTGCGCTTCCTGGTGAGGGCGCGCATCGTCGCGGCGATCCGCTCCTCCGCCTGGGCTGCGGAGGGCTCCTCCCACCACGGCGCCCCCCGCTCGCCGAGCGCGGTCTTCGCATCCCGCACGCGACCGCGGGCGTCGGGCTCCGCGTTCTTGACCGCGCGCCGCGCGGCCATCAGCTCGTCCACGAGCTCCTGTCGCAGGTTCTCGGGGATCGACGGATCGGTGGCGCGCCACCGCCGGCCGTTCACGACGATGTGATGCCCGTCCGCCGTGCGCTCCGGTCCGGCCCCGTCGACGCTTCCGGTCTCCTCATCCGCCATGCCGCCATCCTCCGCCGTGCCCTCCCCCTTCCCCATCCCCTTGACGCCCCACCCCCCACCGCCCCCACCGCCCCCCGCGCCTCGTTCCGGCTCACTAACGCTCCGAAAACCCGCCCCCCAGGTCCGGAATCCATCCCCCGCCGAGGACCTCTCCCGACCGGAGTGCGAAAACGTGCCGCGAGCGCGACGGGGAGGAACGCGTTCGATCCCGGGACGGGCGGGACCGGACGGAGCGAGACGTGTGAGGACGGGGACCGGGACGGGGCGGGATGGAAAGGGACGGGAGGAGCTCAGTCCGTCCGGAGGGGGCGGAGGGTGCGGGCGTAGTCCTCCTTGAGCACCGCGAGGTGCAGCCACGCCTCGATCCGGGTCACGCCGGGGAGGGCGCGCAGCCGCTCGAGACTTGCGTACAGGGCTCCGGCTGAGGGCTCCACGAGGGTCGCGACGGCATCGAACCGCCCGAGGGTCCGCGCCGCGAAGTCGACGCCGCGCCCCCGCCGCAGTTCGTCGATCACGGCCTCGTCGTCGTCTCCGAGCGTCATGCCCACGCCCATCGAGAGCTGTCGATGCGCGAGCCCGCGGGCCTCCACGGCGCTGATCTTGATGACCCCGGCGTCGATGAGGCGCTGCACCCGGGTGGCGACAGCGCTGGGGGAGAGCCGCACCTGCTCGCCGAGCGCGCGGAAGCTCATCCGTCCGTCGGTCTGCAGGAGTTCGATGAGAGCCTCGTCGATCCCGTCGAGCGTCACCCCGCCGTGGTACTCCGAGACGAAGAACCCCTTGATCACGGTCGAGTAGATGATGGTGTTGATGTCGAGCACCCCGGCGCTCCCGCGGATGCGCGCGAGCAGGTCGTGGAGCTCCGACATCGACCCCACCCGCACCTCCGTGACGATGTCGTGCGCGCCGCCGACCGCCGACACCAGGACGGTCTCGGACATGTCGCGCAGGTGCTCGGCGACCACCTCGACGGCGCCGTCGGTCCGGATCGACACGTGTGCGAGGACGTGCTGGCCGAGGAACACCGGGTCGACGGCCGCGACCACTCGCACCGTGCGGTCGCCGAGCAGGGTGCGCAGGCGTGCCGCCACGATGGCGCGGGACTGGCCGACGCGCTCGGCGAGGGAGAGGATGCTGGCGCGGCCGTCTTCCTGCAGTGCCCGGATGAGTTCCGCGTCGAAGTCCATGTCCGATCCGATTCCGTCGATTTCCCCGCAGTGCACGGTGGTCCGTGCAGAACCTCAGCGTAGAGCGCGTTGAGGCAGAGAGGAAGGCCCGCTGTGCGCGGTACTGTCGACAGACCTCCAGTGAATGACGCGTACGGCTGGAGTTCTGCCCTTGCTCACGGTGCTCCACGTCCGTAGCATCCTTCGCTATCCGACACCATCCGCGAAGGAGCGGGTCCATGACCACTACCCCCACCCCCCGAAGCGGCGTACACAGCCGCGCACGCCGCGCCGGCATCGCCGCCTTCGTCGGCACCACCATCGAGTGGTACGACTTCTACGTCTACGCCACGGCCGCCGCCCTCGTCTTCGGCCCGCTGTTCTTCCCGAGCGACGACCCCCTGGCCGAGACCGCCGCGGCCTTCGCGACGTTCGCGGTCGCCTTCCTCGTCCGCCCCCTCGGCGGCATCGTCTTCGGGCACATCGGCGACAAGCTCGGCCGGCGTGTCTCGCTCGTCATCACGCTGCTGCTGATGGGCGCGGCGACCGTCCTCGTCGGCTGCCTCCCGACGTACGAGAACATCGGCATCCTCGCGCCCATCCTCCTCATCCTGCTCCGCGCCATCCAGGGCCTCGCGGTCGGCGGCGAATGGGGCGGCGCGGTGCTCATGAGCGTCGAGCACGCTCCCGAGAAGTCGAAGACCTTCTACGGCGGCTTCACCCAGCTCGGCAACCCGGCCGGTGCCCTCCTCGCCTCCGGCATCTTCGCGATCATGGCCCGCGGCGGCGACACGTTCATCATCGACGGCGGCTGGCGCATCCCGTTCCTGCTGTCCATCGTGCTGATCGCCGTCGGCCTCTGGGTCCGGTATCGCGTCGAGGAGTCGCCGGTCTTCGAGGAGAAGATCGAGGGTCGCAAGCAGTCCATGCCGCTGGCCTTCGCCCTCCGTGTCAACTGGAAGCCGATCCTCCTCGGCATCGGCATCCTGCCCATCTCCACCGGCGGCTACTACCTGGCCACCACCTTCGCCACCGCCTACGCGACCGGCGAGCCCATCGCGATCAGCGAGCAGGTCATCCTCGACGCGATGACCCTGGCCTCGTTCGTGGAGTTCGTGGTGACGCTGCCGGTCGCCTGGCTCGGCGACAAGTGGGGCCGCAAGAACGTCATGTACATCGGTCTCATCACCTCCGTGCTGACCTTCGCCCCCTTCCTGCTGCTGATGCCCGGACGCGTGGAGCCGTTGATTTTCCTCTTCGCCTCGCTGGTGCGCATCGCGATGAGCGCGACCTACGCGCCGATCGCGGCGATCCTCGCGCAGATGTTCCGTCCGCAGGCCCGCTACACGTCGATCGCGCTGGCCTACGGTGTCGGCGCTGCGATCTGGGCCGGGTTCTCGCCCTGGTTCGCCACCCAGCTCATCGCCTGGACCGGGAGCGTCTGGTCGGTCATCGCGATGTTCGTGGGCATGGCGGTCATCGCGGGGATCTGCACGCGCCTCGCGCCGCAGCACTCCGACGAGGCTCCGGTCACGGCCTCGTTCACCGCCCGAACCGACACCACGGCGAACCGCCTGCCCTGACCGGCCCCTTCCCCGTACGACACCACCGCGAACAGGCTCCCCATGAGAAAGCTCACTCCCTTCGACCGCTCGGCCCAGGCCGCTCCCGCCCTCATCACCGCGCGGGCGATCCACACGGCGGACGCCTCCGACACAACGGCGACCGCGATGCTGACCGACCGGGGGCGCATCGTCGCCCTCGGCACGGCGGCGGAGTGCGAGGACGTGGCGGCGCGGGCGGGCCTCACCCCGGAGCGCGTCGACCTGGGGGAGGCGGTCGTCGTGCCCGGCTTCGTGGACGCACACGCGCATCCGCTGATGTTCGGGCAGATGATGACGTGGGTGGACTGCGGCCCCGAGAAGGCGGGGAGCATCCCGGAGATCGTGGCCCTGCTGAAGGCCGCGGCCGCCGACCTCCCCGCCGGACGCCCGGTGCGCGGCTACGGCTACGAGCAGCGCAACCTCGCCGAGAAGCGGCACCCCACCCGCTTCGAGCTCGACGAGGTGGCCGCCGACCGCGAGGTGTACCTCATGAACGCCTCCGGTCACGGCGGCGTGGTGAACTCGTACACGCTCGACCTCAACGGCGTCGACCGGGACACCCCGAACCCGGACGGCGGCGAGTTCTTCCGCGACGCCGATGGTGAGCTGACGGGTGAACTCTCGGATGCGGCGTGCAACATCCTCACCGGCGTGCACGGGGTGAAGATCGGCCATCACGGCCCGAACTTCCACCTCGCGGACGAGCCGGAGGAGCACCTGCGGCAGCTCGACGCGGCGACGCAGCGGTTCCTCGCGGGCGGCGTCACCTCGATCGGCGACTGCCAGGTCACGCGGCGCGAGTTCGACATGTACCTGCGGCTGGCCGAGGCCGGGCGGCTCGAGCTTCGGGTGTCGATGTATCTGCTGTCGCACCTGCTCGACGAGGCGCTGGAGATGGGGCTGGTCGGGCAGTTCGGCAACGCGCACCTGAGCTTCGCCGGCATCAAGTTCTACGCCGACGGCACCCTCGGCGGCTGGACCGCGTACTTCCCGGACGGCTACGTCGGCGACCCCTGCCGCACCGGCCAGCTCTACCACGAGCCCGCCGACTACGCGGAGCTCATCCGCAAGGCGCATGCGGCCGGGCTGCAGACCGCGACGCACGCCCAGTCGCCCACCGCGATCGAGATGGTCGTGTCGGCGGTCGAGGCGGCCCTTGCGGAGCGTCCGGACGCCGACGCCCGGCACCGCATCGAGCACTGCGGCCTGCCCACGCCCGCACAGATCGAGCGGATGGCGGTCGCCGGCATCCGTCCCGTCAACCAGACCCAGCACTACTTCAACTGGGGCGAGGGTGTGGAGGAGGCCATCGGCACCCCCGGCGAGCGCTTCAACCCCCTCGGGGAGTTCGAGCGCGCCGGCGTGCCCATGACGATCTCCTCGGATGCCCCGGTCGCCGAGCCCATCCCCCTGGAGGCGATCCAGACCGCGGTCACCCGGGTCACTCGTCGCGGACACCAGCTCGGCCCGGACGACCTGCGCATCTCCGCGATCGCGGCGCTCCGAGCGCACACGATCGAGGGCGCGGAGTCGATCGGACGGGAGGACGACCTCGGCTCGCTGGAGCCGGGCAAGTACGCCGACTTCGCGGTGCTCTCGGGCGACCCGCTCGCGGTGCCTGCCGAGGAGATCGCGGCGATCGAGGTCCGTGAGACCTGGGTCGACGGCGTCCGTCGTCACGCGATGTGAGGATGACACGATGAGCACCGACATCAGCGGAGACGACCGGTACGCCGACACCGCGGGCCGCGCGGTCCTGGAGACCATCCGCGGCTACGGGGTCACTGCGATCTTCGGCATCCCCGGCACGCACAACCTGGAGTTCTACCGCCCCCTCGCCGACCTCGGCATCCGCGCCGTGACGAACCGCCATGAGCAGGGATCGGGGTACGGCGCCGACGGCTGGTCCCAGCAGACCGGCCTTCCCGGTGTGGTGATCACCACCTCCGGTCCCGGCCTGCAGAACGCGATGAGCGCCATCGGCACCGCGTTCTGCGAGTCGCGACCACTCATCGTCCTGTCCCCGGGCGTGCCGCTCGGGGCGGAGTTCGCCGACGTCGGCACGTTGCACGAGACGAAGGACGCCACGGCCATGGTCGGTGCGATCGCCGAGTGGTCGCGGCGGGTGTCGTCCGCGGCGGAGGCGGTGCAGGCCGTGCACGACGCGTTCCACCTCTTCCGCACCGGCCGCCCCCGACCCGTGCACATCGAGATCCCGCTCGACGTGCTGGAGGGGACCGCCGAGGTGCCCGCGGAGGACCGGAGGCCGCGGTCGATGCCCGACCGCATCTCCGGAGACCCGATCGCGCTCGCGGAGGCCGCCCGACTGCTGTCCGCCGCCCGCACCCCGGTGATCGTCGCCGGAGGGGGCGCGGTGGACGCCGCGCACCAGATCGTCGCGGTGGCCGAGCGGCTCGGCGCCCCCGTGCTCACGACCCTGAACGGCAAGGCCGTGCTCGACGAGCGGCATCCGCTGTCGCTCGGATCGAACCTGCGTCTGGCCGCCGCCCGCGCCGTGGCCGAGGACGCCGACGTGCTCCTCGTGATCGGCTCGAAGCTGGGCGAGGCGGAGCTCTGGGCACCGCGGCTCGAGGCGCGCGGTGCGGTGATCCGCATCGACATCTCCCCGGGGCAGCGCGACAAGAACCTCGCGGCGACCGTCGGCCTCACGGGAGACGCGGCCGCGGTGACCGACGCCCTTCTCCCGTTGCTGCCAGACGCCACGCACCCCGCTCGGGACCTCACGGTCGAGCGGGCCGCGATCGCGGCCGAGTCGCGGGAGACCGCGCCGGACACCGTCGCGCTCGCCGAGGTCATCGCCGACGCCCTCCCCGCCGACGCGATCATCGCGGGCGACTCCTCCCAGATCGTCTATCTGGCGCTCGGCAGCGTGCTGCGGCAGGAGCATCCGCATTCCCTCCTCTACACGCCGACCTACGCCACGCTCGGCTACGGCCTCCCCGCCGCGATCGGTGCGGCGGTCGCGCAGACGGAGCGCCCCGTCGTCACCGTCATCGGCGACGGCGCCCTGATGTTCTGCGTGAACGAGCTCGCCACCGCCGTCGAGCAGCGCCTCGACGTCACGGTGGTCTGTGTGGACAACGGCGGGTACGCCGAGATCCGGCAGAACGAGCTCGACCGCGGCATGACCCCGGTGGGCGTCGACCTCGTGCAGCCGGACTGGGCCGCCCTGGCCACCGCGCTCGGGGCGACCGGGCGACGGGTGGCATCGCGCGCCGACATCGCCCCGAGCATCCGCGCAGCCATCGCCGACGGCGGGGTGCAGCTCGTGCACATCCCGCAGCACGCCCTCTGAGACCCACCTCCCGACGAACAGGAACGAGAAATGACCGACAACATCGGCCCCGTCGACGCCTCCGTGAACCCGCGGTACTCCGGCATCGCCACCTTCGCCCGCCTGCCCCGCATCGAGGACGTGCCGCGCGCCGACATCGCCGTGGTCGGCATCCCGTTCGACTCCGGCGTGAGCTATCGTCCCGGCACCCGTTTCGGCCCGTCCCACGTGCGGGAGTCGTCCCGGCTGCTGCGGCCCTACAACCCCGCGCAGGACGTATCGCCGTTCCAGCTCGCCCAGGTGGTGGATGCGGGGGACATCCCGGTGAATCCCTTCGACCTCACCGAGGCCGTGACCGAGGTCGAGCGCGCGGCGCTGGCGCTCGGCGAGCAGGTGCAGCGCATCGTCACGATCGGCGGCGACCACACCGTGGCCCTCCCCCTGCTGCGCGCGGTGGCCGCGAAGCACGGTCCCGTCGCCGTCCTCCACTTCGACGCCCACCTGGACACGTGGGACACCTACTTCGGCGCCCCCATCACGCACGGCACCCCCTTCCGCCGCGCGAGCGAGGAGGGACTGATCGACCTCACCGCGAGCTGCCACGTCGGCACCCGCGGACCCCTGTACTCGAAGCAGGACCTCGAGGACGACGAGCGCCTCGGCTTCTCCATCGTCTCCAGCGAGTACATCGAGGAACACGGGGTGGAGGCCGCGATCGACCGCATCCTCACCCGCATCGGCGACAAGCCGCTGTACGTCTCGATCGACATCGACGTGCTCGATCCCGCGCACGCGCCCGGCACGGGGACCCCCGAGGCCGGTGGGCTCACGAGCCGCGAGCTGCTGCGCATCCTCCGTGCCCTGCGCGAGCGGGACATCGTCGGCGCGGACGTCGTGGAGGTGTCGCCCGCGTACGATCACGCCCAGATGACCGGGATCGCCGCGAGCCATGTCGTCTACGAGCTGGTGACCCTTCTGGCGGCCCGCCTCGCCTCCTGACCGCAGGGGTCAGAAGAGGGTCCCGAGGAGGTCAGCGAACAGGGCCTCGGCGTCGCACTGCACCCGCCGCCGCGTGAACCAGTCGCACACGTTGACGCAGTCGCGGTGCAGCAGGTCGAGGCCCTGCGGATTCGCGATCACGTCGACGATCTGCGGCAGGTCGATAACCCGCACGCACCCCTCGTGCACGAGGAGGTTGTAGGCGGAGAGGTCGCCGTGCGCGAAGCCCGCGGTGGCGAAGACCCGCATGAGCTCGACCACCTGCGCGAAGTACTCCTGCAGTTCGGCGTTCGACCCGCGCACTTGCGCGAGCCGGGGTGCCGCGATGCCCCGGTCGTCGCCGAGGAACTCCATGAGCACCTCGGTGCCGCTGACCTGCACGGGATAGGGGACCGGGGCGCCGCGCTCCCACATCCGGCACAGGGCCTCGAACTCCGCGAGCGACCACTGGGCTGCGGCGACCTCCCGTCCGTGGGCGGTCTTCTTGGCGAGGGCGCGGGTGTCGCGGGTGTTCCGCGTGCTGCGCCCCTCGGTGTAGACCGCGGAGCGCTGGAAGCTCCGGTTCTCGATGCCGCGGTAGCGCTTGGCAGCGAGGAGCGTGCGCTGCGCGGGGTCGTCGGGCACGGCGCGCTCCAGCAGGAACACGTCGGCCTCCTTGCCGGTCTTCAGGATGCCGAGCTCGGTGTCCAGGGCGCCGGCGGAGGTCACGACCCACGCGGGGCGCGGTTCCGGCCCGCGCTCGGTGGGGGTGGATGACGGCCAGGTCGTCCAGCGCTGGTTGGCGCCGGGCTCGACCTCGGCGAAGGAGAGGGCGGTCTCGAGGGAATCGAAGGAGGTGGCGTCGAAGGACGCGGCTTCCGAGGAAGCGGGGGATTCGGTCACGGTGTGGCTCCGGGAAGGGAGGCCACGCGGCGATCAGGAGCGGGTGGCCTCGAAGGGAAGGTGGTCGGCGAAAGGCGCGACGACGACAGCGTTCATCTCATCGCCTCCTTCGCTCGGGCTTCCCGGGCGCTTCCCGGTGCGTCGTCGAGCCTAGGGGGTCCGATCGGAGGTTGTCCAGGGCCGGACGATCGGTCGGATGCGGCGGACGACCGGTCGGGCGCGGCCCCGTTCCCGTTGCGAGTCTGGAAGCATGACCACGACCGCCCCCGTCCCGACCCTGCCGACGACCCGCGCCGATCGCATCCGCTACGGAGGCCTCATCGCCCTCATGGTGATGGGGTTCCTGCTGGTGACCGCCGAGTTCCTCCCCAACGGGGTGCTCACCGAGATGGCGGACGGCCTCGGGGTGACCCCCGGGCAGGCCGGGCAGACCGTCACCGTCACGGCTCTCGTCGGACTCTTCGTCGCCCCGACCGTCGGCCTCGTGTTCCCCCGTCTGGACCGCCGATCGCTGCTGGTGTGGATGGCGCTCGCCGCGGCCGTGTCGAACCTCATCGTCGCGATCGCGCCGAACCTCGTCGTCGTGCTGCTGGCACGCTTCCTGCTGGGAGCGGCGATCAGCGCCTACTGGACGATGTCGATCACGGTCGCCGCGCGGCTCGCGGGGCCCGAGCATCTCGGTCGCGGGGTGATGTTCACCTCAGCCGGGGTCTCCCTCGCCACGGTCGCCGGTGTGCCGCTGGGGGTCATGCTGAGCGAGGTCGTCGACTGGCGTGCCGTGTTCGCGATCGCGGGAGTGCTGATGGTGGTGCTCGCCGTCGCGTTGCGGTGGGCGCTGCCGACCGTTCCGGCCGAGCGCGCGTCGAGCCTCCGTCTGCTCGTCGACACGGTACGGCGGCCCGGCATCGGCCTCGGCATGGTCGGACACGTCCTCGTCGTGCTCGGCCACTTCCTCGCCTACACCTACGTCCGCCTCGCGCTGGAGCGCATCCCGGACGTGGACGCCTCGACGATCGTCGTGCTGCTGGCGCTGTTCGGTGTCGGAGGCCTTCTCGGTAACCTCTCCATCGGCCTCGTGATCGACCGCTCCTTCGCCTTCTTCGCGGTGTTCGCGCCGCTGGTGATCTCGGCCGCCGTGCTGTCGATGGTGCTCTTCTCCGGATCGATCATCGGGATCGGCGCGGTCGTGCTCCTCTGGGGGTTCTTCTTCTCGTCGTGGCTGATCGTCGTGAACACCTGGGTGGGCCACCGCATGCCGGACCGCCTGGAGGCCGGGGGGAGCCTCGTGGTCGTCGGGTTCCAGGGCGCGATCACGCTCGCGGCCGGCGTCGGTGGGCTCCTCGTCGACACCCTGAGCGTCGAGCTCGTCTACACGATCGGCGCGGTCTCGCTCCTCGCCGGCGCCGTGCTGTTCGGCCTCTCCAACCGCCGCAGCTCCCGCTCCTGACCCCTGCTCCTGACCCCTGGTTGCCCGGGCACAACTTCGGAGCCGGCCGCCGACACGCCGTCGCCTCGGGCTTCGGAGCCGGCGTGTCGCCCCGGGTCTCCGAAGTTGTGCCCGCCCCGAGGCTGGGGCGAGGTCGTGGGATCAGGCAGATCAGGCAGGCACGAGGGAGTGCGAGCCGCGCCAGGAGGACGGGGTCATGCCCGTGCGGCGACGGAACGCGCGGCTGAACCCCTCGTCCGAGGCGTAGCCGAGCTCGCGCGAGACGTTCGACACGGATTGCCCGGCCTGGAGCATCCGCTTCGCGGCGTCGATGCGCACCTCGGTGACGTAGTCGGCGGGGGAGCGGCCGACGGCGAGACGGAACCGCTCCGCGAAGGCCGACCGTGACATGGCGCCGACAGCGGCCAGGCGTTCGACGGTCCAGTCCCGGCCCGGCTGCTCGTGGATGGCGTCCACGACGCGGTCGAGGAAGGGGTCCTTCGACAGCGAGGGCCATCCGGCGGGCGCACAGCCGTTGGCCGCCCAGGCGCGGATCACCGAGAGCAGCACGGTGGTCGCCATCATCCGGCAGATCAGCGGGTCGCCCTGGCGCACGGGGCACGCGGCCGCGTCGACGATCCCCATGTTCTCGGCGAGGGCGGCGGCGGCCGGCTCCAGCGCGTCGAACCCGGTCACCGTGAGGAAGGGCGGCAGGAGTGCCGGGAGGGGAGACGCGGTGTCCGCGAGCTCGATGTCGACGGCGAGGAGTGCAGTCTCGACGGCGGCCTCCAGTGCGAAGGTGTCGCCGCGGAGCAGCAGGAAGGCATCGCCGGTGACGAGGCGGTCTCGGCGGCCGGGCTCCTCGAGTGTGAGCTGCTGCGACGAGCGGTCCACGTCGAGATGGCAGCCCGTTCCGAGCGGCGGATGCCCGTGCACGGCGCCGTCGGCGATGTAGACGAGGGTGATCCGGCCGGGGGTCAGCGGCAGCAGTCCCCCGCGGCCCAGCTGCACCCGACGGGCGATCCCCACGCGCAGGTCCACCGTGCCGAGCACAGAGGACAGCGCATCCGCATCCACCGTCACCATGCCTTCGGCAACGTCGCCTGCTGTCCCCCTATTCCCCTTCGAGTCGCTCACCTTGCTCCATTCCGGCGGCGGATGGGGCAAAGTGGGCGATTCGAAGCGGGATACGCTGGAGGGGTACCCCACCCGAGGAGTTCCGTGTTCCGCACCCCTGGCCGCCTGTACCGTGTCCTCGCGATCGCGGAGGCGATCACCTGGACCATCCTCATCGCCGCGATCATCGCCCGCGCCGTCGGAGCCCCCGGAGTCGTGGTGACGGTCGGCGGCGGCATCCACGGGGTCGTGTTCCTCGCCTATGCCGCGACCGCCGTCCTCGTCGCGCTCAACCAGCGGTGGCACCCGGGGGTCGGGGTGCTCGCGGTCGTCAGCGCCGTCGTCCCGTACGCGACCATCCCGATGGAGATCTGGCTGCACCGCACCGGTCGTCTCCGGGGTGACTGGCGTCTCGACGCGTCCGACGACCCGCGTGACCACCGCTGGTACGACCGCCTGATGCGCTGGTTCCTGCGTCGCCCCTGGGTGCTCGCGGTGCTGCTCGTCGTGGGAATCGTCGCGCTGTACGTGATCCTCCTGCTGGTCGGCCCGCCCGGGGGCAAGTGACCCCGATCCCGAACGGCGCGACGCCCGAAGGATGTGGCGCCCTAAGGGATCGGCGTCGATGCCGTCGCGCCGGGAACGCCGGCGGCGTCGAGAGCGGTGCGCAACGCGGAGACTCCCGTGTAGTGGTGCGTGGTCATGCCGAGCGTCCGTGCGCCGCTGAGCTTCCCCGGCGAATCGTCGAGGAACAAGACCTCCTCCGGCGCGACGGCGAGGTCGGCGACCACGTGTCGGAACGCCTGGACATCCGGCTTGGCGTATCCGATGTCCGCGGAGTTGAACACGCGATCGAAGTGCGCGGCGATGCCGCTGTCGTGAAGCTCCTCGGCTATGGTGTCCGTGCCGTTCGTGAGGATGGCGCACATCATCCCGTGAGAGCGCAGCTCGTCGACGAGCGCGAGCACGTCCGGGTCGGCGGCGAACGGTGTGCGTCCCCATTCCCGCGCGGCGGCTGCGGATCCCGCGGCCTCGCCGACTCGGACCATCCACTCCTCGCGAGTGAGGTTCCCCGTGATGACCGCGTCGATCAACGGTGACGCGAACGCGATGCGGGCGATCATCCCGGCCGGAAGTCCGTGCCGCGCCTCCAGGTCGGGGTCGTGGAGGAAGTGACGGACGACCCCGTCGAGGTCGAAGAGCACGGCACGGATCATGCCCCCATCCTGCCCGCAGGTCGTGCGCCTCGTCAGCGGCGCGCGACGGGCTGCTGGAGTTCCGTGACCCAGTCGGACTGGTCGTCTCCCACGGCGCGGACGTACAGCTCCCGACAGGGCCCGGCATGGATGAGGCCGCGCGCGACGACCTCGGTGTGGATCGCGTGCCAGCTCTCGGCGATCCGCTCCATCGAGCCGAGGTGCACCCCGCAGACCGCGTCCTCCTCAGCGGGGAGCTCGACGATCTCGATCCCGTCGGCGGCCGGACCGGTATACGAGTACCCGGCGATGACCTCCATCCCGTCCGGCAGCGTCCGGTACAGGGCGATCGGGGTGGTGAGAGAGCCGCATTCGTCTCCGATGACCTCTGCCACGGCGTCGAAGGCCGGTCCCACGACCTCCGCGATCGCCGGCTGCTCGGCGACGACGGAGCGGACGGCGGCCAGACGCACGGCGGGGAGGGGCTTCTGGACGATCTCAATCTGCGACATGTGCTTCTCCTTCTCGATGAGGTGGAGGCGCCGTTCCACATCGACGAGTCGCGCGGCCGCGAGCCGGTGCTCCTGCTCCACCTCGGCGCGCCGGACGCGCAGAAGCGCCGCGATCCGGTCGGCGTCGACGCCCTGGGCGAGGATCGCCGAGATGTCGTCGAGACCGAAGCCGAGCTGACGCAGGGCGACGATCCGGTGCAGGCGCTCGAGCTGCGCCGGATCGTACGACCGGTAGCCGGTGAACTCGTCCACGTGGGCGGGGACGAGCAGCCCGGCCGTGTCCCAGTGCCGGAGCATCCGGTGGGTCACCTGGCCGATCTGCGCGAACGCTCCGATGGACAACATGTCTCAGTTCTCCCGTCTGACACCGTGTGAGAGTCAAGCATGGCGGCTCGCGGCCACTGAGGCGGACCGGGCTCGGCGTGATCGCCGTGGCGCGCACTGCATCCCGGCATATCGTTTCTCCACCTGAACTGGGGTTTCAATGTCGGTGGTGCCTGCTTCACTCGGGGTATGAGAGGACTGGCGGACGCGACGATCGAGCAGGTGGAGGCGCTCCGAGCGCTCACCGAGATGCTCGTCAGTGTCGAGCGGTCGATCAATGGACTGCAGGCCGCGCGGGACGGGATCCTGGCGCTGGGGTCGCGCCTGGCCGTGGAGGTCGCGGCGCAGGCCGCCCATCCGGACGGCGCGGATCTGAGCGTGCGCACGGTCGCGGCCGAGTTCGCTGCCGCGCTGCGGGCGAGCGACAGGACGGTGCAGCGGCGGATGGCCGATGCGGTCTGGATCGTCGAGCGCTTTCCGCGGCTGTGGGGTGCATGGGGCGCGGGGCAGGTCACCGCCCAGCAAGCCCGCGTCATCGCGGAGGCGGGTGCGCACCTCGAAGACGAGGCGGATCGCGACGCCTTCTCCGTGCGGATGATCGCCTTCGCCGAGAGCGAGGCGCCGAACCGGGTCGCGCGCATGGCGCGCCGGGCCGCGGAGGAGTTTCAGCCGCATACCCTCGCGGACCGTCACGAGGATGCCCGTGAGCGGCGGCGCGTGTGGGTACGGGATGCCCCTGACGGGATGGCTGAGCTCGGACTTCTGGGGCCGGCGGCGCTGGTGCACGGCGTGTTCGACCGGCTGACCACCATGGCCACGACCACGCAGGCCGGCGACGACCCGACGGACCTGCGAACCATCGCCCAGTCCCGGGCCGACCTCGCGCTCGACCTCCTCCTCACCGGTGCGCCGGCCGGCCATGATGATCCTGACGGCACCCTGGCCGCCATCGTCCCCACGGTCGCGATCACGGTCCCCGTCATGACCCTCCTCGGTCGGAAAACGGCGCCGGCGGAACTCGACGGGCGCACCCCGATCGACCTCGCCACGGCACGGAGGCTGGCAGGGGCTGCCTCCGGATGGGATCGCATCCTCACGCACCCCGTGACGGGCACGGTCCTCGCCGTCGACCGGTATCGCCCGAACGCGGAACTGCGACGCCACCTGCGGGCCCGAGATCAGCGATGCCGCTTCCCCGGTTGCGGATATCCGCCCGCGGAGTGCGACATCGATCACCACCGTGACGCCGCGATGGGCGGGGAGACGTCCGCCTCGAATCTCGGCCATCTGTGCCGTCGACATCATGTCTTGAAACATCAGTCCGCCTGGCATGTCGAGGCGCGTGGCGACGGCCTCTATGCCTGGACGAGTCCGACGGGGAGGGTCTACATCGACCGCCCGCCGCCGTCGAACACCGTCACCTTCGCCGAAGGATCGACGGACGCGCCGTTCTGACCGCCCGGCGGGAAAACTTGAGCCTGTTCATATCAAGTTCATTTGACAGCCGTTCGGCCCCCGCGTACACTTGAGCCATCGCGACTCAGGTTTCCCTGATCGCCGCAGGTTTTCGGACCACTACAGACTTCCCAACAAAGGAGAGAACACATGGCACGTGCTGTCGGTATCGACCTCGGAACTACCAACTCCGTCGTCAGCGTCCTCGAGGGTGGCGAGCCCAAGGTCATCGCCAACGCCGAGGGCTTCCGCACGACCCCTTCGGTCGTCGCCTTCACCAAGGACGGGGAGGTGCTCGTCGGCGAGACCGCGAAGCGCCAGGCCGTCACCAACGTCGACCGGACGATCGCCTCGGTCAAGCGCCACATGGGCACCGACTGGAGCTTCGGCGTCGACGGCAAGAAGTGGACGCCCCAGGAGATCTCCGCGCGCATCCTCCAGAAGCTGAAGCGCGATGCCGAGTCCTACCTCGGCGACACCGTGACCGACGCGGTCATCACGGTCCCCGCGTACTTCAACGACGCCGAGCGTCAGGCCACCAAGGAGGCCGGTGAGATCGCGGGCCTCAACGTGCTCCGCATCATCAACGAGCCGACCGCCGCGGCCCTCGCCTACGGCCTCGACAAGGGCAAGGAGGACGAGCTCATCCTCGTCTTCGACCTCGGTGGTGGAACGTTCGACGTCTCCCTCCTCGAGGTGGGCAAGGACGACGACTTCTCCACGATCCAGGTGCGCGCCACCGCCGGTGACAACCGCCTCGGCGGTGACGACTGGGACCAGCGCCTCGTCGACTACCTGATCAAGCAGTTCAAGGAGACCACGGGCGTCGACGTCTCGGGTGACAAGATCGCGCTGCAGCGCCTCAAGGAGGCTGCGGAGCAGGCGAAGAAGGAGCTCTCCAGCTCCACGTCCACGAGCATCAACCTCCCGTACCTGTCGCTGACCGACTCGGGCCCCGTCTCGCTCTCCGAGACCGTGACCCGCGCGAAGTTCGAGGACCTCACGAAGGACCTGCTCGACCGCACCAAGAAGCCGTTCGAGGACGTCATCCGCGAAGCCGGCATCAAGGTGTCCGACATCGACCACATCGTCCTCGTGGGTGGTTCGACCCGTATGCCGGCCGTCGCCGAGCTCGTCAAGCGCGAGACCGGCAAGGAGGCCAACAAGGGCGTGAACCCGGACGAGGTCGTCGCCGTCGGCGCCGCGCTGCAGGCCGGTGTCCTCAAGGGCGAGCGCAAGGACGTCCTCCTCATCGACGTCACCCCGCTCTCCCTCGGCATCGAGACCAAGGGCGGCATGATGACCAAGCTCATCGAGCGCAACACGGCCATCCCGACCAAGCGGAGCGAGACCTTCACCACGGCCGACGACAACCAGCCGTCCGTCGCGATCCAGGTCTTCCAGGGCGAGCGCGACTTCACCCGCGACAACAAGCCGCTCGGCACGTTCGAGCTGACGGGCATCGCCCCGGCTCCCCGCGGCATCCCGCAGATCGAGGTCACCTTCGACATCGACGCCAACGGCATCGTGCACGTGTCCGCGAAGGACAAGGGCACCGGTACCGAGAAGTCGATCGTCATCTCCGGCGGCTCGTCGCTGTCGAAGGAGGACATCGAGCGCATGGTGCGCGAGGCCGAGGAGCACGCCGCCGAGGACAAGGCGCGTCGCGAGGCTGCGGAGACCCGCAACCAGGCCGAGACCCTCGCCTACTCCATCGAGAAGCTCATCTCGGAGAACGAGGACAAGCTCCCCGAGGACGTGAAGACCGAGGTCAAGGCCGACGTCGACGCGCTCAAGACGGCGCTGGCCGGCGACGACGACGAGGCCGTGAAGACCGCGTTCGAGAAGCTCAACCAGTCCCAGTCGAAGCTCGGCGAGGCGATCTACGCCTCCTCGCAGGCGGACGCCGCCGGCGCTTCGGCCGAGGGCGAGGCCCCGACCGGTGACGCCCCCTCCTCCGAGGAGGACGTCATCGACGCCGAGGTCGTCGACGACGAGGACGAGAAGAAGTAATCATGACGGACAAGAACTTCGACGAGAACGAGGTTCCGGAGGGGTCGGATGCTCAGGCATCCGGCCCCGTGCCGCAGAACCAGGACTCCCGCGAGGCGAAGGCCGCCGAGGGCTCCGACGAGACCCCGGTCGACGCCGCTGCCGAGACGGAGGAAGGGCTCACGGTCGAGGACATCCTCGGCGCCGCCCAGACCGCGGATGCCGCCGCGGGCGACGCCGCGATCGCCGACGCCGAGAACGCCCTGCTGACCGACCTCAAGCGCCTGCAGGCCGAGTACGCGAACTACCGCCGCCGCACCGAGGAGCAGCGCCAGATCGAGATCGAGCGCGCGAAGGGCGAGGCCGCCAAGGGTCTCATCCCCGTGCTCGACGACCTGGCCCGCGCCGAGCAGCACGGCGATCTGGTCGAGGGCAGCCCCTTCGCCGTGATCGCCGAGAAGGTGCGCGCGGTCGTGGAGCGCCTTGGCGTGGTCGCTTACGGCGAGAAGGGCGAGGAGTTCGACCCCCAGCGTCACGAGGCGATCTTCCAGCAGCCGACCCCCGGCACCTCGAAGACCACGGTGCTCGAGGTCGTCGAGGTGGGGTACCGCCTCGGCGAGGTCGAGCTGCGTCCTGCGAAGGTCGTCGTCGCCGTCCCTGCGGAGTAGGTGATCGATGGCCAGCCAGGATTGGTTCGACAAGGACTTCTACAAGACCCTCGGGGTCTCGAAGGACGTCAGCGACGCTGACCTGAAGAAGACGTACCGCAAGCTCGCGCGCAAGTATCACCCCGATTCCAATCAGGGCGATGCGAAGGCCGAGGCCAAGTTCAAGGAGATCAGCGAGGCCTACTCGGTGCTCTCCGACGCCGAGCAGCGCAAGGAGTACGACGAGATCCGCGCCATGGGTTCGGGCGCTCGCTTCACGGCGAGCGGCTCGGGCGCCGGCGGGTTCGAAGACGTCTTCAGCCGGTTCGGACAGCAGGGGCGCGGCCAGACCGCCGACTTCGAGGACATCTTCGCGATGTTCAACCAGGGCCAGGGCAGCTCGTTCGGCGGTGGCCGATTCGGGCAGCCGAGCGGCGGCTTCCGTGGCTTCGGCGGTCCGCAGCGCGGCGCCGACGTCACGGCCCGCACCACGCTGGACTTCAGCACCGCTGTGCAGGGCGAGACGATCACCCTGCAGGGCGAGGACGGCAAGCCGTTCAAGGTGAAGATCCCCGCGGGTGTCGCCGATGGGCAGAAGATCCGGCTGCGCGGCCGTGGTCGCCCCTCGCCCGATGGCGGGGAGAACGGGGACATCGTGGTGCAGATCACGGTGCGCCCGCACCCGGTCTTCACGCGGGACGGCCTCAACCTCCGCGTCGTGGTCCCGGTGACGTTCACCGAGGCGACGCTGGGCGCGACCATCGAGGTCCCGACGCTCGGCGGCGACGTGGTGAAGCTGCGTGTGGCCCCCGGGACCCCGTCGGGCCGCGTGCTCCGCGTCAAGGGCCGGGGTGTCGCGACCGCGAAGGGGACCGGTGACCTGCTCGCCGAGCTCCAGGTCGCGGTTCCGACGCACCTCGACGACGCCGCGCGCGAGGCCCTCGAGAGGTTCCAGGAGCTGGAACCTCAGGAGAACCCGCGGGCCGAGCTCATGGCGAAAGCCCGCCGTTGACGAGAACAGGCTTTCGCGCCGGGTCAGGCGGTTCCGGGAAGGAGCTGCCTGACCAGGCGCGACGGCCTGACGTGAAACCAGGAAGGAAGGCGTGATGGACGCGGACACTCCGGTCTTCGCGATCGCCGCAGCCGCCAAGTTCTCCGGCCTGCACCCCCAGACCCTCCGTCAGTACGACCGGATCGGCCTCGTGGTGCCGGGTCGGACGCCCGGCGGATCCCGTCGATACTCGCACCGCAACATCGAGCAGCTGCGCGAGGTGGCCCAGCTCTCCTCCGAAGGGGTCAGTCTCCCGGCGATCGCCCGTCTCCTCGACCTGGAGGACGAGAACCGGATGCTGCGCGATCGCGTGCTCGCGCTGGAGGGCGCCCTCCGTGCCGAGCGGGAGAACCGCCCCGGCGTGCGGGTGTTCGCCGCCGGCTCCGCGGGCGTCGTGCCCATGCCGAGCGGCCGCCGCATCCGGCGCTCGACGGAGCTCGTGCTCTGGAGTCCGCGCTCCGGAGCCTGACCGCGCACCCCGGTGTGTATCCTGTCAACTGTTAACAGGAGGTCACCATGACGCAGACCGTCACGCGCGGGGAGTCGCTCGGAGCGCAGGTCGCACGCGTGCTGCGCCAGCGCATCGTGCGAGGGGAGCTCGCCCCGGGGGCCCGCCTCACCGAGGAGGCCCTCGCCGAGGAGTTCGCCGTCAGCCGCGGCCCCGTGCGCGATGCCCTGACCCAGCTCAGCTTCGAGAAGCTCGTCGAGGTGCAGCGTCCCCGCGGCGTCTACATCGTGGGCCTCACGAGCGACGACGTCGACCAGCTCTACAGCCTCCGGGGCGCGCTGGAGCAGCTCGCCCTCTCGCGCGCGATGCGGGTCGACGACGACGAGCGGTGGCAGCCGATGGCCGACGCCGTCCAACGCATGGCCGAGGCCGCGGACGCCGGCGACCATGCGGCCTTCGTCACGGCCGACCTCGACTTCCACTCCCAGATCTACGCCCTCGCCGATCACCCCCGGCTGGAGGGTGCCTGGAACCAGTACCTCCCGACCTTCACGGCCCTCCTCGAGGTCACGATCAACCACGACGAGGACCTGCACGAGTCGTCGGACGATCACGTGACGCTGCTCGACGTCATGCGCACGGGAGCCCCGGAGGACGCCGCCGCGGTCCTCTCGGCTCACCTCGACGGCGCCCGGGAGCGGATGCTCCACGAGGTCGGCTCCCGCTGAGCCTGCGTCCGCCGGCGCCGAGGCGTTCAGCGGACGGAAAAGAACGGTTCCTACCGTGGGGGCCAGGGCAAGAGCCCTGGTCCGCGCCCGCGCGGGTGTCCTGCCACGAAGGAAGAACCTCCTCATGACGAACACCACAGCCTCCGCCACCTCCGCCTCGTCGCTCGGACTCCTCGTCCTGCGCATCGTCGTCGGCGCGATCTTCGCCGCCCACGGCGCTCAGAAGATCTTCGAGTTCACGATCCCCGGCACCATCGGCAGCTTCGCCGGCATGGGGGTCCCGCTCGCCGAGATCGCCGCACCCGTCGTCGCCTTCCTCGAGCTCATCGGCGGGATCCTGCTGATCCTCGGCCTGCTGACGCGCCCGGTCGGCATCCTCCTCGCCGTCGACATGCTGGTGGCACTCGTGCTCGTGCACCTGCCCGCCGGCCTGTGGGTGACGGCCGGCGGCTACGAGTTCGTCGCCGTGCTCGGCGCCGCGGCTCTCGCGCTCGCGCTCACCGGCGCCGGGCGCTACTCCATCGACGCCGCGGCCCTCCGCGGGCGCGCGCCGGCCTGGCTCGCCTGACCGGTCAGTCGCCCGCCTCGCGCGCGGGATCCACGCGCCGGACGAGGACCCAGGTGTTGCCGAGATCGGTGACCGTGTGGGTGAACTCGTCGAGCGCGGCCTGCGACAGCGCGAGCCCGCGTCCGCTCTCCGCCTCCTCGCCCGGCATCGACACGGCGTCCCAGTCGATCGGTGCCGGCGGTGCGGTGTCGCGGATGTAGGCGCGCAGCTCCTCCGCCGTCACGCGGACGTCGATGCTCAGCACGACGTCCGCGTGCTCATTGTGCTGGGCGACGTTGGTCGTGACCTCGCTCAGCGCCAGGGTGAACAGCACCTGATCCTGGGCAGGTACCTCCGGAGCCAGCGGCCACAGCCGGTCGAGCTCGTCGAGGGCGCGGTCGACGAGGGCGAGCCCGGCGGGCCCGTCGATGTGGAAGGCCCGGGTGTCAGCGTCCATCGAACGCCGATTCCGGCGTCGGGTAGTCGCGGAGCACGCGATCCAGGTTGGTGAGGTGGAGGACGGTGCGCACGGCCTCGGGAACGGCGGCGATGCGCAGATCGCCGCCGGCCACGCGGGCGCTCTTGAGGCCGCCGACGAGGGCGCCGAGACCGGAGGAGTCGACGAACTCGGTGCCGCTCAGATCGATCGCGATGCGCGGCTGCCCCGCGGCGACGAGGTCGCTCACCGCGTTGCGCAGCAACGGCGCTCCTGAGGCGGTCAGGCGGCCCGTGATCGTGACGACGGCATAGCCGTCCCTGGTGTCAGTGCTGACGTTCATTCGACTCCTTCTCGAGGACCTTCGCGGCCGGACCGCGGTAGCGTGCCGCCTGGATGATGACGCTGAGGACGACCAGGTCGTACAGGACCCAGGCGGTGTTGACGAGGGTGCCGGTGCCGTCGCCGGTGCCGACGATGACCCGGGCGACCCCGATGATGAGGGCGATCACGAGGACGACCATGGCGGTGAGCTGCGGCCAGATCTCGCGCCACGGGATGCCCCGAGGATCGCGGCCGTCCTTCCTGGTCACGGCGAAGGAGAGCGGTCGGCCGAGCACCACGTTGGCGAAGGCCGTCCAGCACGCGCGGATCCACACGGGGAACAGCGCAAGCGAGTACTGCTGACCTCGCCAGGTCTTCACCCCCTTCGCGACCACGAGGAACAGCGCCTGATTGACGAGGAAGTACGGCAGGAAGCGCGCGAAGAAGTCGACCGACCAGGCGGTGACGGGGAGCACGCCGAACACGAGATAGATCACCGGGGCGGCGAGGTAGACGATCGCGGCGAAGCCCGAGAGGTAGCTCCACATCGTCGCGAAGTACATGAGGCGCTGCCCCACCGAGAGTCCTCGCTTGGCCAGGGGGTTGTCGCGCAGCATGACCTGCAGCGTCCCCTGGGCCCACCGCAGCCGCTGCGTGAGCATCGTCCGGAGGTCTTCCGGGGCGAGCCCGTGAGCCAGGATCTCGTGGTGGTAGACGCTCTTCCAGCCGAGGGCGTGCAGCTGCATCGCCGTCGCCATGTCCTCGGTCACCGAGATCGTGGCGAGGGGGAGGATCGGCTGCGCCTCATCCGCACGGTCGAGGCGGAGCGCATCGAGCAGTCCGCGGACGGCCTCGACGGCGGTGAGGGGGGAGAGGTCGGACGCGGCGAGCGCGTCGAGTCCGGCCTCGTCCACGATCACCTGCCGGAGCTCCGCGTCCTGCTGCACCGGCAGGGACTCGATCACCGCGAGGTCGGCACGGATGCCTTCCAGGTCGTGGGCGACGAGGATGCGGGAGGCGCTGTCGACGGCTTCCCCCACGCGGGCGGCCACCTCGGCGACCGATTCGCCCGCGGTGAGCTCCTTGCGTCCGCGCGCGATCGCGATGCGGAGCGCGCCGAGCTCGGTGGCGAGCGCCGGGTCGGTCGCCGCCTCGGCCTCGCGGGCGATGAGGGCCTCGGACGTCTTGAGGGCCCGCGCGGCGGAGTCGGTCACGTTCCGCACGTAGCCGACGATGCCGAGCTGCATCAGTGCTTCGCGGCGGAGCACGGCGTTCGAGCCGCAGAAGAAGGCGGCGTTCCAGCCGTCCTTCCCCTGCTGGATCGGCCCGTAGAAGAGCGGCGCCTGGCTGCCGAGCGGGTCGGCCTCGTCGACGTTCACGAACCATTGCGGCGTCTGCACGAGGGCGACGTCGGGATCATCGGCGAAGTAGCCGAGCGTGCGGTGCAGGATCAGCGGGTCCGGCACCTGGTCGGCGTCGAGGATGAGGAGGAACTCGCCGTCGGTCTGGAAGAGCGCACTGTTGAGATTGCCCGCCTTGGCGTGCCGGGGCTTGCCCGTCCAGTCCTCGGAACGCGTGAGATAGCCGACGCCGGCGGCCCGGGCTTCGGCTTCGAGCTCGGGGCGGGAGCCGTCGTCGAGGATCCAGGTCGAGTGCGGGTAGGCGATCCGCTTCGCCGCCTTCGCGGTGGTCATGACGAGCTCGATCGGCTCGTCGTAGGTGGTGATGAACACGTCGACGGTGCCCTGCGGAGGCGACACCGGCGCCGGACGCTCCTTCGCGCGCCACATCGTCAGGCAGAAGAGGAACGTGTCGATGAGGCTGTAGGTCTCGGCGATCACGAGCGGCACCGCGATCCACCAGGCCGACCAGTTCACCGACTCCAGCCAGCGCCAGGCGACGTAGTTCACGCCGAGTAGGACCGACAGCAGCGCGAGGACGCGGATGGTCGCGAACCGGGCGGTCACGCGTCCCTCCGCACGACCACGACGGTGATGTCGTCGGTGGCGCGCTCATCGTTCGCGAGTCGCAGGGCCTCGCGCACGGCGCCGTCCGGTCCCATCGCGGTGAGCACCCGCTCCACGTGGCCGAACGGGTCGTCGGCGTCGAGGACGTCGAGGAGACCGTCGCTGCAGCAGATGAAGGCGTCCCCCACCTCGAGCCGCGTCGTCACCGGGACCCGGGGGTCGGCGAGGCCCATCCCCATGCCCAAGGGCAGGTTCGTGGAGCGCAGGGGCGTCCACGACCCGTCTGCGCGGACGACGAACGCGAGGCTGTGGCCGGCGTCGATGACCTCGAGCTCTCCCGTCTCCGGCCGCAGCTCGGCGACGACCGCCGTGACGAACATCGACGTGTCCGCGAGATCGTCCTCGAGCAGGCGGTCCACCTCGATCACGGCGTCGGACAGCGAGCGCTCCGGCGCCGTGCGCAGGGACGCCCGAACCGTGGCCGCGACCAACGCCGGCCCCGTGCCCTTGCCCATGGCATCGGCCAGGGTCACCCGCAGGGCCTCGCCGTGGCGCGAGAAGTCGTAGTAGTCCCCGGCGAGCGTTCCCCGCGGGGCGGCACCGGCGGCGATCGTGTATCCGGCGATCTCCGGGTGCGCCCGGGGGCGCAGCGCTCGCTGCACCACGGCGGCGTGGTCGACGTCGGCGTCCTGTGCCAGCTCCGTCTGCACCCAGAACGCGAGGTCGCGCAGGAGGTCCTGCTGGGCGTCGGTGAACGTGTGCGGCTCGGTGTCGAGCACGCACAGCGTCCCGACCGGCTCCCCTCCCGGCGCGTGCAGCGGATGGGCCGCGTAGAAGCGCAGGTGCGGGTCGCCGGTCACGAACGGATTCTCGGCGAAGAGGTCGGTCGTGCTCGCATCCTCCACCACCACCGTCCGGTCCTGCGACACGGTGTAGTCGCAGAACGAATCCTGTCGCGGTGCCTCCTTCCCCCCGAGGCCGATCTGCGATTTGCGCCACTGCCGGTCGCGATCGATCAGCGAGACGCTGACCATCGGCACGCCGAACATCTCCTTCGCCAGTCGTGCCACCCGATCCACCCGCTCATCGGGTGGCGTGTCAAGGATCCCCAGTTCCTCGAGCGCTGCCTGTCGCCGTCGCTCGTCGAACATTCCCCCGGCCCTCTTCCGTGTTTATTCCCCTCATCCTAGGGAGGAACCGCACCCGGGGCGCCAGGCCGTCCGGCGGCATTCAGGTGAACCACAGGAAACGGTTCTGCGCAAGCCCCGCGGAGAACCGCTTCTCCGGATCTACCATCGCGCCAGGACCAGAGCGCCGTGTCTGCGCGTCCTTGGAAAGGAGGCAGGTGGATGCCGCTCAAGACCCGCCAGCGGGACCGGTACAACCGCCGAGAAGCCCTCGCCGGCTATCTCTTCATCTCGCCATGGCTCATCGGATTCCTCATCTTCACGGCCGGCGCGATGGTCTACAGCCTGTACATCTCGTTCAGCAGCTACAACCTCGCCACGAACAGCGCGCGCCCGGTCGGCATCGACAACTACGCCAACCTCTTCGAGGATCCGCGGGTGGGCGTCTCGCTCGCCAACACGCTGTTCTACGTGGTGATGGCGGTGCCGCTGGAGATCGTGTTCGCGCTCGTCCTCGCGCTGCTGCTCAACCGGGTCGGGCGAGGCGCGGGATTCTTCCGCGTGCTCTACTACCTGCCGAAGATGACCCCGGCCGTCGCCACGGCCGCCGTGTTCTTCCTCCTCCTGAACGGCAACTCCGGAGCGATCAACCAGTTCCTCCGGCTGTTCGGCATCCAGGGGCCCCAGTGGCTCGTCGACCCCGCGTGGGTCAAGCCGAGCATCGTGATCATGACGCTGTGGACCGTCGCGGGAACCATGGTGATCTTCCTGGCCGCCCTCAAGAACGTGCCGGTCGAGCTGTACGAGGTGGCCTCGCTCGACGGGGCGGGACCGATCAGGAAGTTCTTCTCGATCACCCTGCCGATGATCTCGGGGGCCATGTTCTTCAACGTCATCGTGCTCTCGATCGCCGCCTTCCAGATCTTCGATCAGGCGTATCTGCTGTTCTGGCGGGATCAGAGCAACTCGTCTCCTGAGGCGTCGCTCTTCTACGCGATCTACCTGTTCCAACAGGCCTTCCGGCAGTTCAACTTCGGCTTCGCGGCGGCGATGGCGTGGCTGCTCTTCGTCATCATCATGATCATCACGCTCATCCAGGTGAAGGTCGGCAACCGCTTCGTCTACTACGAGGGAGACCGCTGATGTCCCAGACCCTGCGTCAGGTCCCCGTCGAGGCCACCGGGGACGACCTCCCGGAGGCCGTCGCGGCTCCCGCCCCGGCCCGGTCGCGCTGGCGACGGCGCCTGCGACAGCCGAAGAGCCTCGTCGCCCGGATCGTGCTGAACATCATCCTCGTGCTGTTCGCGCTGCTGTTCCTGTACCCCTTCGCGTGGCTCATCGCTGCCAGCTTCAAGCCGCGGGGGGAGGTGTTCGACAACGCCCTCATCCCGAAGACGTTCGTGCCGGAGAACTACGTCGAGGTGTGGAATCAGCTCCCGCTGCTGAACTGGATGGGCAACAGCATCGCCATCGCGCTGCTCGCCGCCGGTGCCGTGGCGATCTCCAGCTCGATCGTGGCGTTCGGCTTCGCCTACTTCCGCTTCCCGGGGCGCGGGCTGCTGTTCGGCCTCGTGCTCGCGACGATGATGCTCCCCGGCGCGGTGACGATGATCCCGATCTACCTCATCTGGAAGGAGACCGGACTCCTCGGCACCTGGGTGCCGCTGTGGGGCATGAACCTGTTCGGCTCGGCCTTCTACATCTTCCTGCAGCGGCAGTTCTTCCTCGGCCTTCCTCGGGAGCTGTTCGAGGCGGCGCGGCTCGACGGGGCCAGCGCCTGGGGCCTCTTCTGGCGGATCGCGATGCCGCTGTCGATACCGTCGTTCGTCATCGTGTTCCTGTTCGAGTTCCAGGCGAGCTGGAACAACCTGCAGGCCGCCCTCATCTACCTCAACGCCGGGTCGGTGGACGAGTTCACCGCGCCGCTCGGCATCGCCTACGCGATGACCAAGTACAGCCCCACGGCGGGCGGTCACGGTGATTACCAGTACGTCATGGTCGCCTCCCTCCTGGTGACCCTCCCCATGCTCATCCTCTTCGCCTTCGGGCAGCGTGCCTTCATCGAGGGCGTCGCCACCCAGGGGCGCAAGGGATGACGAACCACAGATCGAAAGGAGCAGTCATGCGCACACGCATGCTGGGAATCACCGCGGTCGCCGCGGCATCCGTCCTCGTCCTCGCCGGGTGCGGCGGGGGAGGGGGAGACGACCAGGCGGCCGACGCCGACTTCGGCGCGGAGCCGAGCGGCACGCTCAAGGCGTGGGGCTTCGAGAACGCCGACGACGTCGGCACCTCGCGCATGGACTACGCCGCCGAGCAGTTGAAGGACGTCGAGGTCGACCTCGACGCGACGGCCTTCGACGCGCAGAAGTTCACCACGCGGATCGCGAGCGGCGACGTGCCCGACGTCGTGCAGATGGACCGCCGGTACGTGACCACGTATGCCGCGCAGGACCTCATCATGCCGCTCGACGAGTGCTTCGCCGCCCAGGACGTCTCGCCGCGGGACCACTGGTACCCCTTCGTCGTCGACGACGTCACCTACGACGATGCCGTGTGGGCGGTGCCGCAGTTCTACCAGCCGCCGGCGATCCTGGTGAACAAGGCCGTGCTCGACGAGGCGGGGGTGACGGCGGACGAGATCGACACCTCGCAGCCCGACGTGCTGCTCGGCGCGATCGAGAAGATGTACCAGGAGTCCGGCGGCGTGCCGACGCGGCTCGGGTTCGACCCCGTGGCGACCGGTCAGGCCGGGCTGTGGATCCTCGGCATGGGCGGCCAGCTCAACGATGAGAAGGGGGCGCCGACCCTGGACGACCCCAGCAACGTGGCCGGCATCGAGATGCTCAAGCAGATCACCGACGCGCAGGGCGGCTTCGCGGCCGTCAAGAGCTTCACCGACTCGTTCGACGCCTTCGGCGACCAGAACCAGTTCGTCGCCCAGCAGGTTGGCGCGCAGGTGAACGCGCAGTGGTATCCGAACGTGCTCAGCCCCTACGCCGACCAGATCGACCTCGAGGCTGTGCCGTTCCGGAATGCCGACGGGGAGCCGTTCTCGGTCGCGTCCGGCACCGCGTTCGTGATCCCGGCCGGCGCGGAGAACCCCGCGGCGGCGTGCGCCTGGATGGTGAACCTCACCTCGGACGACGCCTGGAACGCGGCGGGCGAGGCCCGTACCGAGACGCTGAAGACCGACGGCGGTATCAACACCGGGCTCTTCACCGGATCGCCGTCCGCCGATCAGTCGATCCGTGAGACCTTCGTGACGGACAGCGGCAACGCCGGCTTCGACCAGGTCATCTCGACCTACTACGACGTGGTGGACTACGGACAGTCCTTCGGTTCCTCGCCCGCGGGCCAGGAGATCCAGAACGAACTCAACAACGCCATCACCGCAGCGCTCCTCGGGGACAAGTCTCCCGAGGACGCGCTGAAGGAGGCGCAGGAGGCGGCGATGCGGGCGTACGAGAACGCCACGGCCGGCTAGACCCCGGAGGGGCAGAGCGCCAGGCGGCCATGTCCGCCTGGCGCTCGTCGACGGATCGGGTCGGCGTGGATGATGGAGGCCTACCGATCGGAGGTCGACCATGGACCAGCGTGAGCTCGATGAGCGGATCCGCGACTACTACGAGGACCAGTTCGACGAATCGGCGCGGTTGACGACCCGCTCGGCGCAAGGACCTCTGGAGCACCAGCGCATCCAGGAGCTGATCGCCGCGCACCTCCCCGAGGGTCGCGTCATCGATGTCGGAGGCGGGGCGGGCGTCCATGCGCGGTCGCTCCTGGACCGTGGCCATCAGGTCATCCTCGTCGACCCGGTGCGCGGGCACGTCCACAGCGCGGCGCAGCGGGGCGTGGATGCTCGTGTAGGGGACGCGCGCTCGTTGCCGTTCACCGCGGACAGCTTCGATGCCGCTCTTCTCCTCGGTCCGCTGTACCACCTGGCGGATCGCGCGGACCGCCCCAGGCGCTCGGCGAGGCCGCACGGGTGGTGCGATCCGGCGGCTGGGTGTTCGCGGCAGGCCTCTCGCGATTCGTCGGATTCGGTCAGCTCGCGCTGGGCGTGACCGACCTCCACCTCGACGGTGAACACCGCGCACTGCTGGAGCACGGGGCGCCCTCCTCGCGAGGTCGCTTCCCTGCCGGGCACTTCCACACGGCGGATTCGCTCGCCGAGGAGGCCGCCGCCGCCGGACTCGACGTTGTGGAGGTCCATGGCGTCGAAGGGCCCGGCGGGCTGCTGCTGGAGGAGATGCCTGCGGAGGAGACGGCGCTCACACAGGCGGCTCTCCTGCTGGCGCGAGCCGGGAGCACCGTTCCCGGAATCCGGGAGCTCAGCCCGCACCTCCTGGCCGTGAGCCGGGTGCGGTGACGCCTACCAGTGTTGACTGTTAACAGTCAACACTGGTAACCTCGCGGTGTCGACAACACGGTCGACCCACGTAGAGGAGCAAAGATGCCCCGCATGCGCATCACTCGGGCGGCCGCTGCCTTCGCCGCCCTCGCCGCCACCGCTCTGGTGCTGTCGGCCTGCACGAAGGTCGACGAGAGCGAGGGGGCCGCCTCGACCTATCCCGAGGACGACATCCGGCTGATCATCCAGGCCAATCCCGGCGGCGGCTCCGACCTGTCGTCCCGCGCGCTCGCCACCGAGCTCGAGAAGATCCTCGGTGTCAGCGTGATCCCGGAGAACATGCCCGGTGCCGCGGGAGCGCTCGCGATGGAGTACGTCGGCTCGCAGGATCCGGACGGCTACGTCATCGGCTTCGCGCCCGTCGAGATCGCGATGCTCAACACGACCCAGAGCGCCGACGTGCTGCCCGACGACTTCGACCTGCTCGGCCAGATCATGCTCGCTCCCGGCGTCATCACGGTGGGCGCCAACAGCGGCATCGAGACCCTCGACGACCTCGTGACGCAGGCGAAGTCCGGCGCGGTCACGGTCGCGAACTCCGGTGCCGGCTCGATCTGGGAGGCCGCCACCCTCGGCCTCGGCCAGGCGACCGACGCCGACTTCACCCCCGTCCCCTACGACGGCGGCGCCACGGCGGTCGCGGCCGCCGCGTCCGGTGAGACCGTCGCCGCCGTCTCCGGACTCGGCGAGGCGCTCGCGCAGGGCGAGGCCGTCCGCATCCTCGCGGTCATGAACGACGAGCGTCACCCCGACGCGGAGGATGTCGAGACGGTCGAGGAGGCCATCGGCGAAGAGGTCGTCTTCGGCGGCTGGGGCGGCATCTACGCACCGGCCGGACTGCCGGACGACGTGCACGACGCCCTCGAAGCCGCCGTCAAGGAGGCCGTGGAGTCCGAGAGCTACCAGAAGTTCCAGGCCGACGCCGGCAACCTCGTGGTCTACCGCGACTCCGAGGAGTGGACCGGGTTCGTCGACGACCAGTTCGCCCTGTTCCAGGACCTCCTGGGCTGAACACCTCCGGTGGGGTCGGCACGCGCCGACCCCACCGGGTCCTCCGACGAAGGAGCACCATGACCAGCCCCGACACCGCGGCCGAGCCGGTCGCGCCGGGCGGCTACGAGGGAGCGACCGCCTCCCGTCCCCTCGAGATCGCGTTCGCCGCCGTCGCCCTCGCGATCACCGCCGGCTACCTCTTCCTCGCCACGCAGATCCCGCTGCGCCGCGAGGCCGCCCCCGGACAGATCGACGCCCGCTTCTGGCCGCTCGTCATCGGCGTGACCGGCGTCGTGATCGCGATCGCCCTGCTCGCCGTGGCGATCACGCGACCGGCACCCACGCGTGAGGATCTCGAGCGCATCCAGCCGGGCGGCGTCCTCCGGGTGATCGCGACGATCGCGATCGCCGGCGCCTTCATCGCGCTGTGGTCCCTCGGCTCGGTCATCCTCTTCGGCTACCGGATCGAGGTCTTCCCGATCGCCTGTGCCCTGCTCATGGCCGCACTGATGCTCCTCTACGGCCACCGCCGCTGGCTGAGCCTCGTCATCTACTCCGCCGCCGTCACGGCATTCGTCTACGTCGTCTTCGGCATGCTCCTGAGGATCCCCCTGTGAACGCGCTCCTGGAGGGGCTGAACTCGCTCCTCGACATCTCGATCCTGCTGTACATGGCAGTCGGCCTCGTGCTCGGCTTCATGGTCGGCGCCTTCCCCGGCATCACCGCGACCATGGCCGTCGCACTCGCCGCCGGCTTCACCATGACCCTGGAGCCCGTGCAGGGCCTCGCGGTGCTCCTGACGATCTACGTCGCGGCGAACTTCGGCGACCGGGTGCCGTCCATCCTCATCAACACCCCGGGGACACCCGCCTCCATCGCCACCACCCTCGACGGCTATCCCATGGCGAAGCAGGGCAGGGCCGGTCTGGCGCTGACGATCTCCGCGATCGTGTCGGCCGTCGGCATCCTCGCCTCGCTCGTGCTCTTCTCGGTCGCCGCCGTGCCGATCGCCAGCTTCGCCCGGGACTACTTCAAGTCGCCCGAGCTGTTCGCGCTCGTCGTCTTCGGCATCGCGATCATGATCGGCATCTCGTCGAAGTCGATGCTCAAGGGCATCCTGGCCGGTCTCTTCGGGCTGATGCTCGGCAGCGTCGGCACCTACGCGGCCACCGCCGACCAGCGCTTCACGTTCGGCGTGCTGGAACTCGTCGAGGGCGTGAACTTCATCGCCGTCATCATCGGTCTCTTCGGCATCGCCGAGCTGTTCGATCAGCTCCTCACGCACCGGAAGTCGCACGTCCGACCGATCTCGAGCCTCGGCCGGTGGTGGCCGAACCGCGCCGAGCTGAAGCAGAGCGGACGGGCCACCGCGGTCGGCGGGGCGGTCGGCCTCGGCGTCGGCCTCATCCCCGCGGCCGGCGGCGACATCGCCGGGCTCATCGGCTGGGAGCGGGCGCGGAAGGCGTCGAAGCACCCGGAGATGTTCGGAAAGGGGTCGATCGAGGGCGTCGCCGCGTCCGACACCGCCTCCAGCGCCACGCTCGGCGGCTCGCTCACCACCACGATGGCGCTCGGCATCCCCGGCGACTCCGTGATGGCGGTCATGATCGGGTCGATGATCATCTGGGGCATCACCCCCGGGCCCACGCTGTTCACCAACCGCCCCGACCTCGTCGTCTCGATCGTCGGCATCATGCTCGTCGCGACCCTCCTGTCGCTCGCGCTGAGCCTCGTGCGGATGAAGGGCATGGTCAAGCTGCTCGACGTGCCGCAGCCGTATCTGTGGAGCGGCATCCTCATCTTCTGCATCATCGGCACCTACGCCACCTCGAACAGCCTGTCGACGGTCGTCACGATGCTCGTCTTCGGGGTGATCGGCGTGCTGCTCAAGCGCATGCAGGTCCCGGCAGGACCCGTGGTGCTCGGCCTGCTGCTCGGTCCGCTCGCCGAGGAGAACCTCGCCCGCACGCTGGCGATCCTGCCGACGCGGCCGTTCTTCGAGGTCGTCAGCCCGATCGCCCTCGTGCTGCTCGCGCTCGCGGTGCTGTCGATCGTGATGCCCGCGATCCGCGCCGCCCGCACGCCCCGCGCCGAGCGGGCCTCGTTGGAGGACTCGATCCTCCACACCGACAGCATCGTGCAGATCGAGAAGGCGCACGACGAGCTCGCCGCGCAGCCCGACCTGCTCACCTCCACCGTCCGCAACGTCGACGCGGGTACGCGCCGGGGACGCGCTGACCGCAAGAACCGCAAGAGCACGACCTCCGAGGAGACCGAGAAGTGACCCGCTACGACATCCTGACCGCCGTCCCGACCGCGTTCGACCGTGACGGGACCCTCGATCTCGAGGGGTCGCGCGCGATCTTCCGATTCGTGGCCGACTCGGGCAACGAGGGCGCCTTCGTCCTCGGCACCACGGGCGAGTTCCCCGCGGTGGACGCGGACGAGTTCCGGGCGCTCGTGGCCGCGGCGCTCGAGGAGCTGGCCGACCGGATGCGCGTCATCGTGCACGTCGGGCAGCCGAGCACGTTCGAGGCCGTGCGTCTGGTCGGCATCGCGAAGGAGCTCGGGGCCACCGAGTTCGCCGCGCTCACGCCGTACTACCTGCGCGCCACGGACGACGCGATCCTCGACTACTACCGCGCCGTCTCCGCGGCGGTGGGCGACGGGCGCCTGTACGTCTACATCTACCCCGCGCGTAGCGGGAACCCGGTCTCGCCGGAGCTGCTCGTGCGCATCGCCGCGCTTCCGAACGTGGTGGGAGCGAAGGTGAGCGAGCTGTCGCTCGACGACATCGCGGCCTATCGTGCGGCCGTGCCGACGGGCTTCGAGCTCTACACCGGCGCCGACCGCGACCTCATCGCGGCCGTCGAGGCGGGGGCGCAGGGTGTCGTCTCGGGCGTCTCCTCCGTGACGCCGAAGCCCTTCCGCGCCCTCGCCGATGCCGGGCGCTCCGGAGATGCCGAGGCCATCGCGGCGGCACAGGCAGCCGTCGACGACGTCGTCGCGCTCATCGGCGGCGACATGGCGCGCATGAAGGAGGCGTACCGCGTGCTCGACGTCGTGGACACGCATTGCCGCATGGCGATCGCCGAACCCTCCGCCGACGAGCGGGCCGCCGTCGCACAGGTGGTGGCCACGCACCGCTGACACGACTCCGGGACATACACGGGCGGGATGCCGCGGCCTTCGGGTCGCGGCATTTCTGCATGGGCTCGCCTTTACTTGTCCGACAAGTGAGCGCAGTCAGGAGCCTACTTGACGACACGCAGGGAGAGTGTCTAGGCTCAGGAACGGAAATTCCGCCGATGTCGCGAAGGAGCGAACGGGACATGTCAGACAAGATCGAGATCACCGGTTCCGACTTGTCAGACGCGCTCGCTCGACGTCTGGCTCAGCACCTGCAGCGTTCCGGGCTGGAGATCGGCGACCCGCTGCCCACCGAGGCCGAACTCGGCGCCGTGCTGGAGGTGGGACGGCAGCGCATCCGCGAGGCCCTCAGCGTGCTCGAAGCGTTCGGCATCGTGGCCTCTCGGCAGGGCGCGCGCCGCGTGTGGCGCGGGTTCCGTGCCGCCGATCTCGCCACCCGCTGGATCGGCTTCGTCGACGACCCGGAGGCCGCCACCCGCGAGCTCCTGGAAGTCCGTCACGCGCTGGAGACTTCGCTGCTTCCCCTGGTCATCCCGCGCCTGCAACCGAGCGACCTGACCCGCCTGCGTCTGCTCTCGGAGGAGATGGTGGAGCGAGCCCTGCGCAACGAGAGCTTCGCGGAGCTCGACCAACAGTTCCACCGCGGGCTGCTCGCGCCGATGCGCAATGCGTTCGTGGACCAGTTCCTGCAGTCCTTCTGGGTCGTCTTCGCGGCCGCGCGACGGGAGGAGCCCGTGGAGGAGGACCCCGCCATCGCCGCGATGCACGGTCGCATCGTCGACGCGATCGAGGCCGGCGACACCCGCCGAGCCGTCCACGAGCTCGACGCCCACTTCTACGGCGTCCGCAACCGCTACCCGGACATCGACTTCGGCACCACGGCCGCGCTGCCGGTCTGACCCCTCCCCGCACCGGCGCGTTCTGCCGCACCCGTTTTGAAATCGATTTCGCACCACCCTCATCTGATCGACGAAGGAGTACGCATCATGAGATCCACCCGATTCCTCCCCGGATTGGCCGTCCTCGGCGTGGTCGCCCTCACCGCCGGCTGCGCCGGAGGCGCCCCGACGGGCGAGGGCGACGGTCCCGTCGAGATCACCTACTGGCTCTGGCAGGACGACGCGACCGACCCCACCTGGACGGAGCTCGCGGACGAGTTCAACGACGCGCAGGACGAGGTGGAGGTCGTGCTGGAGACGATCCCCCTCGACCAGTACCAGAACCAGCTCGTGTCCTCTGCGATGAACGGCACCGGACCGGATGCCGCCCGCAGCAAGGACTGGTGGCTCGGGCAGTTCGCGCCGCAGGGCGCCATCGCCGACCTCACCCCGTACGTCGATGGCTGGGACGCCTCGGACGACGTCGTCGACTCGCTCTGGGCGACGGGGCAGCTGCCCGGCGAGGACGCCGTCTACATGCTGCCGCACCAGTACACGACGCTCTACCTCTACTACCGCGTGGACTACTTCGAGGAGCTCGGGCTCGAGGCGCCGCGCACCCAGCAGGACCTCCTCGACGCGGCGGCGGCCCTCACCGGCGACGGCCGGTACGGCATCGACGTCCGCGGCGGTGCGGGCGGACAGGACCAGTGGCTCGCATGGATGTACGCCGGCGGCGCGTCGGTCGTCGACGACTCCGGCGAGGTCGTCCTGGACGACGCGAAGGGCGTCGCGGTGAACGAGGACTACCTCAGCATCGTCACCGACCTGCAGGCCGCGCCCCCCGGATCGATCACGGCCGCCTTCGCCGACGTCAAGACGAACTTCGTCGAGGGTCTCACCGGCATGATGATCCACCACCCGGGTTCCCTGAAGGAGCTGCAGGGCGTCTTCGGCGACAAGCTCGGCGTCGTCCCGATCCCCACGGAGGACGGGAAGCCGGGCGCGACACTCGGCAGCATGAGCGGCAACGTCATCCTCGAGGGCTCCGACAAGAAGGACGCCGCGTGGACCTGGATCTCCTGGCTGAGCGAGGACGCGCAGATGGAGAAGATCTCCGCCTCGCCGCAGGGCCAGCTGCCCGTGCTCGGGTCGGTGATCGACACCGAGGCGTACTCGTCCGACCCGCAGCTCGCGGTCGCGGTCGACGCGATCCCCACCGCCAAGACCTGGCCGGCGCTGGAGGGGGTGGCGGAGCTCGCCGCCAAGGAGTGGAACCCGCTCATCCAGCAGGCGTTCCAGGGTGAGATCAGCAGCCAGGACGTGCTGACGAAGATGTCCGACGTGCTGCGCTGAGGACCGACATGGCAAGATCCACTCTCACGGAAGCGGTCGTCACCGGCCGGCCGGCCCCGCGCCGGCCGGTGACCCGGCCCCGGCGACGCGCTCGCCGCGGGTCGGTCGCCCCGCTCGTCCTGCTCGCGCCGGCGATCGCGCTGGTCGCGGTCTTCGCCGGGTATCCGCTCATCCGCTCGATCTGGTTCTCGTTCAACGACGTGAGCGTCTTCACCGGCGTGCTCGAGTTCGTCGGGTTCCAGAACTTCGCCAGTGTCATCGGCACGGCGGAGTTCCTGCCCACGCTCGGCCGCACGGCCATCTGGACGTTCGGCGCCGTCTCCCTCCAGCTGATCGGCGGGCTGTCGCTCGCGCTCATGCTGAACAACCGCTTCCCGCTGCGGGGCGTGTACCGCGGGCTGATCATGATCCCGTGGGCGACGCCCAGCGTCCTGGTCGCGCTGATGTGGAAGTGGATCCTCGATCCGAACAACGGCGTCCTCAATCAGTGGCTGCTGAACGCCGGGGTCATCGACGCCCCGATCGAGTTCCTGTCGCAGAACAGCACCGCGCTGCCGACCCTCGTGATGATCGACGTCTGGCAGGGCATCCCGCTCTTCGCGATCATGATCCTCGCGGCGCTGCAGAGCGTGTCCGGCGAGCTCAAGGAGTCCGCGCAGATCGACGGATGCGGGCCGGTCGGCGTGTTCCGTCACGTCGTGCTGCCCGCCATCCTCCCGACGATCCTCATCACGACGCTCCTGCGCCTGATCTGGACCTCGAACTACGTCGACCTCATCTTCATCCTCACCGGCGGCGGGCCGGGCACGTCCTCGACGACGCTGGCGCTCGAGTCGTATCTGACGACCTACAAGGCCAGCGACTTCGGTGCCGGCGCGGCGTACGCCGTCATCCAGGCCCTGTTCCTCGCCGTCTTCATCGCGCTCTACGTGCGCCTCACCCGGAAGGACACCACGCGATGAGTACGACGACCGCCCCCGTCCGCTTCGGCCGCTTCGCGGGAAGGACCGGCTTCGCGATCGCCCTCCTCGGCGTCCTCGCGATGGTGCTCGGGCCGTACATCGTCATGCTGCTGACGTCGCTCACGCCCCGGGATCAGCTCGCCGGCGCCGGAGCGAACCTCATCCCCTCGGAGTTCACGACCGCCTCCTACGCCGAGCTGCTGTCGACCACGCCGTTCCTGACCTATCTGCGGAACAGCCTCACCGTCGCCGCGATCGCCGTCCCGGTGACCCTCGTCGTCTCCACCGGCGCCGCGATCGCGATGTCGCGGTTCGACTTCCGCGGCCGCGGGGCCGTCATGATCGGGCTGCTGCTCGCACAGATGTTCCCCGCCGTGCTGCTCGTGATCTCGCTGCAGGGGCAGCTCCGTGGGATGGGGCTGATGGACACGACGCTGGGCCTCGCACTGGTCCACGCCGCGTTCGCCACGCCGTTCGCCACCTGGCTGCTCAAGGGCTTCGCGGACTCGATCCCGCGCGAGATCGAGGAGGCCGGCCAGATCGACGGGGCCTCGTCCTGGCAGATCATCCGCATCCTGCTGCTGCCCCTGCTGCGGCCGGGGATGGTGGCGGCGGGAACCTACGCGTTCATCCTCACCTGGAACGAGTTCCTCTACGCCCTCACGTTCACCTCGCAGACGGCGACCCGCACCCTGCCGGTCGGCCTGCACCTGTTCATCGGCGAGTACCAGATCCGGTGGGATCTGCTCACCGCGGGCGGCGTGCTCTCGGTGCTCCCCGTCGTCGTCGGCTTCCTCCTCGTGCAGAAGCGCCTCGTCGCCGGACTCGCCGCCGGCGCCGTCAAGGGCTGACGCCCCCTCCGACCCCTCCTCGTCGTCCCGGAAGGACCACGCATGAAAATCGAATCGATCGACCTCCAGCTCTCCCGCATCCCCCTCCCCAAGGGGCCGTGGGGGGACCAGATCCATCGGGTGACCCACATCGAGATCATCCTCGCCGACATCACCACCGACACCGGCCTGGTCGGCACCGGGTTCAGCCACACCTCCGGCGTCGGCGGCCAGATGATGATGGCGGCGCTGCGCGAGCTCATCCCCACGCTCATCGGCCATGAGGTCAATCCGCGAGCCGTCTGGCAGCACTCCTGGCAGCATCTCCGCGACAACGGCCCCGGCGGGACCACCACGCTCGCGCTCGCCGCGATCGACGTGGCGCTGTGGGATCTGCTGGGGCTGCACTACCAGCAGCCTCTCGCGAAGCTCCTCGGGCAGGTGCGCGACCGGGTCGCGCTGTACGGCAGCGGCATCAACCTCAACCTGTCCGCCGAGGAGGTCGTCGAGCAGGTCAAGGAGTGGAAGGCCGACGGGTACGCCGCCGGGAAGGTCAAGGTCGGCAAGCCGGACCTCGAGGAGGACGTCTACCGGCTCACCAAGATCCGCGAGGCCGTCGGCGAGTACCCGCTCATGGTCGACGCCAACCAGGGATGGACCTACGGAGAGGCGGTCCGGGCGGTCACCCGGTTCCGCGACCTCAACCTGTACTGGGTCGAGGAGCCGCTGCGCGTGGACGACGTCGCCTCGCACGCCCGCCTCCGGGCGCGCTCTCCGATCCCGATCGGCCTGGGCGAGAACGTCTACACGCTCCAGCAGTTCAACCAGTACCTCCTCGCCGACGCGTGCGACTTCATCCAGGCCGACGTCGGTCGTGTCGGCGGCATCACGCCCTACATGGACATCGCCGCCCTGGGCCGGGCGTACAACGCCCCCATGACGCCGCACTTCGTGATGGAGCTCACGGCCAACGTGCTCTGCGCGGTGCCCAATGCCCTGTTCGGCGAGATGACGGACGGCGGCACGCTCACCGACCTGGGCGTCATCGTGCCGCAGCGGCCGCAGAACGGGTTCTTCGTCCCGACCGGAGCGCCGGGGAACGGCCTGGAGTACGACCGCGAGAACCTCGCGCGGCACGCGGTGAGCTGAGGGACACGAACGACATGGCGGACATCTTCGACCTCACCGACCGCATCATCCTCGTCACCGGCGGCCTCGGCCAGATCGGCTCGGCCTTCGTCCGCGAGCTGCACGGGCGCGGTGCCCGGGTGGCCGTGGCATCGCGCACCGTCGACGCCGCGCGCCTGCAGGAGACGTTCCCCGAGATCGCCGACAGCCCGCGCCTCCTCGGCGTCTCCGTGGACATCGTCTCGAAGGACAGCGTCGAGGCCGGCCTCGATGCGATCGTCGAGGCGTGGGGTGCGGCGCCGGACGGCGTGATCAACAACGCGGGACTGGACACCCAGCCGAGCGCGCCGCCCGAGGTCTCCGGCCCGTTCGAGGACTTCCCCCTCGACGTGTTCCGGGAGGTGGTCGACGTGAACCTCGTCGGCACCTTCCTCGTGACGCAGGCGGCCGGTGCCCGGATGCGCGCCGTCGGGAAGCCGGGCTCGATCATCAACGTCGGCTCGATCTACGGAATGGTGTCCCCGGTGCAGGACATCTACGCCTACAAGGAGGAGCAGACCGGGGTGCCGTTCGTGAAGCCGGTGGCGTACTCGGCGGCGAAGTCGGGGCTCTACAACCTCACGCGCTACTGCGCGACGTACTGGGGGCGGCAGGGGATCCGGGTCAACACCCTCACTCCGTCCGGCGTCGGCCGAGACACGCAGGACGCGACCTTCCGGCAGAACTACACGGCGCGCATCCCGATCGGGCGGATGGCGGAGGCGACCGACTTCAACGGTGCCGCGGTCTTCCTGCTCTCCGATGCCTCGCGCTACATGACCGGAGCGAACCTCGTCGTGGACGGGGGGTGGACGGCATGGTGACCACCGCGGCGGACCTCGGGGTGTTGATGGCGGCGATCGCCACGCCCTACGACGCGGAGGGGGCGGTCGACACCGGGCTGCTCTCGACGCTCATCGGGGACTACGTGGCGCGCGGGGTCGAGGGGATCTACTGCTGCGGGTCGTCGGGGGAGGGCCTCCTCCTGTCGGCGGACGAGCGGACCGCGGTGGTGGAGACCGCGGTGAGCGCCGCGGAAGGGCGGATACCCGTCGTCGCCCACGTCGGCGCGCTGTCCACGAGGGAGGCCATCGAGCTCGCGCGACGGGCGCAGCAGGCCGGCGCATCCGCGCTCTCGATGATCCCGCCGATCTACTACTCGTTCGGCATCGAGGCCGTCCTCGACCATTACCGCGCGGTGCTGGACGCCGTGGATCTCCCGCTCATCGTCTACAACATCCCGCAGTTCACCGGGACGGAGTTCACGGTCGAGACGGCCGGCGAGCTCCTGGACGACGATCGGGTGATCGGACTCAAGCAGACCGCGCACAACATGTACGCCCTGGAGCGCATGAAGACGGCTTTCCCCGACAAGGCCTACATCAACGGCTTCGACGAGGTGTTCGTGCCGGCGCTCGCCGCCGGCGCCCGCGGGACCATCGGCACGACCGTCGGGCTGCAGGTCGAGCTCTTCCAGGCGGCGCGTCGCCTCCTCGACGTCGGCGACCTGGCCGGAGCGCAGCGGGTGCAGAGCCGGATCAACCATGTCATCGCCGAGCTGGTCGCGATCGACGTCTTCCCTGCGGCGAAGTACCTCTCCGGTCGCAGCGCGGGTGGCGCCGGAGCACTGGGCGACTGCCGTCGTCCGTTCCGACCGCTCTCGGACGCGGCTCGGGCCCGGCTGGATGCTCTCGGGGTGACTCTCGATCGATTCCTCGCGGAGGTCTGAGGGCTGAAACCGGTTACAGTGGGTGCCCATGGCCACGATCTACGACGTCGCGCGGCGGGCCGGCGTCTCGCCGGCCACGGTCTCACGCGTCTTCAACGGCACGAGCGTGTCGGAGGAGAAGGCGGCGGCCGTGCGGGCGGCGGCGGAGGAGCTCCGATTCACGCCGAACCGGACGGCGCGCACGTTGCGGACCCAGAGCTCCGAGGTCATCGCCCTGGTGATCCCGGACATCGAGAACCCGTACTTCACCGAGATGGCGCGTGGGGTGGAGGACGCGGCGTCCGAAGCGGGGTACTCCGTCGTACTCTGCAACTCCGACGCCCAGGTCGAGAAGGAGGCGACGTACCTCCGGATCGCGATCGCCGAGAACATGTCGGGGGTGATCATCGCGACGGCGGATGAGCACTCGGATCTCGCGCCGGTGCGGGCGACGGGGCGGCCCGTGGTCGCCGTGGACCGTCGCACGGCCGCCGACATCGACGGCGTGGTGATGGCCAACCGGGAGGCGGGAGCCGCAGCGACGCAGAGCCTGCTCGACGCCGGGTATCGCCGCATCGCGTACATCGGGGGGCCCGCGCACATCGACACCGCGGCCGAGCGGGCGGAAGGTTGGCGGGGAGCCCTCTCGGCGATGGATCCCCATCACGAGCTGTCCTCGCTGCAGCGCTTCGCGACGTTCCGCGTCGACGGCGGGCGTGCGGCCATGGAGGAACTCCTCGCGCTGCCGGAGCCGCCGGACGCGGTCGTCGCCGGGAACAACCTCATCGGCGTCGGCGCGATCCAGGTCCTCACGGAGCGCGGCCTCACCCCTCCGGAACTCGGTGTCGCGGTGATCGGATCGCTGCCCTTCACGACGCTGTCTCCCTCCGCTGTGACCGTCGTGCGGTTGCCGGCGCGGCACATGGGCGTGACGGCGGCGCGGATGCTGCTCGAACGGATCAGGGGAGACGTGCAGCCGGCTCGGACGGTCGTCCTCTCCGGCGAGGTGCAGCGCGCGACCGCACGCGCCTGACCGCAGGTCGCTACTGGGAGCGCCAGAACCGCGCTGCGAGGTTCGTCATCTCCTTGTCGAGATCGTCGACCTTCACCTCCAATCGGTCGAGGCGGTGATCGAGGCCGTCGAGTCGTGCGGTCATCTCGCCGCGGAGCCCGATCATCTCGCCCCGCAGCCCTATCATCGCTCCCTGCAGCGCACCCATCGCCGCGCGCAGCGCTCCGATCTCGCTCATCATCACTCCGTGCAGCGCTGCCAGCGCCGCGTGCAGCCCACCGGTTTCGTTCGTCATCTCGATGCGGAGGGTGGCGATCTCGGTGGTCATGTCGGTGCGGAGGCCGTTGATCTCGCCGGTCATTTCGGTGCGGAGGGTGCCGATCTCGCCGGTCATGTCGGTGCGGAGGGTGCCGATCTCGCCGGTCATGTCGGTGCGGAGGGTGCCGATCTCGGTGGTCATGTCGGTGCGGAGGGTGCCGATCTCGGTGGTCATTTCGGTGCGGAGGCTGCCGATCTCACTGCGTAGTCGTGTGGTCTCGGTGGTCATCTCGGTGCGGAGGCCGGCGATCTCGGTGGTCATGTCTGTGCGGAGGCCGGCGATCTCGGTGGTCATGTCGGTGCGGAGCCTGCCGATCTCGCCGGTCATCTCTCCCCGCAGTCCGCCGATCTCCGCACGGAGCACGCGACCGAACTGCGTCGTCATGAGGGTCATGCCGCCGAGCATCGTCGTCACGAAGATGCCGATCAGCGTCCATACCTGCGGGTCGTCCAAGGGCATGCCTCCAGTCTCGATCGGAGGGGTCAGGATGTCACGGTATTCCGGTGCTGAACCGGTGTTTTACCGGTTAGGAGCGGGGATGGTGGAATCTTCGGAGATCGGCCATCGCGGTGCAGGAGCGGTCACCTCCTTGCGCCCTGAAATCGATTTCGCGTAGCCTGGGTCCAGGTCGGCACGGCCCGTCGGTATCGAAGGAGAGACCATGCGCTGCACCCTCGGGGTGGACATCGGCACGTCCAGCAGCAAGGGCGTCCTCGTCGACCCCGCCGGCACGATCCTCGCGACTGCGACCCGCGCGCACGACGTCTCCCGTCCGCAGTCCGGATGGGTCGAGATGGACGGCCGGATCTGGTGGGACGAGTTCGTCGAGCTGGCCACGGACCTTCTCTCCGCGGTCCCCGACGCGGACGTCGTGGGGGTCGGAGTGAGCGGCATGGGCCCGTGCATCCTGCTCGCCGACGAGGACGACGAGCCCGTGCGCCCCGCGATCCTCTACGGCGTGGACACCCGTTCCACCGCGCAGATCGAGCGCATGACGGCGGAGCTCGGCGTCGAGGAGATCACCCGCGTGGGCGGCTCGACCCTCACGTCGCAGGCCGGCGGGCCCAAGATCGCCTGGGTCGCCGAGGAGGAACCGGAGGCCTGGCAGCGCGCGCGGCGGCTCTACATGCCCGCCTCCTGGTTGGCTCGTAAGCTCACCGGTGCCTACGTCCTCGACCACCAGTCCGCCAGCCAGGTCTCGCCGCTGTACGACATCGAGGGCGCGCAGTGGCACGAACCGTGGTGGCAGCGGTTCGCCGGGACGATCGAGCAGCCGCCGCTGCGCTGGGCGGGGGAGATCGCGGGCACCGTGACCGCCGCTGCGGCGGCCCTGACCGGCCTGCCCGAGGGAACGCCGGTCATCACCGGCACGATCGACGCCTGGACCGAGGCGGTGAGTGTCGGCGCCCATGAGGTCGGCGACCTCATGCTGATGTACGGTACGACGATGTTCCTCGTCGCGACCGGGGAGCAGACCCTCCGCACGCCCTCGATGTGGACGACGGCCGGCGCCTTCGCGGGCACGCGCAACCTCGCCGGCGGGCTGTCCACATCCGGAGCGCTCACCGCGTGGCTGAAGGACCTCTCCGGTACCGACTACCCGGCGCTGCTGGCCGAGGCGGAGGAGTCGGGGCCCGGCGCGAACGGCCTGCTGATGCTGCCGTACTTCGCCGGTGAGCGCACCCCGATCCAGGATCCGGATGCCCGCGGGGTCATCGCCGGGCTCACCCTCCGGCACACCCGAGGAGACCTCTACCGCGCCGCGCTCGAAGCCACAGCGCTGGGCGTGCGGCACAACGTCGAGACGATGCGCGCCGCCGGCGCCGACATCCGCCGGATCGTGGCAGTCGGCGGGGGCACGCAAGGGCGGCTCTGGCTGCAGATCGTCTCCGACATCACCGGGCTCGTCCAGGAGGTGCCGCGGACGACGATCGGCGCGAGCTACGGGGCCGCCTTCCTCGCGGCGACGGCCACGGCCGCCGAGGATGCCGCGCCCGCCATCGCCGACTGGAACCCCATCGCCGACACCGTCCGTCCGGACGAGGCGCTGCGCCCCTTCGCCGACGCCCTCTTCGACCGTTACGTGCGGCTGTACGACGGCTCGAAGGACGTCGTCCATGAACTCGCCGCCGCCCAGCGCGACGGCTCCCCGACCACCTCGACCCCGGAGAACTCATGACCGCTTACACCCTGCCCACCCCGGCGCCCCGTCCTGCCACGGCGCCGAAGACCGCCTACCTGATCGCATCCGGCGATCTCCGTGAGTCGGCCAACACGGCCGGCTGGCCCACCCAGGTCGAGCTCGAGGCCGGGGTCACCGGCGTGCTGAACGACCTCGGCTGGACGGTCATCCGCGCCAACGAAGTCGACCCGGAGACCGGCCACGGATTCATCTCCAGCCAGCGCATGGGTCTCGAGGTCTTCAAGAACATCCCCGTCGACGCACCGCTCATCGTCGCCGAGGCCGTCTGGCAGTACTCGCACCACGTGCTCGCGGGCCTCCGCACGCACGAGGGTCCGATCCTCACGGTGGCGAACTTCGCGGGCGACTGGCCCGGCCTCGTCGGCCTCCTCGGCCTCAACGCGGGCCTGACGAAGATGGACAAGCCGTACGCGACGATCTGGTCGGTCGACTTCACCGACGACTGGTTCCGCGACGGCATCCGGGAGTGGACCGAGACCGGCGCCATCACCCACGATGCCTCCCACGTGCGTCCGCTCCCCGCGCTGCCCGACAGCCCGGAGAAGCAGCTCGGCGAGGCCCTGGCCGCGGAACTGCGCGCCGAGAAGGCCATCATCGGCGTCTTCGACGAGGGCTGCATGGGAATGTACAACGCCATCTTCGACGACGAGCTCCTCAACCAGACCGGCATCTACAAGGAGCGCCTGTCGCAGTCGGCGCTCTACGCGGAGATGCTGAACGTGACCGACGAGGAGGCCGACGCCGCGTACGACTGGCTGATCGAGCGGGGGATGACGTTCCGCTACGGCGAGGACGCCGCGACCGAGCTCACCCGTGAGCAGGTGCAGTGGCAGCTGAAGATGTACATCGCCGCGCTCCGCATCGCGGACGACTTCGGGCTCGACGCGGTCGGCATCCAGTACCAGCAGGGGTTGAAGGACCTCGTTCCGGCCTCGGACCTGGCGGAGGGCATCCTCAACTCCACCGAGCGCCCGCCGGTGACCTCGCGCGACGGCTCCCGCGTGCTGCACGAGGGGCGCGCGTTCCCGCACTTCAACGAGGCCGACGAGGGCGTCGCCGTCGATGCCCTCGTGACCGACCGCGTCTGGAGCGCGATGGGTCTCGTGCCCGACAACACCCTCCACGACGTCCGCTGGGGCGAGGACCACGACGGGCAGTTCGTGTGGGTGTACGAGATCTCCGGCTCGGTGCCGGCCTCCCACCTCGGCGGCTGGCAGAACGCGGAGGGCTGGCGCCAGGGGCACGTGTTCTTCCCTGCGGGCGGCGCCACGATCAACGGCGTCTCGAAGCCCGGCGAGGTCGTGCTCTCGCGGGTGTTCATCGCCGAGGGGGTCCTGCAGGCGGACATCTTCCGGGCGTCGGTCGTCGAGCTGCCGGCGGAGGAGACGCAGCGCCGGAAGGACGCCACGAACCCGGAGTGGCCGATCGCCCACGTGGTGCTGCACGGCATCTCGCGCGACCAGTTCATGGCACGGCACAAGGCGAACCACGCGCAGCTCGTCTACGCCCCCGACGCCGAGACCGCGGACAAGGCGCTGATCGCGAAGGCCGCGATGTTCGACGGCATGGGCATCAAGGTCAACCTCGTCGGCGACGTGTCGATCTGAGGCCGCGGCTCGTCACTGCGAGCGCCAGAACCGCGTCGCGAGGTTCGTGAGCTCCCTGTCGAGATCGTCGACCTTCGTCTCGATGCGTCCGAGCCGGGCGTCGAGGCCGTCGATCCGTGCGGAGAGGGTGCCGTCGATGCGATCGATCCGTGCGGAGAGCGTGCCGTCGATGCGGCCCACCTCCGCACGGATCACGCGGCTGAGCTGCGACGTCATGAGTGTCATGCCGCCGAGCATCACGGCGGCGAAGACGCCGATCAGTGTCCATACCTGCGGGTCGTCCAAGGTCATGCCTCCAGTCTGAGTCCGGGGTCTCAGGCTGTCACGGTATTCCGCAGGGGCAGGGCCGCGAACACGGGACCTGTGGACGGGAGAAGCGGTACCGGGGTCGGTGCAGGAGCAGCCCTCAGGGGGAGGGGCGGAGGTCGCTCGGCGGGCCGCTCAGCGCGCGCAGGGCGTAGAGGATCGTCGCGAGGTCGACGAGCTCCTGCACCAGTGCGCCGACGACCGCGGGGATGACGCCGGTCATTGCCACGACCATCAGTCCCACGCTCAGACCGATCCCGATCCAGATCGCGGTGAGGGCCACGCGGAGGGTGTGCCGTCCGATCGCGACGGCGTCGACGACCTTGGCGAGCGAATCCACGAGGATGACGACGTCGGCGGCGTCGCCGGCGGCCGTCGCCCCCTTCGCGCCCATCGCGATGCCGATGTCGGCCGCCGCCAGCACTGGCGCGTCGTTGACACCGTCGCCGACCATCAGCACGGGCCGTGGCTGCATCTCGGCGGCCAGACGCACCTTCTCGGGAGGCAGCAGCTCGGCGTGGATCTCGTCGATCCCGACCTGCCGTCCGATCGACTCCGCCGTGGTGGCCACATCCCCGGTCAACATCGCGAGCCTGTCGACCTCGTGCGTCCGCATCCAGGAGACCACGGCGGGCGCCTCCGGGCGGGCGGCGTCGGCGAGCACGAGGACCCCTGCGAACCGACCGTCCACGGCGACGTACGCGGCGGCCTGTCCCGGTGCGAGCTCCACCCGCACGGTGTCGGGGGCGAGGGAGGCCACGTAGGCCGGCTTGCCGACGACGACCGAACGGCCGCCGATCGTCGCGGACACCCCGTTCGTCGCGGTCTCGCTCGCCTCCGTCGCCGCGTGCAGGGCCAGGCCCCGTGCGGCGGCGGCGCGACGGATGCCGTCGGCGAGCACGTGCGACGAGTACTGCTCGGCGGAGGCGGCGAGTCGCAGGATCTCATCCGCATCGAAACCGCGGGACGGTCGCACGTCGACCAGCTCCGGCCTCCCCTGGGTGAGCGTCCCGGTCTTGTCGAACGCCGCAGAGCGCACGCGCGCGATCTGCTCGATCACCGCACCGCTCTTCATGATGACGCCCGACTTCGCCGCCCGGGAGAGTCCGCCGAGGAAGGCGACGGGAGCGGCGATCAGCAGGGGACAGGGCGTCGCCAGCACGAGCACTTCGGCGAACCGCGTGGCGTCGCCGGAGAGCGCCCAGGCCGTCCCCGCGAGCACGAGCGCGACGGCGGTGAACGGGATCGCGAACCGGTCGGCGAGACGCACGATGGGCGCGTGGGAGGACTCGGCCTGGGCGACCAGGGCGACGATCTGCTGGTACTGGCTGTCGGCGCCGGTGCGGAGGGCACGGAGGCGGATGGCCCGGCTGCCGTTGATCGCGCCGGACAGCACCTCGTCGCCTGCACCGCGCGTCACGGGCAGGCTCTCGCCGGTGAGCGAGGATTCGTCGAACGACGCGCTGTCCGTGAGCAGTTCACCGTCCACGGGGATGATCTCCGCCGGGCGCACGAGGAGGACGTCGCCCACGGCCACATCGTCGACGGGCACCTCCCTCGCCGCGTCCGAGTCCGCATCCTCGGGATGTGTCAGCACATGGGCGCTGCGCGGCGAACGATCCAGCAGAGCGGAGAGGTCGCGCTTGGCCCGGCGGCCCGCGAAGTCCTCCAGCGCCTCGCCCCCGGAGAGCATGAGGACGATGATGAGCGCCGCGATGTACTCGCCCACCGCGAGTGTCGCCACCATGGCGACGACGGCGAGGATGTCGAGTCCGACGTGGCCGCGGAGCACGTCGCGGACCATGCCGATGAGCGTCCACACGACCACCGCAGCTACGAAGATCGTCGCGACCCATCGGCCGATGGTCTCCTCCCCGGCGGCGTGCAGCCCTCCGACCACGGCGAAGACGATGACCGTCAGGGTGATGACGGGGTACCGCCAGAGGAGTCGGAGGGCGCGCATGCGTCCAGCATCGTCGGAATCGGTGCGCACCGCCAGCATCCCCTTCCGACACCTGTGCTTAAGCGATATAGTCGGCCGCGAGTCGCGACGTCGCGGCCCGATCTCGACAACGACGCCGAAGGAGAAGACACCGTCATGAGTTCCTCACCCGCACGATCGTCCCGCCTGAGAAGAGGTGTCGCGGCAGCAGTGGCGATCGCTGCCGCCGGAGCCGCCGCCCTCGCCGCCTCGACGGCGGCCATCGCCGATACCGGTGCCGCCGACCCGCAGCTCGCCGTCTACGTCGAGGTCAACTCGAACGATTTAGCGAATGTCGCGGACTACACGCTCGCCGAGTCGGGCCGCCCCGCCGTCGATCTGGCCATGATCTTCGCCGCGAACATCAACTACGACGGGGAGCAGGCGGTCCTCCACCTCAACGAGCGGGTCACCGAGACGCTGCAGGACGCGCAGAACCAGATCCGCCCGCTGCAGGCCCAGGGCACCAAGGTCCTCCTGTCGGTGCTCGGAAACCACCAGGGCGCCGGCTTCGCGAACTTCACCTCGTACGCGGAAGCCGACGCCTTCGCCGCGCAGCTCGCCGACACCGTCACCACCTACGGCCTGGACGGCATCGATTTCGACGACGAGTGGAGCAACTACGGGGCGAACGGCACGCCGCAGCCGAACCCGCAGTCCTTCGGCTGGCTCGCCTCCGCGCTGCGCGATCGCCTGGGACCGGACAAGCTCATCACGCTGTACGCGATCGGCCCGTCCTACACGACCACGGACTTCGGCCTCTTCGACGCCGGCAGCGTGCTCGATCACGCCTGGAACCCGTACTACCCGACCTACGACGCTCCCACCGTGCCGGGCCTGGACGACCGCGGCCGGCTCGGCGCCGCGGCGATCGACCTCGCGAACACCAGCGCCACGACGGCCGCCGACTTCGCCCAGCGCACGGTGGCGGACGGGTACGGCGTCTACGTCGCGTACAACCTCACCGCGACGGATCAGTCGGCCTACCTCTCCGGCATCACCCAGGCGCTGAAGGGGGAGGCGACTCTGTACCGCGCAGCGTCGCGGTGAGTCAGCTCAGGTCGAAGAGCTCGATCTGACGGAGCGTGACCTCGACCGTCGCCCGCACGCGGACGGCCGAGGTCACGACCCGCATCTCCAGAGTGAACGGCGTCGTCCGGTCGGGAGCCAGGTCTTCGCGGTGTCTGGTGGCGAGGGGATGCCAGGCTCCATCGGCACCCTCCATCTCCCAGCGCAGCGCATCGGCCGCCGTGGGCCCGAGGCTCGTGACGGTGATGTCGGTGAGGCCGCGGGGTGAGGGGAATCGCCAGCCCACCCACGAGCCTTCCGGCAGCCGGACGCCCGCGTCGCCCTGCGGATCGCCGTCGTCGAACAGCCGTGGCGCATCGAGGACATCCGCGGAGGCGACGATCTCTCCCGCGTCGGCGGTGAGGTCGCACCGCCACGGCTCGGCGTCGAGTGCGTCCTCACCGCTCTCGAGCGCCCGCGCCGGGTCCGTGCCGAACACCAGGTCGAGCACCGCGTCCCCCCGAAGCGCGTCGATCGGCAGATCGGCGGTGGGGAGAGGGCGTCCGTCCAGCCGGGCGCCCTCCAACACGTGCGCGGCGGGGGAGCTCCGTCGCGAGCGGATACGCAGCGACGAGCCGTCCCCGCGTGCGACCCGGATGTCGTCGGACAGCGGGGACCCGATCCGCAGAGTCCCCGCCGCGAGTTCCAGGGGATAGAGGCCGAGCGCGGCCCAGAGCCACCAGGCGCTCATCTCTCCGTTGTCCTCGTCGCCGGGGAACCCCTGGCCGATGTGGGCACCGGCGAAGAGGCGGCGCGCGAGGCCGTGCACGAGGCCCGCGCTGTGCCACGGCCGGTCCGTGAAGGCGTACATGAAGGGTATGTGGTGCGCCGGCTGATTCGACAGCGCGCACATGCCCGACCGCTGGGCGCGGGCTTCGCGCTGCTCGTGGATGACGGTGCCGTACGCACCGCCGAAGCGCTCGTCGGCGGTCTCGGGCTCGGCGAAGAGGGCGTCGAGGTGCCGACCGAGTCCCGCAGGGACGCCGTGGAGCGCCGCGAGGCCCGGCCCGTCGTGCACCGTGCCCACGGACATCCCCCACGCGTTCGTCTCGACGTTGTCGCCGCCCCAGACGCGAGGATCGAAATCCGGTGCGAAGGACCCGTCCGCCGTGCGACCGCGGAAGAATCCGGAGGCAGGATCGAACAGGGCGCGCGCCGCGCGGGAGCGGTTCGCGAAGTACCGTGCAAAGGCCCGGTAGCGCGCGGCGTCGTCCGCCGCCGTCGACGCCGCGAGCTGGGCGGCGAACCGGCCGAGGGCGGCATCGCTCACGGCGTTCTCGATGCTCCAGCTCATCCCCTCCGGCACGTCGGACGGGATGAAGCCGAGGAAGCGACCGCGGCCGATGCCCTTGCGACCCCGTCGCGGATCGGGTCCCGGCTCGCACGCGTCGCGCCACCCGCTCTCGAACGCCGCCTCCCGGTCGAAGGGCACCTCCCAACGCGCGGCGTCGGCGAAGATCTGGTCGCTGGAGGTCCCGACCATGCTGTCCACATACCCGGGGGCGCTCCACCGCGCCATCCAGCCGCCGCGGCGATACTGCATGAGCTGTCCGTCCAGCAGGCGTCCGGCCAGCGCGGGGTCGAGGAGCGCGAGCGCGGGCCACTCGGTGCGGTACGTGTCCCAATAGCCGTTGTTGACGACGAGCTCGCCTTCCGCGACCGGCGCCCCCGTGGCCGACTCGCCGAAGGCGGTCCGCGGGGCGAACACGTCGGCGAAACGCCACGCCGGTGCCTCCGCGGTGCCCGTGTTCTCCGTCGCCGTGTTCGGATACAGATGCATACGGTGGAGCGCGGCGGCGATCCGGGCGCGCTGCTCCTCGTCGGCCAGGCCGCGGAACGGGCGCTCGGCCTCGGGGAGCGGGGGGATCGTCACGCGCCCGAGCAGCCGGTTCCACGCGGCGGCCGCGCGGGCGCGGAGCTCGTCGAACGGGACGGCGGGAGGTGCCTCGAGGGCGAGGCTGTGCCGGGCCTGCGCGACGGAGAGGAACGAGACCCCGACCCGCACCTCGACGGCGCCCACGGCGCGGACGAAGCCCGCGACCCGGGCACGCCCGTCGTCGTCGAGGGCGCCGTGCGCGGCGTTCGACGCGCTATGCACGGTCCCGGCGAAGTAGCAGCGTGGCGCGTTCCCCCAGTCCTCTGGACCCTCGGGGATCCACCCCTCGAAGCCGATGTCGGTGAAGGTGAGCAGCCCCTCGTTCGTGAGCTGATCGATCTCGACGATCCAGCGGCGTCGATCCTCCCTGGCCGACCGTGCTGTGCCGAAGAACGGCATGAGCTGAAGAACCGCGCGATCGCCGATCCACGGGCTGGGCTGGTGCGAGAACTGCAGGGCTTCGAGACGCCGTCCCTGCGGATCGTCATGCACGAACGGGCGGTAGGGCCAGCGTGCGTCCGCGGCGTCGGTCGCCGGCGTGACGAAGGTGAACCCGTGCGGCACGGCGACCGCCGGGACCGTGTTCCCGCGGGAGAAGCGGGGGCCGGAATGGGAGCCGCGCCGGGTGTCGACCCGCTCGACGGGTGGGAGGTCGCCGGGGCCAGGGCGCTCCTCGACGAGGACCTGCACGAAACCGGTGACCTCCGCGGGCACATCCGGCGTGGTCGCCAGCTCGGCCGTGCCGAAGACGAGCTCGACCGTGCCCGTCCCGGTGCCGAGGGGTGCGGGGGGCGCGAGGGCGACGCTGTCGGCGTTCCACTGCTCGGGCATGCTCCACCGGGCGGCGAACTGCCCCTCGGCCGTGAGCGGGAAGTCGTAGCGGTCGCGGACGGCGGCGATGTCGCTCAGCCGGCTGCCGTCGGGGGTCCGCACGTCGACGGCGACCGCGAGCCCGGCCCACGGCGCGAGGGTCGCCGCAGGGCCGTCGGCGTAGAACGCCCAGTGCAGCACGGTGTGCGGGGTGAGGACGATGCCGTCGAGGCCGGGGACGTCGATCCGCTGCGCCCCGCGGGAGGGGTCGAACGTGTACGCGAAGACCGGGCAGGGGAGCACTCCGGCGTTCGCGCGCGACGACGGAGGATCCGCGGGACCGGAGTCCGGGCGGAGCAGCGGCGCGCTCACCCCTTCAGCGCACCTTCCTGCACGCCCTTGAAGAAGAAGCGCTGCGTGAACGAGAACATGATGACGATGGGCACGAGCGCGATCATGGTGCCGGCGGCGATGAGTCGCGGATCGACCGAGAAGCTGCTGTTGAGGTAGGCCATGCCCACGGTCAGGGTGTACTTCGCCGGGTCGGACAGCACGATGAGCGGCCAGAGGTAGTCATCCCACGCGCCGATGAAGGCGAAGATCGCCACCACCGAGACCATGCCGCGGATGTTCGGCCACACGATGTGCCGGATGCGCTGCCACGTGGTCGCACCGTCGACGGTCGCCGCGTCGAGCACGTCCTTCGGGATCATGCGGCACGCGGTGGCGACGAGCAGCACGTTCATGGCGCTGATCGCTCCCGGGAGGAACACGCCCCACAGGGTATCGGCGAGCCCGAGCGCGCGGATGGTGAGGAAGTTGCTGGTGACCGTGACCTCGCCGGGGAACAGCAGCGTGGACAGCAGGATGCCCATGACGATCCACTTCCCGCGGAAGCGCATGCAGCCCAGGGCGTAGCCGGCGAACGTGGCCAGGATCACGTTGCTGAGCACGGTGCCGAGCGAGACGAGCAGCGAGTGCCAGGCGTAGAGGTAGACGGGGACGATGTCGGCGACCCTCGTGTAGTTCTGCAGCGTCGGATCGCGGGGGATGAGCTCGGGTGGGAAGGAGTAGATGTTCTCCTGCGGTCCCTTGAACGACGTGGAGAGCTGCCAGACGAAGGGGCCGATGACGAGGAAGAGGACGAACAGCAGCAGCGCGTACCGGCCGATGAGTCCGCCGAGCGTGGGCTTGCTGAAGTCTCCGGAGCCGCGGCGGCGGAAGATGCGTTCGCGGCCGGGCCGCGGTGCCTCCTCCGCAGGCGGGGTGCTCTCCACCGGGGGCGTCGTCAGAGTCGTCATGCGGAGACCTTCGCCTTCTTCTCGCGGTTCATGAACGCGATCGCCGCGAGCGGCACGAGCGTGAGGAGGAACAGCGCCACGCTGATCGCGGATGCGTAGCCGATGTTGCCGTTCAGGCCCGAGCCCACCTGGCGGATGAGCATCACGAGCGACATGTCGTAGCCGCCGGGGCCGCCCGTGCTCTTGGACAGCACGTCCAGCTCGGCGAACACCCGCATGGCGGACACCGCGATGAGCACGGCGATGAGGAGCATCGCCCCGCGCACGGACGGGATCGTGACGGAGAGGAAGCGGCGGAAGGAGCTCGCACCGTCGAGCATCGCGGCCTCGTGCAGCTCTTTGCCGACGTTCCCCAGGGCGGCGAGGTACACCACCATGTAGTACCCGAGTCCTTTCCACACCGTGAGCAGGATCGCGCAGCCGAGCAGCAGCCAGCGGTCGACGAGGAAGGCCATCGGCTGATCGATGAGGCCGAGGAACTCCAGTGTCTGGTTGATGATGCCCCGGCTGTCGAACAGCCAGGTCCAGATGAGGGCGACGACGACGACCGAGGCGATGACGGGGAAGTAGAACGTGGTGCGGAAGAACGAGATGCCGGGGAGCTTCTTCTGCACGAGGAGGGCGAGGAGCAGCGGGAGGATCGTGAGCAGCGGCACGCACACGACCACGTAGATGAGGCAGGTGGTCAGCGCGTTCCAGAACATCTCGTCGCCGAACATGCGCTCGTAGTTCGCGCCGCCGACGAACTCCGGGGTCCGCAGGGGGCGGGCGTCCGTGAAGCTGAGGACGACGGTGTTCAGGAACGGCCAGAGCGCGAACACCAGCACCCAGATCACGGCGGGGGCGAGGAGCAGCCACGGGGTGAACCACTTGTGGGATCTCATCGTCGACCTCCGCTTCCGGGTGCCGGTGTCCGCGCGCATGCTCACTGGTCCACGCGGTTCGCGTTGGCGTACTCGACGATCTTGTCGAGCTGCGTCTTGGCGTCGGCCTCGCCGTTCACGGCGAGAGCGATCTGCTGGGTCATGTAGGTGGCCATGTCCGAGGTCCACTGGAACGGCAGCGCCTTGGCGTCCTTCATCGCGCCGAAAACGGTGTCGATCGCGGCGAGCTGCTTCTCGTCCGTGACCGAGGAGGCGATGTTCTCGACGACCTGGTCGCCGCCGTCGGCCGTGCCCGGGGCGGTGCCGACCGCGAGGGAGGAGAACGCGACCTGGTTCTCCTCGTTCGTCGCGAACTCGGCGAACGCGAGGGCCGCTTCCTTGTTGTCGGAGTCGGCGGAGACGTTGAGGCCCTGCACGTAGAGCGGGGCGACACCGAGGCGCGGGGTGGCGACGGTGTTCTCCAGCAGTGCCGGGGCGTCCTTCTGCAGATCGGTCGTGAAGCCGGTGCCGCCGGTCGTGAAGGCGACCTTCTCCTGGATGTACGCCTCCGCGTTCCCGCCGTAGTCACCGGTCAGTGCCTCCGCGGGCATCGCGCCCGCCGCGTAGGCGTCGGCGTACTGCTCGATGATCGCGGCGGCCTCGTCGGTGTTGAAGTCGAACTCGCCCTCGTCGTTGATGACTTCCATGCCGGCGGCGGTGAAGGTGTCCAGCGCCGGGATCGAGGAGAGGAGCTGGACCTTGCCGCCGGACTCCGTGGCGACGTCCTTCGCGAGCGTGAGCAGCTCGTCGACCGTCGTCGGGAGGTTCTCCTCGGTGACACCGTACGGGGCGAGCTGGGCGAGGTTCCACCAGGACGCGTCGCTGGAGAGGTACCAGGGGAGGCCGTAGGTGCCCTCGACGCCGGGGTACTGACTGTAGGCGTCCCAGGCGCCGGCGTTGTACGCCGCCTTCAGGTCCGGATCCGCGGTGTCCAGATCGACGAGCTTCCCGGCGGCGACGAGCGGGTAGGCGATGTCCGGCGGCAGGTTCAGCACGTCGGGGAGCGTGTCGGCGTTCGCCTGGCTCAGGATCTTCTCCTGGTAGCCGTCGCCGGGCTGGTCGAGCCACTCGACGGTCACGTCCGGATGCTCCTCCTCGAAGGCGGCGATGAGGTCTTCGAAGTAGGGGGTGAACTTCTCGTTCTTCAGTGACCAGGTCTGGAACTGGATGGTTCCGCTGAGCTCGCCGGAGGTGTCGATGGGGCCGGCGCCTTCGGAGGCGGCACCGCCTCCGGTGCAGCTCACGAGCGCCAGGGCGCCGATCGTGAAGGTTGCCAGAGCGACAATGCGTGCGGGAACTTTCATCGTGCTTCTTCCTCGAGGCGGGCGATTCGGCGTGGTCCGACGAAGGGACTACAGCGCTTTAGCAGATGAAACCATCGGATCCGGTCGGTGTCAAGGTGGGCGCTATCGACGCTGTTGCTCAAGCGTTATAGTGGTGCGACATGTCCTCGTGGGAGGGCACGGTCCGAAAGGTGCACACATGACGCAGCGCGGCGCTCTCGACGCTCCTCTCCGTTTCGGGGCGAACTACACGCCGTCGAAGGACTGGATGCACTCCTGGCTCGACTTCACGCCGGACGACGTGCGTCGCGACTTCGCGGCCCTCGCCGCGCTCGGCCTCGACCATGTGCGGGTGTTCCCGCTCTGGACCGTCCTGCAGCCCAACCGCACCCTCATCCGCTCGAAGGCGATCGACGACGTGCGCACCATGGTCGACATCGCCGCCGAGTTCGGGATGGACGTGAGCGTCGACGTCATCCAGGGGCACCTGTCGAGCTTCGACTTCGTCCCTTCGTGGCTGTACACCTGGCACGACCGGAACATGTTCACCGATCCGACGGCCCTCGACGGTCAGGTGCAGCTCGTGGAGCGGCTCGCTGGCGCGCTGCGGGACGCACCGAACTTCCTCGGCCTCACTCTCGGGAACGAGACGAACCAGTTCTCCGCGCACACCCACCCCTCGCCGTGGCCCGTCACGACCGACGAGGCCGGCGGCTGGATCGAGGCGCTGCTCGCCGCGGCGGAACGGGGTGCCCCCGGGCTGCCGCACGTGCACAGCGAATACGACGCGGTCTGGTACATGGACGACCACGGGTTCACGCCGGCGCATGCCTCCCGCCTCGGCGCGATGACGACGGTCCACTCCTGGATCTTCAACGGCACGGCGCAGCGCTACGGAGGTCGCTCGATCGCCGCCGACCGCCACGCGGAGTACCTCATCGAGCTCTCCCGCGCGTTCGCGACCGATCCCGCCCGTCCGATCTGGCTACAGGAGGTCGGCGCCCCCTCGAACTGCCTCGACGAGAGCGAGATGCCCGGCTTCCTCGAGGCCACCGTGCGTTCGGCCCTCCGCACCGAGAACCTCTGGGGCGTGACGTGGTGGTGCTCGCACGACGTGAGTCGGGAGCTGGCCGACTTCCCGGAGCTCGAGTACTCCCTGGGGCTCATCGATCAGGAGGGGGCGGCGAAGCCCCTCGGCCGCCGGTTCGCGGACCTCATCCCCGAGCTGCGCACCCGCACCGCGGCTCCGGCCCGCCCGACGGCGATCGTGGTGGACGTCGACGAGCAGGAGGTGCCGGTGAGCCGGGCGGCCCTGAGCCCCGGCGGTGCGGTCTTCCAGGCCTGGGTCGACGCCTGCGCCGCGGGCGAAGACCCCGCCCTGGTGACCTCCCGCACCGCGCAGGACCCCGCGGCGCTGGAGTCGCGCGGCATCCGCCGTCTCATCCACCCCGCCCCGTCCGCGTCCGACGTCACCCGCTACGCCTCCGTCAACACCGTCGTCTGACGCCGAGACCCCGGGTTGTCGTCGAGACCCCGGGGTGCGCGCGGCGATAGCCCGGGGTATGGGCGGGGAGGCGGGGTCTCAGCGGGGCGGTGGCGCGGTGCTCTCGCGGGCGGTGAGCACGGGGGTCGGGCCCTGGACGCTCGGCAGCGTGGTGCCGGCCTCGATCTGCTGCAGCAGGAGCGTGGCCGCCTGCTCGCCGAGCTCGAACGTGTCGCGGGTCATGGCGGTGATCGAGGGGTTGATGAGACCCGCGATGACGGAGTCGTCGAACGACGCGAGTGAGACGTCGCGCGGAACCGCCCGGCCCATCTCCTGCGCCACCCGGAGGCCGGCGACGGCCATCACATCGTTGTCGTAGACGATCGCGGTCGGGCGCTGCCGGCCGGAGAGCTGCGCGCGGGTGACCGCGGAGGCGCGGGCGGGGGAGAAGTCGGTCGTGATGACCTCGCCGGAGACGCCGTCCGCCGCCATCCGCTCCAGCACCTCGGCGCGCAGGCGGGTGTGCTCCAGCTCCGCCGGGCCCGCGACGTAGGCGATACGGGTGTGGCCCAGGGCGGCGAGGTAGGAGAAGAGCGTCTCCGCGACGGCGTCGTCGCCGATCCAGACGCTGGGCACCGCGCCGTCCGGGGACGGCTTCGAGCCGATCATCACAGCGCGGGCGTCCAGGGCCATGATGCGCTCGCCGCGGGGGTCGTCGTCGCGCGGGTCGATGAGGATGATGCCGTCGACCTGATTCGACGACCGCCACTGCCGATGCACCTCCATCTCCTCGTCGATGTCGGCGACGAGGCGGAGCTGCAGCCCGACCTTGCTCTCGGAGAGCCGGGACTCGATGCCGGCGATGAGGTCGGTGAAGAAGGCCTCCGAGCCGAGGGAGCGTGCCGGGCGGGCGAGGGCGAACCCGACCGCGTTGGCCCGGGCGCCGACGAGGGCGCGGGCAGCGGAGCTCGGCTGCCAGTGGTGCTCTTCGATGATGGAGAGGATGCGCTGCCGCGTCTCCTCGCTCACACCGGGACGACCGTTGAGGGCGAACGAGACAGCGCCGGGGGAGACACCGGCCATGCGCGCGATGTCCGCGATCGTCACGCGTTTCCCCGGGGCCATAGGCATCACCCTACTTGATCGGTTTAGCCTCTCGTAAGCACGGGAGACGGTACCGTAGACTCCCGTGCTAGATCGTTTTAGTAACGGCGAGCATCGAACGCCTTCCCTCACCGTCGAGCCCGGAGAACCCCCACATGCATGACGACACCTCGCTCACCGTCGGCCGCGTCAAGCGGGTCCTCGAAGAGCGCATCCGCCCCGCCATCCACTCGGCCGCGGTTCCCCTCACGGTCGAGGCGCACCAGCTTCCCGGAGAGCCCATCGCCCCGACGGAGGGCCTGGCGCTCTCCTTCGCCCCTGCCGCGGTCGGCGAGCTGTGGGGTCCGGCCTGGGGCACCACGTGGTTCAAGCTCACCGGTCGGGTGCCCGCGGACTGGGCCGGCCGCCGGGTCGAGGCGCTCATCGACCTGGGCTTCGACGTGAACATGACGGGGTTCCAGTGCGAGGCCCTCGCCTACCGCCCCGACGGCACACCGATCAAGAGCATCAACCCGCGCAACCAGTGGGTCCCGATCGCCGAGAGCGCCGCGGGTGACGAGGCCGTCGAGCTCTACCTGGAGGGCGCGTCCAACCCCGTGCTCCTCGACTACCACCCCTTCCTGCCGACGCAGGAGGGCGACATCCTCACCTCCTCGAAGGAACCGCTGTACCGGCTGCGGCGCCTCGACCTCGCGGTGTTCGAGCCCGAGGTGTTCGACCTGTCCCTCGACCTCGAGGTGCTGTTCGAGCTGCAGGCCGAGCTCCTCGCGACGTCGCCGCGCCGCATGCGCATCCTGCAGGCCCTGGACGACGCGCTCGACGTGCTCGACCTGCAGCGCATCGTGGAGACCGCCGGTGACGCGCGGGCCCGGCTCGCCGACGTCCTCGCCGCTCCGGCCGAAGCGAGTGCGCACCGGATCTCGGCCGTCGGCCACGCGCATATCGACTCCGCCTGGCTGTGGCCGGTGCGCGAGACGATCCGCAAGGTCGCCCGCACGACCTCGTCCATGACCACGCTCATCGAGGAGCAGCCCGAGTTCCAGTACGGCATGTCGAGCGCGCAGCAGTACGCCTGGATCAAGGAGCACCGCCCCGAGGTGTGGGAGCGGGTCAAGGCCGCCGTCGCCGCCGGGCGCTTCCTGCCCCTCGGCGGCATGTGGGTCGAGTCCGACACCGTCATGCCGACGGGCGAGTCGCTCGTGCGGCAGTTCTCGCACGGGCAGCGGTTCTTCGAGCGGGAGTTCGGCATCCGGTCGAAGGGCGTGTGGCTGCCGGACAGCTTCGGCTATTCGCCGGCCCTCCCGCAGCTCATGCGCCGTGCCGGTTTCGAGTGGTTCTTCACGCAGAAGATCTCCTGGAATCAGCAGAACGTGTTCCCGCACCACTCCTTCCTCTGGGAGGGCATCGACGGCTCGCAGGTGTTCACGCACTTCCCGTCGATGGACACCTACAACTCGCAGCTCAGCGGCATGGAGGTCGCGAAGGCCTCTCGTCAGTTCAAGGAGAACCGTCTCAGCTCGCGGTCGATCGCCCCGGTCGGCTGGGGTGATGGCGGCGGCGGCACGACCCGCGAGATGACGGGCAAGGCCGAGCGGCTGCGCGACCTCGAGGGCAGCGCGCAGGTCGTGTGGGAGCACCCCGACGTGTTCTTCGACGCCGCCAAGGCCGAGCTGCCGAACCCGGCGGTGTGGGTCGGCGAGCTCTACCTCGAACTGCACCGCGGCACGCTCACGAGCCAGCACGCCACGAAGGCTCTGCACCGCTGGGCAGAGCACGCGCTGGTGGAGGCCGAGCTGTGGGCCGCGACCGACGCCGTGCGCACCGGCGCCGCGTACCCGCAGGCCGAGCTCGACCGGCTCTGGCAGGCCGTGCTGCTGCACGAGTTCCACGACATCCTGCCCGGCACGTCGATCGCGTGGGTGCACCGCGAGGCCGTCGCCGTGCTGTCGGACGTGCTGTCGGATGCGCGCGACATCGCCGATGCCGCGCGCCGGTCGCTCGCCGGCGAGGGCGACCGCGAGCTGCTGTTCGAGCCGACCTCGGTCGGTCGGGGGCGCGCGCTCGGCGCCTCGTGGGTCCCTGAGCCCGTCGAAGGGGCGGTCTCGCTCGTCGAGGACGCTTCGGCAGGCTCAGCGGTCCACCCGGGCTGGCGCCTGGAGAACGAGCTCGTGTCCGTGCTCGTCTCGGGCGAGGGCCTGATCGTCTCCGCCGTCGACAAGGCCACAGGGCGAGAGACGGTCGCACCAGGCACGGCAGCGAACCTGTTCCAGCTGCACCAGGACTTCCCGAACATGTGGGACGCGTGGGACATCGACCGGTACTACCGCAACAGCGTCGACGACCTCACCGCGGTCTCGTCGATCGAGGCATCGCTCGTGAACGGTGTCGCGCAGATCGTCGTCGTGCGTCCGTTCTCGGAGTCGACGATCACGCAGACGATCACACTCGCCCCGGGCTCGAGGACCGTGCACCTCCGCAACGAGGTCGACTGGCACGAGACCGAGAAGCTGCTCAAGCTCGCCTTCCCGCTCGACATCCAGGCGTCGCACACCGAAGCCGAGACGCAGTTCGGCTACCAGGCGCGCGTCACCCACACGAACACCACCTGGGAGGCCGCGAAGTTCGAGACCTCGATGCATCGGTTCGTGCTGGTGCGCGAGCAGGACTTCGGCGCGGCCCTCGTGAACGACTCGATCTACGGGTACGACACGACGCGCGAGGTGGGCGAGGACGGGGTCACCACGACCGTGCGACTCTCCCTGCTGCGGGCGCCGCGCTTCCCCGACCCGGACACGGATCACGGGCTCCACGAGATCGAGGTCGGCTTCGTGATCGGCGCCGACGCCGCGATCGCCACGGCCGAGGGCATCCGCCTCAACAGCGTGCCCACGGTGATCCGCGGCACGCGCGAGGTCGAGCCGCTGGTGGAGGTGTCGGGTGAGGGGATCGTCGTCTCGGCCGTGAAGCTCGCCGACGACGGCTCCGGCGACGTCATCGTGCGGGTGTACGAGGCGCTCGGGCGTCGTGCGGTCGGCGAGCTCTCGGTCGGCTTCGACCACCGCGAGGTGCGCGAGGTGAGCCTGATCGAGGACGAGATCGAGACGCCCCGTCTCGGGGGCGGGCTCCACCTCCGCCCCTTCGAGGTCCGCACCCTCCGCATCGCCCGCTGAGCCCCGGCCTCCTCGCGCCCGGCGCTCCGTGCCGGATCAGAAACGCGCCTCCCCGCCCTTCGGGAGGCGCGTTTCTCATCCCGCCGGGCGGGATCGGTGCGCGTCCTCGACGGTGCGCATCGCCGCGACGCCGTCGACCAGCGCAGGCCGCTGATCGGGGGCGTCGCGGAAGAAGGAGACGACGGAGGCCACGGCTGCCGGGTCAGACCCTAGGTGATGCGCATCGAGGATCACGGGGGCGCGTCCGGCGATCGAGATCGCCAGCTTCGGCCCGTGTGGGCCGACAGGCGTGGTGGTGCCGATCTCCTCCCAGGAGGCATCGACCCGGGCAGATCTGCGGACTCCGTGCAGGCCCCTCTCGTCGAGTACGAGACCCAGCGGCTGGCCCTGCGCGAGGACTTCCCGGCCGAGGCCGACGAGCGAGACGACGGCGAGCACGTACGGGCCCCATTCGAGAAGCCGACCGCCCATCGTCGGAAGGTCCAGGGCCTGAACGAGGAAGGCCGCCGCTGCGGGAAGCAAACCCGTCAGGGGAACGAGCCATGAGGAGATGCGGACGCCCGTGGACGGCGTGAATCGCAGCGGGCCGCTTGCCTCGATTCGGATCAGGCGTTCGCGCAAGGACCGCACCCAGAACCAGAGTGCCACCGCGAGCATCCCGGCGTAGAGAGCGAGTGCGATCAGGATGAGGCGGAAGCCTGGACGGGTATCCATGATCGCCAGCAGCAGGGGCAGCAGAGGAAGGATGCCGACGAGCCCGAGCGCCGCAGACGGGAAGCGGCCGTTCGGGTGGACCGATCGTGAGCCGTCGACGATGCGCGGGGACCGCGCGACAGTGTTCATCGGCATCCGATCAGCCTGCCAACTGGGGTGGCTGCCAGAAACGGGTGCCGTCCTCAAGCCATGCGTCGATCGACTCGCGCGCGTCGATCGGCACCCATGCCTCCCACGCCCAGGTCGCTGCAGACCCGACCGCCACGGATGCAACGACCGCGCCGCCGATCACCCATCCAACCGGCCCCCCGGCCGCCGCGATGGCTCCGCCGGTCACCGCGCCGCCAGCTGCTCCACCGACTGCCCCGGCGATTTGCGAGGATCCGGAGTCCCCGTCCGCGATCGCCGCGCCGATGGTCACGATGTCGATCGCCGGTCCGACGAGCGGGATGATCTTGCCGACGCGGCTCACCTGCTCGACATGTTCCAGTAGCTCTACCGCACCCTCGCGAAGCGCGCGAGGATTGGCCGCCTCTGCCGCCGCTTGCGTTGCAGGGTTACCGGAACGGAGCTGATCAGTGAAAGTGTCGGCGTCATCCTGCATCTGTTGAGCGAGCGAGCGCCAGTCCGCCAAGTCGCGCTCGGTGCGTACATCGGCCGTCTCGAGCGCCGCATCGACCACCGTCTTATTCGCGTCGGTGGACGTCAACTCATCGACAAGTCCATCAAGTGGTGAAAGATCTTCCAGACGGGCAATGAGTGGAGCGAAGTTCTCAGCTCGCCATGTCTCGAGCTCGCCCCACCACGTGCCCACGCGGGCCGCCAGGTCGTTGTACGTCGCGACGCGCGAAAGAAAGGCATCCCACTCCGCCGTTGCCGCGGGGTCGGCGTCGGGGGCGGGACACACCTTTAGATGTGTTGTCGGTTCCAATACGACTTTGCCGTGTACCGTGAGGCCGCGTTGAGCCGCCTGTTCCAGATAGGAGTCAAAGTCCTCGCGCCCGCGATCAAGTCGGTTCGCGTATGCATTTACGACAGGAGCCGCGTCGCCGAGGTACGTCATCGCTGGACTGGATCGGTTCCTCACCGAAGTGGCGGTGCGCTGAAACGCGCTGCCTGCCTCCCCGCGGAGGTAGTTCTCGCTTTGGCTCGCGACGTAGGCGAGTTCCAGATCGACTTCGACGAGTGACGACTTCATGCGAGACATCCAGTCGCCCAGCGTGCGAATGGATGGCGGGTCGCCGGGGATGTGCAGATCAATGCTCATGACGGGTCCAGCTCCTCTTCGATATCCCGGATCTCGTCCGCCATCTCCTCGTTGGAAAGGGTCATGTCATTGAGGACGTCGTGTGTGATGGCTGACAGTGCGCGCGTCGCATCATTGGCGACTCCAGCCGCTTCCGCCCCGGCAGACGCGATCAAGGCGATGATCGACGTCGCAATACCAGCGTCCGGAGCAGGCGGAAACTCGCCGAGTGCGCTGTCGGACTCATCGACGCGGGCGACGACTTCCTTCAGTCGGAGTTCCATGCCGTCGCGGTCCATGTAGATGTCGGTCATCCGATTCGACCGTCCGGTCGCAGCGAGGCGGGGACGGGGGCATCGAACGCCACCACGTCGAACGGTTGCACACGCTTCACGCGGCCGAGATCCGGCGTCGCGAGCATCACCCACTGTTGCCGTTCTCCGCAGCACTCTGCCAGCCGATCGAGCGCCGTGTATGCCAGTAGTCCCACCCGGCCGTCCGTAAGTGGGTGCACAGCGAATCTCTGCCCCTGGCCATCGGGAAGATCGGTCACCGGCAGGTACAGCACTGGCGGGACGATCGTGCCTGCGACCGGTTCCCTCTGTCCACTCATCCACATCTTGGTCCCCCCTGGGTCGCGGATTCGCTCCGATCATATTCGGACGTCAGATAATCCGGTGGCCGATCGGTATCCGCTGTCAGGCGGGCGGGAGGCGGAGGACCTCGGGCGACTCGCCGCCGGTGAGGTCGTCGGCGATGCGGAGGCTGCGGGCCAGCTCGTCGAGCGCGCCGATGAGGGTCCCGAAGCGTTCGCGGTCGCTGCAGACGGCCGTCAGGGTCACCAGGTGCGTGCCGGTGTCCCAGGTGTAGGTCGCGAAGGGCGGCGCCGAGGGGGAGGGCGGCGTCGGGACCACGAGCTTCTCGCCCACGCCGAGCCGGGTCGGGAAGGAGGTCGTGTCGTCGTACTCCATCGGCATCGACGCGCGGGCGATCCGGATGTCCGGGGTCAGCGCCTGCACCGTCGCCATCGCCACGACGAGGTCCGGCTCCGTCTTCCACGTCCACGCGAGGACCCGGCCGTCGGCCTTCTTCATGAGCATCGGGGCGGCCTGGCTCATCGCCCAGGCTCCGAACCGCGAGCCGGGGCGCTCCGTCGCGCCGACCGCGGCGTTCACCTGACCGAGCAGCATCCGGATCGCGGCCTTGCGATGCCGGCGCCCCTTCCACCCGAGCGAGTCCGTCACGGGGATCCACAGCTGGGGGTCGGCGTCGGCGTGCAGTCGCATGGCTTCACGGTATCGGCCGAGGCTGAAGGATGCCGGTATGGCTCGGCGTCGCGGGCAGGGCCCTCGGGTAGAGTTGCCACCGCCCGACCAGGGCTTCTCCTTGGCCGCCACCCCGTTAGGCATCTCTGTGACTTCCTCCGACGATCCGATCGATGCGTCGCGCGACGCCACCGCCGCACAGCCCCGTCCGCTGAAGATCCTCCTCGGCTGTGACACGTTCGCTCCCGACATCAACGGTGCCGCCCGCTTCGCCGAGCGTCTCGCCGCCGGGCTCGTGCAGCGCGGGCACGAGGTGCACGTCGTCGCCCCCAACCAGGCCTACCGCCGCACCGCGCCCCGCACCGAGGTGATCGAGGGGGAGCCGATGACGCTCCACCGCCTGCCCTCCGTGCGCTGGGCGCCGCACGACTGGCTGCGCTTCGTGTGGCCGTGGCGCTCCAAGCACTACGCACGGAAGGTGCTCGATGCCGTGCAGCCCGACGTCGTGCATATCCAGTCGCACATCGTCATCGGGCGCGGACTCGCGCGCATCGCGAAGCAGCGCGGTATCCCGGTCATCGCGACGAACCACGTCATGGCCGAGAACATCCTCGACCACACGACCATGCCGAAGTTCGTCGACGACATGGTGCTCAAGTTCGCCTGGGCCGACGCGAAGCGCACCTTCGACCTGACGCGGGCGATCACCACGCCCACGCGTCGGGCCGCCGACTTCCTGGAGAAGACGGTCGAGGTGCGCGGCGTCATCCCGGTCAGCTGCGGCATCGACCGCTCCCAGTACACCCCGGTCATCGCCCCGCGCGAGGAGAACCGGCTCGTGTTCGTGGGCCGGCTGACGGCGGAGAAGCAGGTCGAGGTCATCCTCAAGGCGATGACGAAGCTCGACCCGGCGCTGAACACGACGTTCGACATCGTCGGCGGCGGAGACCAGCGCAAGCAGCTCGAGAGCCTGACGGCACAGCTCGGCCTGTCCGATCGAGTGACCTTCCACGGCCGGACCACCGACGAGGAGCTGCGGGCGCTGCTGTCCCGGGCGAGTCTTTTCGTCATCGCGTCGATCGCCGAGCTGCAGTCCATCGCGACGATGGAGGCCATGGCATCGGCGCTGCCGATCGTCGCCGCCGACGCCGTCGCCCTGCCCCATCTCGTGCACGACGGCGAGAACGGCCACCTCTTCACGCCGGGAGACGTCGACGAGCTCGCCGCGAAGCTCACCGCTGTTTTGACCGCCTCCCCCGGCGAGTACGAGCGGATGCAGAAGGCGTCCCTCGACGGCGTGGCCATCCACGACATCAACCGCACGCTCGACACCTTCGAGGCGCTGTACCGCGACGAGCCGCTGCCCGAGTGACGCGGATGCACGTCGTCTTCTTCGCCGATCAGCACCTCGACTCCCTCGGCGGGGCGCAGGTGTCGATGCGGCTGCAGCGGACGTTCCTGGAGCGCGCCGGCCATACCGTGACGGTCGTCGCGCCCCGTATGCACGCACGGCGTGACGACGCTGCACCGTCCCCCGGGAACGTCGACCTCCCGTCGCTGCCGATCACCCTGGACCGGGAGTACGCGATGACCTGGCCGGGTCGGGCGACCGATCGGGCCCTTGACCGGGCGATGGCGCATCGGCCTCCGGTCGACCTCGTGCACGTGCAGGCCGACTTCTGGGGCGCCTTCATCGGTCACCGGTTCGCCGCCCGCCATGGAATCCCGGTCGTGCACACGATGCACAACCGGGTCGACGTGGGGCTCGCCGCGGTCACGCCGCTGCACCGGCCCGTGCTCGCTGTGCTCAACCTCTGGCGCCGCACCGCCCTCCGAGGCATCGGTGTGCCGGTCGGCGGCAGCGACGGGTGGTCGTACCTCCGCGGGCTCGCGGCGGACGCCGCCGCCGTGACGGCGCCTTCCGGGCATTTCGCGCGGCGACTGGAGCAGAACGGCGTCGCCCGCACCGTCGACGTGGTGTGGAACGGCATCGACGACGACGTCCGCGCGCAGACGCTCGCGGCGGCTCCCGTCGAGCGGATGCCGGGGCGTCCTCGGTTCGTCTGGCTCGGGCGGATGAGTCCGGAGAAGCGCCTGCTCCCGTTCCTCCGCGCCTGGGTGGACGCGGACATCGACGCCGACCTCGAGGTGATCGGCGGCGGCGGAGAGCGGGCGGCGGCCGAACGGATCGTCGCGGGGCGTGCGGGCGTGCGGTTCGCCGGTCGCCTCTCCTATGCGCAGACCCTGGAGCGGATCGCCGCCGCCGATGCGCTCGTGCAGACGTCCATCGGATTCGAGACCCAGGGGATGACGCCGTTCGAGGCGGCCACCCTCGGCACGCCCTCCGTCGTGTGCGACCCCGACATCGCCGCTGAGCTTCAGGGCGGGCTCTGGGCTGTGCCGACGGCGGAGCCGCACGCCCGCGGACGCGCCCTCGAGGCGCAACGGATCGAGGCCCTCGCCGCGACGCTTCGGCAGGCGGCCGCGGACATCGCGCACGGGACCGCGCCGCAGCCGGTACCGGCCGTCGCGGAGGCCTTCCGCCAGTCCTCGCGGACGGCCGCCATGATCGAGGTCTACGAGCGGGTGCTCTCCGGAGCCTGAGCGCTCACAGGAAGCCGTAGAAGTTCGACGAGAGCCAGCTCAGCACGACCGTCAGCAGACCGGCGCCGGAGACACCGATGGCGATCCCCGCGAGCAGCCGCGGTCCCGGCCGCCGTGCCGCGATGAGGCCGAGCACGAGCGCCGCCCCGTAGCCGATGAAGGTGAGGATGCCCGATCCCCCCTCGATCAGTCCGATCATGCTGTAGGTCCGGTCCGACATGTAGACGAACGGCCGCGCGAGGATGAGGAACACGTCGATCGCCAGCGTCACCAGCGCGACGATGAAGGCGGCGCGCCCGAGGGAGTCGCCGGGAGTGCGCGGCACCGGCGGACCGTAGAGCGGGACGCCCTGCGCCGATCCGGGGGCGGATCCCGGCGCGGTCGGGTACGGCTGAGGGGTGGCGGTGGGGAAGGCCTGAGGGACAGCAGCGGTGGGGAACACGTGCCCGCCGCCCGGCGTCGGCGCGTAGGGGGCCCCGGGGGCGGGGGCCTGGGCACCGGGGTACTGCGGCTCGGCCGGAAGCGGAGGAGGGGTCGGGACTGCGGCCGGGTCGCCGGCACCGTCGCGCGAGGGGTGTGCGGGCTGCTGGGGGTCGCTCATGCCCCGAGCGTAGCCCCCCTCGCGGACGGCCGGGAGGTCAGCGGTAGACGTGGCCGGGGTCGGCCTGCGACAGGGCGTCCTGTCCGGTGACGCGGCTCCAGTCCGTGGGGGTGCGACGGTAGCCGTCGCGCCGCAGTTCGACGAACGTGGCGATGATCGCCCAGATGCTGAGGGCGAGGAGGAGGATGAGGAGTAGCATGGCAGAAAAGCTACGCTCGGTGTTATGCTGCCACGAGTGGCGGATCGGGCACTGTTCGTAGGAAAACTGCCATTCCGGGAGATGTGATGAAGACCGTCGCGTGCGTGGTGCAGGACGGCTTCGCGCCGTTCGAGTTCGGGGTCGCCTGCGAGGCGTTCGGTCTGGACCGGTCGTCCGACGGGGTGCCGAACTTCGACTTCCGCATCGTCGCCCCACGGCCCGGGGTCGTGCGCTCCAAGATCGGCTTCTCCATCAACGTGGAGCATGATCTGTCCTTCGCCGCGGAGGCCGACCTCGTCGTGTTCTGCCCGGTGCCCCGGGAGACTTGGGGCGACATCGATCCGCTCCTCGTCGAGGTCGCCCGCGAAGCGGTGGCGCGCGGAGCCTGGGTGATGAGCGTGTGCAGCGGCTCGTTCATCCTCGCGGCGGCCGGAGTGCTGGACGGGCGGCGCGCCACGACGCACTGGATGTACGCGCACACGATGGCGGACATGTACCCCGACATCGACATCGATCCTGACGTGCTCTTCGTCCAGGACGGCCGCATCATCACCAGCGCGGGCACTGCCGCGGGCATCGACGCCTGCCTGCACCTGCTGCGACAGGAGCTCGGGGCGGAGATCACCAACCGGATCGCGCGTCGGATGGTCGTGCCGCCGCAGCGCGACGGGGGTCAGGCGCAGTTCATCGATCGGCCCATCCCGGTCGCACCCACGGACTCGCTCGCCGCGGTGGCCGACTGGGCGGTGGAGAACCTCCGTGACGAGTTGACGGTCGACCAGCTCGCGGCGCGGGCGCTCATGTCGCCGCGGACCTTCGCGCGCCGCTTCAAAGCCGAGTACGGGGCGACCCCCGCCGCGTGGCTCGGCCGACAGCGGATCATCCAGGCTCAGCGTCTCCTCGAGCGCACCGACCTTCCGCTCGAGCACATCGCGACGGACTGCGGCTTCGGTTCCGCGGCCGTCCTTCGGCAGAACTTCGCCCGCGTGCTGGGCGTGACCCCCACCGCCTACCGCGCCCGCTTCTCCTGCGCCGACGCCGTCCCTGCCGCCTGACCGCCTCCCCCTCCCGCTGCGCCCGCGCCGGACCCGTCCCGCGGGCCCGCACCGGCCCCGCCAACGTGCGGGATCGATAGCGCCCGCTAGCGGACCGTGTCCGGGACCTTTTCCGTCCCCACATCCGTCCCCGCGTCCGTCCCCGGTGCCTGCGGGATCAAGAACGCGCGGGCGTGGACCGTGCCCGGGGCCTTTTCCGTCCCGCTACCAGCCGCGTCCGTTCTCCGCTGCCGTTCGGGATCAAGAACGAGCTGGAGTGAGCCGCGTCCGGAGCGGTTTCCGTTCCGCTTCCGCGTCTGTCGAGCGGGATCAAGACTGCGCGCGCGGGGGTCGCATCCGGAGCTCTTTCCGTCCCGCTCCGTTGCGCCCCACTCCGGCCCGAGCCGCCGGGGGTGGGCATTGTGCGCTCCGCAGTGGATCTCGTCGGACCGGCCGACAAGCTAGCTGCATCGACGCGGGATCAGAATAACTCCGCGGAATGGCAGATCGGGTGCGTTGTTGATCCCGCGCGAGAAGTGACGCGGCGGGCGGGATCAGAATGGCTCCGCAGAAGGGGCTGGGAGGTGCGTTTTTGATCCCGCGCGGGATCGCGGGGCGGGGTGGGACGGGATCGGGAAGCGAGGAGGGGTCAGTGCCAGTGGGCGGGGGAGGGGAGGGTGACGTCGCGGACGTCGACCTCGGTGGGCGTGACCGTGGCGACCGCGTAGAGGAGGGACTGCGTCGGGTAGCCGTGCGGGCGGTTGTCGCGAATGATGGCGCGGTCGTCTTCCGGGGGCAGGGCGGCCGAAGCTCCGAGGAGCGCGGTCCACTCGGTCGCCCAGTCGGCGCTCGCGGCCGCGGGACCCAGAGCGCGGAACTCCGGGAGCCAGGCGGCGATGCGCGGGGTTTCCTCGTCGTCGAGGTCGTCGTGGGCGATCATGTGCGTCCCGGGCTCGATGGGTGTCTCCCGCAGCTCGGCACCGTCCCAGGAGAGCACCCGGGCGCCGTCCGGCCCCACTTCGAGCAGATTGAAGCCGTGCATCGGTGGCGCACCCTGCGGGGAGCGACCGGTGACCGCGGCGAGCGGAAGGGTGCCGCGGGAGACCGCCGCGGTCGCGGAGAGGTCCTGCACATCGGCACGGTTGAGGAGCACGGCGAGGCGTCGGTCGGCGGGGTTCACGGCGAGCCAGGCGCCGCCGGCCCGCCGATCGCGGATGCCGATCACCCCGGGATACTCCTCGGGCCACCACTCGCCCAGGGCATCCCACTCCCGAGCCGGGTCCTCGTCGCGGACGGCCAGCAGCCGCGCGGATCCCGCGGCCTCGACATCGATCACCACCGTGCACACGCTTCCGAGTCTAGGTCGGTCGAGGCGGGCGGGACCCGCGACGAATCCGTGCGCGATGACCCGGGCGTCCGGACCCTGGGGCAGAATCGAGGCGTGAACATCGTCGTCGGAGTCACGGGCGGCATCGCCGCGTACAAGACGGTGCACCTCGTGCGCCTGCTCACGAAGGCCGGTCATGAGGTGACCGTGGTGCCCACCGAGGACGCGCTGCGCTTCGTGGGCCTGCCGACCTGGGAGGCCCTGAGTCGGCGCCCGGTGACGACGAGCGTGCATGAGGACGTCGCCCGCGTGCGGCACGTCGCCCTGGGCCAGGGAGCGGACCTCATCGTGATCGCCCCGGCGACGGCGAACTCGCTCGCGAAGATGGCCGCGGGGCTGGCCGACGACCTCCTCGGCACGACGCTGCTCGCGACCGAGGCGCCCGTGCTCGTCGCGCCCGCGATGCACGCGGAGATGTGGCGGAACGCGGCCACGCAGGCGAACATGGCGACGCTCCGGGAACGCGGCGTGCACGTGGTCGGACCGGCCGACGGCGAGCTGGCCGGCGGTGACCGCGGCCCCGGTCGCATGGTCGAGCCGGAGGAGATCCTGGCGGCGGCCCAGGCGCTGCTGACACCGGGCGACCTGGCAGGCGTGCGGGTCGTCGTCTCGGCCGGCGGGACGCGGGAGCCCATCGATCCGGTGCGCTTCCTCGGCAACCGGAGCAGCGGGCGCCAGGGGGTCGCGCTCGCGGCGGAGGCGGCGGCGCGCGGCGCGGAGGTGGCGCTCGTCGCGGCGAACGTCTCCGGGGACGTGCTCGCGGACGCCCGCCACCCGCACGTCCGGATCGTCCGGGTCGGCACGGCCGCGGAGCTGTCCGCGGCGATGAAGGAGGAGTCCGCGGCGGCCGACGTCGTGCTGATGGCGGCGGCCGTGGCCGACTATCGACCGGTGGAGGTCTCCGCGCGCAAGCTCACCAAGGACCGCGGCGGGGTCGGCGCCATCGAGCTCGTCGAGAACGAGGACATCGTCGCCGCGCTCGTCGAGAAGCGAGGCGCGGGACAGCTCATCGTCGCGTTCGCGGCGGAGACCCCCGAAGACGAAGCGGAGCTGCTCGCCCGCGCCCGCGGCAAGCAGGAGCGCAAGGGGGTCGACCTGCTGGTGGTGAACGAGGTCGGCTGGGAGCAGGGGTTCGAGCGTGGCGAGAACGCCGTGCACATCCTCGGGCCCGGCGGGGTCGTGGCGCGGACCGCGGCGGGGAGCAAGCGCGAGGTGGCGGCGGCCGTCTGGGACGAGGTCGCCCGCGAGAGGTGAGGGGCGGTGGAGTCGCGCACCGCCGAATGCTAAACTTGAGTCAACCAAACTCAACTTTCAGAAGGAGCATCTCCAGGAGGAGCGCATGACCACCCCGCAGACCGGATCCCCGAACCAGGAACAGCAGTCCGCCCTCGAGCAGTTCGGCATCAACCTGACCGACCGCGCCCGCGAGGGCAAGCTCGACCCCGTCATCGGACGGGACAGTGAGATCCGGCGCGTCAGCCAGGTGCTCACTCGTCGCACCAAGAACAACCCGGTGCTGATCGGCGAGCCCGGCGTCGGCAAGACGGCGGTGGTCGAAGGGCTCGCGCAGCGCATCGTCGCGGGCGACGTCGCGGAGTCCCTCAAGGACAAGGAGCTCGTCTCGCTCGACATCTCCGCCCTCGTCGCGGGCGCCATGTACCGCGGCCAGTTCGAGGAGCGCCTGAAGCAGGTCCTCAAGGAGATCACCGAGTCGGACGGCCAGGTCATCACGTTCATCGACGAGCTGCACGTGCTCATGGGTGCGGGCGGCGGCGAGGGCTCGGTCGCGGCGTCGAACATGCTCAAGCCGATGCTGGCCCGCGGCGAGCTGCGGCTCATCGGCGCCACCACGCTCAACGAGTACCGCGAGTTCATCGAGAAGGACGCCGCCCTCGAGCGCCGCTTCCAGCAGGTGTACGTCGGCGAACCGACCGTCGAGGACACGATCGCGATCCTCCGCGGGCTCAAGGGCCGCTACGAGGCGCACCACGGGGTGACCATCTCCGACAGCGCCCTCGTGGCCGCGGCGTCGCTGTCCAACCGCTACCTGCCCGCGCGGCAGCTTCCGGACAAGGCCATCGACCTGATCGACGAGTCGATGTCGCGCCTGAAGATGGAGATCGACTCCTCTCCGGTCGAGATCGACCAGCTCAAGCGCCAGGTCGACCGGCTGAAGCTGGAGGAGCTCGCGCTCAAGCGGGAGAAGGACGCCGCGTCCAAGGAGCGTCTCGGCACCCTCCGGGAGAACCTCGTCGAGCTCGAGAAGGAGCTCGCCGGACTCGAAGCCCGGTGGGCGCGGGAACGGCAGGGTCTCAACCGCGTCGGTGAGCTGAAGAAGCAGCTCGACGACGCGATCACCCAGCGCGACCTCGCCATGCGCAACGCCGACTACACGAAGGCGTCGAAGCTCGAGTACGAGACGATCAAGCGCCTGGAGCGCGACATCGCGGAGGCGGAGCAGGCCGAGGCCACCGCCTCGAGCGAGCCGCGCATGGTGAACGAGCAGGTCACCGAGGAGGACATCGCGGCCGTGATCGCGGCCTGGACGGGCATCCCGGTCGGGCGGCTGCTGCAGGGGGAGAGCGAGAAGCTGCTGCACCTGGAGAACGAGCTCGGCAAGCGCCTCATCGGCCAGAAGGATGCCGTCAAGGCGGTGTCCGACGCCGTGCGCCGCTCGCGCGCGGGCATCAGCGATCCCGGTCGTCCCACGGGCTCGTTCCTCTTCCTCGGACCGACCGGTGTCGGCAAGACCGAGCTGGCCAAGGCACTCGCGCAGTTCCTCTTCGACGACGAGCACGCCATGGTGCGCATCGACATGTCGGAATACGGCGAGAAGCACTCGGTCTCCCGGCTCGTCGGCGCCCCTCCCGGGTATGTCGGCTACGAGCAGGGCGGTCAGCTCACCGAGGCCGTGCGGCGTCGTCCCTACAGCGTGATCCTGCTCGACGAGGTCGAGAAGGCGCACCCCGAGGTGTTCGACGTGCTGCTGCAGGTGCTCGACGACGGGCGGCTGACCGACGGGCAGGGGCGCACGGTCGACTTCTCGAACGTGATCCTCATCCTGACCTCCAACCTGGGCTCGCCGATCCTCATCGACCCCGTGCTCTCCGTGGAGGAGAAGCGGGAGCAGGTGATGGCGCTCGTGCGCCAGGCGTTCCGGCCCGAGTTCCTGAACCGTCTCGATGACATCGTGATGTTCCAGGCGCTCACCGAGGACGACCTCGCGCAGATCGTGGAGCTGTCGGTCGACCAGCTGCACGACCGGCTGCGCGACCGTCGCCTCACGCTGGCGGTCACTCCTGGGGCGCGGTCGTGGCTGGCCGAGCGCGGTTACGACCCGGTGTTCGGCGCCCGCCCGCTGCGTCGCCTCATCCAGACCGAGGTGCAGAACAAGCTCGCGACCGCCCTCCTCTCGGGTGGCGTGCACGACGGCGACACCGTCCGCGTGGACGTGGCGGCCGACGGTACGGGCCTCGTGCTCACGGCGACGACCCCCGAGCCGGAGGTCGAGGACGACGACGTGATCGAGGCGGAGCTGCTCGACGACTGATCCCGACCGGCACATAGCGAGAAGGCCCGGTATGCGCGACGCATACCGGGCCTTTCGTGTGTCGATGCTCAGGCGCTGAGGACGACCGTCTCCGCGATCGGACGACGCACGCGCGGGGCGACCTCGCGCTCCTGCAGCACCTCCGGCAGGGCCTCGATGTCGCCGAACTCGCCGACGGCGATGACGGTGGCGGGGGTGAAGCGCGCCTCCAGGTCGGCGAACTCGCGGACGACCTCGGGGTCGAAGCCGCTCATCTGGTGCACGACGAGGCCGTCGTGGTGGGCCTGCACGGAGAAGTGCGCCACGGCCTGGCCGAGGTCGTAGAACGCGTGGCTGATCGGCGTGCCGTCGGCGGTCGCGGTCTCGGCGATCGCGACGACGAGCACGGCCGCGTTGCCGGCCCAGGCCTGGTTGAAGCCCATGAGCGCGTCGACGATCTGGGCGTGCAGGGCGGTGCCGCGGCGGGCGACGATGAAGCGCCACGGCTGGATGTTGTTGGCGGAGGGGCTCCAGCGGGCGGCCTCGAGCGCGGTGGCGAGCTTGGCCTCGTCGATCGGATGCTGCGCGTCGTACGCGCGGGGGCTCCAGCGGCCGGCGAGGACGTCGAGGACGGGGTGCTCGGTCGGGGCGGTGCGGTCGATGACGGGAGTGCTCACGGAAGTGCCTTTCGGACGGAGGGGATCGGACACCGTCGTCCGCGTACACGGGGGATGAACCGATGCATGTGCATGCATATTCCCGGAGGTCGGTTCGCGTCAGTCCAGGAGGTTGCGGGAGGCGGCGTCGGCGAGCGCGGCGCGGACGGCGCGGATCGAGGGGGCGTCCGCGGACACCCGCCGCGCGGAGGAGAAGATCTCCCGGCGCGGTTCCTGCGGGAGCGGGGCGAGGTCGACCGTCGGGGTGTCGCCCGCCCACACGAGCTCGGGGAGGAGCCCCACCGCGAGCCCGGCGTGGATGAGCCGGACGTGCGCGGTGAGGTCGGCGAGCTCGAAACGCACGTCCGGCTCGAACCCGGCGGTGCGACAGAGCTGCTCGGCCCACGCGCGGGACGCCGTGCCGGCAGGCTCGAGCACCCACGGCTCCGCGCGGGTGGCCCACAGGGCGGCGACGGGGTCGGCGGCTCCCGCAGCTCCGGGGCGCCGGGCGAGGGCGATGGCGTCGTGGGCGAGCACGACACGGTCGAGGTCGGCGTGGATGGGGCGTGTGCGCCCCGGATACTGCTCGGCGAGGATGAGGTCGTAGTCGCGGCTGGAGACGCCCACGAGGCCGGATTCCGGGTCGCGCTCGGTCACCTCGACGCGCAGGGCGGGGTGGCGCTCGCCGAGGGCCGCGAGGGCGCGGGGCAGCAAGGAGTGCGCGGTGGACTGGAACACCGCGAGGCGCACGGTGCCGGTCACCTCGGTGAGCGACTCGGCGACGGCGACCTGGGCGTGCTCGAGCTGATCGAGGATGCCGATGGCCTCGGCGACCAGCACGTTCCCCTGCGGCGTGAACTGCACCCCGCGACCGACCCGACGCAGCAGTGGCACTCCGACATCGCGCTCCAACGCGGCGAGCTGCTGGGACACGGAGGCCTTGCTGTAGGACAGCGCGTCGGCCACCGCGGAGAGCGTGCCGCGGCGCGACAGTTCCACGAGCAGACGCAGGCGGTGGACGTCGAGCACGACGGTTCCGATCGTTCGGGATGAGTGAACAGAATCCACTCGAATCGGTTGATAGACGGAGCCTACCGAGCGGCTGGACAATGATCCAGCCGCACACGACACCCGGGTGTGCGAGGCCGAGGAAGGTACCCCCGCCCCATGACCGTCATCGACGACACCACCCCCCGCACCGAAGAGGTCGCCGCGCTCGTGCAGCGCTGGCTCGCCGAGAGCGAGACCCACCCGGTCGAGCCGGCCGCCCAGCGCCTCTCCGAGGTGCTCAAGGACCCGAACGGACTGGACTTCACCGTCGGCTTCGTCGACGGCGTCATGCGTCCGGAGGACCTGCGGGTCGCCGGCCGCAAGCTCGCCGAGCTGTCGGACATCACGCCCACGCTGCTGCCCGGCTACCTCCGGGCCGCCATCAAGGCCGGCGGGTTCTGGGCGCCGAAGCTCCCGAACGTCGTCGTCCCGATCTCGCGGCGCGTGCTGCGGGCCATGGTCGGCCACCTCGTGCTCGACGCGACGCCGTCCAAGCTCGGCCCGGCCATCGCCAAGCTCCGCAAGACCGGCAACCGTCTGAACCTCAACCTCCTCGGCGAGGCCGTGCTCGGCGAGCGCGAGGCGGGCCGCCGACTGCAGGGCACGTACGACTTCCTCGCCCGCCCGGACGTCGACTACGTCTCGATCAAGGTCTCGAGCGTCGTCAGTCAGCTCTCCATGTGGTCGTTCGACGAGGCCGTCGCCGATGTCGTGGAGAAGCTCACCCCGCTGTACCGGCTCGCGGCGAAGGCCGAGGCGAAGGGGGCCCGCACCGGGACGCAGAAGTTCATCAACCTCGACATGGAGGAGTACCGCGACCTCGACCTGACGATCGCGGCCTTCACGAGCATCCTCGACCAGCCGGGCCTGGAGTACCTCGAGGCCGGCATCGTGCTGCAGGCGTATCTCCCCGATGCGCTCGGCGCCATGCAGCGGCTCCAGGAGTGGGCGGCCGCGCGCCGCGCCAAGGGCGGAGCGCCGATCAAGGTGCGCGTGGTCAAGGGCGCGAACCTCGCGATGGAGGAGGTCGACGCGAAGGTGCACGGCTGGCCGCTCGCGACCTACGGCACCAAGCAGGACTCCGACACGAACTACAAGCGCGTGCTCGACTGGGCGATGACGCCCGAGCGGCTCGACGCCGTGCGCATCGGCGTCGCCGGTCACAACCTCTTCGACATCGCGTACACGTGGTTGCTGGCGAAGGCCCGTGGTGTGACCGGCCCTTCGACAGGCTCAGGGACCCAGGGGCAGAAGGGCGCCCTCGTGGAGTACGAGATGCTGCTCGGCATGGCGACCGGGCAGGCCGAGGCCGTCCGCAAGGACGTCGGCCGTCTCCTGCTCTACACGCCGGTCGTGAACCCGGCGGAGTTCGACGTCGCCATCGCCTACCTCGTGCGGCGCCTCGAGGAGAACGCGAGCCCCGAGAACTTCATGTCGGCCGTGTTCGAGCTGGCCTCGAACCCGACCCTGCTCACCCGCGAGCGGGAGCGCTTCGAGCGCTCGCTCGCCGCGCTCGTCGCCGACCCGTCGGTGTCGGGCCCGAACCGCACGCAGGACCGCACGGCTCCGCGCCCCGAGAACACGACGGACGGCTTCGCGAACGAGCCCGACACCGATCCCGCGCTCGCCGCGAACCGCGCGTGGGGCCGGGAGATCCTGCAGCGCTCGGTCTCCTCGACGCTCGGCCGGGACGCGATCGCCGCGGCCCGCATCGAGACCGACGCCGAGCTGGACGCCGTGTTCGCCGCCGCCACGTCCGCCGCCGAGACCTGGGCGGCGCTCCCCGCCGCCGAGCGCGCCGCCGTCCTGCACCGTGCGGGCGACGAGCTCGCCGCCCGTCGTGGCGAGCTGCTGGAGATCATGGCGCACGAAGCCGGCAAGACCATCGCCGAGGCCGACCCCGAGGTCAGCGAGGCGATCGACTTCGCGCACTACTACGCCGAGCGGGCGAAGGATCTCGAGGCCATCCCCGGCGCCGAGTTCGTGCCGTCGAAGGTGACCGTGGTCACGCCGCCGTGGAACTTCCCCGTGGCTATCCCCGCCGGCGGGGTGCTGGCCGGCCTCGCCTCCGGATCCGGCGTGATCATCAAGCCCGCCAAGCTCACCCAGCGGTGCGGCGCCGTGATGGTCGAGGCGCTGTGGGCCGCGGGCGTCCCGCGCGATCTGCTCGCCCTCGTCGACCTCGCCTCCCGCGACCTGGGCACCCGCCTGGTGGCGAGCCCCCAGGTCGATCGGGTCATCCTCACCGGGGCTTACGAGACCGCACAGCTCTTCCGCTCCTTCCGGGCCGACCTGCCGCTGCTCGCCGAGACCAGCGGCAAGAACGCGATCATCGTGACGCCGTCGGCCGACCTCGACCTCGCCGCCGCCGACGTCGCCCGCAGCGCGTTCGGCCACGCGGGGCAGAAGTGCTCGGCCGCGTCGCTGGCGATCCTCGTCGGGTCGGTGGCGGACTCGAAGCGCTTCGAGCGGCAGCTCGTGGACGCGGTCACCTCGATGCGCGTCGGGCTTCCCGACGACCCCGCCACGCAGATGGGGCCGATCATCGAGCCCGCGAACGGCAAGCTCCTCACCGCGCTCACCACTCTCGACAAGGGCGAGCGCTGGCTGGTGGAGCCCCGGAAGCTCGATGACGAGGGGAAGCAGTGGACACCGGGGGTGAAGACCGGCGTGCGCGAGGGCTCGTACTTCCACCTCACCGAGTTCTTCGGACCCGTGCTCGGCATCATGCACGCGAAGGACCTCGACGAGGCCATCCGGCTGCAGAACGCGGTCGACTACGGCCTCACCGCGGGGCTGCACTCGCTGGACTCCGCCGAGGTCGCGACCTGGCTGGACCGCGTCGAAGCGGGCAACCTGTACGTGAACCGAGGCATCACCGGCGCCATCGTGCAGCGCCAGCCCTTCGGCGGCTGGAAGCGCTCGGCCGTGGGCGCCGGGGCCAAGGCCGGCGGTCCGAACTACCTCTTCGGTCTGGGCGAGTGGCGTGCGGGCGAGCTGCCCGCCGCGGCTCCGGGGGCGGCGGTGACCCCCGCGGTGACGGGGCTGCTGGAGGCCGCCGCACCCGAGCTCGACCCCGCGGGCATCGAGTGGCTGCATCGTGCCGCGGCCGCCGACGAGCGCGCGTGGATCGACGAGTTCGGCGCCGTGAGCGACAAGTCCGGACTCGGCGTCGAGCGCAACGTGTTCCGGTACCGTCCGGTGGCCGTCGACGTGCGCATCGCCGAGGACGCGCCGCTCGCCGAGGGGGTCCGGGTGCTCGCCGCTGCCCTGCGCAGCGGCAGCCCGTTCACCGTGTCGGCCGCGTCGCTGCCGTCCCGGGTGGAGAAGGCGCTCAAGGCGCAGGGCGTGACCGTGAAGACCGAGTCGGACGCCGCGTGGACCAAGCGCTACGCGAAGGGGGCCCGGTCGTGGCAGCGGGTGCGGCTCGTGGGCGGCGACGCCGGCGCGCTGCACACGGCCCTCGACGGCAGCCCCGACGTCGCGGTCTGGTCGCACGCCGTGACCGGAGCGGGCCGGGTCGAGGTGCTGCCGTTCCTGCACGAGCAGGCCGTGTCGATCACCAACCACCGCTTCGGCAACCCCACCACGCTCTCCGAGGGCATCCTCTGACGCCGAGACCCCGGCTACACGTCGAGACCCCCTGCTGCACGCGCGTGCAGCAGGGGGTCTCGACGCGAAAGCGTGGTCTCGGGAGTCAGCCGCGCAGAGCCTCGGCGAGCTTCACCCGCGAGCCCATCCGGAGCAGGGAGTTCTCGTAGATCTTCGCGCCGACGACGATCGCCGCGACGCAGCTCGCCAGGAGGATCGCGAGGCTCAGCAGCGGCTCCCACCACTGCGCCTCACCGACGAAGAGACGCATCGGCATTCCGACCGGAGCCGAGAACGGCACGTACGACATGATCGTCAGCACCAACGGGTTGTCGTTGAACACGATCACCAGCACGTACGGCGCCATGATGAGCATCGTGATGGGGGTCGTCGTCGAGCCGATGTCCTCCTGGCGGGAGACCATGGAGGCGGCCGCCGCGAACATCGCCGCGAGCAGGATGAACCCGAACAGGAAGAACACCGCGAACCAGATGATGGGGGCGCCGAGGGTGGTCAGAACCTCGCGTTGACCCGTCACGATGAGGCCGATGGTGGCGACGGCCGCGAGGGCGAGGATCTGCCCCATCGCGAGCACCGTGTTGCCGATGACCTTGCCGGCGAGCAGGGTGCGCGCGGGGATCGCCGACAGCAGCACCTCGACCACCCTGGTCTGCTTCTCCTCGACCACGCTCTGGGCGATGGTGCCGCCGAACGTGGCCGCGGCCATCATGAAGACGAGCCCGAACGCGATCGCGATGAAGTAGCGCAGCAGCGGGTTGGTGGTCACCGGCTCGAGGATGACGACCTCGGGCGAGAGCGACAGCCCGGACACGAGCGACCCGGGGGCATCCTCCAGGGCGACGATCGTGTAGCCCGCGGCGTTGTCGCCCGCGAGCACCGCCGCATCGACGTCGCCCTCGCGGACCAGCTCCTCGGCCTCGGCGCGGGAGGCGACCTCGGTCACCTCGACGTCGGGCAGGGCGGACACGGCGCCCGCGGTCTCCGAGGTCACGGCCACCGGCATGGCGTCGCTGTTCTGACTCGCGAAGCCGCCGAACAGCACGCCGGCGAGGGCGATGAGCAGCAGGATGCCGGTCGAGATCAGGAACGCCTTGCTGCGGAGCTTGGAGCCGATCTCCCGCTCGGCGACCAGCCAGATCCCGTTCCGCGCGGGAGTCGAGGTGTTCACTGGATGACCTCCTTGAAGATCTGGGCGAGGGAGGGGTGCTTGGGTGCGAAGCTCGCGACGTCGCCGCGCGCGACCGCCGACTGCAGCACACGCTGCGCGGTGTCGGGGCCGTCCGCGTCGAAGAGCGCGTAGCCGCCCTCGAAGTCGACGACCGTGACCCCGGGCTCGGTGCGCAGCCACCCGGCGTCCCCCGCGGAGACCAGCTCGTACCGATCGCGGGCGTGCTCGGCGCGGAGTCCGTCCCGGGATCCGGCCGCCCGGATGGTGCCTCCGGCGAGGATGACGAGATCGTCGCAGAGACGCTCGACCACGTCGAGCTGGTGCGAGGAGAAGAGGATCGAGGCGCCGCGGGCCGCGCTGGCCTGCAGGACCCCGGCGACGACGTCAACCGCGAGGGGGTCCAGGCCGGAGAAGGGCTCGTCGAGGATCAGCACCTCGGGGTCGTGCACGAGCGACGCGGCGATCTGCGCGCGCTGCTGGTTGCCCAGTGACAGCGACTCGATCGTGTCGTCGAGGCGCTCGCCGAGCCCGAGCTCCGTGAGCAGCGCGGTCGCCCGCTCCGTCGCCTCCGGCTTGCTGAATCCGTGCAGGCGCGCGAGGTAGACGATCTGCTCCAGGACCTTCATCTTCGGATACAGGCCGCGCTCCTCGGGCATGTAGCCGAAGCGGCGGCGGTCGCTGGTGGTGAGGGGCGCCCCGTCGAGGTCGACCCGTCCGCCGTCCGACGACAGCAGGCCGAGGATGATGCGCATGGTCGTGGTCTTGCCGGCGCCGTTGCCGCCGACGAAGCCGGTGAGGCGGCCCGGCGCGACCGTGAACGACACGTCGTCCAGCACCCGGCGGCTGCCGTAGCTCTTGGTGATGCCGGAGAGTTCCAGCAGTCCGGTTGTCATGTCGTGGTGCTCCGTCCGAAGGTGATCCGCATGATCTTCACGCTATTGAGCACGGGCGGGGCGGGGCATCCCCCACAGGGGGGACTGCGACGGATCAGCCGCGGGGCGGACGGCCGGCGTGCAGCACCGTGCGCACGAGCAGGCCGGCGACCAACGCCCAGAACGCCGCACTCACCCCGAGCACGGCGATGCCGGAGGCGGCGACGAGAAACGTGACGACCGCGGGGAGCCGCTCACCGGGGTCGTCGATCGCCTGCTGGACGGCCGCGCCGAAGGCGCCGAACAGCGCCAGCCCCGCGACCGCCGGGATCACCGCCGTCGGGGCGAGCACGACGAGCGTGGCGAAGGCGGCGGAGAACGCGCCCAGCACGAGGTAGGACGCTCCGGTCGAGACACCGGCGAGCCAGCGCCGGGCGGGGTCGGGGTCGGCGTCGGGGGACGCGGCGAGGGCCGCGCTGATGGCGGCGAGGTTGATCGCATGACCGCCCGCCGGAGCGCCGAGCGCCGTGCCGAGACCGGTCACGAGCATCGCCGGACGCCACGGGACCTCGTAGCCGAAGCTGCGCATGATCGCGATACCCGGCACGTTCTGCGACGCCATGGTCACGATGAACAGCGGCAGCGCGATGCCGACCAGGGCCCCGACCGTGAAAGCCGGCATCGTCAGCTCGAACCGCGGCAGGAGGACGGCCGGGTCGACCGGTGTGCCCGCAGTGACCAGCGTGACGGCGACCACCGCAGCCGCGGCGACGAACGCGAGCGGCACAGCCCACCGGGGAGCCAGACGGGCGAAGACCAGCCAGGTCAGCACGACCGGGAGCACACCCCACGGGTTCGCGACGATCCCGGTGATCGGCGCGAGGCAGAGCGGCAGCAGCACCCCTGCCAGCATGGCCTGGGCGATCGACGGCGGGATCCGGGCGATCAGAGCGCCAAGCGCGGGCCAGAGCGCCGTGAGGAGGATGAGGGACGCCGTCACGAGGAAGGCTCCGACGGCGGCGGGCCAGCCGCCCTCGACGCTGCCGGTCGCCACGAGCAGGGCAGCACCGGGGGTGGACCACGCGGCCGTGATCGGCATCCGATAGCGCCAGGCCAGCACGATGCAGGCGAGCCCCATCGCGAGGCTCACGGCGAGGAGTCCGCTGGCCGCCTGCGCCGCCGACGCGCCCACGGCGTCGAGCCCCGTGAGCACCACCGCGAAGGAGCTCGTGAACCCGACCAGTGCCGTGACGATCCCGGCGACGATCGGACGTGAGACGGGGGCGGTGGGCATGGCTCCGAGAGTATCGCGGGGGAGCAGACAGCTCCGGTCAGGCCAGCCCCATCCGATGCGCGAGCACGACGGCCTGCACGCGGTCCCTGGCGCCGAGCTTCTGGAGGATGCGGGAGACATGGGTCTTCACGGTGGCCTCGCCGATGAACAGAGCCCGGGCGATCTCGGCATTGCTGCGGGCGTCGGCGAGCAGGGTCAGCACCTCGGCCTCCCGCTCGGTCAGCGGCTCCGCGAGCACGGGTATCGCGGGCGCCTTCGCCACCGCGCGGGCGGGAGCGGCGCCGGCTTCCGGGGTCGCTCCGGCGAAGCGGGTGAGGACGCGGCGGGTCACCTCGGGTGCCAGCATGCCGTCCCCGGCCGCGAGAGCGCGCACCGCGGAGATGAGATCCTCGGCGCCCGCGTTCTTGAGGAGGAATCCGCTCGCGCCGGCTTCGAGCGCCTGATAGAGATAGTCGTCGCGGTCGAACGTCGTCACGATCGCGATCGCGGCGCCCACCGACGGGTCGGCGACGAGGCGGCGCGTCGCCTCGATCCCGTCCATGTCGGGCATCTGCACGTCCATCGTGATGACGTCGGGGCGCAGCGCGGCGGCCTGCGCGACGGCCTCGGCTCCCGTCGAGGCCTCGCCCACGACGGCGATGTCGGGCTGGGTGTCGAGGATCGTGCGGAATCCCGCGCGGAGGAGGGCGTGGTCGTCGACGAGGAGCACTCGGATCGGCGCGGTCATCGTGCGCCCTCCGGCACGGCCGTGCCGAGCGGCACCCGCGCCCGGACCCGCAGACCCCCGGCGACGCGCGGAGTGACCTCGACGGTGCCGCCGGAGGCTGCCGCGCGCTCGCGCATCCCGAGCTGTCCGAGACCGGGTCGCAGCTGGGCGATGGCGCGGCCGGTGTTCACGACCTCGACCTCCACGCCGTCGTCGTCGTAGCGCACGCGCACGTCCGCGGTCGCCCCCGGTCCGGCGTGCCGACGGGCGTTGGTCAGCGATTCCTGTGCGATCCGGTACAGGTTCACGGCGACGAGCGAGGGAACGGGCACCGGATCGCCGATCACGGTGTACGCGGTGGGGAGACCCGCCTCGGTCGATGCCTGCGCGAGCGCCGCGATGTCGTCGAGGGAGACGGTCGACGCCGACTCGGTCGTGTCGCCGCCGGGAGTGCGCAGCGTCTCCAGCAGCTGGCGCAGCTCCTGGATCGCGTCCCGCGCGGAGGACTCGATCCCGGAGAGGATGCGCGCCGACTGGGCAGGATCGCTCTCGAGCACGAGGCGCGCGGCGCCCGCCTGCACGCCCATCACCGACACGTGGTGGGCGACGACGTCGTGCAGCTCCCTGGCGATCCGCACCCGGTCGAGGGCCACCGCCTGCGCCGCGGTGACCTCGCGCTCGCGCTCCAGTTCGCGGGTGCGCTCTTCCAGCACGGTGCGCTGCTCGGCTGCCGCCCAGGAGCGCTCGCCGAAGTAATAGGCACCGCCGAAGTACAGGGCGTTGAGGAGGATCTGGATGAGCATGAACGCCACGTAGGGCGACATGGCTCCGGCGACGACGTCCGCCTTGTCCGCCTCGCTGATGGCGTCGCGGTACATGGTGATGAGGAGCCACACGAACATGCCGACGATGATGGCGACGCGGACGACGAGGGCCTTCCGGCGATCGTTCATCCAGGCGCCGACCGTGTAGAGCGCGATGAACATCGCGATATTGCCGACGTAGATCTCCGGTACCCGGATCGTCACAGCCGTGAAGTAGGCCAGCGACACCACGACGGCCACGGTGCCGGGCCAGCGCCGTCGGAACCCGAGCGGCGCCGCCACGACGACGGCGTAGACGAGCGCGGTCCACAGCGGAGCCTGCTCGTCGCCGTAGACCTGGGCGATGGAGGAGAGCGCCGCGCTGAGGATCGCGCCGACGAAGAGGACGAGCGCGAGGAGGAGGTCGCCGCGCTGGTCGCGCAGGGTCGGCGTCCGGGTGAAGGCCATCCCTCCACCGTAGGGCGGGGGCTGTCGCGCGGCATCCCCCGTGCGACGGATGCGGGCGGTACGTCTGCCAGGATCAGGTGTGACCTCCTCGACGCGCCCGCGCCTGGCACCGCTCTACCTCGCCGGCTTCACCACCGCGTTCGGCGCGCACGGCATCGCCGCGGCTCTCGGCGCCGAGACCGAGGACATCGGCTGGACGCTGCTGGCGTTCGGTTTCACGCTCGCGCTGTACGACCTCGCCGAGGTGTTGCTGAAACCGCTCTTCGGCGCCCTCAGCGACCGGGTCGGCGTGCGGCCGGTGATCGTCGGCGGGCTGCTGGCCTTCGCCGCGTTCTCGGTCGTCGGTGCCCTCGCTCCGGGCATGTTCGGTCTCGTGATCGCGCGCTTCGGGCAGGGAGCCGCGGCCTCCGCGTTCTCGCCGGCCTCGTCCGCTGCGGTGGCCCGGTTGACGGACGACGCGTCCCGTGGCCGCTACTTCGGGCGCTACGGCTCCTGGAAGAGTCTCGGATACGCGCTCGGCCCGCTGCTCGGCGCGGTGCTCGTGGTGGTGGGAGGGATCCCTGCCCTGTTCTGGGCCCTCGCCGTGCTCGGACTCGCGGCAGCCGGATGGGTGCTCCTCGCCGTCCCCGCCGTGCCCGTGCTGCCGCGGAAGCGGGTGACGCTCGTCGACCTCGGCCGGGAGCTCCTCGCCCCGGGGTTCCTCGTCCCCACGCTCGTGCTGGCGGCCACGACCGGTGCGCTCGCCGTGGCCGTGGGATTCCTCCCGCTGCTCGGGCGACAGGCCGGGCTCGGCACGGTGGGCAGCATGGCGATCGTCACGGTGCTGGCGATCGTGTCGAGCATCGTGCAGCCGTTCGTGGGCGCGGCGCACGACCGCGGTCGGCTCTCCGTCCGTCTCGGGGCGGTCGGCGGGCTGCTCCTGATCGGCGTCGGCATCGGGCTCTCCGCGTTGTGGGTGACGCCGGTCGTGCTGTGCGTCACGGGCGTGCTGGTCGGCGCCGGGGTGGGCCTGGCGACGCCGGTGGCGTTCTCGCACTTGGCGGCATCGACGCCCGCGGAACGCATGGGACGCACGATGGGCAGTGCGGAACTGGGCCGGGAGCTGGGCGACGCGGGTGGCCCGTTGGTCGCCGGGGCCGTGGCGACGGCGACGGTGCCGGCCGTCGGAATCGGCGTCATCGCGGTGCTCACGGCGGGAGCCGGCGCCCTGGCGCTCCTCGGTCTCCGACCGCCGCGCGTCGACGCGCGTCCGGACCAGACCCGGGCGAACGGACACGACGGCGAAGGTCGGAACTATGAAGCGACATGAAGAGCGCCGAGTGCAATACGATCCAGTACTCAGTACTACAACTTCATTCTGAAGCACTGTGGAGAGATCGCGTGCAAGTGAATAAAACCGTGCTGTGGGGAGTAGTGGGGGCGGGGGTGGCCATCTTCCTCGTGGTGATATGCGCGGTCTTGGTCATTCCTGCTCTCACGAAGACACCGGGGCCCGGCGATCAGTTCGAGTTCCCGATCAGCTGGCAGCGATCGAAGGACCCAGACGTCCCGGATGCCGCCAACACAACCATCGAGCTCTACGAGGACGGAACTGCCCAGCTGTCTGAAATCTCATTGGGGCACATCGAGACGTCTGCTGACGCCCGGCTTTGTGTCGCTGACGCCAGCGAGGGAGATGCTGGCGATGCGCGTTGGGAGGTGGACGACGACGGTGTACTTCACGTTCGTAGCGTCGACGGAGAAGCGGTCTTCCTGCCTGGGGCAGGACGGTTCTCGGGCTCCGACTGGTCCGAGCTTCGCGAACCGTTCTGTGACGAGACCTTCGTTGACTTCAGTCCATCGCGGGATGAAGCGGAGGATGCTGCCGCACGGCGTGTGCGGGGTAGCAGTTCTCCGATGGCACCACCTATGAGCTTCGCTCCCGGGACTGCACGTGTCTGCTGAGTCAGTGATCGGACCGATACTGATCGTGATCGGGCTTGCCCTGATGCTCTTCCGCAGGTCTGTTTCCCAGATCTTCCATCACGGCGTGGAGAGGATGTACGGGGAGCCGTTAGCTGATGACGCGATGCCGCCCGGGAGGACGCCGATGAGGATGCTCATCGTCGGGATACTCTTCATCGGCTTCGGCATCTTCACTCTCGTCGGCGCACTTCTGCAGTAGCGGTGGCACAACGCTGACATGGTGATGTCGGGTGAATCGATTTGTCAGGTATTCGCCCGAGAGGCGATAGCCCGATAGCCGAGCAGGCGCTCGATCACGCGGGCCACGCCGTCCTCGTCGTTGGTCGCGGTGGTCTCGTCCGCGGCCTCCTGCACGACGGGTTCCGCGTGCGCCATCGCCACGCCGTGACCGGCCCAGCGGAGCATCTCGACATCGTTGAGGGCGTCTCCGAACGCCACGACGTCGGAGCGATCGATGCCGAGGTGGGTGCAGAGGCGCGCGAGTCCCGTGGCCTTCGTGACGCCCTGCGCCATGACCTCGACGAACGGGGCGCCGGACAGCGTAGCCTCGAAGCCGGTGAGCCCGAGGGACCGCAGGGTCTCGAAGAGTGCGGCGGGCGCGAGCTCGGGGTGCCGGATCACGAGTTTGAGCGTCGGCGCGGCCAGCACCTCGTCCAGCGGGACGCCGCCCATCGTCGCGGGGTCGCGCTTGTGGTCGGACAGCTGCGCGATCGCCGCGTAGCCGTGCTGTGCGATGAACGTCTCGCCGCCCTCCCGTACGCTCGCGAAGAGCAGGCCGGGAACGCTGGCGCGCAGCGCGTCGGCGAGAGTGCGAAGGGTCGCGGGCGGCAGCTCCTCGGCGAACAGCATGCGGCCCTCGGCGAGATGCGTCGCGTACGCGCCATTGCCGCACAGCGCCCACCCGTCGAATCCGGCGTCGGCGGCGATCACGCGAAGGCCGATGGGCTGGCGGGCGGTGACCGGCACCACCGCGACACCGGCGTCCCGCGCGGCATCGATCGCCGCACGGGTGCGCGGCGACACCGCGGATGCGCTGTCGAGCAGCGTGCCGTCGAGGTCGGTCGCGATCAGCCGCATGGGATGGGTCCCTGAGCCTGTCGAAGGGTCAGGAGAAGATCATCGGCAGGTCGTCGTCGGCGTCGTTGCCGCCGAAGTCCACATCGACCACCACGGGCACGTGGTCGCTGGGCTGCTCGCCCTTGCGCTCGTTGCGGTGGATCGACGCGCCGGTGACGGCATCGGCGAACGTCTTCGAGCCGAGGATGAAGTCGATGCGGATGCCCTCGTTGCGCGGGAACTTCAGCCGCTGGTAGTCCCAGTAGGTGTAGCCCTCGGGGAGCAGCGGACGCACCACATCGGTCACCCCCGCGTCGGTCAGGGCGAAGAACGCGTCGCGCTCGGCGGGGGACACGTGGGTGGACCGGCCGACCACGATGTCGGGATCGCCGTTGTCATGGTCGAACGGGATGATGTTGAAGTCGCCGACGAGGGCGAGCGGGAGGTCGGGGTTCGCCGACAGCTCGGCCGCCGTGGACCGCTTGAGCTGCTCGAGCCAATGCAGTTTGTAGACATAGTGCGGGTCATCGAGCGAGCGGCCGTTGGGCACGTACAGGCTCCAGACGCGCACGCCGTCGACCATGACGCCCAGAGCGCGCGCCTCCTGCGGGGCATCCGGGCCCTCGTGGCCCTTCGCGAACCCGGGCATGCCGTCGAAGGCGGTGCGCACGTCGGTCACGGGCAGCCGGCTCGCGATCGCGACGCCGTTCCACTGATTCAGGCCGTGCACCTCGACGTGGTAGCCGGCCTCCTCGAACGGTGCATACGGGAACTGCTCCGGCTTGCACTTCACCTCCTGCATCGCGAGCACGTCGATGTCTTCACGGACGGCGAACTCGACGGTGCGGGTGACGCGGGTGCGGATGGAGTTGACGTTCCAGGTGGCCAAGCGCATGCGTCCAGCCTAGGGTGTGCCTCCTACACTGGATGCCGTGACCGCACTCGACGCAGACCGCCGGACCCTCCTCGCCCTCATCACGGACGAGGCGGTGTTCCACGGCGATTTCACCCTCTCCAGCGGCAAGAAGGCGACGTACTACGTCGACATGCGCAAGCTCACCCTCGACCACCGCGCCGCCCCGGCGATCGGCCGCATCATGCTCGACCTGATCGCCGATCTCGACGTCGTCGCCGTCGGCGGTCTGACGCTCGGCGCCGACCCGATCGCGAACGCCGTCCTGCATGCCTCGGTCGGCACAGACCGTCCGCTCGACGCGTTCGTCGTGCGGAAGGAGCCGAAGGACCACGGCCGCGGTCGCCAGATCGAGGGCGCCGACGTGAAGGGCAAGCGCGTGGTCGTGCTGGAGGACACCTCGACCACCGGGCAGTCCGCGCTCAAGGCGGTCGAGGCGCTCCGCAAGGAAGGCGCGGAGGTCGTCGCCGTCGCGGTGATCGTCGACCGCAAGACCGGCGCGCAGGCCGCCATCGAGGCCGAGGGTCTGGAGTGGCGCGCGGCGTTCGACCTCGACGACCTCGGGCTCGACCCGCAGTGACCCGCTACGCGCTGGCCGTCGATGTGGGCGGCACGAAGATGGAGGCCGCCCTCGTCGCCGACGACGGCGCGCTCGTCCCCGGCAGCCGCAGCCGGCAGCCCACCGGCCGTGAGGCGACGTCGGCGTCGTTGACGGCGGCGGTCGACGCGATCGTGCGGCATGCGCTCGCGGCCCTTCCCGCCGACGCGGAGCTCGTCGGCGCCGGGATCGGCAGCGCGGGTCCCGTGGATCGGACCCGCGGTGAGATCCTGCCGGTGAACATGCCCCTCGCGCGGGGTTTCGGCCTCGTCGACGCGGTCGCCCGTGCGGCCTCGACCGCACTCGGCCGGGAGGTCCCGGCGGTCCTGGGCCACGACGGCGGCGCGCTCGCGCTCGCGGAGTCGTGGCTGGGGGCGACGCAGCAGGCGGGAGCCTCGTTGTCGATCGTCGTGTCCACCGGCGTCGGCGGCGGTTTCGTCGTGGGCGGTGCGTATGTGCCCGGGGCGAGCGGCAACGCCGGGCACCTCGGCCAGGTGCGCCGCGAGGGCGGGCTCACTCTCGAGGAGATCGCCTCCGGACCTGCCAGTGCCGCCTGGGCACGGGAGCAGGGCTGGTCCGGGGCGACCGGGGAGGACCTGGCTCGGGATGCCGCGGCCGGTGTCGCCGTCGCCCGTGCGGCGATCGAGCGCTCGGCCCGCGCCGTCGGGGAGGCGCTGGCCGATGCCGCCACCCTCGTCGACCTCGATGTCGTCGCCATCGGCGGGGGCTTCTCGCAGGTGTCGGCGGACTACATCGACCTCGTCCAGCAGGCTCTCACCGCCAGCGCCGTGCACGAATACTCGCGTCGCACCCGCGTCGTCCGCTCGGGCCTGGGCGACGAGGGGCCGTTGATCGGCGCCGCCGCCCTCGTCCTGCGCTGACGGGAGGCTCAGCTTCCGGACACGAGCAGGCGTCGCGGGGGCCCTTCGAGCCGGGCGACGGCGATCTTCAGGTCCGTGACGTCCGCCGCCACCGCATCGATGCGGGCGCCGAGCTTCTCCTCGACGGTGTCGATGCGGGCGCCGAGCTTCTCCTCGACGGTGTCGATGCGGGCGCCGAGCTTCTCTTCGACGGTGTCGATGCGGGCGCCGAGCTTCTCTTCGACGGTGTCGATGCGCGCGGAGAGCCGGTGGTCGACGGTGCCGAGACGCTCGTCGATGCGACGGATCATCCACGCCCCTGCCGCGAACAGGCTCGCGCCGAGGGTGAGCACGATGCCGATCGCGCTGACGATGATCGTGAGGGTGTCCGCGGACACGGTGCTCCCTTCCTCGGTGCGGCTGTGGCTTCGACGATACGTGGTCGCCGTGCGGGCGCCGGTCGGAATTCCGGCATCTGTGAAGAGGTCGCGTGCAGGCTCGATAGGGGAGGAAGAGTCGGTCACCGCAACGCCGGGACGGCGCGCCCGGAGTGCGACGCCACGAGCATCAGCACGGGGATGATCGCGCACAACACGGCGGACACGAGGAACGTGACGCTCGATGCCGGGTCGCGCCCGATCAGCAGGACCAGCGTGGGCACGAACGTGCCGCCGACCGCGCCGCAGGCCACGAGCGCCCCGGTGACCGCGGCGCTGCGGACCGGATCGAGACGGTCGAGCGCGAGTCCGAGGATGAGTCCGTAGCTCGGGGCCAGCAGGACCACCACGACGGCGAGGATGATCAGCGCTGCGACCGGCTCATCGCCGAGGAGCACGCCGGCGAGCACCAGGAGGACGGCGGCAGCCCCCGTCGCGGTCGCCAGCAGCGCGAGCGGCGGAACCGCCGCGCGCCGGAGCGCGGCGGCGCCGAAGCGGCCGACGGCCATCAGCGCCCAGAAGGCGGAGGTGCCGAGGGCGGCGGCGGCGGGCTCGATAGCGAGCACCCGCTCCGGGATCACGGCCGACCAGCCGGACAGCACGGTCTCCACGCCGACGTAGAGCGGCAGAGCCAGCGCGAAGGGGAGGAGGACGAGCAGGGAGCGGGCGTCCCGTCGCGCCGGGGGCTCGGTCGAACGGGCGAGAGTGGTGGCACCGGCGAGCACCGCCACAGTCGCCAGGGGTACGGTCGCGAGCAGCGCCAGAGCCGGACGGGAACCGGCCCCGAGCGCCACCACGAGCGGTGTGACGGCGGCGCACACGGCGACCGTGCCCATCAGGGCGCTCAGCACCCCGGTCGCGCTTTCGGTGCTGGCGGCCTTGGCGGCCACGGAGCCCGCGGCCTCGACGAGACCGAACCCGAGCCCCGCGAGCGCGGCGGAGGCGATGAAGACGCCCGGATCCGTCGCGAGGGCGACACCGACGATGGCGGCCGCCTGCAGGCTGCTGCCCAGCACGAGCGTCGTCCGCGGCGCGCGTCGCACGAGGAGCGGACCCGACAGCAGCACCCCCACGAGGAGTCCCGCGAAGAGGACGGGCACGGCGGCACTCAGGTCGGCGTCCGTCGTGCGCTCCGCGGAGGGGAGGACGGCAGGGACGAACGCCGCGGTCACGCCGAGGCCGCCGAACGCCGTGAACAGCCCGACGCGGAGTCGGCTCGCGCTCATCTCAGGCACCGCCCGCGCGCACGTGATGCACGGCGGCGAAGGTGTCGCGGAGGGCCTCCATCGAGCGGTCGTAGTTGGACTGCGCGACCCCGATGAAGATGCAGTCGACGACCATGAGCTGGGCGATCCGGCTGCCCAGGGCCCCGGAGCGGAAGCCCGTCTCGCGCGCCGCGGTGGTCAGCACGATGTCGGCCTGACCGGCGAGCGGGGAGCCGGCGTGGTTGGTGATGGCGATGGTCGTCGCGCCCGCCTGCCGGGCGAGCAGGAGGAACTCGATGGTGTCGGTCGTGGCGCCCGTGTGCGAGACGGCGATCGCGACGTTCCCCGGCCCGAGGGTGGCGGCCGAGGTCCACGCGGCGTGCGGGTCAGACCACTCCAACGCCGTCCGCCCGATCCGGGTGAGCTTGCGCTGGAGGTCGAGCCCGACGATGGAGCTCGCGCCCACGCCGAAGATGTCCACCCGGGTCGAGGAGGTGATCGCCTCGACCGTGGCGCGGAGCGCCTCGGTGTCGAGCACCTTGGCGGTGTCGGCGAGGGAGAGCGTCTCGGCGAGCGACACCTTCGCGACGATGTCGGCGAGGGTGTCGTTGCGGTCGATGTCGCCGGACACGGCGGGGAGTGCGGCGGTGTCGAACGTCTCGCGCTCGACCTCCCGCAGCACGTGGTTGCGCAACTCGCGCACATGCTCGTACCCGAGTCGTTTGCAGAACCGCACGACGGACGTGGTCGAGGTGTCGCAGCGGTGCGCGAGCTCCGCGACGGAGAGCCCGGCGGTTCCGGCGGGGTCGGCGAGGAACAGGTCGGCGATGCGCTGTTCGCTCGGACGGAGTTCGGGGCGGAGGGCGCGCATCCGCACGAGCACGAGGTGGGTGCCGGCATCGTCGCGGGCGGCATCGTGGGGCATGGGGTCTCCGATCGGTGTTCATAACACTAGAGGAACTTCTGTTACACGCGTAGGTACTTTCGTGTACTTTTGGTACTTACCCAGACCGACGATGTTCGCGGGGTATCAGGCAGCACCGCCTGATCCGAGCCAGGGCGACGCGGTCCCAGCCAGGAGGAAACAGCATGAGCACAGCACGGTGGGCGTCCCTCGGCGCCCTCACCGCCACGGGCCTCGCCGCGGCGCTCGTCATCACCGGGTGTTCCGCGCCCGCATCCAACCCGTCCGACGGTGGATCGGGCGCCGCCGGCGGCGACCTCGTCATCGGCGTCACGAGCGATCCCGACACGCTCTTCCCGTGGAAGGCCACCCAGTTCCAGGCGGTCAACGTCCTGCAGAACCTGTACGGCACGCTGACCGAGTTCGACGAGGAGCTCAACGTCGTCCCCGGTCTCGCCGAGTCGTGGGACGTCTCCGAGGACGGCCTGACGGTCACCCTCCACCTCCGCGAGGGCGTCACGTTCGCGGACGGCAGCGCGTTCGACTCCGCTGACGTGAAGTACTCGCTCGACGCCATCGCCGACGAGGCGACCGCCGCGGTGGCCGCGAGCTCGCTCGCCTCGGTGGCCGCGGTCGAGGCCACCGACGAGAGCACCGTCACCCTCACCCTCAGCGCCCCCGACGCCGCGCTGCCGGCGAACCTCGCCGTGATCAACATGGCGATGCTCTCGTCGGACGACACCGAGGAGGCGCTCAACACCACTCCGAACGGCACCGGCCCGTTCGTGCTGGAGGACAGGAAGGCGAGCCAGTCGCTCACCCTGGCCAAGAACGACGACTACTGGGGCGACACCGCGCTGCTCGACACCGTCGAGTTCCGCGTGATCCCCGACGAGTCGTCCATCGTGTCGGCGATGCAGTCCGGCAACGTGCAGCTGGCCGTGTTCGACGACCCGCTCGTCGCGCAGACGGCCGAGGGTGCGAACGTCGAGGTCGCCACCACCCCGCAGCTCAGCTACCACGCCCTGCAGCTGAACGCACAGCGCGGCGACCTCGCCGACGTGAACGTGCGCCTCGCGATGCAGTGCGCGATCGACCGCCAGGAGGTGCTCGACACCGCCGCGCTCGGGGAGGGCGAGGTCACCGGTCCGATCACCTCTCCCGCCTTCAAGTCCGACCCCGACGCGCGCCCGTGCCCGGAGCGCGACCTCGACAAGGCGGCCGAGTACCTGAAGAAGGCCGGCAAGGAGGACGGCGTCACCGTCAAGACGATCGTGTCGCAGGGCGAGTACGCCACCTCCGTCAACGAGGCGCAGAACCTCAAGGCCCAGCTCGCCGATGCGAACATCACGCTCGACCTGGAGGTGCTGGAGTCCGGCGCGTTCGTGGACCGCTGGATCGCGGCCGACTTCGACGCCGCGGTCGCCCTCAACGGCGGACGCCCGGACCCGGACGGCATGTACGGCCGTTACTTCACCAGCACCGGCAACCTGAACCAGGTCGCAGGGTACTCCTCGCCTGAGCTCGACGCCCTGTTCGCCGAGGGACGCGAGACGGCCGACCCGGAGAAGCGCAAGGACATCTACGCGCAGGTCTCCGAGAACCTCGAGGACAACGCCGCCTGGATCTGGCTGTTCACCAGCTACACCTACACCGCGACGGCCTCGACCGTCGACGGCTTCACCCCGATGGCGAACGGTTCGCTGCAGTACCTGCGGACCACCTCCATCCAGTAGTGGAACGAGGGGGCGCGGACACCCGCGCCCCCTCGCCTCCCCGACGACAGGCACCCCACCCACGCGCATGTTCAGACAGCTCCTCCGCAACAGCGTGCTGCGACGCATCCTCGCAGCCCTCGGCACCCTCTTCGGCGTCGCCGTCTTCGTCTTCCTGATGCTGCGCGCCATCCCCGGCGACCAGATCAGCTCCGGCCTCGGCACCGAGGCGGCGGCCCTCACCCCGGCGCAGCGTGCCGCGCTCGAGGCGTACTACGGGCTCGACCAGCCGCTCATCGTGCAGTTCTTCTCCTGGCTCGGCAACATCTTCACCGGCAACCTCGGCTTCTCCTCCCGGGCCCAGACCAGCGTGCTCGAGCTCACCGCCGCCGCGCTGCCGGTCACCTTCGAGCTCGCGATCTTCTCGATCGTCATCGCGCTCGCCATCGGCATCCCGCTCGGCATGCTGTCCGCCTCGAAGCCCGACTCGCTGCGTGACGGCGTCGGCCAGGTCGTCGGTCTCGCCGGCCTCTCCATCCCCGCCTTCCTGCTCGGCACGGCGCTGCTCGCGATCCTCGCGCAGTCGCTCGGCTTCAACCCGAACGGCCAGGGCTACGCGCGGCTCTTCGACGATCCGGCCCTGAACCTCCAGCAGATGCTCCTGCCGTCGATCGTGCTCGGCTTCGGCATCGCCGCGCCCATCATGCGCACCACCCGCACCGCGGTCCTGGAGATCCGCGCCAACGACTTCATCCGCACCGCCAGGGCGAAGGGCGTGCCCCCGCGTCGGCTGCAGGTGCGTCACGTGCTCGGCAACGCCCTGGTCCCGATCGTCACGATGACCGGTCTGCAGTTCGGCTACCTGCTGGGCGGGGCGGTCGTGGTGGAGCAGATCTTCTCGCTCCCCGGCATCGGGCGCCAGGTGCTGCTCGGCATCCAGCAGAAGGAGTACGCGCTCGTGCAGAGCACCGTCCTGGTGATCGCGCTCGCCTTCGTCATCGTCAACCTGCTCACCGACCTGCTCTACCGGGTCATCGATCCCCGGGTGCGTGCCGCATGACCGACATCTCTCAGACCCCGGCCCTCGCTCCCGGCGGCGGGCGCACGATGGAGCGCGTGCGTCTCCTGCTGCGCAGCCGCAGCGGTCTCGCCGGCCTCATCATCGTCGTGCTGCTCGCGGTGCTGAGCCTCGTCTCGGCGTTCGGCCTGCTGCCGTTCGACCCGCTCGCGCAGGACCCGCCGTCCCGGCTGCAGCCGCCGTCCGCGGTGCACTGGTTCGGGACCGACCAGTTCGGCCGCGACGTGTTCTCCCGGGTGGCTGCCGGCGTCGCCAACTCGGCCCTCATCTCCGTGGTCGCCGTGGCGTTCGCGACCGTGGTCGGCACGGTGTGCGGACTCATCGCCGGCTTCTACCGCGGCTTCTCCGACGGGGCGATCACCGCGGTCACCAATGTGCTGTTCGCGTTCCCGCCGCTGCTGCTCGCCCTGTCGCTCGCGTCGGTGTTCGACCGCAACTGGTTCACGATCGCCGTGGCCATCGCCATCGTCTACGTGCCGATCTTCATCCGCGTCACTCGCGGCCCCGTGCTGTCGCTGCGCGAGGTGGAGTACGTCAAGGCGGCCAAGAGCACCGGTCAGGCGCGGATGGCGACCATGTTCCGCCACGTGCTGCCGAACATCACCTCGATCATCATCGTGCAGGTCACGCTGTCGCTCTCGTGGGCGGTGCTGACGGAGGCATCGCTGAGCTTCCTCGGACTCGGCACCCCGCCGCCCGCGCCGTCTCTGGGGTCCATGATCTTCGAGGCGCGCACCCTCGTGACCATCGCCCCGTGGACCATGATCGCCCCCGGCGTGATCGTCGTGCTCCTCGTCGTCGGCCTGAACCTGCTGGGCGACGGGCTGCGCGACAGCCTCGATCCGCGGAACCGGGGCAAGCGATGATCGCGGAAGACCTCGGCGCCCTCGCCACCGAGGCGAGCGATCCCCGGTACGCCCGCCTCGACCAGATGAGCGTGGCCGAGCTCGCGCAGACCATGAACGAGGCCGACGCCACCGTGCCCGCGGCCGTGCAGCGCGCTCTCCCGCAGATCGTCCCGGCGATCGAGCAGACGGCCGCGCGCATGGCGCAGGGCGGGCGCCTGGTGTACGTGGGCGCCGGCACCCCCGGACGCATCGGGGTGCTCGACGCCTCCGAATGTCCGCCCACGTTCAGCACGCCGCCGGAGCTCGTGTTCGCGATCATGGCGGGCGGTCCCGGCGCGATCGTGAACCCCGTCGAGGGCGCGGAGGACGACGCCGACGCCGGCGCCGCCGCGATCGACGAGGCCGGCATCGGCCCGCTCGACACCGTGATCGGCATCGCGTCCAGTGGTCGCACGCCCTATGTCGTCGCGGCCGTCCGGCGAGCGCGTGAGCGCGGGGCGCTCAGCATCGGCCTGTCGTGCAATACCGGCACCGTGCTGAGCGCGACCGCGGAGCACGGCATCGAGGTCGAGGTCGGCCCCGAGGTGCTCTCCGGCTCCACGCGACTGAAGTCTGGCACGGCGCAGAAGCTCGTGCTGAACATGTTCTCGACCATCGCGATGGTCCGGAACGGCAAGGCCTACGGCAACCTGATGGTCGACGTGAAGGCCACGAACCACAAGCTCCGCGAGCGGGCGATCCGCATGGTGCGGACGATCGCCGCTGTCGATCGCGACACGGCGGCCCCCGCGCTGGAGAGCTCCGGGTGGGATGTGAAGCTCGCCTCGATCATGATCCGCCGCGGGGAGGACCTCGCCGCGGCCACCGACCGACTCGCGGCAGCAGGCGGCCGTCTGCGCACCGCACTGGAGGAGAACTGATGCGCGTCCTGGGACTGATCTCCGGCACTTCGCACGACGGGATCGATGCCGCCGTCGTCGACTTCGCCACCAACGGGGGCTTCACGGCGCACGGCGTCGACCTCCGGGGCACGGTGCTCGCCTCCACGAGCATCCCCTACGATCCCGAGCTGCGGGCACGCCTCATCGCCGCGCTGCCCCCGGCGCAGACCACCCTGGCCGAGGTGGCCGAACTCGACACCCTCATCGGGCAGGCGTTCGCCGACGTGGCGGCCGACATCGCGGCGGAGGTCGGCGGCGTCGACGCGGTGTGCTCGCACGGCCAGACCGTGTACCACTGGGTCGACGGCGCGCACGCGCTCGGCACCCTGCAGATCGGGCAGCCCGCCTGGATCGCCGAGAAGACCGGTGCGCCCGTCGTCTCCGACATCCGTATCCGCGACATCACCGCGGGCGGCCACGGCGCGCCGCTCGTGTCGTTCCTCGACGAGCTGCTGCTCCGCGGCCGCGCCGGCGTCTCGGCGGCGCTGAACCTCGGTGGCATCTCGAACATGACCGTCGTCCGCCCGGACGGCCTCGTCGCCTACGACATCGGCCCCGCGAACGCGCTGGTCGACGCGGTCATCGTCGCGCACGATCTCAACCCGCTCGGCTATGACGACGATGCGGCGATCGCCCGGACCGGACGGGTCGACGAGGCGCTGCTGGACGCCATGCTCGCGGACCCCTACTACGCCCTCACCCCGCCGAAGAGCACCGGCAAGGAGCACTTCCACCTCACCTACGTGCAGGAGCACCTCGCGGCACAGGGACGCGAGATCGCGGTCCCCGACGTCGTGCGCACGCTCACCGAGCTCACGGTCCGCACGGTCGCCCGCGACGTCGAGGCCGCCGGGATCGGGTTCCTCGCGGTGTCCGGCGGCGGCTGCCGCAACCCGCTGCTCCTGGAGGGGCTGCGGACCGCGCTGCCGCAGACCGAGGTCGTGCTGGCCGACGAGCTCGGCGCCCCCGCCGACAGCAAGGAGGCCATCCTCCTCGCGCTCATCGGCTGGTCGACCCTGCACGGCGTCCCCGCGATCGTCCCCGGCGGGACGGGGGCGCGCGAGCCGCGCATCCTCGGCACGATCACGCCCGGCGCCGGCCCGCTGCAGATGCCCGAGCCGGTGGCGGCCATCGACTCCCTCACCCTCACGGAGGCGGCGGGATCGTGACCGTCGTCGAACGGATACGCGTGCTGCGGGTGCCTGCGCCGCTGGCCCGCCCCTTCGTCACGGCCGTCCGTCGCACGGCCCACCTCGACGTCGTGCTCGTGGAGGTGACCGACGCCGGCGGCCGCCGCGGATACGGGGAGGCCGCGACGAGCTGGCGCGTCACCGGGGAGAGCCCCGAGAGCGTGGCGGCTGTGGTCGCCGGTCCCCTCGCCGACGCCGCGCTCAGGCGCTCGGTCGACGATCCCGGGCTGCCGGACGCCCTCGCCGCGGCCGCCTGGGGCAACGCCGCCGCACGCAGCGCGGTGGCGTGCGCGCTCGCCGACCTCACCGCGCAGCACCGAGACGAGCCGCTCGCACAGACGCTCGCCACGGACGGAGACGCGCCCGCGCGCATCCGCACCGACATGACGCTGTCGGTGGCGGAGCCGGCCGCGCTGGCCGCGACCGCCGTCGAACATGCGGCGGCGGGATTCCGCTGCCTCAAGATCAAGGCGTCCCAGGACCACGACACGGTCGCGGGGCTCCAGGCAGTCCGTGCCGCCGTCGGCCCCGACATCGCCCTGCGCGTGGACGCGAACCAAGCGTGGGACGCCGGGACCGCGATCCGCGTCATCCGGGCGGCGGAGGACGCCGGCGTGGGTCTCGAGCTCGTCGAGCAGCCCGTCGCCGCGCGCGACCTCGACGCGCTGGCGGTGGTGACCGCGGCCATCGACACCCCGATCATGGCGGACGAGTCCGTCCGCACCGCGCAGGATGTCCGCGACATCGCCGCGCGCGGGGCTGCCGAGCTCGTGAACGTCAAGCTCGCCAAGACCGGCGGGCTCAGCGAGGCGCTCGCCTGCGTGCAGGCCGCCCGTTCCGCCGGCCTCGGCGTCGTCGTGGGCTGCATGATGGAGTCGCACGTGGGTGTGGCCGCCGCGGCGCATCTCGCCGCCGCCGTCGCTCCGGACGTCGTGCACGACCTCGACGCGGCATCGTGGCTGCGCCGCTCCCCGGTGACCGGAGGGCTCACCGCCGACGCGGAGTGGCTCACCCTCGCCCCGGCCGCAGGACTGGGGATCACCGGGATCGCCCCCGATGCCGAGGTGCTGCTCGACCGCTCCCGGACAGGGGTTCTCGTATGAGCGCTGCCGAGGCGATCGCCGCCGTCCTCGCCGGGCCGACCGCGCCGCGGGGAGCCGTCGCCGGTGTCGCCACCCGCACGAGCCGGGACACGGCCGCCGGCGGTTTCGCCGACCTCGCGGGGACGCCGGTCACGACGGACACCGCGTTCGACCTCGCCTCGGTCACCAAGGTCGCCGGGACCACCACCGCCATCCTCCGGCTGGCCTCCCGGGGCGACCTCCGACTCGACGATCCGGTCGACCGCTTCGTCCCCGGCACCGCCTGCGCACCAGGGACCACCGTGCGCCATCTGCTGCTGCATCGGGCGGGACTGTGGGAATGGCAGCCGCTGTACCTCGACGGCGCGCACGCCGATGGCGCGGCCGCCGCAGATGCCCTCCCGCTCCGCTACGGCGTGGATGAAGGGCGGCACTACTCCGACCTGGGCTTCCTGATCCTCGGCCGCATCGTCGCCGCCGCGACCGGCCTCTCCCTCGACGCGGCCGTGCGCGAGCTCGTGACCGAGCCCCTCGGCCTCACACGCACGGGCTACGGGCCCGTCTCCGGTCCGGTCGCGTCATCCGCGGGCGACGGGGATGCCGCTGAGCGACGCATGGTCGCCACCGGCACGCCCTACCCGATCCTCACCTCTCGTCGGCACTTCCCCTGGCGTGAGGGGGAGATCACCGGTGTCGTCAACGACGGCAACTGCTTCCACGCCCTGCGCGGCGTCTCCGGGCACGCCGGCCTCTTCGGCACGGTCGACGACCTGCTCACTCTCGGCGTCGCGCTCGCCGATGCCGACGCGCACCCGGACCTCTGGGACCCGGCACTCGTGGCCGAGCTGTTCCGCGACGGCCCCGACCCCGGTCAGGCGCTCGGCTGGCGCAGTGACACCGTCACCGCCGGCGGACGACCGGTCCGGATGCTCTGGCACCCCGGATACACCGGCTGCGCCCTGGGCGTGGTCCCCGCCACCGGAGCCGCCGTCGTCCTGCTCGCGAACCGGCTGTTCGCGAGCGAGGTCGCCCCCACCGAGACCCTCTGGCGCGCAGCGCTGCCCGCACTCCTGGACCCCGAAGGAACGAGTACCCCATGAGCACCACTCCGCCCGTGCTGAGCATCGACGGCCTCGCGGTCGCCTTCCGGACCGGCTCCGAGCTGGTCACCGCCATCAGCGACATCTCGATCGACATCGCCGCCGGGGAGACGGTCGCCGTGGTCGGCGAGTCCGGCTCCGGGAAGTCCACCACGGCGGCTGCGGTCAACCGTCTGCTGCCCGAGAACGGCGTCATCACCGCGGGCAGCATCCGATTCGACGGCCGCGAGCTCACCGACCTCCCCGAGAACGCGATGGTGTCCCTCCGCGGGGCCGGCATCGGCCTCGTGCCGCAGGACCCGATGTCGAACCTCAATCCCCTCATGCGCGTCGGCGAGCAGATCGGGGAGGCGCTCGAAGTCCACGGGCATACCAGCGGCGACGCGACGAAGACCCGCGTGGTCGAGCTGCTGGAGATGGTCGGGATCCCCGATGCCGCCCGCCGGGCGACCCAGTATCCGCACGAGTTCTCCGGCGGCATGCGGCAGCGCGTGCTCATCGCGATGGGACTCGCCTGCAAGCCGCGGCTGCTCATCGCTGACGAGCCCACCTCGGCGCTCGACGTCACCGTGCAGCGGCGGATCCTCGACCAGCTCGATCAGCTGACCGACGAGCTGGGCACCGCGGTGTTCCTCATCACCCACGATCTCGCTCTCGCCGCCGAGCGCGCCGACCGGATCGTCGTGATGTTCCGCGGCCGTGTCGTCGAGGAGGGGACCTCAGCGCAGGTCCTGGGGAACCCGCAGCACGAGTACACCCGGCAGCTGCTCGCGGCCGCGCCGAGCCTGGCGTCCCGCCGCGACGCCCTGCCCTCACGCGAGATCGCCGCCGACGCCGTGCCCTTCGTCGAGATCCGCGACCTGCGCAAGGAGTTCCCGCTCCGGAACGCGAAGGCCGGGGAGCCGCAGACCTTCACGGCGGTCGACGGCGTGAGCTTCTCGATCCGCCGCGGCACGACCGTGTCCATCGTGGGCGAGTCGGGCTCGGGCAAGTCCACCACGGCGAACATGGTGCTGGGACTGGAGGACGCGACCTCCGGGTCCATCCTCTTCGACGGCACCGACCTGACGACCCTCCGCCGCAAGGCGCTCTTCGCGCTGCGCCGCCGCGTCCAGCCCGTCTTCCAGAACCCCTACGCCTCGCTCGACCCGCGGTACACCGTGGAGCAGTCGATCGCCGAGCCGCTGCGCGTGCACCGGATCGGCACCGCGGCCTCCCGGCACGCCCGCGTCCTGGAGCTCCTGGAGCAGGTCGCCCTGCCCGCGGCCATGGCCGAGCGGCTGCCGCACGAGCTCTCCGGCGGACAGCGGCAGCGGGTCGCGATCGCCCGCGCCCTGGCCCTGGAGCCCGAGCTCGTCGTGCTGGACGAGGCGGTCTCCGCGCTCGACGTGCTGGTGCAGGCGCAGATCCTCGACCTCCTCGCCGACCTGCAGAAGCGCCTCGGGCTCAGCTACCTCTTCATCAGCCACGACCTCGCCGTCGTGCGCATGATCTCCGACGAGGTGCACGTCATGCAGCGCGGCGTCGTGGTCGAGAGCGGCACCCCGGAGAGCATCTTCGACACGCCGCAGCACCCGTACACCCGGGAGCTGCTCGCCGCGATCCCCGGGGCGTCGCTCGCCTCCTGAGACGTCCAGGCGGCCGTCGGCTCAGCGCCGGCGGTCGTCGTCGTCCCAGGGGCCTTCCCACCAGCCGGCGCGGCCGTCATCCTCGCCGCCGCGGCGGCGGGAGCGCACGAACTGTACCACGAACACGACCAGCGACGTGAGCGTGATGAGGATCAGGACGAGGAACAGCAGGTCGCTCTGGTTCATGGGCGCTTCCCCTCCGCGGCATCCGCCACGATCTTCGCGATGCGGGCGGCCTTGGTCTCCGCGCGCTTGGCCATCGCGATGTGCGTGAGGCCGAACTTCTTCACCGACTTCGGGAACGCATCCCAGGTGGCCCTCGCCGCCGGCACCGCGTCGAGGGCGGCGGTGAGCTCCGGGGGCTCGATGCCGGACTCCGGGCCGTCGAGCACGGTCCACGAGCCGTTCGCCTTCGCCGTCTCCAGCGCGCGGATTCCGGCAGGGGCGAGCAGCCCCGCGGCCTCCAGCTCCGCGATGCGCGCCTTGTTCGTCGCCGCCCAGCCGCTCCCCGGCCGTCGAGGGGAGAACCACTGGCCGCCGGTCTCGTCGTCGAATGTGCGCACCGGGCCGTCGATCCACCCGAAGCAGAGGGCCTGCCGGACCGCGTCCTCGTAGCCGACGCCGGTGGCGGATCGCCCGCGGACGCTCAGCAGCCACACCCCGGCCGTGCGTTCGTGGTTCGCCTCGAGCCAGGCGCGCCAGGCCGCGGCGTCCGCCGCCGTGACCCGCTCGCCGTCGTCGAGGGCGCCCACGTCAGTCCTCGTCGAGGGTGGGGATCGAGTCGGTGATGGTCGGCAGCAGGTCGGCGACCGAGTCGACGATCTCATCCGGCCGGAAGGGGTACTGCTCGATGATCCGCTGATCGCTGATGCCCGTGAGCACGAGCACCGTGTGCAGACCCGCCTCGATGCCGGCGACGATGTCCGTGTCCATCCGGTCGCCGATCATGCCGGTCTTCTTCGAGTGCGCGCCGATCTTGTTGAGGGCCGAGCGGAACATCATCGGGTTGGGCTTGCCGACGACGTAGGGCTCCTTGCCGGTGGCCTTGGTGATGAGGGCGGCGATCGCTCCCGTGGCCGGCAGCACCCCGTCGGCGCTGGGGCCGGTGGCGTCCGGGTTGGTCACGATGAAGCGCGAGCCGTTGATGATGTGGCGGATGGCCTTCGTGATGGCCTCGAACGAGTAGTTGCGGGTCTCGCCGACGACGACGAAGTCGGGGTTCGTCTCGGTCATGATGAAGCCGGCCTCGTGCAGCGCGGTGAGGATGCCGGCCTCGCCGATGACGAACGCGGAGCCGCCGGGGAGCTGCTGCGCGAGGAAGTCGGCGGTCGCGAGCGCCGAGGTCCAGATGCGCTCCTCCGGCACGATCAGGCCGCTCGCGCGCAGGCGGGCGGAGAGGTCGCGGGCGGTGAAGATCGAGTTGTTCGTGAGCACGAGGTAGGGGATCTCGTTGCGCTCCCATCCGGCGAGGAGTTCGGAGGCCCCGGGGATGGCGTCGTTCTCATGGACGAGCACGCCGTCCATGTCGGTGAGCCAGCATTCGATGTCGTCACGGTGTGCCATGTGCTCAGCCTAGAGGCCCCACCTTTCCTTTCGAATCGCCTGATTGGCCCCATCCCCGGCCGATTTGCCGCAAAGTGCGCGATTCGAAGTGGGGGGTCAGGCCGACAACCACACCACGTCGCGGGCGGCGGCGGGCAACGGCGGCTCGGTGCCGTCGAGGGCGATGCCGAACGGCGTCACCGTCACGGTCGTGCCGACGGTGAGGCCCTGGGCCTCCAGGGTCCGCAGGAGCTCCGGGTCGCGGTCGTCGACGCGGAGCACGCGGCCGGTGTGTCCTTCCGGGGCATCGGCGAGCAGGATGAAGGGCGCCCGTTCGATGCGGCCCTCCGCGTCCGGGATGGCGTCTCCGTGCGGGTCGAAGCGCGGCCGCCCCAGGCGCTCGTCGATGCCCTCGAGCAGCCGGTCGCTGATGGTGTGCTCCAGCACCTCGGCCTCGTCGTGCACCTCGTCCCACCCGTACCCGAACTCCTGCACGAGCCAGGTCTCGATGAGGCGGTGGCGGCGGACCATCGCGAGGGCGCGGGTGGTCCCGGCCTCCGTCAGCCGGACCGCTCCGTACGGCACGTGCGACACGAGCCCCGCCGCGGCGAGCTTCTTCACCATCTCCGTGACCGACGACGGCGCGATGCCGAGCTTGGCGGCCAAGACCGAGGGGGTGATCGGCGCATCCTGCCACTCGGTGTGTGCGTAGACGGTCTTCAGGTAGTCGTCAGCTGCCGGGGATGCCACCCGTCAACCTTACGCGTTCGGGTCGGGCTGCCTCGCGGCCTGGGTCAGGCGCTCGCGGAGCCGAGCAGGATCACGGCCGCCTGCCCCGCGAAGAACAGGACAAGGAACCCCAGGAGGGCGGCGGCGAGCGACAGGCGCCCGTCGAAGCCCTCCACCTCGGCGATGCCCACCTTGCGGGCACGGAAGGCGAAGACCAGGGTCGCGACCCCGAGTGCGAGCTGGACCCAGGGGCTGGCGGGGCCGATGACCTTCGGGAACGCGATGAGCAGACCGCCGATGACGCCGGTCGCGAAGCCGCTCCAGGTGAGGAGGCGGACGGTGCGACGGGCGGACGCGGCAGACATGGTGTCGAGCCTATCCGCCGTCATGCCCCCGTCAGCACCAGCCAGAGCAGAGCGCCGTTCAGGGCGATGAGGAGCACCGAGGCCACGACGCCGGCGACCGTCGTCCACACCCGGTTGACCCACGCGCCCAGTGTCCGGCGCTGCGCGGTGAGGGTGACGAGAGGGATGAGCGCGAACGGGATGCCGAACGACAGCACGACCTGGCTGAGGACGAGGGCGAGCGTCGGATCCACCCCGATGCCGAGGATCACCAGCGCGGGGATGAGCGTCACCAGGCGGCGCGCCAGCAGGGGGATGCGCACGTGCAGCAGGCCGTGCATGATCTCGGCGCCCGCGTATGCGCCGACGGAGGTCGAGGCGAGACCCGAGGCGAGCAGCCCCACGGCGAAGAAGGTCGCCACGACCGGGCCGAGGCCTGCGGCGAGGGCGGCGTGCGCACCCTCCAGCGAGTCGGTCCCCGCGACCCCCGCGAGGTTCGCCGCCGCGAGCAGGAGGATGCCGAGGTTCACGGAGCCCGCGATGACCATGGCGATCGTCACATCCCAGCGTGTCGCCGTGAGGAGGCGGCGGATCCGCGAGGTCTCGACCCGGGCGGCCTCCTCGGTCGTCTCGGCGCTCGTCGCACCGAACCGGTCGCGGGCCAGGGAGGAGTGCGCGTAGATCGCGTGCGGCATGATCGTCGCGCCGAGGATCGAGGCGGCGAGGAGCACGGACCCCGTGTCCTCGAAGCGCGGCACGAGGCCGCTCACCACGCCAGCCGGATCCGGCGGCGCGAGGAAGAGACCGGCCATGAAGCCGATCGTGATCACGAACATGAGGCCGATGATCACGAACTCGAAGGGCCGGGCGCCGCGACGGTTCTGCACGGCGAGCAGGACCATCGACACCGCGCCGGTGATGAGGCCGCCCCATAGCAGGGGGATGCCGAACAGCAGGTTCAGGGCGACGGCGCCGCCGATGACCTCGGCGAGGTCCGTCGCCATCGCGACCAGCTCCGCCTGCAGCCAGTAAGCACGGCGGGCCCAGGGGTGGCGCAGCCGCTGGCCCAGCATCTCCGGGAGGCTCTGGCCGGTGACGACGCCGAGCTTCGCGGACAGGTATTGGATCAGCCAGGCCATCACATTGCCGGCGACGACCACCCACACGAGCAGGTAGCCGTACTGCGCCCCCGCGGTCATATTGCTGGCGACGTTGCCGGGGTCGAGGTAGGCGACACCCGCCACGAGCGCCGGTCCCAGCAGCCACAGCAGGCGCGGCGAAGCGGTGCGAGCGGGGGTCAGCGAGGCGTCGGAACTTTTAGGCACACCGAAACCGTAGCGTATTTTTCGGTGTGCCTAAATATCTGCGAGATGATTCTGGTGACCTCTTCGCCGACGGGGAGACGGCCGACACGGCGATAGCCTGGCGGGATGGATGCGCAGCGCCCCGAGAGCTCGGACCCGACCGCCCCCGGTGGGTCTCCGGCGCAGCCCGGATACGGCGTCGGATCCTGGCCGGGAGGACCGTCGGCCTGGCCGCGGGGAGACCAGTACGATCCGGAACTCCTCGCGGAGGGCGACACGCGGAACGTGATCGACCGCTACCGCTACTGGCGCATGGAGGCGATCGTCGCCGACCTCGACACGCGGCGTCATCCGTTCCACGTCGCGATCGAGAACTGGCAGCACGACATGAACATCGGTTCCATCGTGCGCAGCGCCAACGCGTTCCTCGCCGACACGGTGCACATCATCGGTCGCCGTCGCTGGAACAAGCGGGGCGCCATGGTGACCGACCGCTATCAGCATGTCGTGCACCACGAGGACATCGCCGCGTTCGCCGCCTGGGCCGCGGCGGAAGGGCTGCCCGTCATCGCGATCGACAACGTCGACGGGGCCGTGCCGGTCGATCGTGCCGACCTGCCGCGCTCCTGCGTCCTCCTCTTCGGTCAGGAGGGGCCCGGGCTGTCGCCGGAGGCATTGGCGGCCGCCTCGGGTCACATCGAGATCACGCAGTACGGCTCGACCCGCTCGATCAACGCGAGTGCCGCCGCCGCCGTCATCATGTACGAGTGGTGCCGTCGCCACGCGGCGTGACCAGCGCGGCCGGTCGGCTCCGTCAGGCCGGATCGATACCGAACAGGTGTCGCGAGATCGCGCTGACGTCGCGGTCGAGGCCGTCCATGCGCCGGCTCAGGCCGTGCACCTCCTTCCGGAGATCCCCGATCTCGGATTTCACGCCGACGATCTCGCCCTTGATCCCGCCGATCTCACCCTTGATCCCGACGATCTCGCCCTTGATCCCGCCGATCTCGGTGCGAACCGTGCCGATCTCCGTCTTGATGATCCTCACGAACATGGTCGCCATGAGAGTGATCGTGGCGTACATGCCCGTGGCAAGGACTCCGATCGTCGTCCATACCTGTGCGTCGTTCATCCCCAGCATCCCTTCAGTGTCGCTCCATGTTCGTCGGAAGCGCGAGGGGTGCGGGGTGCTGTATTCCGCTCTGCCCGGCGGCGGGGGATAAGTCGTCCTCTCCGTCGGTTGTGGAGGACTTATGCGGACGCGGCGAGCCATCGCCCGGAGCGCACTCGCCACCCCAGCGTCGCCAGCCGTGCGAGCAGGTACACCCCGAAGAACGCGACGGCCAGCCACACGAGGCCGGCGGTGCCGTCGATCCCCGTCGCGGCGATGATGCCCAGGGCGGGCAGGAACGGCACGAGGTTCAGACCGCCCGCGATCGCCAGGTACCGGGCGTCGTCGGCCCCCATGAGCACGCCGTCGAGCACGAACACCACGCCCGCGATCGGCTGCGCCACCGCGAGCACGAGCAGGGCCGGCTGCACCACCTCCGCCACGGCCCGGTCGCCGGTGAAGACGATGCCGAGCACCCCGGAGAGGGCGGCGATGACGGCGCCGACCACGACCCCGAACCAGGCCCCCCATGCGACCGTCCGCGCCAGCACGCGGCGCACCTGCTCCTCGTCCCCGGCGCCCAGCTCCTTGCCGATCAGCGCCTGCGCGGCGATCGCGAGCGCGTCGAGCGCGAACGCCGCCGCCGAGAAGATGGTGAACACGATCTGCCAGCCGGCGAGCTCCTCGGTGCCGATCCCCGTCGCCACGGCCACGGTCGCGAGCAGGGCGACGCGCAGGCTCACGGTGCGGAGGAACAGCCACCCGCCCGACGTCGCGGTGTGGCGCAGACCGTCCCGCTGGGCACGCAACGAGGCGCTGTGCCGGGTCGCGAGACGCCGGACCACGAGCGCGTACGCCGCGACCATGCCCCACTGCGCCGTCACGGTGCCCGCCGCGGAGCCGGCGATGCCCCAGCCGAGTCCGTAGATGAAGAGCCAGTTCAGCAGGGCGTTCGCCGCGAAGCCGAGTCCCGCGATCCACAGCGGCGTCATGGTGTCCTGCATTCCCCGCAGCAGCCCCGTGGCGGCGAACACGATGAGCATCGCGGGGAGACCCCACATCGAGATCACGAGGTACTCGTTCGCCTGGGCCGCGACCTCGGGGCTCGCCCCGAACAGCGAGACGAGCCAGGGGGAGGAGACAGCGCCGACGACGGCGAGCACGGCACCCAGGCCGAGCGCCAGCCACATGCCGTTGATCCCGACCGAGACCGCCTCTCCCGGACGCCCGGCCCCGAACCGACGCGCGACCGCGGGGGTGGTGGAGTACGCGAGGAACACCATGAGGCCGACGATCGTCTGCAGCACGGCTCCGGCGATGCCGAGTCCGGCGAGGGGGACGGTGCCGAGGTGGCCGACGAGGGCGGCGTCGACGATGAGGAAGGCCGGCTCCGCGATGAGGGCGCCGAGCGCGGGGACGGCCAGGCGCAGGATCTCGCGGTTCAGGGAGGTGCGGGCGGCCATCCTCCGAGCCTATGACCTGTCGTCGACCCCCGAGACCTCCGGCCTCGACCGGACGTAGGGTGAAGGAGGAGCTCCGAGCGGACGGAGGCGCATCATGACGGATCCCCGGGAGGCGGCCGCGCGTTATCGGGCCCGACGGCAGCAGGGTGGTGGTGGTGCTGAGGACGACGGCGAGACCGGTGCCCCGTCCGCGGCGGCGGTCGATCGAGCCGCCTTCGTCGAGTCCGCCATCCAGGTCGCCATCCGTCGCGGCGACTTCGACGACCTGCCGGGCGCCGGGAAGCCGCTCGAAGGGCTCGGAGACCACCACGACCCGGACTGGTGGATCCGTCGGAAGATCGAGACGGAGGGGCTGACCGGGCTCGGCCCTCCCGCGATCCTGCTGCGCACCGAGGACCGGGAGCTCGACGGCCAGCTCGACCTCCTCGGCAGGGAATCCGACGTCCGGGAGGTGCTCGAGGACTTCAACCGCCGCGTGCGCGAGGCGCGCAGGCAGCTGCAGGGCGGGCCACCCGTCGTGACACCGCTGCGCGATGTCGACGCCGAGGTCGTCGCATGGGCGGAGCGCCGGGCGACGCGTGCAGCCCCTCCCGAGGCGCCATCCCGGCGCCGACGTTTCGGTCGTCGGCGCCGGGGATGACTCAGCCCTCCGGTCCCTCCACCGGACGCGCCCGCCGCGCCTGCATCCAGCCGTCCACCCCGAATCGTCCGGCGGTGACGATCAGCAGCACCGTCGCGGACAGCACCAGCATCACCGGGTACTGCGCGATCAACTGATCCGCGCTCCAGTAGAGCGCCAGGGTCCCGGCCGAGACGAAGGCGACCGTTCGGGTGAGCGCACCCGCGACGAGGAGGATGCCGAGGCCCACCTCCAGCGCCGGGATCACCGCCCCGAAGAACGGAGACGCCGAGGCCATCGCCGCGCCGAGCGGATCGAAGAACGCCGGCACCCTCGTGTTCCCCTGCGCGCTCTGCGCCACGAGCTCGATGTCAGCGGCCCCGAAGCCCGCCCGGTACTTGAGGACACCCTCGATGAGCCACAGGACCCCGACCGCGACCCGGGCGGCCGCCCCCAGCAGCGAGCCGATCACGAGGCGAGCGGATCGTGGCGCGGTCATGACAGCTCGGCTGCCCCGAAGACGGCCTTCGCCTTGTCGCAGTAGATGACGACGTGCGAGTACTCCCCGGCCTTCACTCCGTCCAGAGCGAAGGTCTGCGTGGCGGTGTCGTACGAGACCGCGTCGACGAGCATGCCGGCGGCGATCGCGGCTTCATCGGTGCCGTCCGCGAGGTACACGTGCAGATCGGGCCCCTCGTCCGAGGAGAACTCCGTCAGCATCACTTCGCCGTCGGAGACCGAGACGGTGCCGGCCACCTTCTTGCCGTTCAGGCCGGCGAACTCCCCGGTCCTGGCGGCGGTGTCCGTGCTCGCCGAGCTCTTGGTGGTGCTCTGGGAGGAGGAGGACGACGGCGCGGAGGAAGCGCCGGAGTCCTGGGGACTGCAGGCGGCGAGGGCGAGGGCGAGCCCGAGGGCGGCGGTCGTGGCGAGAAGGGTCTTGCGCATGAGGATCTCCTGTCCGGTGCGGGAAGAGCCCGCCCGGCGAGTGCCGGACGGACGTGCTGCACAGCACGCTAGGAAGCACCGGAGTAGGACGGGGAAGACATTTCGGAACTGTAAGGATCCGCCGACCGCCGTGGCCGCGGCGGCTACCCTCGACCGCATGGAAGGCGTCGTCAGAGTCGCGGTCGTGGAGGACGACCCCACGGTGCGCGAGGCCGTGGGGGAGTATCTGCGCACGCACGGCTATGCGGTCTCGAGCTTCGGCGACGGCGTCTCGGCACGAACGGCGCTGCGGGAGACCGTGCCCGATGTCGTGATCGTCGACCGCATGCTGCCGGGCATCAGCGGCGATGAGCTCTGTCGTGAGCTGCGCGCCGCGTCCGATGTCCCGATCATGATGCTCACCGCCCTCGGCGAGGTGGAGGACCGTATCGACGGCTTCGCGTTCGGTGTCGACGACTACCTGGCCAAGCCGTTCTCGATGCGGGAGCTGTCCCTGCGGATCGCGGCCCTCGTCCGCCGCTCGCACGCCGCGCAGGCCGCGTCCGGGGAGCTCAGGGCCGGCGCCTTCGCGATCGATCTGCTCCGGCGGCGCGCGTGGGTGCGCGGAGACGAGATCGCCCTGACGAGCAGGGAGTACGAACTGCTGGCCTTCCTCGTGCGCAACGACGACCGTGCGCTGGGACGCGACGAGATCCTCCGCGAGGTCTGGGGATGGACCGTCGGCGATCTGTCGACGGTGACGGTCCACGTCAGGCGCCTGCGGGAGAAGGTCGAGGAGGATCCGCAGGACCCGCGCCATCTGCTCACCGAATGGGGCGTCGGCTACCGTTTCGTGGCGAGAGGGGACGGCTGATGACGATGCCCTCCGGTGCGGTCGTCCTGCAGATCGTCGTCACGAGCCTGCTGGTGGCGATCGTCGTCGCCCTCACCGCCGTACTTCTCCTGCGAGCCCTTCGGCGTCGCGGACTCCGCGCACAGCTGATGGTCGTGGCGAGTGCGGGCACGGTCGCGATGGCGGGGGCCGTGGTGGCGATCGCACTCGAGATGTACCTCTCCGCCCACGACCTGACGATCCTCCTCACCGTGATCGCGGTCTCGCTCGTGCTCGGTCTGGGCATGGCGTGGTGCATGGCGCGGACGGTGCGCGCCTGGGTCGAGGGGTTCTCGGTGTCGCTGGGCAGGATCGGTCGGACGGACGACGCGGTGGTGGACGCGGCGGCCTCTCGGGAGCTCGCCGGCCTCTCGACACAGCTCGCGGTGGTCTCGGCCGAGGTGGATGCGGCGAGGGCCGAGCTGGTGCGGCTGGACTCCGCCCGTCGGCGCTTCTTCGCCTGGATCTCGCACGACCTGCGCACCCCACTCACCGCGGTCCGTGTGCTCGCCGAGGCGGTGGAGGACGGCGTTGCGGTCGCTCCGGAGCGGTTCGCCGGTCAGGTGCGGGGACAGGTGGAGACGATGAGCCGGATGGTCGACGATCTCTTCGAGCTGTCCCGCCTCACGTCCGGCGCGGTGCAACTGCAGACCGAGCAGGTGGTCCTGTGGGATGTCGTCTCCGATGCGGTGGCCGACGTCGCGGCCGCCGCGGCGAAGCGCGACCTTCGCATCGTCGAGCGCGGGATCGCCGGTCCGGTGCTCTGGGCCGATCCGCATCAGCTCGGCAGGATCGTGGTGAACCTGCTCACGAACGCCGTCCGGCACGCCCCTCCCGGCACGGAGATCGTGCTGTCCGCGACGATGGTCGACCGGGACCGACTCGTCCTGGGGGTGCTGGATCAAGGGGCCGGTGTGGCGGTGGAGGACCTGGACCGGATGTTCGACGTCGGCTGGCGCGAGGACACGGCGCGAGCGACGGCGGGCGACGACGACGGGGTCGCGTCGGGTGCCGGGCTCGGGCTGTCCATCGCCAGAGGCCTCGCGCGTGCGCACGGCGGTGACGTCTTCGCCGAGCGCACCGCCGCCGGGTTCCGCATGAACGTCTCGCTCCCCGTGGGGGCCCCTGGGCATCCGTGACGCCGTCTGGACACCGTGGGGGACCCCGGCCATAGGCTGGAGCGCATGACCGATGTGCTTCCCGCGGGCCTCGCGCTCGACGACCTCAGCCCCGACATCCGCCCGCAGGACGATCTCTACCGTCACGTGAACGGCGCCTGGATCGCTCGCACCGAGATCCCCGGAGACAAGGCGCGCTGGGGCTCCTTCCATCTGCTGGCCGAGCAGGCCGAGAAGGATGTGCGCGCGATCGTCGAGGAGTCGCAGGAGGCGGAGGAGGGGACTCTCGCCCGCAAGATCGGCGACCTCTTCGCGAGCTTCATGGACACCGATCGCATCGCCGCCGCCGGTGTGACCCCGCTGGCCGAGACGTTCGCCGAGATCGACGCGATCGACGGCATCCCGGCCTTCCTGCGCACCGTGGGGACCTACGACCGGGAGGGCCGGGCGGCGGTGATCGGCCTCTACGTCGACGGCGACCCCGGGAACCCGGAGCGCTACCTCCCGGTGCTCGTGCAGGCCGGACTCTCGCTGCCGGACGAGAGCTACTTCCGTCTCGACACCTTCGCAGAGACCCGCGCGGCGTACCGGGAGCACCTCGAGCGCCTGCTCGCTCTCGCCGGTGTCGCCGATGCCGCCGCGCAGGCCGAGCGCTCCATCGCCCTGGAGACCGAGCTCGCCGGGCACCACTGGGACAACGTGCGCAGCCGTGACGCGGTGGCGACCTACAACCTCAAGACGTGGGACGAGCTCCAGGCCCTCGCCGGCGTCGACCTCACCCCGTGGCGCGAGGCCGTGACGCCGACGAACCCGCGGGCGTTCGACGAGGTCGTCGTCGCGCAGCCGAGCTTCTTCGAAGGGCTGGGCGGCCTGCTCACTCCCGAGCGTCTGGACGACTGGAAGGCCTGGCTGCGTGCGAAGGTCGTGCACGCGGCGGCGCCCTACCTCACCGACGACCTCGTGCAGGAGAACTTCTCGTTCTACGGCACCCAGCTCACCGGCGTCCCCACGATCCGCGAGCGCTGGAAGCGGGGCGTGTCGGTCACCGAGGGGGCGCTCGGCGAGGCGATCGGCAAGGTCTACGTCGAGCGGCACTACCCGCCGACGGCGAAGGCCGCCATGGACGAGCTCGTCGCGAACCTCGTCGAGGCGTACCGGCAGAGCATCGAGACGCTGGAGTGGATGACCGCCGAGACCCGGCAGCGTGCGCTCGCGAAGCTGGACGCCTTCACGCCGAAGATCGGGCACCCGGAGGTGTGGCGGGACTACTCGGCCCTCGTGATCGACCCGGCCGACCTCCTCGGCAACGTGCGCCGCGCGGCGATCTTCGAGCACGACCGCAACATCGACAAGGTCGGGAAGCCGATCGACCGCACCGAGTGGCACATGCCGCCGCAGATGGTGAACGCCTACTACAACCCCTCGATGAACGAGATCGTGTTCCCCGCGGCCATCCTCCAGTACCCCTTCTTCGACGCGGGGCGCGACGCGGCGGCGAACTACGGCGGGATCGGCGCGGTCATCGGGCATGAGATCGGCCATGGCTTCGACGACCAGGGCAGCCGGTACGACGGCGAGGGGCGCCTGCAGGACTGGTGGACCGATGCCGACCGCGCCGCCTTCGAGGAGCGCACGAAAGAGCTCATCGCCCAGTACGACGCCCTCGTGCCGGAGGGGCTGGACGCCGAGCATCACGTGAACGGCGCCCTCACCATCGGCGAGAACATCGGCGATCTGGGCGGGCTCGGCATCGCGCTGAAGGCGTATGAGCTGTCCCTGCGCGCCGATCCCGCGGTCCCTGAGCCCGTCGAAGGCCCGGTCATCGACGGCTACACCGGTGTGCAGCGGCTGCTCCTGTCGTGGGCACAGGTCTGGCAGCAGAAGAGCCGGGACGCCGAGACGCTGCGTCTGCTGACCATCGACCCGCACTCGCCCAACGAGTTCCGGTGCAACCAGATCGTCCGCAACATCGACGCGTTCTACGAGGCCTTCGGGGTCACCGAGAAGGACGCCCTGTGGCTTCCGGAGTCTTCCCGGGTGACCATCTGGTGACGAACCTCCGCACTCTGTGAGACGCGCCCCGGCGGTGGGGTTACGATAGCCCTGCCGCCGGGGCGCCCCTTCCCGGAAGCGCAGTATCCCTCCCCCTCCTGAAGGACCACGCGTGGGTGCGACCGACCCTGGTGACGCGTTCCGGAACGCCTCGGCTCCCGGAGCGTCCGGGAGCGCGCCCGAGTCGGCCAGCGGTCGCCGTTCGCAGCGGCCGGGAGCCCGCCGGCTGCCGCGTCGCGTGGCCGTCGGTCGGCGGTCGTTCACCTCGACGCTGAAGGCTCTCGAAGGCCTGGCGAACGCCGGGGCACAGGTGTCGGTGCACGTGGTCGACCTCGACTCCCATGTGCACGTGCTGGCGGGGGACGACCACGTCACGATGCCCGTCGCGGGGCTCGGTGTGGTCCCCCTGCTCATCGAGGTGGCGGCGGCGTTCGAGTCCGGCGCCCTCGACCCTCTCGAGATCGTCGAGCGCTCGAGCGTCGAAGCCGTGGAGAGCTCCGGCCTGTGGCGGCATCTGCGGGCACCGGCGCTGCCGCTGGAGGATCTCGCCGTGCTGGCCGCCACCGCCGGAGATCCGATCGCCGTGAACATCCTGCTGCAGAAGGTGGGGCATGACCGGGTGCGGGAGCGCATCGAGGAACTGGGTCTGCGGCGCACCGCCCTGCTCGACCGGTTCCGCGACCGCCGCGGTCCGGACGACGCCCCGCAGGTCGCCGTGGGATCGGCGCGCGAGCTCGCGGGTCTGTTCTCCGCGCTCGTCAACTCCCAGGTGGTGGATGCCGCGGTCAGCGCCCAGGTGTCGGAGTGGCTCAGCCTCAACCAGGACCTCAGTCTCGTGGCCGCCTCGACGGGGCTCGACCCCTTCGCCCACGAGCACGATGCCCACGGCCTGCTGTTCGTGAACAAGACCGGCCGCGATCGGGGGGTGCGCGCCGAGGCCGGTGTGCTCGCGGGGCCGCGGGCCGGTGTCGCCTACTCGATGATCGTGTGCTTCGACGACCTCTCGATCAGCCACCGCCTCCGTGCGCACGACGCCTTCCGCGTGCTCGGGGTCGAGCTCATGGAGTACACGCACTGACTCCGCACGCCTGTCCCCGCGCGTCAACGCAGGCATCCGCGCGGCATCAGGCTTCTGGAACGGCAGTGAGCCTGGTCTCGCGCGAGCGCCTGATCGGGAGCAGGGGTGGCTAGCATCGGGGGATGCCTCGCGCCTGGACTCCGCACCGCCGCGACGACGGGGAGCTGCTCGGCTGGATCCATCCGGAGGGCGCGGACTGGGTCGCCGTCGACGTGCTCGGACGCAGGGTCTCCACCCCCGGCGAGTGGCTGGACGCGGAGGCCGCGCTGGAGGAGCACGGCATCGCGTGGCTCGCCGATCCGTGGATGCTCGAGGGCGAGGGGGACCGCCCGCTCCGGGTGCGCATCCTCGAAGTGACACCAAACGAAGAAGGGGTTCCGGGGCGCATCGTCGTGAAGGTCGACGACTTCGGCGACATGACCCGACCCGCGACCGCACGGTTCACCCTGCCGTGGCCGCTCCCCGACCGCCTCCGGTCCCCGCGTGCCGACGACCCGGATCCGCGCACGATCTCCCGCTGAGACCCGGCGCCGCGTCGCAGATCCGCCGCACGTCGCACGTTCTGCGGCAATCCCTGCGACCCCGACGCGAATCTGCGACGGGCCGAGTCAGCCGGGGAGCGAGGGGTGCTGCTCCGTGGCACGGCGCCGCGGAATGAACAGCGAGAGGATCACGGCCACGATGCCGGCGGCGATCGCGAGCCAGAAGCACACCTCGAACGCCGTCCGCGTCGGCACGGCCACGCCTCCGACGTCGACGCTCATCGCCGCGAGCACCCCGCCCATCACGGCCGAGGCCGTCGAGGTGCCCACGGAGCGGAACAGCGCGTTGAGCCCGTTCGACGCCCCGGTCTCGTTCGCGGGCACGGAGCGCATGATGATCATGGGCATCGCGGCGAAGGTGAACCCGATGCCGACGCCGATGAAGATGTTGGCGATGAAGATGTGCCACACCTCGGTCGACCACAGCAGCACGAAGACGTAGGCGAGCACGATCGCGATGGCGCCGACGGTGAAGAGCGGACGCGGCCCCACGGTGCGCTCCAGCCATCCGGACAGCGGCGAGATCACCATCATGACCAGACCCGCCGGCATGATGACGAGCGAGGCGGCCACCATGTCGAGCCCGAACCCGGCGCCGCCCGCCGCCGGCATCTCCAGCATCTGCGGGAAGGTGACGTTGGAGGCGAACAGGGCGAAGCCCATGCCGATCGCGGCGATGTTCGTGAAGAGGACGGCGGGCCGAGCGGCGACCCGCAGGTCGAGCAGCGGATCCTTCGCGCGGAGCTGATACCAGCCCCACAGCAGCAGGACCGCGACGCCGCCGATCACGCAGACGAGGGTGAGCGGTGCCGTCCAGCCCCACTCGGCGCCGCGCGACACGAACAGCAGCAGGCCCGTGAGGCCGATCGCGAGTCCGATGGCCCCGAGCACGTCGAGGCGGCCGGGGGAGCGGAGCACGTCCTCCGGCACCACGGCGAGCACCAGCAGCAGCCCGAGGACTCCGAGGGCGGCGGCGAGCCAGAACAGCATGTGCCAGTCGGCGTTCTCGGCGAGCAGTGCGGCGACGGGCATGCCGATCGCCCCGCCGACGCCCATGGTCGCGCTCATCAGGGCCACCGCGGTGCCGAGGCGCTCAGGCGGCAGCACGTCGCGCATGATGGCGATGCCGAGGGGGACGACGCCGGTCACGGCCCCCTGGAGGGCGCGGCCGATGATCACGCCGACGATCGATCCGGAGAGCGCGGCGATGACCGAGCCCACGATGAGGATCGCGAGGAGCACGATGACGACGCGGCGCTTGCCGTACATGTCGCCGAGACGGCCGGAGATGGGGGTCGCGACGGCGGCCACGAGCAGGGTGATCGTGACCACCCAGGTGGTGTCCTCGCGGGAGGAGTTCAGCAGCTGCGGCAGCTCGGCCTGCAGCGGCACGACGAGGGTGAACATGAACGACGAGCACAGGCCCGCGAACGCGAGCACGGCGATGACCGCCCACCGCGGAGGGGTACGGGAGAGGCGTTTCCTGGCTCTGTCGTCGTTCGCACCCACCGGCTCAGGCTATCGGCGTTCCCGGAGTGGAGGGGCCGATGTGGTTGCATGGCCGGATGACCGACGACTCCGCGCCCGTGCAGCGCCCCGCCGACTCCGCGTACCACCGCCGGCTCCCGATCGGGGAGGTGCTCGACGCCTCGGCGCTCGCGGAAGGCCTGCCCTGGGCGTTCGAGAGCATCACGATGCGACCGCTGGAGCCGATGCTCGTGCCGGAGGAACCCCGAGCCGGCGAGCAGGACCCGGCCGAGTGCGGCCACTGCGGTCCGAGCGTGCACACCATCTGGCACGACGACCTCTGGCAGGTGCGTGCCGGGTGGGATGTCGGCGGCCTGCCGTTCATCGGCGGGGTCGCGCCGCGTGAGCACTGGCTCCTCGAGAACGCCCCGCAGGAGGTGCTCGCCGCTCTCGGACCGCTGATGCAGCGCGTGTCGGAGGCGGTCAAGAGCATCCCCGGCGTCGCCCGCTGTCACTTCGGCCGCTGGAATGACGGCTCCGCGCACATGCACATGTGGGCGCTGGGCCGTCCGGCCGGCATGATGCAGGGACGCGGCGCGGTGCTCGCGTTCTGGGACGGGATCCTGCCGCCGCTGCCGGCGGAGATGGCCGAGGACCACCTCCGCATCGTCGCGGAGGCGCTCGCCGCGGGCGGGGGACAGGCCTTTCCGCACCGGTGACCCGGGGTCGGTTTCCGCGAACGGGCGGAGGAGGGGCAGACTGGGATCGTGCGAACCATCCGCGATCTCGACACCGTTGAACTCATCCTCGACGCCCAGAGCCTGCTCGACTCCATCCGGGGTCCGCAGCGCGTGGTGGACGCCGGGACCCTGCGCGCCCTGCAGCAGTCGGGCAACTACGTCGTCGGCTTCTTCGACGGCGAGGGCGACGAGGAGCGCATGGTCGGCGCCTCGATCGCCTTCTTCGGCGAACCGGCCCGCCGTGCCATGCACTCGCACATCACGGCCCTGCTGCCCGAGTACCGAGGGCGCGGATGGGGGCGGGAGCTCAAGGAGCACCAGCGGCAGTGGGCCTTCTCCCGCGAGGTCGGCCGCATCACGTGGACCTTCGATCCGCTGGTCGCCCGCAACGCGCACTTCTTCCTCACCGTCCTCGGCGCCCGCGCCACGGGCTACTCGGTGAACCGCTACGGCATCTTCGGCGGCGGCGATGCGGGCGACGAGAGCGACCGCCTCGACGTCGAGTGGGCCCTCGCGGACATCGCCAAGCCCCCGGCGGACGATGCGGTCGTCGAGACGCTGGAGATCCCGGACGACATCGAGGGCATGCGGGAGTCCGACCCCGCGGCCGCGCACGAGTGGCGGCTGCGCCTGCGCGCGCAGATGGAGGGCCTGCTCGGCAGCGGTCTCACGATCGGCGGCTTCGAGGCCGGTCGGGGCTACCTCTTCACCGCGTGATCGGCGGCGCGGCCGTCACCGCACGCCGCGCATGAGCCGCAGCACCGGCTTCACGCTCAGCAGCAGTCCGATGCCGACGAGGATCGCGATGCCGCCGAGGATCGAGAAGTACGGCACCTCGTTCCCCGGATCGTAGAACTTCACGAGCTCGCCCGAGATGGCGGTGCCGAGGGCGATGGACAGGAAGAACAGCGCGACCATCTGCGTGTGGAAGACTGCCGGGGCGAGCTTCGTCGTGACCGACAGCCCGACCGGCGAGAGCAGCAGCTCGGCGACGGTGAACACGAACAGGATGCCGACGATCGCGAGCAGCGGCGTCGAGTTCGCACCGCCGCCGGAGAACGGCAGGAACAGCAGGAAGGCGGAGCCCATGATGATGGCGGCCAGTCCGAACTTGACCGGGGTCGACGGCTGACGCTTCCCCAGCTTCGTCCAGATCGCCGCGAAGACCCCGGACAGGATGATGATGAACACCGGGTTGATGGACTGCACCCACGACACCGGCATCTCCCACCCGAACAAGTCGCGGTCGAGCCGTTTGTCGGAGTAGATCGTCAGCACCGTGAACTGCTGCTGGTACAGCGACCAGAACGCGACGCTCGTGAGGAACAGCGGCAGGAACCCCCAGACCCGCGAGCGCTCGGTGGCGTCGATGCGGCGACTGCCGAGGATCACCGCGAAGTAGGCGACCGCGGCGACCACGGTGACCCCGATCACGATCGTGGCGAGGTTGTCGGCCTGGATGACTCCGGTCAGCACGAGCACCGCGATCACGACGACCGCACCGACCGCGATGCCGGCGACCAGCGGGTAGCGCGTGCGGGGGAGCGGGTTCGGCACCTCGCGCGAGGAGGCGGGCAGGCCGCGGCGGCCGAACGAGTACTGCACGAGACCCAGCGTCATGCCGAGGGCGGCGAGGCCGAACCCCCAGTGGAAGCCGAGGGTCGACTGGAGCAGCCCGGTGAGGATCGGTCCGAGGAAGGCGCCGAGGTTGATGCCGAGGTAGAACAGCGAGAACCCGGCGTCGCGTCGTTCGTCGTCCGGACGGTACAGCGTCCCCACGACCGACGTGGCGTTCGCCTTCAGGCCTCCCGAGCCCAGGGCCACGAGCACGAGTCCGACCCCGACGCCGACGAACCCCGGCAGGAGCGCGAGGGCGAGGTGGCCCGAGACGATGACGATGGCGCTGACGAACAGCACCCGCTCGGAGCCGAACAGCCGATCGGCGAGCCAGGCCCCGAGGATGGTGGACAGGTACACGGAGCCGCCGTACGCGCCGACGATCCCGCCCGCCACCGCCTCCGGAAGCCCGAGGCCGCCGTCGGTCACCGAGAAGTACAGGTAGATGAGCAGGATGCCCTGCATGCCGTAGAAGCTGAACCGCTCCCACATCTCCACGCCGAAGATGTGCACGAGCGACCACGGCTGCCCGAAGAAGCGGGTGTCCTCGTCGCGGGAGGCGGGCGGGTGCGCGGTGGTGCTCATGCGTGGGACGGTACTCCTCCCGCGGGTCCCGCGGCCAGGGGTTGCGCTCCGGCCCCGGATAGACTGGGGGTGCCCGTGCTCACGGGCATTCTCCGCATCCGACCATTGGAGCCACCGTGGCCGAACAGTCCCGTCTTGACAAGGTCATCGCCCTCGCCCGCCACCGCGGGTTCGTGTTCCAGGCGGGTGAGATCTACGGCGGTTCCCGGTCGGCCTGGGACTACGGCCCCCTCGGCACGGAGCTGAAGGAGAACATCCGGCGGCAGTGGTGGCAGACCTTCGTGCGCGGTCGCGGCGACATGGTCGGCCTCGACTCCAGCATCATCCTGCCGAAGCGCGTGTGGGAGGCCTCCGGCCACGTCGCGACCTTCACCGACCCGCTCGTCGAGTGCCTGCAGTGCCACAAGCGCTTCCGTGCCGACAACCTCATCGAGGACTTCGAGGCGCGCAAGGGGCGGAAGGCCGAGAACGGTCTCGCCGACATCCCCTGCCCGAACTGCGGCACCAAGGGGCAGTACACCGAGCCGAAGGCCTTCTCTGGTCTGGTGAAGACGTACCTCGGTGTGGTCGACGACGAGTCCGGCCTCTACTACCTGCGTCCGGAGACCGCGCAGGGCATCTTCGTGAACTTCGCGAACGTGCTCACCGCGAGCCGCAAGAAACCGCCGTTCGGCATCGGCCAGGTCGGCAAGGCGTTCCGCAACGAGATCACCCCCGGCAACTTCATCTTCCGCACCCGCGAGTTCGAGCAGATGGAGATCGAGTTCTTCACGCCGCCCGCCGAGGCGCCGCAGTGGTTCGACCACTGGGTCGAGGCGTGCTGGAACTGGTTCATCGACCTCGGCATCGACCCGGAGAACATGCGGCAGTTCGACGTGCCGGAGGAGGACCGCGCGCACTACTCGGCCGGCACCATCGACGTCGAGTACCGCTTCGGCTTCGCCGGCAAGGAGTGGGGCGAGCTCATGGGCGTCGCCAACCGCACCGACTACGACCTCTCCAGCCACAGCGAGGCCTCCGGCCAGAGCCTGACGTACTTCGACCAGGCCACGGGCGAGCGCTACACCCCGTACGTGATCGAGCCCTCCTTCGGACTCACCCGCGCGATGATGGCCTTCCTCGTCGACGCGTACGTCGAGGAGCAGGTGCCCAACGCCAAGGGCGGCACCGACACGCGCACCGTGCTCAAGCTCGACCCGCGCCTGGCTCCGGTCAAGGCCGCCGTGCTCCCGCTGTCGCGCAACGAGAAGCTGTCGCCGCTCGCCCGTGAGGTGGCCGACACGCTGCGCGGCTCGTGGGCCGTGGACTTCGACGACGCCGGTGCGATCGGCCGGCGCTACCGCCGCCAGGACGAGATCGGCACGCCGTTCTGCGTCACGGTCGACTTCGACTCGCTCGACGACCGCGCCGTGACGGTGCGCGACCGGGACACTATGGCACAGGAGCGCGTCCCGATCGACGGGCTGCATGCCTACCTGGCGGAGCGCCTCCGCGGCGCCTGACATGACGGCACCGGGGGGAGCCGACGCGCGGGTGGAATCCTCGCCCGTGCGTCCGGTCGCGGCCATCGTGCTCGGCGCGCTCGCCGTGTCGTGGATGATCCTCACGGTGCTCGACCTGCGCGAGAACGACGGCGCAGGCCCGATCATCGCGATGTTCGGCATCCCGGCGCTCGCGGCGGCGGTCATCATCCAGATCGTGATGGCGCGGCTGGGGGAGCGCAAGCGGGTGCCGAAGGCCGTGTTCTGGTGGGTGCTCGCGGTGCTGCCGCTGGGGACCCTTGCGGGCTTCGTCGTCGCGATCCTCCGTGACCCGGACTACTTCATCGCGGACGAAGGCCCGTGGATGCTGATCTGGGTGCCGATCTTCATCGTCGTGGGGCTGCTGCTCGGCGCCCTCGTCTGGTTCTTCTTCGTGTTCCCCCTCGTGTCGCTCGTGACGGTGATCCGCTTGATCGCGCGCGGGGAGGCGAAGCCCGGCGCCCTCATCATGCCGATCGTGCTGCTGAGCCTCGGGGTGCTGAGCATCGTGGGCGGACTCTCGATCGACACGGACAGCAGCGGCCGCGCGTCGTGGGGATCGATCATCGCCGCGTTCCTCGGTCTTCCCGGGAACTACGAGGTGATCTGGGAGCCCGGACTCTGGATCGTCCGCGGCATCGTCCTCGCGATCATCCTCCTCTTCGCCGCCCCCGCCGCCCACGCCCGCCTCTCCTCCCGCCTCCGCTCCCGCTGAGCCCCCGGGTTCCCGCCGAGACCCCGGGCCGCGTGTGGGGGTAGGTCGGGGTCTCGCCGAGAAAGCGGGGTCTGGCGGGCGCGGAGTGACCCTGCTATGGTCGCTCCTCGTGGGTACTCTGATTCGCTAGATCGGGACGCCGCGTCGAGAACTCTTCTCCGCGGTGGGTCCTGAGCGACCCGCACCCGAGCAGGGTGCGGTCGAGGTTCCTGTTCCCCGCGTCATCGACGCAGATCCCGGCGGTGCGCGTGCGCCGCCGGAGAGGACCCCTCATGTTCCCTGTACCCTCGCCCCCTTCCGACACTCCGGCCCGCGTTCATCGCGAGTGCGCGCTGCAGGCCGCCTCCGTCCGGTTCGCCGACCGTCTCGTGCTGAACCGCATCGATCTCGCCGTCGGACCCGCCGACCGCCTCGCCGTCATCGGCGACAACGGCGCCGGGAAGTCGACGCTGCTCGATCTGCTCGCCGGTGTTCTCGCACCGACATCCGGGGAGGTGCGGCTCGACCTCCCCGGCGGGATCGCTCATGCCCGGCAGAACCCCGTGTTCGCGGATGGAGCGACGATGGCCGATGCCATCGACGATCTCCTCGGCGACCTCCGCGTGCTGGAGCGCGACCTCGGCCACGCGTACGAGCTCCTCGCCGCCGGGGGCTCCGCCGAGCGTGCGCAGCAGATGGCCGCTGTGGCCCTGTTGCAGGACCGTTTCGAGTCCCGCGAGGGATACGACGTCGACCGTCGCATCGACACCGCCCTGGAACAGCTCGGGCTGGGCGGAGTGGACCGCGCGCGACCGGTGGCCGCGCTGTCGGGCGGAGAGCGGGCGCGGCTCGCTCTCGCGGTCGCCCTCTCTTCCGGAGCCGAGATGCTGCTCCTCGACGAGCCCACGAACGACCTCGACGATCGGGCGCTGACCTGGCTCGAGGACCGTCTCGCGGCGCACCGCGGAGCGCTGGTGGTCGTGACCCACGACCGCGACTTCCTGGACCGTTTCGCGACGGCTGTCGTGCAGGTGGAGGACGGTCGGATCCGCCGCTACGGCGATGGTTACGCCGGGTTCCTGCGAGCGCGCGAGGCCGAGAGACGTGCGGCGGTCGCGCGCCACGAGGAGTGGAAGGCCGAGGTCGCCCGGGCCGAGTCGCTGCTCGCCGCCAACGCGTTCCGGCTGCAGGCGATCCCGCGGAAGCTCGAGCTCGACGGCTTCGGTCATGGCGCGTTCCGGGCGCGGAGCCGCGACCACGGTGCCGTCGGACGCATCCGCATGGCGAAGGAGAGGTTGTCGCGGCTGCGGGAGAACCCGTGCCCGGCGCCGCCCGAGCCCCTGCGGTTCGTGGTCGCAGCAGAGGATCGGGCACCGCTCGACGACCCACTCCTGACCCTCGATGCCGTCTCGTTCCGTGAACCGGGACGACGGCTCGACGTGTCGCAGTGGACGATCGAGGCCGGTTCGCGGTGGCTCGTGACCGGGCCGAACGGCGCCGGGAAGACGACGCTCCTCCGCCTCCTCGTCGGCGAGCTGATCCCCGCGTCCGGGACGATCCGCCACGCGGACGGGCTGCGGATCGCGTTCCTCCGGCAGGAGGTCGATACCCGTTTGCGAGGCACGGCCATCGAGGTCTTCGCGGCGCGGACGGGGACGCCGCCGGCGGATGCGCACGACGCTCTCCTGGCTCATGGACTCTTCCGCAGGCCGGAGGCGGACCGCGACGTGCGGACACTCTCGGTCGGGCAGCGTCGCCGGCTGGATCTCGCGGTCGCCCTGGCGTCGCGGTTCGACCTGCTGCTGCTCGATGAGCCGACGAACCATCTCGACCCCGAGCTCGTGGAGCAGCTCGAGGACGCCCTCGTCGATCACCCCGCCGCCGTCGTCACAGCGACGCACGACCGCCGGTGGCGGCGTCACGCGGAGCACGCGCGGCGCGTGCAGGTCGAGGAGGGGGTGGCCACCACCTGAGACCCCGCCCTCCCGCCGAGACCCCGGGCCCCACACGTCCCCACGCCGGGGTCTCGGCGGGAACCCGGGGTCTCGGCGACAGGAGGGGGAGTTACGACGTGATCGTCAGGTGCATACGCGCGTCGCCGCCGGACTCGACCCAGGCGCGCGAACGCTCGAGGATCCCGCGCAGCACGTCGAGGTCGACCTGGTCGAGGTCCTTGATGTAAAGGCAGCCCACCCCTGTCGTGTGCGGGCCGAGCGCGCCGAGAGCCTCCGCGTGGGCGTCCACGCCGTCGAGGAGGTAGATCGTGGTCGCGGCCTTCCGGGGGGCGAAGCTCAGAATGCCGCTGTCGCCCTCCGTCCCGGTGGGGTAGCGGTAGTGGCAGGAGCCGAACCCGATGATCGAGCCCCAGGTCTGCGGTTCGCGTCCGGAGATGTCCCGCAGGAGAGCGGTCAGCGTCTCCGCATCACGGCGACGCACGGCCGGGGAGGAGCGGGCGATCAGCCCCGCGACGTCGTCCCCGGTCGGCTGCACTACTTCGCCGCCTTCGCCGCCGCCTTCATCGCCTTCTTGTACTCGCGCACCTTCGTCAGCGACTCCGGCGACACGATGTCGGCGACGCTGCGGTACGAACCGTCCTCGCCGTAGGGCGCCGAAGCCTCCCGCCAGCCCTCGCCGGTGAACCCGTACTGCTTGCCGAGGAGGGCGAGGAAGATCTTCGCCTTCTGCTCACCGAAGCCGGGAAGGGCCTTGAGTCTCTTGAGCACCTCGGCGCCGCTCGGCTGGGACCCTGAGCCTGTCGACGGGCCTGAGCCTGTCGAAGGGCGCGTCCAGAGGGCGGCGGCGTCCCCGTCCCAGTCGTCGACGAGCGCCTGGCACAGGGTCTGCACCCGCGTCGCCATGGATCCGGGGAACCGGTGCACTGCGGGGGTCTGCCGGAAGGCCTCCAGGAACTCCTCCGGTGCCATGCCCGCGATCGCCGCGGCATCCGCGGCGCCGGTGCGCTGCTCGATCTTGAGCGGACCGGAGAACGCGGTCTCCATGGGGATCTGCTGGTCCAGCAGCATGCCGATCAGCAGAGCCGTCGGGTTCTCGGTCAGCAGGGCGTCGGCGGCGGTGTCTCCGGTGATGTGAAGGGCCATGAGTCCCATCCTCTCTCACTACGGGGCGGCGGATTCGCAGATGCAGAGCTGGGTCGAGGAGCCCGCCCCGAAGAGGCTGCCGTCCCAGCCGCCGAAGCGCTTGACCAGTCGGAGTCCGGCATGCGCAAGGAGCACCGGCAGTTCCTGGGGGAAGATGCTCCGCACCTCGATGGACACCGTCTGGAAGTCGGGCTCGGAGTCCGTCGAGAAGTACCAGGTGCCGCGCGTCACCTGTGCGGCGGCATCATAGGCGTCCGCGACGTCGACGCGGACGTCGCCGCGGTCGGGATCGGCGAATGTCGTGCGCGGGCGCCGGGCCCCGTCGGCGTCAGCCAGGAGCCGCACGTCGGGATGGAAGACGTCGAAAGCGAAACGTCCGCCGGGCGCGAGGTGCCGCCGTGCCGCGCGGAAGCACTGCACGATGTCGTCAGCCTCGTGCAGGTGCAGCAGAGCGTTGCCAGCGATGAAGATGAGGTCGAACTCGTCGCCCAGGTCGAAGTTGCGCATGTCGCCGTGCTGCCACTCGACGGACACACCGCGCTCCTCAGCCTTCTGACGTGCCACAGCCAGCATGTCGAGCGACAGGTCGAGTCCGACGCTCGGGTGCCCGTCGGCCACGATCGGGATCAGCTTCTGACCGGTTCCGCATCCGAGCTCGAGCACGCGACCGCCCACGCTGTCGGCTTCGGCACGGTAGAAGTCCACGGCTGCCTCGCTCGTCGGAAACAGCAGGTCGTACAGCCTCGCGTCCGAGTACAGATCCTGGGTCATTCGCGCCTCCTCGTGCCCCACGCTCTCACAGCGCGGATCCTCGCGCAGCCCATGGCTCCCGCCCTCTGGTCCATCAGCATGTCGACGCGCAGCACACGGCTCTCGTTCCGCAGCGTCGGCGGCGGTGTCTCCGGTGATGTGGAGGGCCGCGCCTCCCATCTCGCCCACACGGGATCAGGCTGTGGCGGCGTCTTCGACCGTGTCCGCGGCAGGGGTGATGCCGTACAGCGTCGCGAGCGCGGCGGCGAACTCGTCCGCGCGACCGGCGGCGGCGAGCTCATGAGCCCGCACGGTCGGCGTGTGCAGCAGCACGCCGGAGAGGTGCCGGAGGGCCTGCTCGACCTTGCCGTCCTCGTCGCCACGCGCACGCGCACGATCGATCTCGCGCTCCAGCAGCTCGAAGATGTGCGACCGGAACGCCACCACCGACGGGGTCACGCTCTGGCGGGCACCGACGACGTGGAAGGTCTCCGCGGCCTCGCGGACGACGCTGCGGGCGGCGTCCGTCGCCTGCAGCTCCTCGAGCGGGGCGTGCAGGCGGATGGTCTCCAGGTCCAGCAGCGCGACGCCCTCCAGTGCGGCCACGGCCGGGTCGACGTTGCGCGGCATGCCGAGGTCGACCACCAGCCGGCTCGGGACACCGGTGGTGCCGCTGGTCGCGCTGACGGGGCAGCCCGCGGCGGCGAGGCCGACCGAGAGCTGCAGGTGCTCCGGGCCGAGCACGGGCTCGGTCGCGGTGGTGCAGGTGATCAGCAGCGTGGAGTGCGCCGCCGTGCGTGCGTACTCGTCTGCCGGAACCGGGCGGATGTCGTGCTTGGCCGCGAAGATCTCTGCGCGGCCCGAGGGGGAGTAGACGGAGATGTCGACGGCGCCGCGCTCGCGCAGAGTCGCGAGGGTGACGGCGGCGTAGGCTCCGGTGCCGACCAGCAGCACGCGCTCGGCCGACCAGTCGGCGATGCGGCTGTCGGCGAGCTCCAGTGCGAGACGCACGAGAGATCGACCGGCGCGGCCGAGGGCGGTGACGTTCTTGACCTTGCGCTGCGCCTGGCTCGCGCGCTGGAACAGGCGCTCGAGCTCGGGGGAGGTGGTGCCGTCCTTGCGGGCGGACTTCAGGGCACGCCGCACCTGACCGGCGATCTCGCCCTCGCCGGAGACGACGGACTCGAGACCGGAGGCCACGGAGAAGAGGTGCTCGGCGACGCGGCGACCGGAATGCACGGCGTAGGCACCGTCGAGGTCGGCGGCGGGAATGCCGGTCGCGGACTCGACGGCCTCGATCACGGCTTCGACGCCGATGGCGCCGGCCGCGGTCACGGGCTCGTCCATTTCCACGTACGCCTCGAAGCGGTTGCACGTCGCCAGGACCACGGCACCCTGCACGCACGGCGCCATGCCCATGATGGTGGGAGCGACGTCGTCGGGGGTGCGGCTCAGGCGTTCGAGCAGTTCGAAGGAGGCGGTCTTGTGACTCGCCGTCACACACAGCAGCACCCTTCGATTGTACCCGAGCGTACGGAGCCGGGACTCGGCGGCTCCCTAGGCGCCGGATGGGAGGATGGGGGCATGGCACTCTCCGACGCCCCGCTGCTGCGCGCCCTCACCGGCGACCGCCCCGCCACCGCTCCGGTCTGGTTCATGCGCCAGGCGGGCCGATCCCTGCCCGAGTACCGGGAGCTGCGGGTCGGCACACGGATGCTCGACGCCTGCCTCACCCCCGACCTCGCCGCCGAGATCACCCTGCAGCCGGTGCGGCGGCACGGCGTCGACGCGGCGGTCTTCTTCAGCGACATCGTCATCCCGCTGCGTCTCGCCGGCGTGGACGTGGAGATCGAGCCCGGCCGCGGCCCGGTCTTCGCGAACCCGGTGCGGACGGTCGCCGACGTCGACCGCATCACGGCGATCGATCCGGACAGCCTCGACGGCAGCGCCATCGCGGAAGCCGTCGGCATCGTCGCCGCCGAGCTCGGCGACACCCCGGTCATCGGCTTCGCGGGAGCCCCCTTCACGCTCGCGGCGTATCTCGTCGAGGGCGGTCCGTCCAAGGAGCACCTGCGTGCGCGCGGCATGATGCACGCGGAGCCCGAGGCCTGGCACCGTCTCGCGGGCTGGCTGGCGCAGATCTCGCGGCGGTTCCTGGAGACGCAGCGCGATGCCGGCGCCGCGGTCGTGCAGCTCTTCGACAGCTGGGCGGGTTCCCTCAGCCCCGCCGACTACCGCACCTTCGTGGCGCCGCACTCCCGCACGGCTCTGGACGGCATCGGGGTCCCGACCATCCACTTCGGCGTCGGCACCGGCCCCTTCCTCGGCGACATGCGGCTGGACGGCATCGCCGACGGCGTGGGGGTCGACTGGCGGCTGCCCCTCGACGAGGCCGCAGCGATCCTCGGTCCCGACGTCTCGGTGCAGGGGAACATCGACCCCGCGTTCCTCGGCGCGCCGTGGCCGGTGCTCGAGGCGCATGTCCGCGACGTGCTCGAACGCGGTCGCGCGGCCCGCGGACACATCCTCAACCTCGGCCACGGTGTGCCCCCGGAGACCGACCCCGACCAGCTCACCCGTATCGTCGAGCTGGTGCACGCCGGCTGACCTCCGTTCGAATCGCCTGCTTTGCGGCATCTGCGGCCCAGATGCAGCCATTCAGGCGATTCGAAGCGCCCGCACCATCCGCAGATCCGAAAGACCGAAGCGGCCGGTGGGCAGCGCCGCGCGGATGCTGTCGTCGTCGAACGGCCGCGACGGGCGGATGCCCTCCGGCGGCTCCGGCGCCCACGGTGCCGGTTCGCTGACGCCCTCCGCGAGCATCCGCGCCTGCGCCTTCGCGACCAGGGGCACGACCATGGTCCACTCGGTGAGCTGCGCGAGCACCCGCACGACCCAGGCCGGAACGGGGAGGAACGCGGGACGACGTCCGGCGACGCGGGCGATCCGGCGGATGGCCTCCCCGAGCGTGACCTCGTCCGCCCCCATCACGGCGACCGTCGGCTCCGGGATGCGGCCCTCGAGCGCGGCCACCAGCACGTCCGCGGCATCCTCGACGGGGACCGGGCGGGCGGTGCGTTCGCGGTAGCCGACCGTCCAGAAGAAGGGGAGGGTGCGGACGGCACGGGTCACATGGTCGACCATGTGATCGCCGGGGCCGTAGATCATCCCGGACTTCAGGATCGTGTGCGGGAGCCCGGAGCCGCGGATGATCTCCTCGGCCTCCCACTTCGACTCGTGGTAAGCGGAGCCGCAGTCGGGCCGGGCGCGGAGGAAGCTCACCATCACGAGCCGCCGGACGCCGGCGCGGCGAGCGGCCTCGACGACGGCCGCCGTGCCCTCGACGTGCACGCGGCGGAAGGTCTGATCGCCGATCTCCCGGTTGATCCCGGCGCAGTGGGCGACGGCGTCGCATCCGGCGAAGGCGGCGGTCAGCGCGTCGACGTCGGTGATGTCCGTGCCGGAGCGTCGGGAGATCACCACGGGCTCCTCCAGGCGATCGGCGAGGGCGCGGCCGACGAATCCACTGCCTCCGGTGATGGCGACCTTCATGGTGTTCTCCTTCGCTAATTAGCTATCTGGCGAAACTGTATCTAGCGAAGGTGCTATATTGCAAGCATGGCCGACAGCGCATCCGACATCTTCGCGGCGCTCGCCCATCCGACCCGGCGGCAGATCCTGCAGGACCTCAAGGAGGGGGAGCTCGCGGCCGGGGAGATCGCGTCCCGCTTCTCCGCGAGCGGCCCGACCATCTCCCGGCACCTGAGCGTGCTGCGCCAGGCGGGCCTCGTCTCCGAACGTCGCGATGCCAACCGCATCTTCTACTCGCTCGTCGGTGAACGCCTCGCCCTCTCCGTCGGCGACTTCCTCTCCACGGTCTGTCCCGAGCAGATCGTCCTCCGCGAGGTGCGCAAGCGCGGTCGGGCCTGACCTCCGTTCGAATCGCGCACCTGGCGGCATCAGCGGCGATTATCCGGTCAATCGGGCGATTCGAAGCACAGGGGCGGTGAAAGGATGGAGGCATGAGCCCCGAGCACCCCGCACCCGCTGAACCGGCCGACCTGGCCGCCCGTGCCGCACGGAAGCACGTCGTCGTGGTGGGCGGCGGCGTCGGCGGACTCGTGGCCGCGCGGGAGTGCGCGAAGGTCGGCATGCAGGTCACGCTGCTCGAAGGGTCCGAGTCCCTGGGTGGCGTGATCCGCAGAGTCGCGCTGGACGGTGTCGTCGTCGACGCGGGCGCGGAGAGCTACGCGACGAAGGGCGGGCACGTCCGGGCTCTCGTGAACGACCTCGGTCTCTCCGACCGCGTCGTGACGCCGCAGGCGGGAGGCGCGTGGCTCGCCGGACTCCCCGGCGGCGGCGCGGCTCCGCTTCCGGCCGGCGGCATCCTCGGCATCCCGGGCAACCCCTTCCAGGACGACGTCCGCCGCATCATCGGCTGGTCGGGCGCCTGGCGGGCCTATCTCGACCGGGTGCGCCCGCCGCTCACCATCGGCCACCAGCTGAGCCTCGGCCGCCTCGTCGCCTCGCGCATGGGGGAGAAGGTGCGCGACCGCCTCGTCGCCCCCGTCACCACGGGTGTCTACTCCGCCTCCCCGGACGACGTGGACATCGACGTCGCCGCCCCCGGACTCAACGCCGCCCTGACCCGCGTCGGATCCCTCTCCGGGGCGGTGCTGGCCCTCCGCGGTGAGGCGGCGTCGCGCGGCGCGAAGACTCCCGGTGCCGCCGTCGAGGGGCTCGTCGGCGGGATGAGCGTGCTCGTCGACGCCCTCGCGGCCGACCTCGACGAACTCGGTGCGACCGTGCGCACCCGCGTCCGAGCTCGTCGCCTCACCACCGACGGCACCACCTGGCGCGTCGTGGTCGAGGAGCCCGCCGCGGAGGAGCCGATCGAGGGCGAGGAGACGACGCAGGAGGCGGAACTCGCCGCCGACGCCGTGATCGTCGCAACCTCCGAGCACGGGGCGCGGGAGCTGCTCGCGGGCGCCGTGCCCGCCCTCGCGGCCGCCGACGCGGCACCGGCCCCCGAGATCGAGATCATCAGTCTGCTGCTCGACGCGCCCGCGCTGCGCATCCCGCCCCGGGGCACCGGCGTGCTCACGGTGCCGCACAGCCACACGGCGAAGGCGCTCACGCATTCCACGGCGAAGTGGTCCTGGGTGCGGGCGGCCGCCGGCGACCGGGAGGTCGTCCGCGTCTCGTTCGGCGCCCAGGGGGAGCCGGCGGCGACGGCGGCGCTGGACGACGAGGCCGCGGTCGACCTCGCCCGCCGGGAGGCCTCGGCCCTCCTGGGGGTTCCGCTGACGGCCGACCAGGTCGTGGCAGGCCACCGGGGGCGCTTCGTGCAGGCGCAGCCGGCATCGATCATCGGGTCGGGAGAGCGGCGCGCGGCGGCGCGTCATGCCGTGCAGGCGGTTCCCGGTCTGGCCGCGGTGGGGGCCTGGCTGGCCGGCACCGGGCTCGCGCAGGTCGTGCCGGACGCCGCGGAGGAAGCCGAGCGCCTGCGTCGCGCCCTCCTCTGGGACTGAGTGCGCGCGGGGCGTACGCGAGTGCGCTCCGGGGCTCCGTGTCAACCCTCTCATCGATTGATGCCGAAATCGGCATACGGCGTTACGCTGGGTACCTGATCGCGGCGGAGACGCGGGCGATCGGGCGTCCCCCGGGACGGACCACAGCCGGAACAACGTGAGGAGACCCCATGAAGGGGAAGATCGGACTCGTCGTCGGACTCGGCGTCGGCTATGTGCTCGGCACCCGCGCAGGACGCGAGCGTTACGAGCAGATCAAGACGCAGTGGCTGAAGGTCTGGAACACGGACCCGGTGCAGGAGCGCGTCGACAAGGTCAAGGGCTTCGTCGGCGACAAGGCCGCCGCGGTTCCCGGCGCGGTCTGGACCGGCGCCGTCAAGATCGTCAAGTCGGTCAAGGGCGACGGCACGCCCGGCCAGAAGCTCGACGCGGTCATCGCCTCCGGCAAGGACGCCGCGGAAGAGATCTCGGACGCCGCGGAGGACGCGGTCGACGAGGTCAAGGAGCGCGCGGCCGAGGCCCAGAAGCCCGCGGCGTCGAAGCCCGCCGCGAGCAAGCCCACCCCGCGGAAGTCCGACGACTGACATGCCCCGCGGATATCGGGATCGCGCCGACGACAGTCTGCTGACGCTGCTCGGCGACCTGCCGGAGCTCGTCACCACCCTCGTCAAGGCCGAGATCGACGCGGCCAAGGCGTGGGTGTCGCGCACGGCGAAGGATGCGGGCGTCGGCTCCGTCTGGTTCCTCGTCGCGCTGTTCTTCCTGTTCTGGGCCGTGCCCGTGATCCTCGTGTTCGCGATCGCGGGGCTGTCGTCGTGGTGGCCGGTCTGGCTGTCCGCGCTGGCGGTGTTCGGCATCCTCATCGTCGCCGTGCTGCTGTTCGCGCTGCTCGGCATCCTGAAGTTCCGCAAGGTGCTCCGTCGCCAGAACCCGGCACAGGCCGTGGCCGAGGACATCCGAATCGTGAAGGAGGCCGGCGATGAGCACCCCTGAGTCGCTGCCGCGCACCGCGGTCCCCGCGGGAATCGTCGATCCCGTCGCCTCGGCGCGGGCGGAGTTGAAGGCGGCCCTGGCCGCCATCGAGGTCAAGGGGAACATCCCCCGGCGCGTGGAGAAGGCATCGGCGCGGGCGGCCGTGAAGGCGCGCGCGTTCGCCGATCGCAACCCCGCCGCAGCGATCGCCGCGACCGTGGGCATCGCCGCCGCCGTCGGCGGGGCGGTGTGGGCCATCGCCCGCGCCATCGCCCGCTGATCGACCCCCGTACCGCCCTCGCGTGGGGGCAGTATTCCCCTGATTAGCGGCTCCTCCGCAAAGGGGGCAGACTGGGATCATGTCCGACCTGCGTGAAGAGAACCCGTCCGGTTACACCCTCTGGGCCGTCTGGCGACGCAATCCCGATGCTCCCGTCACCGAGAACGACGCGACCGAGGTCGAGTCGATCGTCTCGCACATCGAGGACTCGGGCGTCACCGTCCGCGGCTTCTACGACGTCTCCGGGCTCAAGGCCGACGCCGACCTCATGGTGTGGCTGCACGGTGCCACGGCCGAGGAGCTGCAGCGGGCGCTCCGTCGCCTGCGTCGCACCGAGATGCTGCGTTCGCTCCTGCCGGTGTGGAACGCCATGGGTGTCCACCGCGACGCCGAGTTCAACCGCGCGCACGTCCCCGGGTTCCTCCGTGGCATCGAGCCCAAGGACTGGCTCGTCCTCTACCCGTTCGTCCGCACCCCGGAGTGGTACCTCGCGCCGGAGGGGGAGCGCCGCACGATGCTCGCCGACCACGGTCGCAAGGGCGCCGCGTTCACCGGTGTCATCGCGAACACCGTCGCAGCCTTCGCGCTGGGCGACTACGAGTGGCTGCTGCCGATGGAGGCGGATGAACTCACGGATCTCGTCGACATGATGCGCGACCTCCGCTACACCGACGCCCGCATGTTCGTGAAGGAGGAGGTGCCCTTCTACACGGGGCGCCGCCTGCGCTTCGACGAGATCGCGGACGTGCTGCAGTAAGCGCCATGAGCACCCCCATCCGTCTCGGCACCCGTCGCAGCGCGCTCGCGCAGGCGCAGTCGGGCCACGTCGCCGCAGCGCTCGAGAAGGTCACCGGCCGGCGCGTCGAGCTCGTCCCGATCACCAGCGAGGGCGACACCAATCGCGCCTCGTTGTCGGAGATCGGCGGCCTCGGCATCTTCGCCACCCGTCTCCGTGAGGCCCTCCTCGCCGGCGAGTGCGACTTCCTCGTGCACTCCCTCAAGGATCTCCCGACCGCGGTGCCGGAGTCGCTCGTCATCGCCGCGACGCCCCGACGGGAGGATGCCCGCGACGTGGTGCTCACCCGACACGGCATCCCGCTTCACGAGCTGCCGGCCGGGAGCGCCGTGGGCACCGGGTCGCCCCGCCGTATCGCGCAGGTCCACCGCCGTGCGCCCCGCGCTCACGTCGTGGACATCCGCGGCAACGTCGACTCCCGGCTCTCCCGCGTCGCGTCCGGCGAGTTGGACGCCGTGATCCTCGCCGCCGCCGGGCTCTCGCGGCTGGGCACCGATTCGCCCCTGCATCGCGAGGAGCTCGGTCTCGCGGAATGGCCGACGGCGCCGGGTCAGGGGTCGCTGGCAGTCGAGACGCGGGCGGATGCCCCGGAGGAGCTGCGCGCGGCGCTGTCCGCGCTGGACCACCGCGAGACGCGGCTCGCGATCACGGTCGAGCGGGCCATCCTGGAGGGCCTGGACGCCGGTTGTCAAGCCCCCATGGCAGCGCACGCCGTCGTCCAGGGGGCCGAGATCCGCGTCAGGACAGTGGTCTACGCCCCGGACGGGGGTCGCCGGATCGGTCTGGACGTCACGGAAGCCCTGAACGGGGAGTATATTCATCGGAACGGCAGTGGCAATGGTGCGGATGCTGCCGATGGTGCAGACCCGATGCACGCAGCGCGTGAGTTCGGGCTCGCTGTTGCCCGTCGGCTGCTCGATCAGGGGCGGCCGACCTCGTCCCTCAAGAGCAATCCGAATTGTCATGACCACTTCTGAAAGCAAGCAGGACCGACCGCTGGACGGCTGGCGCATCCTCGTGCCCCGTGGCGGACCCTGGGGCGACAGCGTCGCCGCGAGTCTCCGGAACCTCGGGGCCGTTCCCGTCGTCGCCCCGCTCATCAACTTCGCGCCCACGACGGACCAGGCGACGCTCGACCGGGCGCTGGAGCAGCTCGCGGCCGGTGAGTTCGATTGGCTGACCGTCACGAGCGCGACCACGGTGGACGTGCTGTTCGCCCACCGCGCCGTCGTGCCGAAGACCACGAAGATCGCGGCCGTCGGCGAGACGACGGCCACGGCGCTGCAGGCCGTGGGCTACGAGGTCGCCCTGGTGCCGGAACAGGACAACTCCGCGCAGGGCATGGCGCAGCAGCTCATCGCCCTGGAGCACGAGCCGCGCCGCATCCTGGCGCTGCGGAGCGAGATCGCCAAGCCCGTCCTCAGCCTCCTCCTTTCCGACGCGGGGCACGACGTGCACGGCGTCGTCGCCTATCGCACGGTCGGCGTCCCGGTGACGGAGCGCATCCGCCGCGATGTCGAGAACGGCCGGATCAACGCGATCCTCATCACCAGCGGTTCGGTGGCCGAGCAGGTGCGGGAGCAGTTCCCCGAGATCCCGGACGAGACGCTGCTCGCGGCGATCGGTCCCCGCACGGCCAAGGACGCCGAGCGCGCCGGTCTCCCCGTCTCGGTGGTCGCCGACCGGCAGACCATCGATGCGCTGATCGAAGCCGTCTCGCAGTTCACCCTTCCGCACGCGGCAGACGAGTTCGCGCCGTGAGCTTCCCCGACATCCGCCTGCGCCGACTTCGCCAGTCGCGCGCCGTCCGCGACCTCGTGCGCGAGACCTCTCTCGAGCCCCGGCAGCTCGTGCTCCCGCTCTTCGTCCGCGAGGGCCTGAGCGAACCGGTCGCCATCGGGTCGATGCCCGGTGTCGCCCAGCACTCGATCGACTCGCTGCGCGCTGCGGCCGTGGAGGCCGCGGAGGCCGGGGTCGGCGGCGTCATGCTGTTCGGCGTTCCCGCGGTGCGCGACGCCCGGGGCTCCGGCGCGGACGACCCGCAGGGCATCCTGAACGTCGCCACCGAAGCGCTGGCGGCCGAGGTCGGCGACGCCCTCGTCGTGCAGACCGACCTGTGTCTCGACGAGTTCACCGACCACGGTCACTGCGGCGTCCTCGCCGCCGACGGCTCCGTGGACAACGACGCGACCCTGGAGCGGTACGCCTCGATGGCCCTGGCCCAGGCGCGCGCAGGGTCCCAGCTGCTCGGGCTGTCCGGGATGATGGACGGCCAGGTCGCCGTGATCCGTCAGGCGCTCGACGCCGAGGGGTTCACGGACACGCTGATCCTGGCGTATGCCGCGAAGTACGCGAGCGCGTTCTACGGCCCGTTCCGCGAAGCCGTCGACTCGCAGCTCCAGGGCGACCGCCGTACCTACCAGCTCGACCCCGGCAACCGCCGCGAGGGCGTGCGGGAGGCCCTGGTCGACGAGGGCGAGGGTGCGGACATCGTCATGGTGAAGCCGGCGATGGCCTTCCTGGACGTGCTCCGCGAGGTGCGCGACGCCGTGACCGTCCCGGTCTGGGCGTACCAGGTCTCGGGCGAGTACGCGATGATCGAGGCCGCCGCGGCGAACGGGTGGATCGATCGGCGTGCCGCGGTGCTCGAGTCGCTGCTCTCGATCCGTCGCGCGGGTGCCGACGCGGTGCTGACCTACTGGGCCACGGAAGCCGCCCGCTGGCTGCGCGGCTGAGCCTCCCTCCTGTCCGCCGACGGCCTTCGAAGGGCAGGCGGCGGGTTAGCCTGGAAGGGATGCCGGGAGAGCTCCGTGCATCACGGAGGAGCCTCGATGACCGACCGCAATGACGACCTTTTCTCTGCCGCCCGTGCGGTGATCCCCGGCGGGGTGAACTCTCCGGTGCGCGCCTACGGGTCGGTCGGCGGGACGCCGCGGTTCCTCGCCTCGGCGCGGGGAGCGACCGTGACCGATGCCGCGGGCAACGAGTACGTCGACCTCGTCGCGTCGTGGGGCCCCGCCCTGCTCGGCCACGCACAGCCCGAGGTCGTCGCCGCGGTGCAGGAAGCCGCCACCCGCGGGCTCTCGTTCGGCGCTCCCACCGAGGGGGAGGTCGAGCTCGCCGCGCTCATCGCAGACCGCGTCCGCTTCGGCGAGATCCGTCCCGTCGAGCGTGTCCGGTTGGTCTCGACCGGCACCGAGGCCACCATGACCGCCATCCGCCTCGCTCGCGGCGCGACCGGCCGCGATCTGCTCGTGAAGTTCGCCGGCCATTATCACGGCCACTCCGACGGCCTGCTCGCCGAGGCCGGCTCCGGGGTCGCCACCCTCGCGCTGCCCGGCTCGGCAGGCGTGCCCGCGCCGATCGCTGCGCAGACGCTCGTGATCCGCTACAACGACCCGGAGGCGCTCGCCGCCGTCTTCGCCGAGCACGGCCCGCGGATCGCGGCCGTCATCGTCGAGGCCTCGGCGGCGAACATGGGCGTCGTCCCTCCGCTGCCGGGCTTCAACCGCCTCATCGCGGAGACCGCCCACGCGCACGGCGCCCTCATGATCCTCGACGAGGTCCTCACCGGATTCCGGGTGCACCCGGCGGGCTTCTGGGGACTCCAGGCGGAGGCGGGGGAGGACTACCTTCCCGACATCCTCACCTTCGGGAAGGTCGTCGGCGGCGGTATGCCGCTGGCGGCCCTCGGCGGTCGTGCCGAGGTCATGGACCTTCTGGCGCCGCTCGGCCCGGTCTACCAGGCGGGCACGCTCTCCGGGAACCCGCTGTCGGTGGCCGCGGGCCTGGCCACGCTGCGACTCGCGACGCCCGAGGTCTACGCGACCGTCGACGCCGCGGCCGCTCGGGTGTCGTCGGCGCTGGACCGCGCGCTCGGCGAGGCCGGCGTCACCCACGCTCTGGCGTCCGCCGGCAACCTCTTCAGCGCGTCTTTCCGGGCCTCCGCTCCGCGCGACTACGCCGAGGCGCAGGCGCAGGAGTCGTTCCGGTACGCGGCGTTCTTCCACGCGATGCGCGAGCACGGGGTCGCGCTGCCGCCGAGCGTCTTCGAGGCCTGGTTCCTCACCGCCGCGCACGGCGAGGACGAGCTCCAGCGCATCGAGGAAGCCCTGCCGCACGCCGCCCGGGCCGCCCTCACCGCGCGTCCCTGACTTCCGCCGCCGCCGCTCGCTCGCGCGAAGACAGGCGCCCGCTCGGGAACAGGGGCCCCTGGACCCTGCTGCCTGATGTCGCGCGGATGCCTGCGCAGGGAGCGGCGGTCGCGAGGTCGGCGAGATCAGGCGCTCGCGCGGAGTCAGGCTTGCACTCCCGGTAGCGGCCTGTTCCGGCGTGAGCGCCTGTCCTCGCGGGAGGTGGTTGCTGCGGGTGGGCGTGTGGGTGATTCCGACAAGGGATCGTTGCGTTCCTGTGAGCAACTTCCAGCCAACCGGGAGGGCGGCGCTGGCAGACTGGGGGCATGGTGACGTTGTTGCTGGACCAGACGCAACTCGAGGTCGTGCTCTCGCCCATCGAACGTGCCGCCACCTTCCACCGTGAGAACGTCCGCATCGTGCGCGACACGATCACCAAGGTCCAGCTGACCGATGACGCCTGGACCTGGCTCCGCGGCGTCCCGAACCCGGGCACCCACATCCCGGGCGTGCTGGCGGCGGGGAGCTGGAAGGCCGCGGGCAGCCTCGACTTCGTGCTGATCCGTCGCCGTCGCCCCAGCGTGGTCGTCGATCTCGAGGGCGACCCGCAGTACAACCGGCTGATCCTCACCACCCGGCACGGCCTCGCGCTCACGCAGGCTCTCCGTCTCCCCGTGTCGGAGGAGCCCGCGACGGTCGAGGAGATCGTCGCCACGGCCCCGACTCCCGTCTCGAAGGGCAGTCGCCGGCCCGTCATCCGGCCCCGTCCGGCCTGACCTCAGACGCAGAACGCCCTCCCGATCGGGAGGGCGTTCGTGTGTGCGGTTCAGCCGTGGTTCTCGTCGGAGCGCGCGCCGTGGTCCTCGTCCGCCTGCGCGTCGGGTGCCTGCTCCTGACCTGGAGCGTGCGCACCGGGCTCCTCCGAGGACTCGTCGTCCGCGGATGGCTGCTCCTCGGACGATGCGGTCTCGGCGGGGGCGTCGCCCTCCGCGGACGCGAGCGGGTAGTCCCGGGGCTCGTCCTCGTAGTAGGCGCGGGCGGCGGCGGCGAGCATGGAGCTCACGGCCGCGGATCGCGGGTCCTCGTCGTCGGTCGCGGGGTCGGATGCCTCTGCCGGCTGCGTCGTGTCGGCGGTCGCGGTCTCGTCGTTCGCGGCGGACGCGGCGTCGAGCTCGGAGAAGAACTCCACGCCCGCGGGCTCCGCTTCGTCGGCCGCGGACTCCGCGTCCTCTGCGTCGGTCGTGTCGTCGGCGGCGTCGATGTCAGACGGAGCCTCGGGGCCCTCGATCTCGGCGCCCGCTGCGGGGACGGACGCGTCGGGTGTCGTCTCGTCCGACTCCCCTGGGGCGGGAGCGTCCTGTCCCGCCGACTGCTCGGGCGATGTGCGCGCCTCCGCCGTGTCTTCGTCCGCCATCTCGGCGGAGGATGCCGCGAACAGGGCGGCGAAAGAGCGTCGCGGGGACTCGGTCGCGGGCACCGGCGCGGGAGCGCCGAAGAGGATGTCGTCGAACGAACGCGAGGAGTCGGACTCCGCGTCGGACGCGGTGTCGGGCTCCGCATCCGTCTCCTCCTCGGCATCGCTCAACGTCAGCGCCGCGGTCTCCTCGACCACGGGGATGACCTGGACGGTCTCGTCGCCCGCAGCGGTCTCGACCACGGTCACGAGCCGGGTGGTCTCGTCGTCGACCGGGCCCTCGGCTCCCGCCGTCTCGTCATCGTCGCCGGACCCGGGAGCCGCGGCACCGCCGGCCGCGAGCGCGGAGGCGGCGGCACCGGCGGCCGCATCGCCTGTCGTGACCGTCTCGGTCCCGGTCGAAGCGTCTTCCGACGGTTCGACCGCCGGAGCGGTGTCGAACCGGCCGCCGCGCATGAGGTCGATGAAGACGTCCTCCAGCGTCGGGCCTCGCTGCACGAGCGTGCTCAGAGCGATACCGGCGTCCGCAGCCACGGCACCCACTCGGCTCGCGTCGGTGCCGCGCACGGTCAGGCCGGAGCGGAGCACCTCGATGTCGAACCCGGCGGCGACCAGCGCGGTCGTGAGGCCCGGGCGATCGACGGAGTCGACGACCACCGAGCCGCCGGCCGGATCGGCGAGGGTCTCGATGCCGCTCGACAGCACGAGGCGTCCCTTGGAGAGCACGAGGACGTGGTCGGCGACCTGCTCGATCTCGCTGAGCACGTGGGACGAGACCAGCACCGTGCGGCCTTCGTCGGCGAGGCGACGCATCAGCAGACGCATCCAGCGGATGCCCTCGGGGTCGAGACCGTTCGCCGGCTCGTCGAACACGAGCGCTCCGGGGTCGCCGAGCAGCGCGTGGGCGACGCTGAGGCGCTGGCGCATGCCGAGCGAGAACCCGCCGATGCGCGTGTCCGCTTCGCCCTCCAGGCCGACCAGGGAGATCACCTCGTCGACGCGGGCGAGGCGGATGCCGTTGGCCTTCGCGGCGATGGTGAGCTGACGACTCGCGGTGCGGCGCGGCCGGTAGGCCGTCTCCTCCAGGACCGCGCCGATGGTGCGCAGTGGCTGGCGCAGCTCCGCGTACGCGACGCCGCCGATCGTGGCGGTGCCGGACGTGGGGCGCACCTGGCCGAGCAGGATGCGCAGGGTCGTCGTCTTGCCCGCGCCGTTGGGGCCGAGGAAAGCGGTGACCGCGCCGGGCTCGACCCGTGCGGAGAAGTCCGAGACGGCCGTCACCTCGTTGAAGCGCTTCGTCACATTCGTGAACTCGAGCACCTGTCCTTCGGGCATCCGGGACCTCTCGTTGCGATGAACAGTTCCTCCTATCCTGCCGGAAAACCGCCCCGGAACCCGCATTTCGTGCGGAATCCGGCCGCATGCGACGGGGTAGCCTGGCACCCGTGACCGATACCCTCGCCGCGCCCCGTGTCCTCATCCGCACCGAAGGAGCGCTCGGGCGGCTCACGCTCAACCGCCCTGAGGCGATCAATGCGCTCGACGAGGACATGATCGCGGCCATCACGACGGCGCTCGTCGCGTGGCGCGACGATTCCGACGTGCAGATCGTCCTCATCGACGGCGAGGGTGAGCGCGGCATGTGCGCGGGCGGCGACGTGCGCCGCCTGCACAGCCAGATCACGTCGGGTCATCCGCAGCAGTCCGCAGAGTTCTTCCGCCGGGAGTACGCGATGAACGCCATGATCGCGGAGTATCCGAAGCCCGTGGTCGCGCTCGCCGACGGCATCACCATGGGCGGCGGCATCGGTCTCGCGGGGCACGCCGCGATCCGCGTGGTCACCGAGCGCTCGAAGCTCGCCATGCCGGAGACCCGGATCGGCTTCACGCCCGACGTCGGCGGCACGTGGCTGCTGGGGCGGGCGCCGGGACGGCTCGGCGAATACCTCGGTCTCACCGGGGCCACGATGAACGGTGCCGACGCCGTGTACGCGGGCTTCGCCGACCACTTCGTCCCCTCCGACCGCCTCGACGCGCTGCGCGAGGCTCTGGCGTACCGCGCCGATCCGACGAGCCCGAGCGAGATCGTCCTGCTCTTCGACGAGACGCCGGAGCCGTCCGCGCTCCCCGACGCGCGGGAGTGGATCGACGAGGTCTTCGCCGCCTCGACCGTGCCCGAGATCCTGGAGCGGCTGCGTGCGCTCGGCTCCGATGAAGCGGCCGCCGTCGCCGACCTGCTCGACGGACTGGCCCCGACCGGCCTCGTCGTGACCCTCGACGCCGTGCGGGAGGCGCGGGGGATGAGTGGGCTTCGTGCCGCGCTCGAAGGCGAGTACCGCCGGGTGCTGTGGTTCGTGAACGAGCACCCCGACCTGGTGGAGGGCATCCGGGCGCAGGTGGTCGACAAGGACCGCAACCCGAAGTGGCAGCCGGCCTCCCTCGCCGAGCTCGGCCCCGACGCCGGGGCGGCCGCGCGGGACTACGTTCCGCAGCCCGCGCTGTTCTGACGATCACGGCCCCGGTCACGACCGGGAAGTCCTTGATCGCCCGCGTGCAGAAATGGGCGGCGAGACGGAGGAGTGGTTCGCTGTGAGCGAAGGTCCTCCCGGAGGGGGATCCGAATGTCGCCGCTTCGTGGCACCCTGTCCTATGGCCGGTCGTCGGTCGGCATCCGTCTGCCGGGAGACCCGCCGCCTCCTCCTTCCTAGAAAGTCCGCCTGTGCTGGGAAAACTCCTCCTCCGATATCTGTCTCGCTACAAGTGGCTCCTCGTCGCCGTGCTGGTCTTCCAGTTCGCCAGCGCGGCCGCGACCCTCTACCTGCCCCGCCTCAACGCCGACATCATCGACAAGGGCGTCGCCCAGGGCGACACCGCGTACATCTGGCGCACCGGCCTGTTCATGCTGGCCGTGTCGCTCGGCCAGATCGTGGCCTCGGTCATCGCGACCTTCTTCGCCGCCCGCGCCGCGATGGGGGCGGGTCGTGACATCCGTGCCGACGTGTTCGGCAAGGTCAGCGGCTTCTCCGAGCGCGAGGTCTCGCAGTTCGGCGCCGGTTCCCTCATCACCCGCAACACGAACGACGTGCAGCAGGTGCAGATGCTGGCGATGATGGGCGCGACGATGCTCGTCACCGCGCCGCTGCTCGCGATCGGCGGCATCATCTTCGCCGTGCAGACCAACGCCGGGCTGAGCTGGCTGATCGCCGTCTCCGTCCCGGTGCTGCTCCTCCTCGCGGCACTCGTCATCGGCCGCATGGTCCCGCTGTTCCGCAGCTACCAGGGCAAGCTCGACAACGTGAACCGCATCATGCGCGAGCAGCTCACCGGCGTGCGCGTGGTGCGGGCCTTCGTCCGCGAGCGCATCGAGGAAGAGCGCTTCCGCGGCGCGAACACCGACATCATGGTCGTCGGCCGCAAGGTCGGCTCGCTGTTCGTGCTGCTGTTCCCGCTCTTCATGCTCATCCTCAACGTGACCGTGGTCGCCGTCATCTGGTTCGGCGGCATCGAGGTCAACAACGGCACCGTGCAGGTGGGCACGCTGTTCGCCTTCATGCAGTACATCGGTCAGATCATGGGCGGCGTCATCATGGCGAGCTTCATGGCCATGATGATCCCGCGCGCCGCCGTCTCGGCCGAGCGCATCGGCGAGGTTCTGAACACCGAGTCGACGATGACCCGTCCGGCGGACGGCGTCACCGTCTTCCCGACGCCGGGCGCCGTCGTCTTCGACGACGTGTCGTTCACCTACCCCGGTGCCGACGCCCCGGTCCTCACCGGCATCAGCTTCGCCGCGGAGCCGGGCGAGACCGTCGCCGTCGTGGGCTCCACCGGGTCGGGCAAGACCACGCTCGTCTCGCTCATCCCGCGCCTGTTCGACGTCTCCGGCGGCTCCGTGCACGTCGGCGGCACGGACGTGCGGAACGCCGACGTCGAAGCGCTGTGGGACAGCATCGGCCTCGTGCCGCAGCGGCCCTTCCTCTTCACCGGCACCGTGGCTTCCAACCTGCGCTACGGCCGCGAGGACGCGACGGACGAGGAGCTCTGGCACGCTCTCGAGATCGCTCAGGGTCGTGACTTCGTCGAGGAGATGCCGGACGGCCTGAACTCCCGCATCGCCCAGGGCGGAACGAACGTGTCCGGCGGTCAGCGACAGCGCCTCGCGATCGCGCGGGCCATCGTGCACCGGCCGCAGGTGCTCGTGTTCGACGACTCCTTCTCCGCACTCGACCTCACGACGGACGCCCGTCTGCGGCAGGCATTGTGGCGGGAGCTTCCGCACGTGACGAAGATCGTGGTCGCGCAGCGCGTCTCCACGATCACCGACGCCGACCGCATCGTGGTGCTTGAGGGCGGCACGATGGTCGGAGTCGGCACCCACGAGGAGCTGCTGGAGACCAGCGAGACCTACCGGGAGATCGTCGAGTCGCAGCTGGGGGTGGACGCATGAGCGAGCAGGACCCTTCGACACGCTCAGGGACCCAGGGTGCGGGGTCAGAGACCCAGGGTGCGGGGTCAGGGACCCAGGGGGCAGCGGCGCGGCGCCGCGGGCGAGGGAAGGCCCCGGCTCCCACGGCCGAGCGGGAGCTCACCGCCGAGGAGCAGTACGAGGCGGAGCTCGCCGAGCAGGCTCGGCAGCACTCCGGCGACTGGGACAGCGTCGCACCGGGCAAGGCCGACAACTTCGGCAAGAGCTTCGCCCGGATGATCGGGCTGCTCAAGCCCTCCGCCGTCTGGTTCGTCTTCGTGTCGATCCTCGGAGCGATCGGGGTCGTGCTGACCGTCGCCGCGCCGAAGGTGCTCGCCGAGGCGACGAACATCGTCTACCGCGGCTTCATCTCCATCCAGCTCGGCCAGCCGAGCGGCGACTTCCCCGGATTCCCCGCGGGGACGCCGCAGGACGTGGTGGTCGACGCGCTGCGTGATGCCGGACAGACCGACTTCGCGAACCAGGTGGGAGCGCTCGGCGACTTCCGGGTCGGCGACGGCATCGACTTCGACGCCCTGCGCTGGGTGATCGCGGCGGTCCTCGCGATCTACGTCGTGGCCGCGTTCCTCAGCTGGCTGCAGGGGTACGTCATCAACGTCATCATGGTCCGCACCATGTGGCGCCTGCGTGAGGCCGTCGAGGCGAAGATCAACCGGTTGCCGCTGGCGTACTTCGACAAGGTGCAGCGCGGCGAGCTGATCTCCCGCGTGACGAACGACATCGACAACATCACGCAGACCATGCAGCAGTCGCTGTCTGGTGCCCTGACCGCCGTGCTGACGGTGGTCGGCGTGCTCGTGATGATGTTCTCGATCTCGTGGCAGCTCGCGCTCGTGGCCCTCGTGGCGCTTCCGCTCATGGGCGTGATCTTCGGCGTCATCGGTCCGCGGTCGCAGAAGGCCTTCGGCACGCAGTGGCGCAAGGTCGGGCGGCTCAACGCCCGGGTCGAGGAGGCCTTCTCCGGCCACGCCCTGGTCAAGGTGTTCGGCCGCGAGCAGGACGCCCTGGACAAGTTCAAGGCCGAGAACGAGGAGCTGTTCCAGGCGAGCTTCAAGGCGCAGTTCCTCTCGGGCATCATCATGCCGGCGATGACCTTCGTCGGCAGCCTCACCTATGTCGGCATCGCGGTGCTCGGCGGCCTCATGGTCGCGAGCGGGCAGCTGCGCCTCGGCGACGTGCAGGCGTTCATCCAGTACTCGCAGCAGTTCACGCAGCCGCTGTCCGAGCTGGGCGGCATGGCTGCGGTCGTGCAGTCCGGCACGGCGTCGGCGGAGCGGGTGTTCGATCTGCTCGACTCCGACGAGCAGGAGGCCGACGGCCCTGACGCCCCCGCGCTCCGCGAGGGCGAGGGTGTGATCGAGTTCGAGAACGTCTCCTTCTCGTACTCGCCCGAGCGTCCCCTCATCACCGATCTGTCCTTCCGGGTGGAACCGGGGCAGACCGTCGCGATCGTCGGCCCCACGGGTGCGGGTAAGACGACGCTCGTGAACCTCATCATGCGGTTCTACGAGCTCAGCGGCGGCCGGATCATGCTCGACGGTCAGGACATCTCGACCATCACCCGGGACGAACTGCGCTCCCGCACCGGCATGGTGCTCCAGGACCCCTGGCTCTTCGCCGGGAGCATCCGCGAGAACATCCGCTACGGCCGTTCGACCGCGACGGACGAGGAGGTGCTGGCCGCGGCGAAGGCGACCTACGTCGACCGCTTCGTGCACGCGCTTCCGGACGGGTACGACACCGTGCTCGACGAGGACGCGTCGAACGTCTCGGCCGGTGAGCGCCAGCTCATCACGATCGCGCGGGCCTTCGTGGCGCAGCCGTCGATCCTCATCCTGGACGAGGCCACCTCGGCGGTCGACACCCGCACCGAGCTGCTGCTGCAGAACGCGATGGCGGCGCTCCGGCACGGACGGACCTCGTTCGTCATCGCGCACCGTCTGTCGACCATCCGCGACGCCGATCTCATCCTCGTGATGGAGCACGGCGACATCGTGGAGAAGGGCACGCATGACGAGCTCATCGCGGCGCAGGGCGCGTACTGGCGGCTGTACCAGTCGCAGTTCGAGCAGGCGGCGACCGACCTCGATGCGGAAGCGGCTCTCACCGGCTCGTCTCCGGTGGTCGTGACCGGCGAGGCGGACGCGGAAGCCAGTGCCGAGGAGCAGGCGGCGGACGCCGTGGCGGGAGCAGCCGTCGGCGCCCAGGTCCCGGCGGCCGAGTCCGCAGCAGCGCAGGCGCTTCTCGACGACGGCGCGGACGGCTCCACGCCCCGCGCCTGACCCGCTCCACGCACGATGCCCCACTCCGGATCCGGAGTGGGGCATCGTGCGTCAGGACTCAGTCGTCCCCGGAGATGCCGAAGAGCTCGAGCGGGTGGGTGAGCCGCCACCACGGGCTCGGACCGTCCAGGTCCTCGTCGAGGACGAGTGCGGTCTCTGTGCTGTCGACAGGGCCGGTCGTGGTCAAGGTGCCGACCGTCCCGTCCGCCTCCCGTTCCTCCCCGAGGTCGAACACCGTCGATGCGGTCGCGCTCGCCCCGTTCCACAGCACGACGTCGGCGTCCTCGCCCGCGACCACGTCGACGCGCTCACCCCAGGCGGTGACCACGCGCCCGACCACCGTGCCCGCCGGGACGGCCGGGCCCTGGGCCTGCAACGCCGCCTCCGTCTGGGCGAACAGCGCACGGGTGAGGGCGAGACGCGCCTCGTCGTCCTCCTGGTTCAGCGCCGCGGCGTAGAGCCGGACCGTCGAGTCGCCGACGGCGACGTCCTTGGCGGTCAGCAGATTCCACCCGACGAGGGTGCCCGTCTTGATGCCGACGACACCCGGATCGGCGAGCATCCCGTTCGTGTTCTCGACCTTGCCTGCCCCGGGCAGGTCGACAGACCGGGTTCCCACGATCTCGGCGAACACCGGGTTGCGCATGGCCATCTCGCCCAGGGCCACGAGGGCCTCGGGGGTGGCGACGTTGCGTTCATCGAATCCCGACGGCGTCACCACCGTGATGCCGGAGAGCCCGCGTTCGCCGAGCCAGACCTCGGCCGCGGCCGCGAACTCCCCGTCGGACCCCCAGATCTCCGACGCCAGCCGGTCGATGTAGTTGTTGGCCGAGCCGAGCAGGGTGCCCTGGAGAAGCTGGTACTCGGTCAGCACTCCGCCCACGGGGACATCGAGTGCGGACTGATTGGCGATCCGGTAGTCCCAGTAGCGGATGCTGTCGGCATACGTGAAGGCGAACTCCGGACCCTGCTCCCCGGGGGCGAGCGGCAGACGATCCAGCACCATGAGGCTGCTGACGACCTTCGTGATGCTCGCGATGCTCACCGGAGCGGTGGTGGACGCCGCGGTCGTCATCCCGGCGATCCCGACAGCGCCGTCGCCGACCGCGGGCCAGGCGAGCGCGGCGGTGGGGGCGGCGACCGGGGTGAACTCGACGGCCTGGACGGTCGGGGCGACCTCGTGCAGCGGCCAGAGCAGCGTGGTGCCGGCGTAGGAGGCGACGAGGCCGACGAGCACACCGAGCGGGACGAGCAGTCCGGGGCCGGCGATCGCGGGTCGCAGTTTCGCGTCGCGCAGCAATCCCGTCTCGTCCTCCGTGCCGGCCGAGGCGTCGAACTCGGGCGTCGACGACTCCGCGGCGACGAGCGACGGGTCCACCCAGGTCAGCGCGGTCGCCGGAGCCGACGCATCGGCCCACGACACCGCTTCCGTGACCGGAGGGTCGAGCGCGGGCTCGGCGGACACGGGTGCGGAGTCTTCGGGCCGCGCGTCGACGTCGACGCCGCCGGACGCTTCTTCAGGGGGATCGGAAGCGGTCACTCGCTTACGGTACCGAATACCGCCCGGAATCCGCCGTGCGCGGCTCGGGACGCGCGGGCGGAACGGGGTAGGATCGACAGCACAACCACGGGAGTCCGGCGAGCCGGGCTGAGAGGGAGCGAATCGCGCTTCGACCGTCGAACCTGATCTGGGTCATGCCAGCGCAGGGAGGAGTTCACATGAGTACGTCCACGTCCGCATCCGCGTCTGCGAAGAGCACGGCCGTTCCGGCGCGCGGCTATCTGCGCTGGCGCGTCGTCGACATCGTCGTCGCCAGCGTCCTCGGCGTCGCCGCCGGTCTGATCTTCCTGGCCTGGAACGTCGGATACCTGGGGCCGAAGGCCCTGCTCGAGCCGTTGCTTCCCGGCCTCCAAGGGCTCCTCGACGGCCCGTGGCTCTTCGCGGGCGTGCTCGGCGGGCTCATCATCCGCAAGGCGGGCGCCGCGATCTACGTCGAGCTGCTGGCCGCCGTCGTCTCGGCGCTCATCGGCAACCAGTGGGGCGGCTTCCTCACGCTCGAGGCAGGCCTCGTGCAGGGACTCGGTGCCGAGCTGATCTTCCTGCTGTTCTTCTACCGCCGCTGGTCGCTGCCCGTCGCGATCCTCGCCGGTGCCGGCGCTGCGCTCGCGGGCGGCATCAACAACCTCGTCCTCTGGTACGCCGGCTCCGGTCCCGCCTTCACCGCGATCTATCTCGTGAGCACCGTGATCTCCGGGGCGGTCATCGCCGGTGCGCTGTCCTGGGTGCTCGCGCGCGGCATCGCGGCGACGGGGGCTCTCGACCGTTTCGGCTCCGGGCGCGAGGCGCGCGTGCGCGTCTGATGTCGTCCGAGCAGGTCGCTCCCGCCGGCGTCGAGGCCCGGGGGTGGGGGTGGCGACACGCGAGTCGCCTCGCCTGGGCGCTGCGCGATGTCTCGTTCCGCGTCGAGCCCGGCGAGCGGGTTCTCGTGCTCGGGGCCTCTGGCGCGGGCAAATCCACACTGCTGCACGGCCTCGCCGGTGTGCTCGGCGGCGAGGAGGAGGGGGAGAGCGAGGGGGGGCTGCTCATCGACGGCGGCCCCGCCGTGGCCACCCGCGGTCGGGCCGGGCTCGTCCTCCAGGATCCCGACTCGCAGGTGATCCTCGCCCGCGCCGGCGACGATGTGGCCTTCGGCTGTGAGAACCTCGGGGTGCCGCGGGCGGAGATCTGGCCTCGTGTCGAGGCGGCCATGGCGGCCGTCGGCCTCGACGTGCCGCTCGACCATCCGACCGCGGCGCTCTCGGGCGGCCAGAAGCAGCGCCTCGCCCTGGCTGGCATGCTCGCGATGCGCCCCGGACTCGTGCTGCTGGACGAGCCGACGGCGAATCTCGATCCCGAGGGCGTGCGCGAGGTGAGGGATACGGTGGAGCGGATGCTCGCCGCGCGTCCCGCCACCCTCGTGGTCGTGGAGCATCGCCTCGAGGTGTGGCTGCCCCTCCTCACGCGGGTCATCGTGCTCGGCGCCGGCGGGGTCGTCGCGGACGGCACTCCCGCGGAGGTGCTCGGCACGGAGGGGGAGCGCCTGGCGGCGGACGGCGTGTGGGTACCCGGCCGCCCGCCGGCCGCGCCCCCCGCACCACGCGCGGCGCCCGGGGACGTGCTGCTCTCGGCGCACGGGCTGGCTGTCGCACGGGTGAAGGGGCGTCCGGTGGCGCACGACATCGACCTGGACGTGCGTGCCGGCGAGGCCCTCGCGATCACCGGGCCGAACGGCGCGGGCAAGTCCACGCTGGCCCTGACCCTCGCGGGGCTCCTCCCTCCCGCAGGGGGAGCCGTGATCGCGGCGCCGTCACTCGCGCAGGGGGCCAATCCGTCTCCGATCCGGTGGGCGTCTCGCGAGCTCCTCACGCGGATCGGGATGGTGTTCCAGGAACCGGAGCACCAGCTCCTCGCCAAGACCGTGCGCGACGAGCTCGCGGTCGGTCCCCGCGCCCTGGGCGTCCCCGATGACGAGGTGTCTGCCCGCGTCGACGAGCTGCTCACCCGCCTGCGGCTCGCGCACCTGGGTGCGGCGAATCCGTACACGCTCTCGGGCGGGGAGAAGCGCCGCCTGACGGTCGCGGCCGCGATCGCCACGAGACCCCGGGTGCTGATCCTCGACGAGCCGACCTTCGGCCAGGACGCCCGGACCTGGGCCGAGCTCGTGGCGATGCTCGCCACCCTCCGGGACGAGGGATCGGCGATCGTCACCATCACCCACGATCTCGATGTGGCCCGCGCTCTGCACGCCACCCGGTTCGTCCTGGGGGCACCGGCATGACGGTGCTCGCCCCCGCCCCCACCCGCACCGGCGTCGTCGCCCGCATCAATCCGGTCGCCAAGCTGGGGGTGAGCGCGCTCATCGCCGTGCCGCTGGTCCTCACGCTCGACCCGGTGTCGGCGGCCGTCGCCCTGGCACTCGAAGCGGTGCTGTTCCTCTTCGCGGGCATCGGCTGGCGGGAGTTCTGGGTGCGCACGTGGCCGGTCTGGCTCGCGGCGCCGCTGACCGGTCTCACCATCGCCCTCTACGGCGAGACGAGCGGCACCGTCTACGTCGACTGGTTCGTGCTGCGCATCAGCGAGGGGTCGCTCGCGCTCGCCGTCGCCACGATGCTGCGCGTGCTCGCGATCGCCCTGCCCTCCGTGGTCCTGTTCATCACGGTGGATCCCACGGATCTCGCCGACGGCCTCGGGCAGATCCTGCGGCTTCCGGCCCGATTCGTCCTCGGCGCGCTCGCCGGCCTGCGCATGGTGGGACTGTTCCTCGACGACTGGCGTGCTCTCGAACTCGCCCGTCGCGCGCGCGGCGTGGCCGACCGCGGTCGCATCCGGCGCTTCCTCGGCATGGCCTTCGCCCTGCTCGTGCTGTCGATCCGCCGGGGCGCGAAGCTCGCGACAGCGATGGAGGCGCGGGGCTTCGGCGCCCCCGGTCGTCGCACCTGGGCGCGCGAGTCCCGCTTCGGTGCGTCCGAGTGGATCCTGCTCGCCGTGGGGGCGGCGATCTCCGGGACGGCGATCGCCGCCGCGGTCGCCACCGGGGCCTGGAACTTCATCCTCGGGCCGTCCTGACCCTCACCCGTTTCGGACGAGGGTCCCTGGAGGTCGGTCAGAGGCGGGGCTAGCGTCCGCAGGAGACAGTGCCATCGACACCGACCGAAAGGGACGTCCCATGAGCATCTCCTCCGCCGACGACCAGCCGCTCTTCACGCGGCCGGGCGAGGCCACCGTCGCACCACGACACGTCATCCCCGACACCGAGTCGCTCCCCGCGACGGCGAAGCAGATCGTCGAAGACGAGACGATCCTCGACGGCAACGCACGCCTCAACCTCGCGACCTTCGTCAGCACCTGGATGGACGACGAGGCGAAGCAGGTCTACATGGCCTCCTTCGACAAGAACATGATCGACAAGGACGAGTATCCGCAGACCGCCGCCATCGAGGACAACTGCTGGCACATGCTCGCGAACCTGTGGAAGGCCCCGGATGCGGCGCGCAGCATCGGCACGTCGACGATCGGCTCCTCCGAGGCGTGCATGCTCGGCGGTCTCGCGTTCAAGCGTCGCTGGCAGCAGGCCCGCCGTGCCGCCGGCAAGGACGCCTCCACGCCGAACCTCGTGATGTCGAGCGCGGTGCAGGTGTGCTGGGAGAAGTTCTGCAACTACTTCGACGTCGAGCCGCGCTACGTGCCCATCAGCGAGGAGCACAAGACGCTCGACGGCCACGATCTCGAGAAGTACGTGGACGAGAACACCATCGGGGTCGTCGCCATCATGGGCGTCACCTACACCGGCATGTACGAGCCGGTGGCGGAGATCGCCGCGGCGCTCGACGCGATCCAGGAGAAGACCGGCCTCGACATCCCGATCCACGTGGACGGCGCCTCCGGTGCCATGATCGCTCCGTTCCTCCAGCCGGACCTCGTGTGGGACTTCCGGCTGGAGCGTGTGCACTCGATCAGCACCTCGGGGCACAAGTACGGTCTCGTCTACCCCGGCCTCGGCTGGGTGGTCTGGCGCGACGCACGGTGGCTGCCGGAGGACCTCGTCTTCCAGGTGAGCTACCTCGGCGGCGAGATGCCGACCTTCGCCCTGAACTTCTCCCGCCCCGGTGCTCAGGTGCTGCTGCAGTACTACCTGTTCCTCCGCCTCGGGTTCGAGGGCTACCGCGCGGTGCAGCAGGCCTCGCAGGACGTGGCGAAGTTCCTCTCCGCGGGCATCGCGAAGCTCGACGCGTTCGAGCTGTGGAACGACGGCAGCGACATCCCGGTGTTCGCCTGGCGCCTGAAGGACGGGCACACCGACAAGTGGACGCTCTACCACCTGCAGGATCGGCTCCGGATGCGCGGCTGGCTCGTCCCCGCGTACCCGATGCCCGCCGATCTGGAGGACCTCACAGTGCAGCGCATCGTCGTGCGCAACGGGCTCAGCATGGACCTGGCCGCCGAACTGCTCGACGCCATCACCGCCGAGGTGGCCCACCTCGACGCGCTCACGGCCCCCATGCCGTCCGACCACCCCGACTCGGCGTTCCACCACTAGGGGGCCGAGATGTCCGCTCCGCAGTCCGGTCCGACCGGCGCGGCGCCCGCGCCGCGCGTCTCCCGTCCCGCCGTCGCCGTCCTCGGCATCGGCCAGCTCGCCCTGCTCACCCTGGTCGTGGTCGCGAGCCTGCGGTCGCTGCCCGCGATGGCGATCTACGGCCTCGGCAGCATCACGCTGTACCTCATCCCCGCGGTGCTGTTCCTCGTCCCCACCGCCCTCGTCGCCGCGGAGCTGGCGACGGGGTGGAAGGGCGGGGTGTACGTCTGGGTGCGGGAGGCCCTCGGCAACCGCTGGGGGTTCACCGCAGTGTGGCTGCAGTGGATCCAGAACGTCGTCTGGTTCCCCACGCAGCTCGCGTTCGTGGCCGGCGCCCTCGCCTTCGTCTTCCTCGACCCCTCGCTGTCCAGCTCCGGCTTCTTCACGGCCGTCATCATCATCGTCTGCTACTGGGGCGCCACGCTCATCACGCTCCGCGGCGGCGACCTCTTCGCCAAGCTGGGCTCGTGGGGTGGCATCATCGGCACGCTGTTCCCGGCGGTGCTGCTCATCGTGTTCGGGGCGGTGTGGGTCTTCAGCGGGGAGAAGAGCCAGGTGCCGCTCGAGGCCTCGGCGGTGATCCCGCCGTTCACGGGTCTCGCGTCCATCGTGCTGATCGTCTCGAACGTGCTGGCCTACGCCGGCATGGAGGTGAACGCGGTCCACGTGAATCAGATGAAGGATCCCGGCAAGGGCTACCCGCGCTCGGTGTTCCTCGCCGCCGGCCTCATCCTGCTCGTCTTCATCCTGCCCACCATCGCGATCGCGGTCGCGGTGCCGAAGAAGGAGCTCGGGCTGACGAACGGCATCATGCTCGCGTTCGGGGAGTACTTCGACCACTGGGACATGGGATGGGCGACGGCCGTCGTGTCCGCGCTCATCGCCGCCGGTGCTCTCGCCTCGGTCGTGACCTGGGTCGCCGGTCCCTCCAAGGGCGTGCTGGCGGCCGCGGAGACGGGACTGCTCCCGCCGCTGCTGCAGAAGCGGAACAAGGCCGGTGTGCAGTCCGGCATCCTGATGCTCCAGGGAACCATCGTCACGATCCTCGCGGCGATCTTCATCATCGTGCCCAACGTCAGCGCCGCCTTCGTGGCGCTCATCGACATGGCCGCCGCGCTGTACCTCATCATGTACATGCTCATGTTCGCCTCGGCGATGGTGCTGCGGCGGAAGGCGCCGGACGTCCCCCGTGCCTACCGGGTGAAGGCTCTCCCGTTCGTCGCCGGCGTCGGGTTCTTCGCCTGCCTCGCGGCGTTCCTGCTCGCCTTCATCCCGCCCGACGGCTTCACCGCGTTCCCGGCCGCCGCGTACCCGTGGATCGTCGGTGTCGTGATCGTCGTGCTCGGCGCTCCGCCGTTGCTGTTCTACGCGCTGCGGAAACCGTCGTGGGACCGGCGCCCGGCCGACGGGAGCCTCCTCAGCGACGCCCACCCGGAGGCGTGAGCCCGGCTCAGGACTCGTTCCAGAGCCGTCGGTAGTACTCCAGCCTCAGGCGGTCGGGGTCGACGCCGTAGGCCGCGATGAGCGTGTCCTCCCACCCGGGACCGAAGTTCCACAGCGTGCTCATGGCGGCCACGGCGATGTCGGCCCACCGGTCGGCGACCCCGAGCGCGGCGAGGTCGACGTGGGCGACCGGACGGCCGTCGTCGTCGAGCAGGGTGTTGGGGAGGCACGCGTCGCCGTGGCAGACCACGAGCCGATCGACAGGCGGGGGCTCGTGCAGGTCCGTCGGCACCGTCGTGCCGCGGGCGGCGGCGTTCGCGATGCGCTCCGCCGGGCTCCACGTCCACGGGCACTCCGCGACGGGGAGGGCGTCGTGCAGGAGGCGCAGACCGACCCCGACCGCGCGCACGGCGGTCTCCGGAGACGACGCCCAGCGCGGATCCACCGCACTGCTGCCGGGGAGGGCTGTCGTCACGAGCCACTCGTACGCCTCGTCCTGGCCCTGGGAGATCACCTCGGGCACGGTGGTCCAGGTGCGGGCCCAGCGCATCCGCTCGGCCTCGTCACGCATGTTCGCCTCGGGATCGAGGGGACCCCATTTGATGTAGCGGCCGTCATCGGTGCGGAAGGTCAGGCCGCCGAGCGCGTTGCGCCACGCGGGGGTCAGTGCCGCCCCGGCGGCGAGTTCGCGCACCCGGGCGGGGACCTCGACGGACGCTGCGGGGATGCTCACCCGTCCATCCTGCCGGAACGCCGGTGTCGTAGGCTCGGGGCAACGCGGCAGGCCTGCGGTGACACCAAGAACCGCATAGGCTGGGACTGCGTTCCATGCATGTCGCACGACGACGTTCGAAGGAGAGCATCAGATGCAGATCAGCGGACAGGGGGCCCTCGTCACCGGGGGCGCCTCCGGACTCGGACTCGCGACCGCCCGTCGGCTCACGGCCGCGGGCGCGCACGTCACCATCATCGACCTCGCCTCGTCTAAGGGGGAGGAGGTCGCGGCGGAGCTCGGCGGTCTCTTCGTCCCCGCCGACGTGACGAGCGTCGACGAGGTCAAGGCCGCCGTCGCCGCCGCACAGGCCGCCGCACCGCTACGGGTCGTCGTGAACTGCGCCGGCATCGCCCCGCCCGCCAAGGTGCTCGACCGGGACGGCACCCCCGCCGTCCTCGCCGACTTCGAGCGGATCGTCCGGATCAATCTCGTCGGCACGTTCAACGTGATCTCCCAGGCCGCCGCCGTCATCGCCGCGAACGAGCTGCACGACGAGGAGCGGGGCGTGGTCGTGAACACGGCGAGCGTCGCCGCGTTCGACGGGCAGATCGGGCAGCCGGCGTACTCGGCCTCCAAGGGCGGGGTGCACGCGATGACCCTGCCGATCGCCCGCGAGCTCGCCCGCCACGCCATCCGGGTGTGCACGATCGCCCCCGGGATCATGGAGACGCCGATGCTCATGGGGCTGCCGCAGGAGGCGCAGGACTCGCTCGGTCAGCAGGTGCCGTTCCCCGCTCGCCTCGGACGCCCCGACGAGTACGCCGCCCTCGTGCAGCAGATCGTCGAGAACGGCTACCTCAACGGCGAGACCATCCGCCTCGACGGCGCCATCCGCATGGCCCCGCGGTGACCCCTCCCGGCGTTCGAATCGCCTGAATGACCCGATTCGAGCCGGAAATCCAGCCAATCACGCGATTCGAAACGAGAACCATGAGCACACTCGCCGGAAAGACCATCCTCATGTCGGGCGGCAGCCGCGGGATCGGCCTCGCGATCGCCCTGCGCGCGGCCGCGGACGGCGCGAACATCGCGATGCTCGCCAAGACCGACTCCCCGCACCCGAAGCTCGAGGGCACCGTGCACAGCGCTGCCGAGCAGATCCGCGCCGCCGGCGGCCAGGCGCTGCCGATCGTGGGCGACGTGCGGGACGACGACCACATCACCGAGGCCGTCATGAAGACGCAGGGCGAGTTCGGCGGGATCGACATCGTCCTCAACAACGCCAGCGTCATCGACCTCTCCCGGTCGCTCGACCTCTCCGCGAAGAAGTACGACCTGATGCAGGACGTGAACGTCCGCGGCACCTTCATGCTCTCCCGGGCCGCAGTGCCCATCCTCAGGGACGCCGAGAACCCGCACATCCTCTCGCTCTCGCCGCCGCTGAACCCCACCCCGAAGTGGCTCGGCGCCCACACCGGGTACACGCTGGCGAAGTACGGCATGACGATGGTCACGCTCGGACTCGCGGCGGAGTTCGCGGCCGACGGCATCGCCGCCAACACACTGTGGCCGCGCACGACGATCGCGACGGCCGCGGTGCAGAACCTCCTCGGCGGGGACAAGGTGATGGCCGCGAGCCGGACGGCGGACATCTACGCCGACGCCGCCTATGCCGTGCTCACCCAGCCGGCGCGCACGTACACGGGGCAGTCGCTGATCGTGGAGGATGTGCTCGAGGCGAACGGCGTCACCGACTTCTCGGGCTACGCCGCCGTCCCCGGCACTCCGGACAGCGCGCTGTTCCCCGACATCTTCCTCGACTGACGCGCTTCGACAGGCTCGGCGACCCATCGCTGGGTCCCCGAGCCTGTCGAAGGGGTGGGTCCCTGAGCCCGTCGAAGGTCGCTGAGCCGGTCGAAGGGCTAGAGCAGCAGGTACACGGCACCGAGGACCGTCAGCACGATCACGATGCGGTCGAAGAGCCGCTGGTCCAGGCGCCGCGCCACCCGCAGGCCGAGCAGCGCGCCGAGCACCACGAGCGGCGCGAGGATCGCATCGGTGAGCAGCACGGGGCCGGTGAACAGCCCGATCCCGGCGAGGAACGGCACTTTGATCACGTTGATGATCGCGAAGAACCAGGCGGAGGTGCCGAGGAAAACCTGGACGGGCGTGCGGGTGGCGAGGAAGTACATCGACATCACCGGCCCGCCCGCGTTGGCCACCATGGTCGTGAAGCCGCCCAGCGTCCCGTAGACCCCGGCCAGCACCGCACCGCCCCTGGCCGCCGCCTCCTCCTCCGCCCTGGCCTTCCGCCACCGGCGCCACAGGGTCACGGCGATCATGAGCAGCAGGATCACGCCGATGGCGCGGCGAACGACCCCGTCTCCGGTCAGTGCGAGGAACGCGAAGCCGAAGAGGAGTCCTGCCACGACCGCCGGTGCGAGCCGCAGCAGCGTGGGCCAGTGCGCATGCCGTCGATAGGCGAGCAGCGCGAACACGTCACCCACCATGAGCAGCAGGAGTGTCGCCGCCGTGGAGGTCCGCGCCGGGAGCACGGCGGCGAACAGGGCGATCGCGAGGATGCTGCCGCCCGGAAGAGCGGTCTTCGAGATCCCGATGACGACCGCGGCCACGCCGAGAGCGGCCCAGGCCCAGGGATCGAGCGCTGTCACCGCCGGAGCTCGGCGACGATGGCGTCGTACCCGCGGGCGGCCGCGAGGTGGACCGGCAGCACGCCGTCGCCGTCGCGGATGGTCGCGTCGGCGCCGCCGTCGAGGAGAGTGCGCACCACCTCGACGTACCGGGCGGAGCCGTCGCCGAGCACGATCGCCTCGTGCAGGGCGGTCCAGCCGAGGTTGTTGATGTGGTCCGGATCGACGCCCGCCTCCAGGAGGATCTCGACCGTCGGCAGCAGGCCGCGCTCGGACGCGGGGATCAGCGCCGTGCCGCCGAAGCGGTTCGTGCTGCGGAGGTCGGCCCCGTGCGCCAGGGTCATCCGCAGGATCTCGTCATGCCCGCGGGCGCCGGCGTAGAGATAGGCGGAGTCCTGGATGTCGTCCTTTGCGTTCACGTCGGCGCCAGCCTCGATCAGGAGCCGTGCCGCGTCGACGCGGTTCGCCTTGGTGGCCGCGACCAGGGGAGTCATGCCGCCGTCGCCGCGGGCCTCGATGTCGGCGCCCGCGTCGAGCGCGCGGCGGACCGCGTCAGCGTCGCCCGCGGCGGCCGCAGCGAGCAGGTCGGATGTGGCGTCGGTCATGGGAGCCTCCGGGGTCGGTGGTGCGGGATGCGACGGCGCGGCCGTGCAGGCCGAGGCGAGCAGCAGCGCGCCCGCGAGCGCGACAGCCGCCGCCACCCGTCGCATCCGCATGCATCCGGTATACCAAATGATTCCGGAGGTGGGCGGTTCAGCCTCGCGTGGCAGCGAGGGCGGCCGCGAACCGCGAGGCCCGCTGCTCGATGTCCGCCCAGTCCGCGTTCGCGATGGCGGTGCCGTTCGCGAGGTCTCCACCGGCTCCCACGGCGACAGCGCCCGCCGCGAACCAGTCGGCGAGGTTGTCGGGCTTCACGCCGCCCGTGGGCATCAGCGGGGCGTCGGGGAACGGTCCGCGCAGCGCCCCGAGGTAGGCGGGGCCGCCGAGCGAGGCGGGGAAGATCTTCACGACGTCGACGCCGAGCTCGAGTGCGCCCATGACCTCGGTCGGCGTCATCGCGCCGGTCATCACGACGCGGTCGGTGTCGAGCATGGCGCGCGTGAGATCGGGAAGGGTTCCCGGGCTGACGAGGAACGCGGCACCCGCGTCGGCGGCCCGGGTCGCCTGCTCCGACGTCGTGACGGTGCCGGCGCCGATGTACGCGGCGTCTCCGTGACGGGCGATGAGTTCGCGGATCACGGCCGGGGCGTCCGGAGTCGAGAAGGTCACCTCGATGCCGGAGACGCCGCCGCGGATGATCGCCTCCGAGGCCTCCAGGGCCAGTTCCGGCGACGGGGCGCGGAGGACGGCGAGGATGCCGGTGGTGCGGGCGCGGGCGAGACGGTCGGACATGCTGCTCCTTGATCGAGGGGACGGGCCCATTCTTCCGCACCGCAACTTGTCATTACAAGTAGCCGGGGAGCGGCGTGGGAAGAGGGGTCGTGCCCAGGCGCCTCCCACCCGCATCCCGGTACCCTGGAGGGATGGCCGAGAACCCCCGCACACCCGAGACGCGCTCCGCGACAGCGCCCGCGTCGTCCCGTTCGGGGGCGATCCGCGAGACCCGTACCCCGCAGGTGCGCCCCGCGACCGAGGGCTGGACCCAGAAGAAGGACGCGGAAGGGCGCCCCCTGCTGCAGTTCGCGAGCCCGAAGCGCGGCAAGCCGCCGGTCCACCTCGCCGACCTCACCCCGGCCGAGCGCATCGAGAAGGTGAAGGAACTCGGGCTCCCCGGCTTCCGTGCCAAGCAGCTCGCCACCCACTACTTCCGGCACTACACGTCCGACCCCGCGGAGATGACCGACCTCCCCGCCGGTATCCGCGACGAGCTGGTCGCCGGCATGCTTCCGCCCCTCATGACCGAGGTGCGACGACTGGAGACCGACCGCGGCGACACCATCAAGTTCCTGTGGCGTCTGCATGACGGTGCTCTCGTCGAGTCCGTCCTCATGCGCTATCCCGGCCGCATCACGCTCTGCGTGTCGAGCCAGGCCGGCTGTGGCATGAACTGCCCGTTCTGCGCCACCGGGCAGGCGGGACTGACCCGCAACATGTCCACCGCGGAGATCATCGAGCAGATCGTCCGGGCGAACCGGGCCATCGCCAACGGTGAGCTGGGCGGCAAGAAGCGCGACGACCACAGCATGGAGCGCGTCTCCAACATCGTCTTCATGGGGATGGGAGAGCCGCTCGCCAACTACAAGCGCGTCATGGACGCGGTGCGCACCATGGTCGCCCCGCAGCCCGATGGTCTCGGCATGAGCGCGCGTGGCATCACGGTGTCCACCGTGGGTCTCGTGCCCGCGATCCGGAAGCTCGCCGACGAGAACATCCCCGTCACGTTCGCCTTGTCGCTGCACGCCCCTGACGACCACCTTCGCGACGAGCTCATCCCCGTGAATTCGCGGTGGAAGGTCGACGAGGCGCTCGATGCGGCCTACGACTACTACGCCAAGACCGGTCGTCGGGTGTCCATCGAGTACGCACTCATCAAGGACATGAACGACCATGCGTGGCGGGCCGACCTGCTGGCTGAGAAGCTCAACCAGCGCGGTCGCGGGTGGGTGCACGTGAACCCGATCCCGCTGAACCCGACGCCGGGTTCGATCTGGACGTCGTCGGAGAAGGACGTCACGGACGAGTTCGTGCGGCGGCTGAACGACGCCGGCATCCCGACGACGCTCCGCGACACCCGTGGCAAGGAGATCGACGGCGCCTGCGGTCAGCTCGTGGCGACGACCGAGGACGAGGCTGCTGCCGCTGCCCTGGCCTGACGCGCGCGGTCGCGAGCCGCATCCGCGGCGCCGAGTCGCTCGGCCCGGTCGAGCCATCCGGTGATGGTCGCAGGGCGGGCGTGCTTCACGCCCAGCATCCGCGTTGTGCGGACGGCGCGGATGCCGCAGAAGCGCAGAGTGTTGCGGGCGACCTGGGTGTGCGCGGGCATTCCGGTGAACGGCACGGCGTACCAGGGCGTGTCCGCGAGCAGGAGCAGCCGGCCGTGCCGCGCCGGGAGGAGCCCCTGGGGGAGTCCGCGCTTCGTGTAGCGGTACTCCTGCTGGGGGAGGAGGGTGCGGTCGAAGAACCCTTTGAGCAGTGCGGGCACCGAGCCCCACCACAGCGGGGTGGTGACCACGAGCGCATCGGCTTCGTGGAGCGCGCGCCGCGCGTCGACGAGGTCGGGCTCGAGCGTCATGCGCTCCCGGTAGCCGAATCGCAGGTTCGGGTCGAAGTCGAGGTCGCGCAGCGCGAGCAGGCGCGCATCGCCGTGGCCGTCCGCGTAACGACGGGCGAGGGCGGCGGTGAGCGAGCGGGCGTCGGGGTGGCCGTCGATGACGAGTGCGGACATGCGGTTCCTATCTGGACAGTGTCAACCTGGTTGGACAGTGTCAACATAGGAAACAATGTTGCTTATGTCAAGTTCGAAGGACGGCTACCACCACGGCGATCTGGCGCGTGCGCTCGAGGACGCCGCGATGCGGCTGCTCGAGACGAGACCGGCCGCCGAGATCAGCCTCCGCGAAGTGGCGCGCGCGGCGAACGTCAGCCACAACGCCCCCTATCACCACTTCTCCGATCGCCTCGGGCTGCTCAAGGCCCTGGCCGAGCGGAGCATGGCCGACCTCCTCCGGCAGGTGCGTGTGGCGGCCCAGGGTGCCGCGACGCCGCACGACGCCCTCGTCGCCGGAGGATCGGCCTACATCCGCTTCGCCGTCGAGCATCCCCACGCGTTCGATGCCGTCTACGACCCCACCGTGTGCGTACCGGGGTCTCCTACCGAGACCATGGCCCCGCTGATCGAGGCGCTCGAGGGCGTGCTCGCGGAGGCGGCCGCCGCGGCGGGGCTCGACCGCCCGGCGGACGTCGTGTCGCTGTGGGGGCTGATGCACGGCCTGGGCACCCTCGCCGCGGCCGGCCACTTCACGCTCGGCGACGCCCTGTCCGCCTACGCGGCCTCTCTCACCCGCTGACTCTTTCGAGTCGCGCACCTTGCTCCATTCCCGGCCGAGATGGAGCGATCTGCGCGATTCGAAGGGTTCTCGCCCCGGTCTTCCACGCTACGCACAGGCGGAGTTTCGTAGATTGTCGGGATGCCCTATTCCGCCCACCGCCCGGGTCGCTTCGACTCGCAGGGTCGGATCATCCTCGACGGCGACCCGAACGCCGACACGGATGACCTCGACTTCCTGCGCGAGTACGAGCCGACCGGCGACACACCCGCGCAGCCCGACGTCGCGTCCGACGACCCGACGTCCGAGCCGGTGACGGCGCCCGACGCCCCGGTCGACGCGGAGCCCGCCCCCGACCGTCCGGCGCGCCCGCAGCGCGTCCGGAAGTCGCGTCGCCGGCGCACCGCCGCCGAACGCCTCCGTGCTCTCGCGATCCTCGGCGGGGCCGAAGGGGAGATCCTCGACCGCGTCCCGGGTGAGACCCCGCGCTTCGTGCAGATGTTCTTCGTGCTCGCCGGGACCGCCTTGGTCAGCGCGATCTCCATGCTCTTCGCCCTGACGACGGGGGTGCGCGCGGCGGTCTGGCTGGCCATCCCGCTCGCGATCGTGTGGGCACTGATCATCTTCAACCTCGACCGCTTCCTCACCTCGACCATGACGTCGACCCGCAACGTCTGGAAGCTCATCGGCCTCGCGATCCCCCGCGTCATCATGGCGGCGATCATCGGGTTCGTCGTCGCGGAGCCGCTCGTGCTGCAGATCTTCCACAACGACATCTCCCGGGAGGTCGCCGCGACCAACATCGTGCAGGCGCAGTCCGACCAGGAGGCGCTCGAGACCGGTCCGGAGAAGAAGGCGCTGGACGCGGCGTCCGAGCGCGTCGCGGCGCTTGAGAACCAGGCGGCGACGGGCATCGTCGCCGGGACCGAGTCGTCATCGGCCACGGAGTCCGCCGCCCAGTCCACGGTCGACGATCTGACGGCCAAGCTCACGGAGCAGCAGGCCGTGATCGACCAGGCGCGGACGCTGTATCAGTGCGAGCTCACCGGCGAGGGCGCCGGCACCGTTCCCGGCTGCACCGGTGTGAACGGCGAGGGGGCGAGCTCGCAGGCCGCGCAGGCCCAGCTCGCCGAGGCCCAGCAGACCTACGATGCACTGGCCGCCCAGCTCCGCACGGCCAACGAGGAGCTCGCCGCTGCCGGAAGCGCCGCCAAGGAGAACACCACGGCGTCGGAGTCGCAGAACCGTCAGCAGGCGCAGGACGAGCTCCCCGCCGCGCGCGACACGTATGAGCAAGCGCTCGCGGCTTACAACGCCCGGGCGGACTCCGTGGCGCAGGGCAACGCCGGGGCGGTGGGACTGCTGAGCCAGATCAGCGGCCTCAACCGTCTGAGCGAGAAGGAGCCCACGATCCTGTGGGCGCACATCCTCATCGCGGCGCTGTTCTTCATGATCGAGCTGCTGCCGGTGCTGGTGAAGGTGCTCACGAGCTACGGCGACCCGAGCCTCTACGAGAAGGCGCTGGCCATCCGCAAGCAGGTCGCCCTGGACAGGGTGACGGCGGAGGGCTTCCGCGACCGCGCCGACATCGTCACCACCCCCGGGGCTCAGGCCACCTGACTCCTTTCGAATCGCTCACTGTGCTCCATCCCGGCCGGGCTTGGGACAAAGTGGGCGATTCGAACGCGGGAGAGGTCCCCGGACCGGGACGCCAGCGCGAGAGAACGGGTCAGGGCGACCGTGGATGGGGTGGTCTGCCACGGGGTGCCGGTCACGACGGCCTCGATGAGCGCCAGCGGCTGGCGGAGGGTGGGGTCGTGGGTGCGGGCGTCGTCGCCGAGCCAGTCGAGGAGTTCGCCCATGGTCCAATCCCGGTCGATTGGACCGAGATCGAGCCCGAAGCTGGTCGTGGGAACTGTCATTGGTCCAGAATCGGGTCTCATGGACACCCTCGACAGGGCCAATGCGACGCCGGTGGCCCACGGATCGGCCCCCGGCCCTCTCGTCCAGGGCGGGGAGGTCTCCGCGGCCGCGCTCGCCGCACGCCTCGGCCGCTGGGCCCATGGCGACGGCACCCTCTCCACCCGACTCGCTGCAGGGATCGCCGCCCTGATCGGCAGTGGTGAGCTGCGCCCCGCCGACCGCCTGCCTGCCGAACGCGCCCTCGCCGCGGTGGTCGCGGTCTCGCGGGGCACGGTCGTGTCCGCCTATGCGTCCCTCGCGGAGCAGGGTCTCGTGGAGCGCCGACAGGGCAGCGGGACGAGGGTGTCGGGGGCGAGGACGGCGCCCGCGGCCGACCGCCGTCCGGGACGTGGCGAGGCGCTGTTCTCGGCACTCCCCAACGCGATCGACCTGCTCCGCACGGTCCCGCAGATCCCGGATCTGGGTGTGCAGCTCATCCGCGACCACCAGCCGCGGCTCGACCTCGCCCTGCTCCCGGAGACCGACCCCGCGGGTCTCCCGGCCCTCCGCGAACTCATCGCCGACATGTACCGCGCCGAGGGGACGCCGACCACGCCCGAGCAGATCCTCGTGACCCACGGCGCGCAGCAGGCCATCAGCCTCGTCGTCAACGCGCTCGTGGAGCCGGGGGACGTCGTCCTCGCGGAGGAGATCACATGGCCGGGCGTGACCGACTCCGTGGGGTTGCGCGGCGGGACGGTCCACGGCGTGCCGATGGGGGCGGACGGCCTCGACGTCGATGCGCTGGAGCAGGCGATGGCCCGACTGCGTCCCGTGCTCGTCGCGCTCAACCCGCACCACCAGAACCCGACGGGGACGCGTCTGCCCGGGGCGGCGCGGCATCGCGTGGCCGAACTCGCCGCGCAGTACGGGGTGCCCGTGATCGAGGACCGCGTCGTCGCCGGCATCTCGTTCGACGGGATCGTGCCGCCCACGCTCGCCTCGGAACGGCCGGACGCCCCGGTGCTCGTCGTCGAGTCCGTGTCGAAGTGGGCCTGGGCCGGGCTGCGGATCGGGTGGCTGCGCGCCGACCCCGTCCTGGTCCGACGGCTGCGCGGTGCGCGCCAGCTCGCCGACCAGTCCACGAGCGTGCCCGGCCAGCTCCTCGCCCTCGACCTCATCGCCCATGCGACGGAGCTCCGCCGCGCCAACAGTCGCGTGCACCGGGAACGCCTCCTCCTGCTGCAGGACCTGATGGCCGCGCACGTACCGGACTGGACCTACGACGCTCCGCGGGGCGGACTCTCGCTGTGGGCGGCGCTGCCGCGGGGCTCCGCGTCCGCACTCGCGCGAATCGCTGCGGCGCACGGGGTCTCCATCGCGGGCACCGGGGCCTTCGCGGTCTCGGCCGCCGCCCCGGACGACCACGTGCGTCTGCCGTTCACCGCGCCGGACGACGTGCTCACCGAGGGGGTGCGCCGCTTGGGCGACGCCTGGCGCGAGTACCGGGAGACTCTCAGCAGCCCTGCCTAGGGTGACCGCATGACACCGGTGCCGCGCCCCACCCTCTGGATCTGCGTGGCGGGCGTGCTCGCCGTCACCGCGTACGCCGCGCTCGCCGCCGTGCAGATCCTCGTGCTGAACCCGCTCGCCGCGGCGCCGGGCGGCCTCTCCCTCGACGAGGTCAGGGCCGCGATGTCGAACGCCGGAGAGAGCCTCATGCCGCAGACCGTCCTCGGCATCCTCGGCGCGGGTGTGTGCCTGGGAGTCGGGACGGCGGTCGTCTGCCTCCTCACGCGGGCTCCGGCGGTGGTGGCCGGCATGACCTTCCTCGCGCTGCTCATGGGCGGGGCGCCGGCCTACTTCGTCGCGTCGTTCGGCCCCGGCATGGGGCTCGCCGACACCTTCGGCATCAGCGGCGCCGATGCCTCCCCGTGGGCGCTGCCCCTGTACGCGGTCAGCGCGCTCTCCGCGGTCGGGGTGCTGGTCGGGGCCGCGGTCACGTCCCGCCGCCGCGAACCTTCGCCCGCCACCGCTTGATGATCGCGGCCGATCCGGCCCGCCGGTCCCCCTGGCGGGACTAGCGTTGGTCCATGGTCAACTATCGCTATCTCGGCAACAGCGGTCTCAAGGTCTCGGAGATCACCTACGGCAACTGGGTCACGCACGCCTCGCAGGTCGAGGACGACGCGGCGGTCAAGACCGTGCACGCCGCCCTGGATGCCGGCATCACCACGTTCGACACCGCGGACACGTACGCCAACACGGCCGCCGAGGTCGTGCTCGGCAAGGCCTTGGAGGGTCAGCGTCGCGAGAGCCTCGAGATCTTCACGAAGGTCTACTTCCCGACCGGTCCCAAGGGTCCGAACGACACCGGCCTGAGCCGCAAGCACATCATGGAGTCGATCAACGGCTCGCTGCAGCGTCTCGGCACCGACTACGTCGACCTGTACCAGGCGCACCGCTTCGACCACGAGACCCCGCTGGAGGAGACGTTCCAGGCCTTCGCCGACATCGTGCGGCAGGGCAAGGCGCTCTACATCGGCGTCTCGGAGTGGACCGCGGAGCAGCTCCGCGACGGGCACGCGCTGGCGAAGCAGCTCGGCATCCAGCTCATCTCGAACCAGCCGCAGTACTCGATGCTGTGGCGGGTCATCGAGGGCAAGGTCGTCCCCGCGTCGGAGGAGCTCGGCATCTCGCAGATCGTCTGGTCGCCGATGGCGCAGGGCGTGCTCAGCGGCAAGTACCTGCCGGGGCAGCCGGTGCCGGAGGGCTCGCGGGCGACCGACCAGAACTCGGGCGCGGGCTTCATCAAGAGCTTCCTGCAGGACGACATCCTCACCGCGGTGCAGCGCCTCAAGCCGATCGCGGAGCAGGCGGGGCTGTCGATGCCGCAGCTCGCGATCGCGTGGGTGCTGCAGAACCCGAACGTCGCAGCGGCCCTCGTCGGCGCCTCCCGTCCGGAGCAGCTCGCCGACACGGTCAAGGCCTCCGGCGTGAAGCTCGACGCCGACACGATGACCGCGATCGACGAGGCTCTCGGCGACACGGTCAACCGCGACGCCGAGCACACGTACTCGGTGTCGCCGAAGTCCCGGCTCGTCTAAGCCTTCGAAGAGCGCAAATGGTCCCATTCCGCGACGGAATGGGACCATTTGCGCTCTTCGGGCGGGTTACTCCTTGACGGCCCCGGCCGTGAGGCCCTGGACGATCCAGCGGCTGGCGAGGGCGAACATCACCATCGTCGGGAGGATCGTCAGCACGGCCGCGGCGCTCATGGAGCCCCAGTCGATGTTGAACGTGGAGATGAAGCCGTTCAGCGCCGATGGGACGGTGCGGTTCGCGTCGGTGTTCATCAGCACGACCGACAGGAACAGCTCGTTCCAGCAGTTCACGAAGTTGAAGATGAACGCCGCGATGATGCCAGGCGTCATCACCGGCACGAGCACCCGGAACAGGGCACCCAGGCGCGAGCAGCCGTCGATCATCGCCGCCTCCTCCAGCGCGTCGGGGACGTTCTCGAAGAAGCCCCGCAGCATGACCGTGGAGAACGGGATGCAGATCGCGATGTAGACGAGGATGAGCCCCGGCTTGGTGTCGACGAGTCCCAGGTCGGTCATCATCGAGTACAGCGGTCCCAGGGCGATGAACGCCGGGATCATCTGCGTCAGCAGGAACGCGATGAGCACCGCCCCCTTGCCGCGGAACTCGAACCGCGCCAGCACGTACGCACTGAGCAGGGCGATGAGCGTCGCCACCGCGCCGGCCGACACCGCCACGATGGCCGAGTTCGCCAGGAACGTCCCGAACGAGCTCTTCTCGAACAGGCTCGTGAAGTTGTCGAGCGAGGGCTCGCTCGGCCAGTACTCGATCGGGAAGCGGTTGATCGTGCCCGGCGACTTGAACGCGGTGAGCGTGATCCAGTACAGCGGGAACAGCGTGATGAGCAGCCACAGCCCCAGGCCGACGATGCGCACCACGCCGCCCACCGTGACGCGGGGCTTCGGGCGCGGGGCGGCCTTCGGGTCGGGCACCGTGATGCGACGGGTCTCCGTGACCGAGGAGCCGGTCCGGACGGATGAGGTGATGGTCATCGCTGCACTCTCCGCATCGCCATCAGGTAGAACGCGCAGAACACCATGAGGAAGGCCACGACGATGAGCCCGATGGCGCTCGCGATGCCGTAGTTGCCCTGCTGCGTGTAGTTGATCATCCACGTCGTGATGATGTGGGTCTGGTTGGCCGGGCCGCCGTTCGTCATCGCGTAGATGATGTCGGGGAAGTTGAAGATCCAGATCACGCGCAGCAGGATCGTCAGCAGCAACGTCATCGAGATGTACGGGATGATGATCGAGAACAGCTGCCGCACCTTGCCGGCGCCGTCGAGGCTCGCCGCCTCCAGCATCTCGTCCGGCACCGACTGCAGGGCCGCGAGGATCATGATCGCGAAGAAGGTCACGCCGTACCAGATGTTCGCGACGATCACGGCGAACATCGCGAGCTTCGGATCGGCCAGCCACGGCAGCGGCGCGTCGATCAGCCCCGCCTTCATGAGCAGGTCGTTGACGACGCCGAACTCGGCGTTGAACATCCAGCGGAACAGCATGCCGATCAGGAAGCCGGACACCGCCCACGGGAAGAACACCAGCGCCTGGTAGAGCCCGCGGAAGCGGAATCGCTTGCGCAGGGCGAGAGCGATGAGGAAGCCGATCACGAGCTGCGGCACGAGCGAGCCGACCACCCAGAGCACGGAGTTCCACGCCACGGTCGGGAACGCCGGGTCCCGGAAGACGGCGAGGAAGTTGTCGATGCCGACGAACGGGGTCGACGTGAGGTCCCACAGGTTCCAGTCGTGGAACGCCATGCGGGCGCCCTGCAGCATCGGCCAGTACGTGAACCAGCAGACGAAGACGATCGCCGGCGCGAGGAACGCCAGCAGGGTGAGCGCAGTGCGACCCCGGAACGGCCGACGACGCGATGCCGGGGAGGCCCCGCCGGCGGTGCCGACGGAGCCCCCTTCACGGATGGTGCGGGCCACGGATCAACCCTTCTCCGCGGCGTACTTCTCGGTCCAGAACGCGTCCCACGAGGCGAGGAGGTCCTTCGTGGACATGTTGCCGAGCAGCACGCTCTGCACGTCCTGGTCGGACTTCTGGATCCACTCGGTCCACCAGCTCACCCCGCGCGGCTGACGCACGTTGACGTAGGTCTCCGGGTCCTCGGTCATGGTGACGTAGCTCGTCCAGGGGCCGGTCGAGTAGAACTCGTCGTCCGCGGCGGCCGCGATGATCGGGACGAGGCTGTTCGCCTGCGCGAACTCGGTGGCGGGCTCGGCCGACGACAGGAACTCGACGAGCTTGACCGCCGCCTCCTTGTGCTCGCTGTTCTCCGCGACACCCCAGCCGGCGACGGCGAGGGGCTGTGCGGCCTTGCCGGACGGGCCGACGAGCAGCGGGGCGGTGTCCCACTGGTCTTCGGTCAGCGAGGAGTCCTGCACCGTCGCGATGACCTCCGGGTCCTGCAGCAGGAACGCGGTGGTGCCGTTGGTGAACCCGGCGACCATCTCGGGGTAGCCCCACGAGACGGCGGACGGCGGCGAGGCCTCCTTGAAGAGGTCGAAGTAGTCGTCGACCGCCTCCTGGGCCTCGGGCGCGGCGAAGATCGTCGAGCCGTCCTCCATGAGGAACGCGTCCTCCGTGTCGAGGCCGTCGATCGTGTAGGCCTCGATCGCCGCGACGACGTTGCTGTTGGCGTTCTGGCCGCCGCGGAAGGCGTAGCCGTAGATGTTGTTCGACGGGTCCTGGATGGCGGACGCCTGCTCCAGCAGGTCCTTCCAGCTGTGCGGCGGGCCGTCGAAGCCGGCCTGCTCGACGAGGTCCGTGCGGTAGAAGAGCGACAGGCCGTAGAAGCCGTAGGGGACGAAGTAGCTCTTGCCGTCCTCCGCGACCGATGCCGACTGCGCGTTCTCGGTCAGGGCGTCCCAGCCGTCCCACTCCTTCAGATCGTCGCCCAGGTCGTACAGCCAGCCGTTGTTCGCGAACGGCCCGACGGTGATGTCGCGCACCTCGAGCACGTCGACGCCCTTGCCGGACTGCAGCATCTGCTGGATCTTCTGGTCGGCCTGCTCGGTGGGCGGGGAGACCAGGGTGACGGTGATGTCGGGGTTGTCCTTCTCGAACTCGTCGAGCAGTCCGCGGAGGAGTTCGGTGCGTGCCGGGTTCGTCAGGCTCTCGACCATCTGGAGCGTGACGCTGCCGTCGCCGCCGGACGAGCCGGAGCCTCCGGAGCAGCCGGTGAGTGCGAGGACGGCGACGGTGCCGACTCCGGCTGCGGTCGTCAAGATCTTGTTCTTCACGATGTGCCTCTCGGTGGGGGTGGGTGGGTGTTCGGGTGGGTCGTGCGGGAGGTGATGCGGGTCAGGGGAGGATGAGGGCGTCCGCGGGGCGGATGCCGGCGCGGCGCAGGATCGCCGGGACGCAGCGCTCGACGAACGCCTCGACGTCGGCGGCCTCGGTGTACAGGTGCGCGGAGAGGCGGAAGTAGCCGACGCCGCGGAAGCTCGTGAACGCGGTCTCCACGCCGACCTCGTCGAGGAGGTCCATGCGCAGCGCGTCGGCCTCCTCGCGGGTGGCGCCGAGACCGAGCGGCAGCCGGATGAGGCGCATGGACGGCACCGGTGAGGGGAGGCGGGTCAGCGGGTCCTCGTCGCCGAACGGGCGCAGGGCCTCGGCGATGAGCTCGGCCCCCGCGTCGGCGCGCGCGGCCATGGCTTCGCGGGCGGCCGCCCATCCGAACTCGGCCTCGATGAACTCGATCGCGGTGGGGGTGGCGAGGTACGTCGTGGCGTCGATCGTGCCTTGCGTGTCGAAGCGCTCAGGGTACGGCTCCCGCGCGGCCCAGGAGTCGATCAGCGGCCAGAGCTCGTCGCGGTCGGGGGCGGTGGTGACCAGGAGGGCGGAGCCGCGCGGGGCGCAGGGCCACTTGTGCAGGTTGCCGAACCACCAGTCGCCGCCGGCGACGGCCGCCGCGTCCGGGATGAGGCCGGGGGCGTGGGCGCCGTCGACCAGGGTGCGCACGCCGCGCTCGGCCGCGAGGTCGGCGATGCGGCGGGTCGGCAGCAGGCGAGCCGTGGGCGAGGTGATCTGGTCGACGACGAGCAGCCGCGTGCGCGGGGTGAGGGCGTCGGCGAACAGCTCCACGATCTCGTCGTCATCGGCGAGCAGGGGCAGGGCGACCGTGCGGACGGCGGCGCCGAACCGGCGGGCGAGGCGCTCGGCTCCCATGGTGATGGCCCCGTAGCCCTGGTCGGTGACGAGGATCTCGTCGCCGCTCTCGAGCTGGAGGGCGTTGTAGACGACGGTGGCCGCGGCGGAGGCGTTGGGCACGAACACGCTGTCCTCCGCGCGGGCGCCGACGAACGGAGCCGTCCGCTGCCTCGCCTCCTGCACGCGCTCCGCGATGCGCGGGAACCACTCGACGGGGCTCAGGTCGGCGCGGCGGCGCAGGGCGTCCTGGTGGGCGACGACCACCGACGGCACCGCCCCGAAGGACCCGTGGTTGAGGTGGATCACGGTCGGGTCGAGAGGCCAGGCGTCGCGCGCCCGCAGGCCGGAGTTCAGCGTGAGCGGAGCGGGGAACTGCGGAGCGGGCATCGGACCTCATCGGTGAGTGGGGGCGAGTTGTTGCACAACTTTGCCACACGCCTTCGATTTTGGCTACGAAAGCGCGAAGATGAAACATAGTTGTCATACGAGTTTGCGGCCGCCGGTGTGTCCGACAGACTTCACGAGGGGTGGGGGAGTGGCGGAGAGGATGACGATGAGCGCACTCGACACGGCGCTGCACGGGCTGCGGGCCCTCATCGCCGACGGCGCTCTGCGCCCCGGCGACCGGCTGCCGAGCGAGGGAGAGCTGTGCGAACGGCTCGGCGTCTCGCGGGGGTCGCTGCGTGAGGCCATCCGGACTCTCGCCGCGCTCGGCGTGCTGGAGACGCGGCACGGCTCCGGGAGCTACGTCAGCGAGCTCCGCGCGGCCGACCTCATCGGCAGTCTCTCGCTCACGGTCGGGCTGCTGCCGATGGCGGGGGTGCTGGAGCTGACCGAGCTCCGACGGGTGCTCGAGCCGCATGCGGCGGCGCTCGCCGCGGCCCGCATCGACGAGGACACGGTGGCCGCACTCGACGAGGTGCTCACGGAGATCGAGTCGACGACGGACTTCGAGGCGCAGTCCCGCCTCGACCACGAGTTCCACATGGCCATCTCCTCGGTCGCGGGCAACGAGGCCCTGACCAGCCTGATCGACGTGCTGCGCTCCCGTTCCCGGGCCTACCGGATCTCCGACCCCGAGGACGCCGCGGAGCTCAAGATCCACTCCGATGCCGGTCACCGCGCGATCCTGCGCGGCCTCGCCGCCGCGGATCCGGTGGCAGCCTCCGCCGCCGCGTCCGCCCACGTCGCCTACACCGAGTATTGGGTGCGGCGGTACTCCGGCCTCTGACCGCGTTCGAATCGCGCGATCGGTCCCATCCGGCGGCGGGATAGAGCCATTCAGGCGATTCGAACGGGGTCAGCCGAGCGTGATGTCGACCTGGATCTCCGACGCGAGGCGCTCGAGGTCGCCGCGCAGGGCGTCGAGGTCGACCGTCGGCGGGACCTTCGCGATCACCGAGGCCTCGAACAGTCGCCCGCCGGCCATCGCGGCCTCCCGGGTCTCGGTCGTGAGCTCCTCGATGCTCAGGGCGTGCGCGTTCAGGACCGCCGACACCTCCCGCACGATGCCGGGGCGGTCGTTGCCGAGCACCTGCATCACGATCAGCTGCTCCTCGTCCTCCGACGGCCCCGGCGTGCCGGTGAGCACCGACAGCGTGAGCAGCCCCTGGCCCTGGATCGCCCGGAGCGCGGTCTCGAGCTCCCCGGTGCGCTCCGTCGGCACGGACACCTCGATGACACCCGCGAACGTGCCGGCGAGCTCGGCGAGGGAGCTGTTCTCCCAGTTGCCGCCGTGGGCATCGACGACATCGGCGACGGCGGCCACGAGGCCAGGACGATCGGCACCCGCGACGGTGAGGATGAGTGTGGTCATGGGGTCAGCGTAACCCGGGGATCACTCCGCCCAGACCCCGGTCTCCAGGAACCGCTCCAACCGCGCACGGTGCGGGGCGAGGTCCCACCCCTGCTGCGCCACCCAGTCGTCGGAGTAGTACGTGCCGGCGTAGCGCACACCGCTGTCGCAGATGAGGGTCACGACGCTTCCGGTCTCGCCCGCGGCACGCATCCGGGCGATGAGCTGGAACGCGCCGTAGAGGTTCGTGCCGGTGGACCCGCCTGCCCAGTGCAGGGTGCGCTCGCGGAGAAGGCGGATCGCGGCGATGGAGCCCGCGTCCGGCACCTGGATCATCTCGTCGATCACGGACGGCACGAACGAGGCCTCCACCCGCGGCCGCCCGATGCCCTCGATGCGGCTCGGGCGTCCCGCCGGCGGGTCGACCGTGCCCGCCCAGCCGTCGTAGAAGGCCGAGCCCTCGGGGTCGACGACCGCGATCCGGGTGTCATGGCGGCGGTACTTCACATAGCGGCCGAACGTGGCGCTGGTGCCGCCGGTGCCGGCGCCCGTGACGATCCAGCGGGGGATCGGATGCCGCTCCTGGGCGAGCTGGCTGAACACGCTCTCGGCGATGTTGTTGTTGCCGCGCCAGTCGGTGGCGCGCTCCGCGAAGGTGAACTGGTCGAGGTAGTGCCCGGTGCAGTCCGCCGCCAGGCGCTGGGCCTCCGACGACATGTCCTCCGGGCGGTCGACGAAGTGGCAGGTTCCGCCGTAGAACTCGATGAGGTCGATCTTCTCCTGCACCGTCGACCGGGGCACGACGGTGATGAACTTCAGCCCCAGCATGCGGGCGAAGTAGGCCTCCGACACCGCGGTCGATCCGCTCGAGGACTCCACGAGGGTCGTGTCCTCACGGATGCGCCCGTTGACGAGCCCGTAGAGGAGGAGGGAGCGCGCGAGGCGGTGCTTGAGCGAGCCGGTCGGGTGCACCGACTCGTCCTTGAGGTAGAGGTCGATGCCCCACTCCGGCGGCAGCGGGAACAGGTGCAGGTGTGTGTCGGCGCTGCGGTTGGCATCGGCTTCCAGCAGGGCGATCGCGGTGCTGGTCCAGTCGCTCATGCCTCGAGCGTACCGGGGCCGCTGTCAGCCCACCGTGCCCGCGGGGGAGGCGCCGCCCGATCCGTCCACGTGCATCAACGACGCCTGGGACTGCTCCTGCTGGAGCTGGAACTCGAAGCGCGAGCGGTCGCCGCGGTGGTACGCGATGAAGTACTCGATCGGCACGCCGTCCTCACTGCGGCTGATGCTGCGCAGGCGGAGGAGGGCGGAGCCGGCGCTCACACCGAGGTGCTGAGCCTGCTCGTGCGTGGCGACCGTCGCCTCGGCCGAGCGGACGCCGTGCGTGGCGATGATGCCGTGGTCGGCGAGCAGCCGGTACAGCGACGCCTCGGTGAGATCCGCGCCGAGCGTCACCGCCCCCACCGCCTCGGGCATCCACGTGGTCGAGAGCGACCAGGGCTCGCCGTCCACGTGTCGCAGCCGCTCCAGCACGATCACCGGCGATCCGACCGGCACCTCCAGGGCCAGGGCGACCTCCTCGTCCGCGACGGTCTGCTCGCGGCGGAGGACGTCGCTGTGCACATGGCCGCCGCGCCGCTCGACGTCGTCGTACAGCCCGACGAGTGTGTGCACGAGACTCTCGCTCGTGCGCGGGCGGGAGACGAACGTGCCCTTGCCCTTCACGCGCTCGACGAGTCCCTCGTGCTCGAGCTGCGCCAACGCCTGCCGAACGACCGTGCGGGAGATGCCGTAGCGCTCGCACAGCCGGTGCTCGCCGGGAAGAGGATCGCCCGGCTGCAGACCGTCGCGGGCGATGCCGTCGATGATGAGCTGCCGGAGCTGGTCGTACATGGGCGCCGCGCTGTGGCGGTCGATGGCGTCCTCGATGAGGGACATCAGTACGCCACCCCCGCGTGCAGGATCACGTTCGCGTACGGGGTGAACTCCCCGGAGCGCACGAAGGCGCGGGCGGCGTGCGTGCGCCGCTTGAACTCGACGTGCGGGACCAGCTCGATCTCGAACCCCGCATCGGCGAAGCGCTCGCGCAGGGCGTCGAGCACCTCCGGGCTCTTCTCGGCGACCTCGGCCGACACCGTCGCGCCCTCGACGACGAGCTCCGCGAGCACCGTGTCGAGCACGTCGAGGAAGGCGGGGGCGCCGGGGCGGTAGGCGAGGTCGATGCGCTCGGCGCCCGGCGGGATCGGCAGCCCGGCATCGGTCACGACGATCAGATCGGTGTGCCCGGTCTCGCTGATGACGCGGGAGAGCGCGGGGTTGATCGTGGTCGAGGTCTTGCGCATCGTGTGCTCCTGGTTCAGTTCGCGACGGGGGCCGCGGTGCGCGCGGCGAGGAAGGCCTCGACGTCGGCGCGGTGGGGGAGGCTGGGCGAGGCCCCCTGCTTCGTGACGGTGAGGGCGCCCGCGGCGGTCGCCAGCCGCACCGCATCGGTGAGGGCCGCTCCGCTCGCGAGCGCGGCGCCGAGGTAGCCGGCATAGGCGTCGCCCGCGGCGGTGGTGTCGACGGCCTCCACGGGGAACGGCGGGACGACGGTGGCGCCCTCGGCGGTGACGACGCACGACCCCTGTCCGGCCAGCGTGATGACCGCGGCGCCCACACCCTGCTCCAGGAACCAGTGTCCGGCGCGTTCGGCGGAGGCGGCGTCGGTCACCGGGATGCCGCTGATGAGCGATGCCTCGGTCTCGTTCGGGGTGACGATGTCGATGCTCCGCCAGATCTCCGCTGCCAGCTCCGCCGCCGGTGCCGGATCGAGGATCACGGTCATGCCGTGCTCGCGTCCCCGGGCGGTGATGTGGGCGGTCAGGGCGGACGGGGTCTCGAGCTGGGTGAGCAGCACCGAGGTCGTGGGGGCGAGCGCTGCGAGGGCCTCGTCGATCTGCTCGGTGCTCAGGGCGGCGTTCGCGAGCGGCACCATGACGATGTCGTTCTGCGCGGAGGCGTCGACGCGGATGTGCGCGATGCCGGTGGGGCCCTGGACGGTGCGCAGGTGCGCGAGGTCGACGCCGGCGGCGGTGAGACCGTCCACCACGAGGTCGTGGAACAGGTCGTCGCCGACGCAGCCGACGAAGCTCGTGCGGGCGCCGGAGCGTCCCGCCGCGACGGCCTGGTTCGCGCCCTTGCCGCCGAGCATCAGCGTGAACTCGTCGCCGAGGATGGTCTCGCCGCGGGCCGGGAGCCGCTGGGAGAAGGTCGTGACGTCGGCCGTCACGCTGCCGACGATGACGACGCCGGAGCGGTCGCCGGGGTGTGCGGGTGTCATCTCGCTCCTGATCCTCCTCGACAGCGCGGGACTCCCGGTCTTTGACAAGGTTCGGGAGCTGTCATTACATTAGCCGAAGCCCCACCTGTAACGACAGGTTGCCCGCGAGGAGACCCCGATGACCGCGATCGCGCCCCGCCTGTACGTCGACAGCGCCGACACCGACCGCGTCGCGCGGCTGCTCTCCGCGGGGGTCGTGCACGGTGTCACGACGAACCCCACGATCCTCGAGCGTGGCGGGCGGACGGCTGGGGAGATCCCCGACCTCTACGCCCGCTGGGTCGAGGAGGGCGCCCGGGAGGTGTTCTTCCAGACGTGGGGTGGTGACACCGCCTCCTTCCTCCGGAACGCGGAGGGCATCCGCGCGCTCGGCGACCGCGTCGCGGTGAAGGTGCCCGCGACCGCAGCCGGGTTCGCTGCCGCTTCCGCCCTCGTCCGTGACGGGGCCACGGTCCTCGTCACGGCGGTCTACTCCGTCGCGCAGGCGCTCGCGTGCGCTTCGATCGGTGCCCAGTACATCGCGCCCTACCTCGGGCGCATGCGCGACGCGGGCATGGACGGCGACGCCCTCATCGCCCGGATGCAGGAGATGTGCGCGGGCAGCGCCTCCAACGTCCTCGCCGCGTCGCTGCGGACGGCCGATGACATCACCGGGCTGCGCGCTGCCGGCGTCCCCTACTTCACCGCCGCGCCCGACGTGCTCGACCAGGTGCTGTTCCACGAGGTCAGCGACAGCTCGGCGGCCGAGTTCGACGCCGCGATGGAGCGACTCGGCGCCTGACGGGTCAGGCCGAGGCGGCCTGCCGCAACCACCGCTCGACACCCGCGATGTGGGCCGTGGCGAGGGAGGTGGCCAGTGCCGAGTCGCGCTGGGCGATGGCGTCGGCGATGGCGCGGTGCTCCGACAGGGTGCGCTCCACGGCGCCGCCCTCCGTGAGCCCCCGCCATACCCGGGCCCGGACCGTCTGGCTGCTCAGGTGCTCGATGAGGCTCGCGAGGTAGGCGTTGCCCGCCATGCCCACGATCTCGCGGTGGAAGCGGATGTCGTGGTCGACGAGCTCCTCGATGCCGACGGAGGCGTCGACGGCCTCCACCTCGTCCTGCAGGGCCGCGATCGCCTCGTCCGTGCCCAGGGTCGCCGCGAGCCCGGTGGCCTGCGATTCGAGCATCCGGCGGACGGCGAACATCTCCAGCATCGAGTCGTCGTCGTGCATGTCCACGACGAACGCGATCGCCTCCAGCAGCAGGTGCGGCTCCAGGCTCGTGACATAGGTGCCGTCACCACGACGGACGTCGAGCACGCGGATGACCTCCAGTGCCTTGACCGCTTCGCGCATCGAGTTGCGGGAGAGGCCGAGGCGCTCGGAGAGCTCCTTCTCCGGGGGCAGGCGATCGCCGGGGGCCAGTTCGCCCGACACGATCATCGCCTTGATCTTCTCGATCGCCTCGTCCGTCACTGCCATGGCGCTCATCCTCGCACAACATCCGATGTCTGCGGCAGGATGGGGGCATGCGCATCCTCGACTCGCACCTGCACCTGTGGGACCCGGAGGCCCTCGGGTACACGTGGCTCGAGGGGCCGCTCGCGCGGCGCTTCGGTGCCGTCGAGTTCGAGCATGCGCGGGTGGAGCGGGCCACGGACGAGCGGGCCGTGTTCGTGCAGGCCGAGACCGCCGAGGACGACTTCCTCGCGGAGGTGCGGTGGGTGGCAGGGCAGGCGGAACGCCTCGGGGTGGTCGGCATCGTCGCCGGCGCTCGGCTCGATCGCGGCACCGACACCACGGTGCACCTGGAGAGCCTCACCGCGGAGCCCCTCGTGGTCGGCGTGCGTCATCTGCTGCAGGGGGAGCCGGACGGCATGATGCTCTCGTCGGCCTTCATCTCCGGAGCCCGCGAGGTCGCGGCGCACGGGTGGACCTTCGACGCGTGCGTACGTGCCGCGCAGCTCCCCGACGTCGCACGACTGTCCGGCGCGATCCCCGAGCTGCGGATCGTGCTCGATCACCTCGGCAAGCCGGAGGTCGGGACGGCTTCTGCTCCGCGCACGCCCTCTGTGGAGTGGGAGCGCGACCTCGCCGAGCTCGCGCGACACCCCGGGGTGTTCTGCAAGGTGTCCGGACTGCCCGCGGAGGCCGGAGGGGACTGGAGCCTCGCGCAGCTCGAGCCCTTCCTCGACACCGCGGCCGACGTCTTCGGTCCCGAGCGCCTGATGTGGGGGAGCGACTGGCCCGTGTCGGCGGTCGGCCCCGCGGTGCCGGACGATCCCCGCGCTTCCGCCGACGGCTCTCCGGTGTATCAGCCGTCCGCACGCAGCCGCTGGGCCGACGCCGTGGCGGCCTGGGCCACGTCCCGCGGCATCGATCACGACGCCCTCTTCCACGCCACCGCCACCTCCGTCTACTCCCTCTAGCCCCCCTCCCCCCTTACGCGGGGCGAGTGCAATATGCCACCTCCGGAGCCCCGTCCAGGCCCGCTCTTGATCCCGGCCGGATGGGCGTTGTACCGCTCACGGTCGTCCCTCCTGGGCGCCTCGTGGCGTGCGGGATGGGAAACGGTCCGCGGCCGCGGCGTCGGGGAGCGATTCTGATCCCGCCCGCGCGGCGAGGCGGCGTGCAGGATGAGAAAGGGGCGTGCGGGGCGGGAGGAGGGAGCGGAATTGATCCCGGCTGGGGCGGGACGGGACGAGAACGGCCCGGGGTCTCGCGGGGAGACACCGGGCCGTCGGGAGGATCGAGTCACTCGGGGCGGAGGCGGAGCTGCGCCATCCCCCCGTCGACCTCGATGAAGGTGCCCGTGGTGGAGCCCGCGCCGGGACTCACGAGGTAGGCCACCGCGGCGGCGACCTCGTCGGGGCTCACGAGTCGTCCGTGGGGCTGCCGTGCCTCCAACGCGGCCCGCTCGGCGGCGGGGTCGGCCGCGGAGTCGAGCAGTCGTCCGACCCAGGGGGTGTCCGCCGTGCCGGGGTTGACCGCATTGACGCGGATGCCCTCGCGCAGATGATCGGCGGCCATCGCGCGAGTCAGCGCCGACACGGCCCCCTTCGACGCGGAGTACAGCGCCCGCTGCGGGAGCCCGGTGGTCGAGGCGATCGAGGCCGTGTTGCACACCGCGGCGGCGGGGGACTTCCGCAGCCAGGGCAATGCCGCCGAGGTCACCCGAGCGATGCCCGTGACGTTGATGGAGAGGACGCGGGCCCACTCGTCGTCGTCGTTCGCGGCGATGTCGCCCTGCGCACCGATGCCGGCGTTGTTGACGACGATGTCGATGCGGCCGAAGCGCTCGGCGACGGCGGCGACGGCGGCGTCCACGCTCGCGCGGTCGGAGACGTCGGCGGTGAACGCGGCGAACCGCTCGTCGGCGTGGGTGGTGTCGCGGTCGAGGACCGCGACGGTGACGCCGTCCGCGTGCAGACGGTCGGCGATCGCCGCGCCGATGCCGGAGGCGCCACCGGTGACGATGGCCACGAGGCCTTCCGCGTCGGTTCCCTGAGTTCGAAGGGTCACTTCTCTGCCTCCCATGCGATGAAGTCCTGGCGCTGGCGGCCGAGGCCGTCGATCTCGATCTCCACCACGTCGCCCGCGGCCAGGTAGGGGTACGTGCCGGACAGGGCCACGCCCTGCGGGGTGCCGGTGAGGATCAGGTCACCGGGCTCGAGCGTCACGTACTGCGACAGGTGGTGCACGATCTGCTCGACCGTGAAGATCATGTCGCTCGTGTTCGAGTCCTGCCGCGGCTCGCCGTTCACGAAGCTGCGGAGGCCGAGCGCCTGATGGTCCACCTCGTCCGGGGTGACCAGCCAGGGACCCGTGGGATTGAAGCCGAAGGCGATCTTGCCCTTCGACCACTGCCCGCCGGACACCGCCATCTGGAAGTCGCGCTCCGACACGTCGTTCGCGGCGACGAAGCCGGCCACGTGCGCCATCGACTCCTCCGGGGAGTCGAGGTAGGCGGTGCGGGCGCCGATGACGATGCCGAGCTCGACCTCCCAGTCGGTCTTCTCGCTCCCGCGCGGGATCGTCACGGCGTCGTTGGGGCCGACGACCGTGTTGGGCGTCTTGAGGAAGATGATGGGGATGGTCGGCGGCTCCGACCCCGACTCCGCGGCGTGCGCGGCGTAGTTCATCCCGATACAGATCACCGCGCTCGGGCGGGCGATCGGGGCGCCGATGCGCATCGTCGCGGCGTCCGGCAGCTCGGGGAGCTCCCCGGCGTCGCGGGCGGCGGCGACGCGGGCGACGAAGTCTCCCGCAAGGAAGTCGCCGTTGACATCGGATGTCACCGGGCGGAGGTCGAGGTAGCGGTCACCCTCCAGGAGGACGGGGATCTCCGCTCCTGGGGTGCCGAGCCGCGCGAACTTCATGATTCTCCTGATCGTTCGGGAGGCCGCTGCTCAGCGGCCGGTCTCGTTGACAGTATAGACATCGGATGTTTACACTCCAAGAGATCCGCGCGGAAGAACGACCCGCGCGTGGAGAGGAACCCCGTGAGCCGTATCGTCGCCCTCGACACCACCGACATCCGCTTCCCCACGTCGCTGAGCCTCGACGGCTCCGACGCGATGAACCCGGACCCCGACTACTCCGCCGCGTACGTCATCGTCCGCACGGACGCCGGCGACGGCATCGAGGGGCACGCCTTCGTCTTCACGATCGGCCGCGGCAACGACGTGCAGGTCGCGGCCATCGACGCGCTCGCCGGACACCTCGTCGGGCGGGAGATCGAACCGCTGCTCGATGACATGGGCGGCACGTTCCGCGAGATCATCGGCGACTCGCAGCTCCGCTGGCTGGGGCCGGAGAAGGGCGTCATGCACATGGCCATCGGCGCCGTCATCAACGCGCTGTGGGACATCAAGGCCAAGCGCGCGGGCCTGCCGCTCTGGCAGCTCCTCGCCCGGATGACCCCGGAGGAGCTCGTCGACCTCGTCGACTTCCGGTACCTCACCAACGCCCTCACCCGCGAGGAGGCGCTGGAGATCCTGCGCGCGGCGGAGCCCGGGCGGGCCGAGCGCGAGCAGCAGCTCCTCGCCACCGGCTACCCCGGCTACACGACCAGCCCCGGCTGGCTCGGCTACTCCGACGAGAAGCTCGAGCGCCTCGCCCGCGAGGCCATGGCCGACGGATTCACGCAGATCAAGCTCAAGGTCGGCGCCGACCTCGACGACGACATCCGCCGCTTCCGGAAGGCTCGGGAAGTGTGCGGCCCGGACTTCCCCATCGCGATCGACGCGAACCAGCGCTGGGAGGTCTCCGAGGCGATCGAGTGGGTGAACGCGCTCGCCGAGTTCCACCCCGCATGGATCGAGGAGCCCACCAGCCCCGACGACATCCTCGGGCACGCGGAGATCGCCCGCGGCGTCGCGCCCATCCGTGTCGCCACCGGTGAGCACGCGCAGAACCGGATGATCTTCAAGCAGCTCCTGCAGGCCGACGCGATCTCGGTCATGCAGATCGACGCCGTCCGCGTCGCGGGAGTGAACGAGAACATCGCCAACCTGCTGCTCGCGGCGAAGTTCGACGTGCCGGTGTGTCCGCATGCCGGCGGCGTGGGGCTGTGCGAGGCCGTGCAGCACCTGTCGATGTTCGACTTCGTCGCCGTCTCAGGCACTCGCGAAGGCCGCCTGATCGAGTTCGTCGACCACCTGCACGAGCACTTCGTCGTGCCGACCGACATCCAGGGCGGCTCCTACATGGCTCCGACCGCGCCGGGTACGGGCATGGAGATGAAGGCCGACAGCATCGCGGAGTACACCTGGACGGGTGCGCATGTCCACGCCTGAGCGCCTGACCGTCCCGACCCTCGGCTACGGTGCCGCGAACGTCGGCAACCTCTTCCGTGAGCTGTCCGACGACGACGCGTGGGCGGTGCTGGACGCGGCGTGGGAGAGCGGCATCCGCTTCTACGACACCGCTCCGCACTACGGCCTCGGGCTGTCCGAGCGCCGACTCGGAGCCTTCCTGCAGACCAAGCCGCGCGACGAGTACGTGCTCTCGACCAAGGTCGGCCGTCTGCTGCGCCCGAACCCCGACCACGCCGGCGGCCTCGACACCGCGAACGACTTCCACGTGCCGGACGACCTCCAGCGCGTGTGGGACTTCTCGGCGGACGGCATCCGGACGAGCCTGGAGGAGTCGCGCGAGCGCCTGGGCATCGAGCGCATCGACCTCCTCTACCTGCACGACCCGGAGCGGCACGACCTCGACCTCGCGCTCGCCGAGGCCCTTCCCGCCCTGGAGCAGTTGCGCGCCGACGGTGAGGTAACCGCGATCGGCATCGGCTCGATGGTGTCGGACGCCCTCGCGGCATCGGTGCGTTCGGCCGACCTCGACCTCGTGATGGTGGCCGGTCGGTACACGCTGCTGGAGCAGCCCGCCGCGGTCGACGTGCTGCCCGCGTGCCGCGAGACCGGGACCGGGATCGTCGCGGCGTCGGTGTTCAACTCCGGCCTGCTCGCCTCGAACGAGCCGCGACGCGATGGCCGCTACGAGTACGGGCAGCTCCCCGACGAGCTGTGGGACCGCCTCGTGCGCATCGCCGCGGTGTGCGCCGATCACGATGTGCCCCTGCCGGCCGCGGCGATCCAGTTCCCGCTGCAGTCTGACGTGGTGCGCTCGGTGGTCGTCGGGGGCAGCCGTCCGGCGCAGCTCCGGCAGAACGCCGAGTACGCTTCGCTGCAGATCCCCTCCGCGCTGTGGGAGAACCTCGCCGCCGAGGGCCTGATCCCCGCGTCCTGACCCCCCGATCGAGAGGAGCCGCCGTGCTCGAAGGAATCCACCCGCTGCTGACCGGGGAGCTGCTGCTGCATCTCGACCAGATGGGGCACTCCGACGCGGTGGTCGTCGCCGACGCGCACTTCCCGGCGTGGGGACTGGGCGCACGGGTGGTCGACCTTCCCGGGACCACGACGCCGGAGGTCGTGGCCGCGATCCGCAGCGTGCTGCCACTCGACGACGCGCCCGGCATCGACCTGATGACCTCGGCCGACGGCGAGGTGCTGGATGTGCAACGCGAGCTCATGGCCGCGGCGGGTACGGAGCTCGACACCACGCGCTTCGTCGAGCGCTTCGCGTACTACGAGGTCGCGAAGGAGGCGTACCTCATGGTGCGCACGGGGGAGACGCGCAAGTACGGCAACGCACTGCTCCGGAAGGGCGTGGTCGGCCACCCCTCGGCCTGACTCCGTTCACAGCTCAGGAGCTGCGTCGGCGAAAGCGGCTGGACGGGCCGTTTCGACGCGGAGCCGCGCTCTTCTCCTGAGTTGTGAACGCCGGGTTCACCGCCCGACGGTGGACTCCCGCACGATGAGCTCGGCCGGGAACGGCGTCGGCGCCGGCGGGGGAGCGGTCGGATCGGCGAGGAGTTGCAGCAGCGCGGCCCCGGCGGCGCGGCCGATCTCGTAGCCGGGCTGCCGCACGCTCGTCAGCGGCACCACGCCCTGGTGTGCGGCGGCCACGTCGTCGAAGCCGACGAGGGCGATCTCCTCCGGCACCCGGATGCCGTGGCGGAGCAGCTGCGTCAGCACACCGAGGGCCACCCCGTCGTTCGCGGCGAAGACCGCGTCCGGGCGCTCTTCCGCCGGGAGCTCGACGAGGCCTGCCCCGGCGCGGAGGCCGTCCTCGGTCGCCAGATGCTCGACGTCGAGGACGGAGACGCGGACGTCCGTGCCCGCCACCGCATCGCGCAGGCCGGCGAGGCGGTCGTTCGATTGGCTGACCGTCGGGGCTCCGAGGAAGAGGATGCGGCGTCGGCCGAGGGACAGCAGGTGCTCGCCGGCCAGCCGTCCTCCGCCGCGGTCGTCGAAGGTGACCGCGGCCACGGAGGGCGAATCCCGGATGGGGCCGACGACCACCGAGCGGATCCCGCGGGTCGCGAGTTGCTCCAGCCGCGGCACGACATCGCCGCGCGGATAGATGATGATGCCCTGCACCCGGTGGGCCTCGAACATGTCGATGTTCTGCTCCTCGCGGGCGACGTCGCGGGCGCTGTCGCTGAAGAAGAGCGACCAGCCGCCCTCCCGCGCCACGTCGTCGACGCCGCGGGAGAGGTCGTTGAAGTACGGCAGCCAGGCGTCGAGGAGGATGAGGGCGAGGGCCTTGCTCGATCCCGCGCGGAGCTGGCGAGCCGACTCGTTCGGCACGAAGCCGAGCTCGGCGATCGCGGCGCGCACCCGCTCGCGGCTGGCGGCGCCGAGGACGTGCGGGTGATTGAGGTAGTTCGACACGGTCGATGCCGAGACCCCCGCGAGAGCCGCGACGTCCTTCACGCTCGCGGACATGGGTCTCCTTCGGCGGTGGGGCCGTCGGTGTGCGGCCGGATGAGGCCCAGGCTAGCGGAGGACTTGTAACGTGCCAAGAAAGTTCTTGACACCCCGCTCGACGGAGACGTAGCGTGACTCGCACACCGGACTTGTAACGTGCCAAGTCCGCGCGGCGACGGTGCCGGACACCCGCCGGAGGAGAGCTCATGAACATCGGCTGCCACGGACTCGTCTGGACGGGGACCTTCGACGCGGACGGCATCCGGCTCGCGGTCGAGAAGACGAAGCAGGCGGGCTTCGACCTCATCGAGTTCCCGCTGATGGATCCGTTCTCGTTCGACGTCGCCGCCGCGAAGGCCGCCCTCGCGAAGCACGGACTCGCGGTCAGCGCCTCGCTCGGGCTCTCCGACGAGACCGACATCACCAGCGGTGACCCCGCCGTGGTGGCCGCGGGCGAGGCGCTCCTGCTCCGCGCGGTCGACGTGCTCGCCGAGCTCGGCGGTACGCACTTCTGCGGGGTGATCTACAGCGCGATGAAGAAGTACATGGATCCGGTCACGCCCGAGGGTCTCGCCTCGAGCCGTCGGACCATCGCCCGAGTGGCCGACCACGCCGCCGAGCGGGGAGTCTCCGTCTCGCTCGAGGTCGTCAACCGCTACGAGACCAACGTGCTGAACACCGCGCGGCAGGCGCTGGCGTACCTCGCTGAGGTCGACCGTCCGAACCTCGGCATCCACCTGGACACGTACCACATGAACATCGAGGAGTCGGATATGTTCGCGCCGGTGCTCGATGCGGCCCCGGCCCTGCGGTACGTGCACATCGGCGAGAGCCACCGCGGCTATCTCGGCACCGGGACGGTCGACTTCGACACGTTCTTCAAGGCGCTCGGACGCATCGGCTACGACGGCCCCATCGTGTTCGAGTCGTTCTCCTCGGCCGTGGTCGCGCCTGACCTCAGCCGCATGCTCGGCATCTGGCGCAACCTCTGGACGGACAACGACGAACTCGGGGCGCACGCGAACGCCTACATCCGCGACAAGCTCGTGGCGGTCGACTCCATCCGCCTCCACTGAGACCCGCGGGCGCTTCGAGATCAAGATGTTATTACAGGTCTTCCCCCGCCGCCGATCGTTAGATACATTTAGATACAACTTGCACTGACCCGGGTGCAGGACGCAGAATTGATCCGATGTTTACGGCGGAACGGTCCGCCGAAATCGCGACAGAACCTTCAAGGAAGCAGGTGAGCGCATGAGTGGACCCATCCTGAGGGTCGAGGGGATCAGCAAGGGATTCCCCGGTGTCCAGGCGCTGAAGGACGTGCATCTCGAGGTGCGCGCCGGCGAGGTGCTCGTCCTCGTGGGTGAGAACGGTGCCGGCAAGTCCACCCTGATGAAGATCCTCTCCGGGATCTACACCAAGGACGAGGGCACGATCACGTTCGAGGGGCAGGAGGTCGAGCTCACCAGCCCGCTGCAGGCGCAGGAGCTGGGGATCACGATCATCCACCAGGAGCTCAACCTGATGCCCGACCTCACGGTCGCGCAGAACATCTACGTCGGCCGCGAGCCCACGACGGGCCCGTTCCTGTCGGAGCGGAAGCTCAACCGGCAGACGGCCGAGCTGCTGCAGCGTTTGGACATCCACCTCGACCCCCGCCAGCGCGTGGGAGAGCTGACGGTGGCCGAGCAGCAGATGGTCGAGATCGCCAAGGCGCTGTCCTTCAACGCCAAGGTCCTCATCATGGACGAGCCGACGTCGGCCCTCACCGACAGCGAGGTCGAGACCCTCTTCGTCCTCATCGAGCAGCTCAAGGCGCGGGGCACCGGCATCGTCTACATCTCGCACCGCATGGACGAGTTGCGCCGCCTCGCCGACCGCGTGACCGTGCTCCGCGACGGCACATACATCGGATCACTCGACAAGTCCGAGATCACGATTCCGACGATCATCGAGATGATGGTCGGCCGCGTGATCGACGAGGGCACGCGTCCGCAGGCGCGGGAGCATCTCAACGACCCCATCGTGCTCGACGTGCAGGGGCTCTCCACGCGGAAGCTTCTCAAGGACGTGTCGTTCCAGCTGCACAAGGGCGAGATCCTCGGATTCGCCGGCCTCATGGGCGCCGGCCGCACCGAGACCGCCCGTGCCGTCATCGGCGCCGACCACCGCGACGGCGGCACGATCACGATCGGCGGGCGCACCGTCCGCATCGCGCAGCCCGCGGACGCGGTCAAGCACGGCGTCGGCTACCTCTCCGAGGATCGCAAGCTGCTCGGCCTCATGCTCGAGCAGGACGTCACCTTCAACACCGTGCTCGCGTCCCTCGGCTCCTACGCCAACGGCATCGGCTGGATGGGTGACAGCAAGGCGAAGAACCGCACCAAGGAATACGTCCAGCAGCTGCGGGTGAAGACCCCCTCGGTCAACCAGGTCGTCAAGCTCCTCTCCGGAGGGAACCAGCAGAAGGTCGTCATCGCCCGGTGGCTGATGCGCGACTGCGACATCCTCATCTTCGACGAGCCGACGCGAGGCATCGACGTCGGTGCGAAGGAGGAGATCTACCGCCTCATGCAGCAGCTCGCCGACGCGGGCAAGTCCATCATCGTCATCTCGTCGGAGCTCCCCGAGATCCTCCGGGTCGCGAACCGCATCGCCGTGTTCGCGAACGGCCGCATCACCGGGACGCTCCGCAACGAGGAAGCCAGCCAGGAGAAGATCATGCAACTCGCAGCCCACGGGGAGGAAGACTGATGAGCACCCCACAGCAGTCCGGATCGTCGACGACGACGATCATCCAGACGGCCGTCAACGAGGACACCGACAAGCGCGACGTCGCCGGGTTCCTCAAGCGGCAGTTCCAGCAGTCGCTCGCGTTCGGCACCCTGATCGTCCTGGTCATCTTCTTCTCGATCGCCAGCCCGAACTTCTTCACCTTCAGCAACATCGCCACGGTGCTGCTGTCCACCGCGGTCATCGGCATCCTCGCCCTCGGCACGACGTTCGTCATCATCACCGGCGGCATCGATCTGTCGATCGGCACCGGCATGGCGCTCTGCGCCGTGATGACGGGTGTGCTCATCACCAACCTGGGCCTGCCCGTGTGGGTGGGCGTGCTCGGCGGCATCGCGACCGGTGTGCTCATGGGTCTGGTGAACGGCGTCAACATCACCTTCCTGCGGCTGCCGCCGTTCATCGCGACGCTGGCCATGATGATGATCGCCGGCGGCCTCGCCCTCGTCATCTCGAACGTCGCGCCGATCTACTTCTCGACCTCGGCTCCCGACTTCAAGAAGATCGCGCTCGGCGTGCTCATCCCCGGCATCCCGAACGCGGTGCTCATCACCGCGGCCCTCGCGATCGTCGCCTGGCTCGTGCTGTCGAAGACGCTCCTCGGGCGGTACACGTTCGCGATCGGATCGAACGAGGAGGCCACGCGCCTCTCCGGCGTCAACACGCGCCGCTGGACGATCCTCATCTACATGTTCGCCGGCGCCTTCACCGGCATCGCCGGCATCGTTATCGCCGCCCGCCTCGACTCGGCCCAGCCGCAGATCGGCACGGGCTACGAGCTGCAGGCCATCGCGGCCGTGATCATCGGCGGCACCTCGCTGCTCGGCGGCCGCGGCTCGATCCTCGGCACCGTGATCGGTGCGCTCATCATGAGCGTCCTGGTCAACGGCCTCCGGATCATGTCGATCCAGCCGGAGTGGCAGAACATCGTCGTCGGCGTCGTCGTCCTGCTGGCCGTCTTCCTCGACTCGCTGCGCAACCGCCAGCGGACCTGAGACACGGCGGCGGCGAAACCCGTGCCCGCCGCCGTCCCCGGCTCCGGCCGGACCCCGCGGAACCCTCCGCACAGGCACCACGAATGTCCACCCGCCGGTCCTGGCCGGCACCCACACAGAACAACGGAGTTTCCATGAAATTCGGCAAGAAGACCGCATTCGCGGCACTCGTGGCCGCATCCGCGCTCGTGTTCGCCGGCTGTGCCGGCGGCGGCGACGTGATCGAAGAGGGCTCGGGCGGCGACACCGGCAGCAGCGACGGCGAGATGTACATCGCCATGGTCTCGAAGGGCTTCCAGCACCAGTTCTGGCAGGCCGTCAAGAAGGGTGCGGAGGAGAAGGCCCAGGAGCTGGGCGTCAAGATCACCTTCGAGGGCCCGGCCGCCGAGACCGAGATCGCGCAGCAGCTCGAGATGCTGACCGCCGCGATCGACAAGAGCCCGGACGCCATCGCCTACGCCGCCCTCGACCCCGAGGCGTGCGTCGCCCCGCTCGAGCAGGCGAAGTCGAAGGACATCCCCGTCGTCTACTTCGACGCCCCGTGCAACGGCGACGTCGGACTCAGCCTCTCCGCGACGGACAGCAAGGTCGCCGGCGCGCTGGCGGCCGAGCACATGGCCGAGCTGATCGGTGGCGAGGGCGAGGTCGCCATCGTCGGTCATTCGCAGATCAACTCGACGGGTGTCGAGCGTCGCGACGGCTTCGTCGAGAAGATCGAGGCGGACTACCCCGACATCGAGATCGTCGACATCCAGTACGGTGACGGCGACCACCTGAAGTCGGCCGACATCGCCAAGACTCTCATCGCGGCGCACCCCGACCTCAAGGGCATCTACGGCACCAACGAGGGCTCGGCCATCGGCGTCGTGAACGCCGTGAACGAGCTCGGCCTGGAGAAGGGCAAGATCACCATCGTCGGCTTCGACTCCGGTGCAGCCCAGATCAACGCCATCAAGGACGGCACGATGGCCGGCGCCATCACGCAGGACCCGATCGGCATCGGCGCCCAGGTCGTGCAGGCGGCCTACGACGCGGCCAACGGCGACGACGTCGAGGAGTTCTACGACACCGGTTCCTACTGGTACGACAAGAACAACATCGACGACGACAAGATCGCCGCGGTCCTCTACGAGTGACCCGCACGACGGAGCCCCTCGCCTTCGGGCGGGGGGCTTCGTCGTGTTCAGTGGTGTTCCGGGTCCGTGGTCCGTGGTCCGTGATCCGTGGGTCCGTGATCCGTGATCCGTGGTCGATCGTCGGTCCGATTGCACGACCCCGGGGCGGATGCACGATCGGAACCCCGGTTTCCTCGTGCGCCCGTGTCGGGGTCGTGCAGATGAACAGGGTCCGGGGGCGGGTCGGGTCGGCCTGGGGTCTGGGGTCTGGGTCTGGGATGGGTCTGGGGTCTGGATCTGGGTCGGGCCTGGGATGGGACCGAGGGTGGGACGGATGCACGACGTGGGGACCGATGTGTGACCGGGTGGGCGGTTCGGTCGTGCCGTCGTGGCAGGGGTGTGCAGGTGAAACCGGATGGCCGAGTGGAGTCGTTCGGCCGGGGACGGTGAGCCCAAGGTGCGGATGCACGACGCGGGGACCGATGTGTGACCGGGTGAGCGGTTCGGTCGTGCCGTCGTGACAGGGGTGTGCAGGCGAAACCGGAGGGCCGAGCGGAGCCGTGTGGCACGGGGGACGGTCAGCCAGAAGGACGGACGTGGGCACGACGAGGGGCGGATGCACGACGGGAGGACGGGGGTACGACGGGGAGGCCGGAATGGGCGTGCGGGCGTGGCGAGGTCGTGCAGGTGAAACAGGGAGACGGAGAGGGGAGACGGAGAGGGGAGACGGAGAGGGGAGACGGAGAGGGGAGACGGAGGGGGGGGTCAGAGGGGGGTCAGAGGGGGCGGAGGAACGTGAGGATCGAGGTGGGCTCGACGATGAGTTCCTGGAGCGCGGCGTTGAAGGGGATGCCGGCGGGCGCGTGCAGATGGGCCTGGAAGGCGTCCTCGTCGCGGTAGACCTCGTAGACGAAGAAGCGGTCAGGGTCGTCGACGAGGCGGTGGGCCTCGAAGACGATGTTGCCCTCCTCGGCGCGGACGACCTCGGCGAAGTCCCGCAGCAGCGCGGCGACCCGGTCGGCGGCTCCGGGCTGCGCGGTGAAGACGGCGTGGAGGACGGTGGGTTCGGGCATGACGACTCCTCGGGTTCGGGTGGTCAGGAGTGGAGGGTCAGGAGACGCGCGGGGGTCGTCACGAGCATCCGGTGCACGGCGTCGTCACCCACGGCCTCGCGGAGCCGGGGAAGGTAGCGGTCGCCGAGGTAGGCGAGACCGGGCATGCCGCCGTACGCGATGTATCGGGTGCGCCGGGCGACGTCGCCCCCGAGCAGGATCCGGTCACCGGCACCCCGCTCCACCACGGCGACCGTGAGGGCCAGCAGCTCGGCGTCGGAGCGGGTGCGCGGGCGGGCGAAGCCGTCGTAGCCGAGGTGGGCACCGCGCTCGGCGAGCGAGACGTGCAGACCGGGGTCGGGGTCACGGTCGGCGTGGGCCAGGACGACGCGATCCGCTGCCACCCCCTCGGCCTCCAGGAGATCGAGGACCTCGTGGGCCGCGGTGCCGAACTCCAGATGCACCATGACGGGCGCTCCCGTCTCCCGGTGCGCCCGGGCGACGGCGACCAGGGTCGTCCGCTCGAACGGGCTGATGCGCCAGTAGTCGGCGCCGCCCTTCAGCATCCCGGCGCGCACGGGCTCCCCTCCAGGGCCCGCGGCGAGGGGCACGTCTGGCGTCTCGAACACCGCGGCGTCATCCGCCGGCATCCCGCGCGTGAGGTCGGACACGAACAGGGCGGCCAGGCGGTCGGCGCCCCACACCTGCATCGGGTGGTCGGGGCCGTAGTGGGCCTCACGGTGTCGACCGGTCGTCGCGACGACATGCAGCCCGGTCGCGGCGCTGATGCGGGCGACGGCGGCGGGGTCGCGGCCCAGGCCGAACGGCGTGGCGTCGACCATGGCCTCGAAGCCGCTCGCCCGCAGCAGACCGGCCTCCTCGCCGGACGCGTCCTCGTCGTCGAGCTCGTCCCCGACCAGCAGCGGCGACACCTGGAACAGGTGCTCGTGGTAGTCCACGCGCCCGAGTTGCGACGGGTCGATGTCGCCGAGGACGGTCCGCACGGCGGGCATCAGCGCACCGACTCCGCAGCCTCCGCGAGGCGCTCGACGGTCTCGGGCGTGAGGTCGAGGTCGAACACGTCCGCCACGACCTGCGACCAGCCGTGGATGAAGTACCGCCACCCGTCGACCACGTGCAGCGCGCGATCGTCCTCCTGCGCCTCGGCCTGGTGCAGGAACTCCAGCGATCCGCGGTAGTTGAACTCCCACACGTACGCGCCCTGGGGGAAGACGACCGCGTCGGTCAGGGGCGACCCGGGGCGGTCCTTGCCGAGCCCGGTGGCGTTCGCGATGACCGATCCCGCGGGGGCGGCCGTGACCAGAGCGTCGGCCTCCTCCGGCGTCTCGGTGACGACGTAGCGGAGCAGCCCCTCGGGAGTGCCGTGCTGGCGGTGCACCTCGCGGAGGTGGTCGAGCTTGTCCCGGGTGCGCGCGGTGACGGTGATGCGCCCGGGCGCGTCGTCCCGCTCGGCGAGGGCCCAGCTCAGGGCGGTGCCGGAACCACCGGCCCCGAGGATGACAACCTCGGCACTGGTGCGCGCGAAGTGATCGGCGGGCAGGAAGTCGCGCAGCGCCAGGTCGACCGTGATCGGGTCCTTCGCGCGGCCGGACAGCGTGGAGCCGCGCTTGGCGATGCTCGAGATCTCGGCGCAGGACACCGCGAACGGATCGAGCTCGTCGAACAGGTCGGACGCCGCCGCGTACACGTTCATCTTGTGCGTGGTGACGAGCGCGCCGCGGTGGTGCGGGTCGTCGCGGATCTGTTCGACCATGGCGCGGTACTGCGCGGGGTCGGCATCCATCGGCAGGTCGTGGCCGACGAGGGTCCGGGTGGGGAGGCCGAGGATGTCGGCCCACAGCGGGAACACCTTCATGATCGACGACGAGGCGGTGGTGACGCCCACGAAGCCCATGTAGTCGGCGGTGGCGGGCGGTGCGGAGGGCGTCGCGGCGGTGGTCATCGGTTCTCCTCGGGGGCGGACGCGGGGACGGGGACGGGGTGGGCGGGGTCGGCGCCACGGAGGACCGCGATCACGTCGTCGAGGGACAGCGCCCCCATGTTGTCGACCGCCTGGGTGGTCTGGGCACCGAGGTGCGGGGTGACGATGACGCGGTCGGCGAGCGCCGGGTCGAGCAGGGGGCTGTCGTGCGCGGCCGTGTCGCCGTCGAGGGTGTCCGCCGCGTACCCGGCGAGGATGCCGTCGCGGAGCGCGTCGGCCACGGCCTGCTCGTCCACGAGGTCGCCGCGGGCGGTGTTGACGAGCACGGTGCCCGGTCGCATCCCGGCGAGGCGGTCGGCGTCGACGAGCTGTTGCCCGCCGGGGGCGTGCAGGGTGATCACATCGGCGGTGCGGAACAGGTCGTCGAGGTCGACGGGTTCGGCGCCGCAGTCCCGCACGAGGTCGGGGGGCAGGAACGGATCGGATGCGAGCAGCCGCGGACCGAACCCGCCCAGTCGCCGCGCGACCCCCTGGCCGATCCGCCCGAAGCCGACGATGCCGACGGTCGCCGCGCCGAGTTCCCGTCCGCGGCGCACGGTCCAGTCGCCGTGCCGCACCCGGCGGTCGCCGTCCGGGATGGTGCGCAGGGCGGCGAGCATGAGGCCGACCGCGTGGTCGGCCACCGCGTCGGCGTTCGCGCCGGGGGTGTTCGTGACCGGGATGCCGCGCTCGCGTGCCGCCGCGAGGTCCACCGCCTCGGTGCCGACCCCGTAGCGCGCCACGACCTTGAGCTTCGGGCCGGCGGCGAGGTGCGCGTCGGTGACCGGTCCGGTGCCGGCGATCCAGGCGTCGGCGCCATGAAGCAGCACCCGCAGCTCGTCGAGGTCGTGATGCGCGGGTCCACGGAGGATACGGTGTCCGGCCTGCGCGGCGCGCCCGACGAGGTCGAGGTCGCCGTCCGAGAAGGAGCGGCTCGTGACGAGGATGACGCCCATCAGTGCGGCCTTCCGGCGAACCACGGTGCGAGGGCCGTGTACGCGTCCGTGAAGCGGGCGTGGCGCTCGGCGTAGACCGCATGCCGGGAGGGGTCGGGCGTGAACTCGGCGGTGACCTCGCTGAGCGCTCGGGCGGCGGAGAAGTCGGTGAGGCCGAGACCGACGGCTCCCGTGACCGCGGCACCGAGGCTGTTCGCCTCCTCCACGATGGTGCGGCGACGAACCGGCACTCCCCAGACGTCGGCGAGGACGGCGAGGTAGACGTCGCTCTGCGCCCCGCCGCCGACCGCGTCGATGCGGTCGATCGTCGCCCCGGCCTCGCGGAACGCCTGGATGCAGGTGAGGAGGTTGAACGCCGTCCCCTCCAGCACGGCGCGCACGAGGTGGGCGCGCCCGTGGTGGCGGGCGAGGCCGACGAACGCGCCGCGCGCGTCGGGATCCCACAGCGGGGAGCGCTCGCCGAGCAGGTAGGGAAGGAAGTAGAGGTCGTCGGTGTCGACGTCGCTCGCGGCCTCGGCGACGAGGCGCCCCGTCTCCGGGTGCGCGGGGTCGACGGAGAGGGCTTCGGCGATCCACTGCACGGAGGCGCCGCCGGCCTGCATGGTCGCGGTCGGCACGAATGAGCCGGGGACGACGTTGTCGAAGGTGAAGGTCCGCATCGCGGGGTCGTGCAGCGGGGCGTCCGCCGCGAAGGAGATCCACGACGAGGTGCCGAGGCAGACATAGGCGCCGTCCTCGGGTGCCACGATTCCGGAGCCGACCGCGGCGAGCGGTCCGTCGCCGCCGCCCATGACGACCCGGACGCCGGTGTGCAGCCCGAGCGCTTCGGCCGCGGCGGCCGTGAGCGGGCCCGCGATCTGCGTCGACTCCAGGATCTCGGGAAACAGGGCGGGATCGAGCCGCGCGGCGGTGAGGATCTCGGGGGACCACGTGCCGGCGACCTGGTCGTACGCGTTCGTGCCGGAGGCGTCCGAACGGTCGGTGGCCAACCGCCCGGTCAGCCGCAGCACGATGAAGTCCTTGGCCACGCACACCCGGCGCACGCGCTCCCACACCTCGGGTTCGTTGTCCCGGACCCACATGACCTTCTCGATCGAATAGGTGGGGTTGAGGCGATGACCGAGGATGCCGTACGCGCGCTCGGCGCCGACCGCCGCCTCGAGCTCGCGCTGCTGGGCGCCGGCGCGGGTGTCGGCCCAGATGATCGCCGGCCGCGCGGGCTCTCCGTCGGCATCGAGGAGCACGGCGCCCATCATCTGCCCGCTGACCACGAGCCCGGCGACGTCGGCGGCGGCGGTACCGGTGCGCGCGAGCAGATCGCGGGTCGCCGTGACGACCGCGTGCCACCAGTCGGCCGGGTTCTGCTCGGCGACGCCGCCGGCCGCGAAATGCGCCGGATACGGCACCGTGACCGCGGCGATCAGGCGGCCGTCGTCGTGGTGCAGGGACGCCTTGTTCCCGGTCGTGCCGAGGTCGTGGGCGATGATCATGGCCGGAGCCTATTCCGCGTAGGGACGCAGGTCGACGCCGGACTCCGCGCGGAACGCCCGCGAGCCCATGCCGTGCTCCAGCACCCAGCCGTAGTCGTGGCCGGCACCACCCGGGTACACGGCGAGGAAGGAGTAGGGCTCGTCCCCGGTGTTCACGGAGCGGTGCGCCCAGCCCGGCGGGATGTAGCCGATGGTGCCCGGGAGCATGTCGAGCCATTCAGTGCGCTCGCCGTCGAACATGAGCAGTCCGCCGCGGCCGTGCAGCGCGAGGTAGATCTCGCCCTGGTGGTCGGGGTGCTGGTGGCCCTTGGTCATCCAGAGCTCGCCGCCGGTGTCGCCGGGCATGATCGTCGTGATCGACTGTGGCAGCTCGCGCTCGATCTCGGGCACAGGGGAGCTGACGACGGTGTAGACGATCGGGTCCTCGCCCGCGGCGGCGGCCGCCCAGGCGTCGTGGTCGCGGAACAGGCCCTCGAGGTCGGACATCCGCCGGGTCAGCGTGGGGCCTTCGGGGGAGAGGGTGAGCTTCTCGGCGTCGAAGGCGATCGCCATCGGGGAGATCGGCGGGGTCTGGTACTCGGGCATCCATGCTCCTCGAAACGGGTGCTGCGTCGTCGCGCAACCTGTAATGACAAGCTCACTGTACCTGTTATGACAGGTTGCGTCCAGTGCTCTCCCGCGCGCGAGGAGCCGCGCATGCGGCGGTCTCAGCGGGCAAGCGCGCGCTCGAGATGTGCGCGCCCGTCGCGGATCGCGGCCGCCGTCACGTCGTCCCACCCGGGATACTCCGCATGGCCGGCCGGAAGCACCGCCAGCTCGAGATCATGGGCCCCCGCGGCGACCGCGAACTGCCCCTGCGGCGGCACGTACTGGTCCCAGAGAGCCGCCTCCACCCGGACCGGTACCTCCGCGAAGCCGATGCTCGTGGAGGAATCGAACCAGCGCAGCACCTCGCGTGCCTCGGGGTGGCGCTGCACGTGCTGACGCACGGTCTCGCCGCTCCCCAGGCATGGCACCGCCAGCCGTTCGTCGTACTGGCCGAAGCTCGGCACGATCAGGGTGGCCCCCACGAACCGGTTGTCCCACGGCAGCGCGAGGGCGCCGATGCCGCCGCCGAAGCTCTCCCCGACGTAATAGAGAGGAAGCGCGCCGACGACCGAGACGAGGACGTCGGCCGCCAGCCACAGGTCGCGCGCGCAGAGGCCGAGCACGTAGCGCTCCGGATCGTCGATGCCCGCGAGCACGTGCTCCGGGGTCGGCTCGGGTGCACCCACACCCGCGTTCAGCACGCCGAGCCCGCGGGCCACGGGATAGATCGCCGCGACGTCGTCCGGCACCCGCGCGAGGTCGACCGCCTCCCGACCCCCGTAGCCGTGCCCGTGCACGACACCCGCGCGGGGCATGCCGTGGAGGGGCTCGACGACCCAGGCGCGCAGTCGCACGCCGTCGACGCCGGCATGCTCGACGACGGAGACCCGACGGCCCTGCTCCTCGGAGGTGGAGAGGACGACGGGGGCCGCGTCCACCGTGGCGGCCTCCCGCCGCCAGCGTCGCCAGCGGTCGACGAACCCGGGCGGCGCGGGCACCGGGAGCACGGCACGGAGGTCGGCTTCGGTCCGGCCGTAGCTGCCGTCGAATGCGGCATCGGGGAACCAGGTGGCGTAGGGCTCGGGGAAGGTCATGCGGGCTGAGGGATCCTGTTCCGGGAGTGGGGCGGGCGGGGGTGCGTGGCAGACTGGAGGCTCCATCGGAAGGAGACCGCGTGCTGGTCACGGAACGCCGCGAGCGCATCCTCGCCCTGACCCGCGATCGCGGTACCGCCTCCATCGTCGAGCTCGCGGCGACGCTGCAGGTGAGCGAGATGACGGTGCGGCGCGACATCGATCAGCTGGCCGAGGAGGGTGCGGTCGAGCGCATCCGCGGCGGCGTGCGGGCGCGAGGTCATCAGCGCCTGGCTCCGGCTCCCGCGGCCTCGGCCGAACGACGGGCGATCGTCACGGCGGCTGCGGACCTCGTCGAGCCGGGCATGGCCGTCGGCATCTCCGGCGGACCCACGGCGCTGGCGCTCGCGCGGGAGCTCGTGCGCGTCCCCGAGCTCACGGTCGTCACGAACGCTCTGCCGGTCTCCGACCTGTTCTCGCCGCCGGATCGCGCGGACGCTCCGTACACGCAGACGGTCGTGCTCACCGGGGGCGTGCGAACGCCCTCGCAGGCGCTCGTCGGGCCGGTCGCCGTTCGCGCCCTCGAGCACCTGCACTGCGACCTCGTGTTCCTCGACGCCCACGGCCTCGACGAGCAGGCCGGGATCACGACCATGAACCTGCTGGAGGCCGAGACCAACCGGGCGCTCATGGCTGCGGGGCGGGAGGTCGTCGTCCTCGCGGAGCACAGCCGCTGGGGCGTGGTCGGACTCACGACCGTCGCCGACCTCAGCGACATCGACCGCCTCATCACCGACGACGGCCTCGACGACTCCGCGCGGGAGCTGCTCGCCGCCCACGTCGGTACCCTGCACGTCGCGCCGCGCGACGGCGGCGACGAACGTGCGCTCGCGACGGCCCTCGCGGACTGAGTCCGCCGCCGTCATCGGGCCGTGCTCGCCCGCGGGATCAGCCGGGCGCCGACCGTCACGTGCCGCACCGGGAGATCGGCTCCCGGGGGCGCGGCGATCTGCCGTTCCAGCTCCGTGAACGCGGCGTCCACGAGGCGGGCGTGGTCGGGGGCGATGGTGCTGAGGGCGGGGACGGCGAAGCGTGCGGCGCGGATGTCGTCGATGCCGACGACGGCGACGTCTCCCGGCACGTTCCGTCCCTGGGCCTGAAGGGCGGCCAGGGCGCCGAGGGCAACGGAGTCGTTCGAGCAGACGATGCCGTCGAGGTCGGGGACCGCGGCGGCCATGGCGCCCGCCACACGTTCGCCCTCCTCGGCCGTGAAGGCGTCGACCTGCGCGGTGAGTGCGGGATCGGCGGGGATTCCGGCGGCGGCCAGCGCCTCCAGGTATCCGGCATGCCGACGGTCGGCGGCGTCCGACGGGCGGGCATCGCGGCGACCGACGAAACCGATGCGGCGGCAGCCGACCGCGAGCAGGTGCTCGGTGGCCGTGTAGGCGGCGGCCCGGTTGTCGATCGTCACGTGCGTGAACGGGCTCACCTGGATGTGCTCGCCCAGCAGCACCAGCGGCCCGGGGGAGGTGCGGCGCGTGAGGTCGGCGACCGTGAGCGAGCGGGGGATGTGGATGAGCCCGTCGATGGGCGGCAGGCCGACGCCGTTGGCGACGTCGATCTCGCGGCCGTGGTCGCCCTCGGTCTGCACGATGAGCACAGCCAGGCCCCGGTCATCGGCGCCGCGGACGATGCGCGAGCCGAGCTCCGCGAAGTACGGCTCCTCCAGATGCGGCACAGCGAGCGCGATGAGTCCCGTGCGGGTGGCCCGCGCGACGGGGAGCACGCGGCCGCCGGGCGAGGTGGTCACCTGCGGCCTCCTGGAGGGACGACGGTCTCCGCCGGGACGACGGATGCCCTTCACGTTAGCGCCCTCCGTCACGATTGCACTCGGAACGCGATCACGCGTGCCTCCGCGACGCCGTTCGTCCGCTCCACCACGAGGCGGGCGGCCGTGAAGGCGCCGAGGTCCGCCGGCAGCGGATGCACCCGCAGGCGATGGCGGTTATCGCGCTCCTCGGCCACGGTGCGCCACTCGTCCGAGCCCTCCGGCTGCACCTCGACGCGATAGTCGCGCACGAGCTGGGGCAGCACCTCGTCGGGGCTGCGGTGGTGATGCAGGGTGTTGAGCTCCAGGTCCACGTCGTCGTCGAACACGAGACGGATCTCGGATGCCGTGATCGGCTGCTCCCAGTCCAGGCGCAGCCACTGCGGGCCCTCCGCCTCCGGAGCGGACGCCCACAGGTGCGGTCCGCCGAACGGACGGTTGTAGCCGGAGACGGCGCGCTCCGGCGCGACGGCCTCGGAGTCCGGGGTCGTGCGGAACGCGGGCACCCGGCCGCGCAGCGGCTTGGTCGGCCACTGCACGAGGAGGCCGTCGCGGTCGACCTGCACGTTGCGGTCGTCGTTGTCGACGCGGTGCACGAGCGTGAGCACCCCTGGCGGCAGCTCGGAGGCGAGCTGCACGTGCACCTGCGGGTTCGCGCGGAGCACGACGATCGCGTTCTGCGGGTCCTCCGGCGCGAAAGGCGTCTTCGCCCGCACCCAGGACGGACCACCGGCGGGGACGTCGATCACCGTGCGGTGCTCGAGCATCGCGGGCACGATGTTCTGCGGCCGGCCCGTGGACCAGACCTCCACCGTGACCTGCGTGTCGGCCTCGGCGCTGAGCAGGAGCTCGGTGGTGTCGAGGCGCGGGTGCACGGGGACGACGACGCCGAGGTCGTCCGTCAGGGCGTGCGGGGTCGCCGCGGCCACGGTGCTCTCCGGGGTGCCGATCGTGCGCAGCGCACTGGAGGCGGTGACCGTGGCGGTGCGGGCGAGGTCGGAGGGATCCTCGTTCGCCACGCCGATGAGGGAGGCGTCGGCGCGCAGCAGCGTCTGCCGGAGCTCCGCACGGTGGTTCTCGTACAGCTCCCGGGGCGTGGCGTCGTGGGCGTAGCAGAGGGCGGCGGCGGTGCCCGCGGCCTCGCCCATCGCGGCGCATGTCGCCATCACCCTGGCAGCGCCGAACGCGATGTGCGTGGCCGAGATGTCGCGGCCCGCCATCAGCAGGTTGTCGACGTTGACGGAGTAGAGCGAGCGGAACGGGATCTCGAAGACGCCGTCCGAGAAACGCTGCACCGCGCCCGCCCCCGTCGCGTACATGCCCTCGGCGGGATGCAGGTCGATGGACCAGCCGCCGAACGCGATGCCGTCGTCGAACGACGTCTGCTCCAGGATGTCCTGCTGGCGCAGCGTGTAGTCGCCGATGAAGCGCCGATACTCGCGCTTGCCGGGGATGTTGCCGATCCATTCCAGTGTCAGGTTGTCGGCGTCGAACTCGCCGGAGTTCTTGATGTGGTCCCAGATGCCGAGGATCACCGCCCGCAGCTCATCACGGATCGCCTCGTTGTCGTCGACGATGTCGAGCGTGCCGCCCCACTCGATCCACCAGTAGTGCGCGCCGCTGTCGCCGCTGCGGATGATGCGCGACGAGGGGATCGGGGTGGTCGAGATGTCCTTCGCGCTCTCCGGCGCGACGTACTTCACCGGGTGCCCGAGATCCTTCGTGTAGAAGAGGAGCGTCGAGCCGAGGAACTCGCGCACGGGCTGCTCGGGCGCCCAGTCCTCACCGAACTCGCTGCGGCTCTCCTTGCCCAGCCGGTGCCGGGCGCCGACGAGACGGCCGACCAGCCCGTCGCCCGTGCAGTCCAGGAACAGGGGCCCGCGGAAGACCGTGCGGATCTCGGAGCCCATCGTCCAGCCGGTGACCGACCGGACCCGACGGGCGTCGTCGGGTCCAGTGGCCTCGGCCTCGAGCACCTCCGTGTTCAGGAACAGCGTGAGGTTGGGCTCGCGGCGCACGATGTCGAGCACCACGTCGTCCCAGTACACGGGGTTGCCCTCGGGGTTGCGGAACTGGTTCTCCCGGTACATCTCGCCGATGATCCCGGTCTCCCGCGCCCACCGCTGGTTGCCGTGGGCGGTCGCTCCGCACACCCAGACCCTCACCTCCGACGAGGAGTTGCCGCCGAGTACCGGCCGGTTGTTGATCAGCACGGTACGTCGGCCGAGGCGGGCGGCCGCGACGGCGGCGCTCACTCCGGCGAGGCCGCCGCCGACGACGATGATGTCGGCTTCGACGGTCTGGGTGCGCATGGGGATGGGTTCCTTTCGGGAGGGGTGGTGGTGCCGCTCAGCGCGCGGCGATCGCTTCGATCTCGTAGACGCGGGCGACGTCGGTGGCGGAGTCGGACGGGTCGGTGATGAGGAGTCGCACGGCGTCGGCGGTCCGTCCCTGGGCGTCGACGACGACCGTCGTCTTCGTGTTGCCGGTGATGGTGCCGACAGTGACCCAGCCGCCGGCGGTCCGGAGCTGCACGGTGAAGTCGCGCAGCACCGACGTCTGCGGCGGCCCGACGGTGTAGCCGCTGCGCACCCGGACGACGTCGAGCGGCGCGGCCTCGTCCCACGCGACCGTGATGGTCGGCTGGGTGTCGGAGGCCGCCGAGATCCACCGGCTCGCATCCGTGCACCCGCCGTCGATGGCCTTCTCCGGGCCGGTGTCGGCGCGGAGCTGGGACGAGGCGGTCGCGGTGCCGCCGAGCGCCAGGTTCTCGCCGCCGGCGTCGCCACGGAGGGAGGCGACGATGGCGGAGAGGCTGGTGGTGCCGGCCTGGCCGTCGCGCGGGATCTCGGCGTGCCGCAGCGTCCCGCCGCCGGGAACAGCGGGGGCGCTGAGGTAGACCACGTCGGTGCCGGCGGCGCGGGTCGCCGCGCGGAGCCGCTGCTGGCCCACGACGGGGTCGCCCACGGTGTCGGCGGTCCATCCGGAGGCTCCGGCGGTCAGCAGCACCGTCTGACTGCGGGTGATGCCGCAGTCCTGCACCGACACCACGGCGTAGACGCGGGTCTCACCGCCCGCGGTCGTCGTGTCGAGGGCGGCGATGGTCTGCACGCCGCCACCCAGGGCGTCCGTGTCCACGAGGGTCTCACTCGTCCAGGCCGAGCCGGTCCAGGTCGCCCATCGCACGTCGAAGGCGTTCTCCGTCTCATCCGCGTACCGGTAGGTCACGCCCACGAGCTCGCCGTCGGCGAGGGCCATCCTCGCGGTCTGCACTGCCGGCACGGCGTCGCCGATGGTCTCGCCGGGCTCGTAGCCGCGCCACACGACGGCGCCGGGGGTGTCCGGGCGGATCGGTGTCGGCAGCGCCTGCCCGGCGACGTCGCGGAAGCCGCCCGTGGCCGGGTCGTACACCGCGTACGAACCGAGGTGACGGTAGGGATCGGCGGGCCACGGACCCCACTCCCACAGCACGTGCACCTTGCCGTCCGCGTCGACCTCGAGGTCGTCCGGGTAGAAGGAGTGGTTCACGGCCGCGGCGATCGTGGTCTCCCGGCTCCACGTCCCGGCGGCGGGGTCGTAGTGGTACAGCACCCCGTCGCGGCGGGCCTGCGGGTCGGCGCCCACCCGCACCATGAGCCAGATGTCGCCGTCGGCGCCCTGCGCGGTGACCGGGTAGGAGATCGCGGCGCCGGCGTCGGGCATCTCGGCGCTCACGTCGACGAGCGAGGTCGCGTCGTAGGGCACGGTGGAGCGGAAGTACTTCCACGGCTCGTGGTGCATGGAGACGAACGCGTGGATGTACCCGTCGCCGTCGATCGCGATGGACGGCTGGTTGTGGCCGTTGTCGTCCGCATACTCCGCGCAGGCCCCGGTCGCCAGGCGCAGGCAGCCCGATGTCCACGTGCCGTCGGCGGCGCGGACGGCCAGGTTCACCTGGTGCTTCGCCGCCACCGAACCGGGCACGTTGTAGGCGAAGTACGTCTCGTCGCCCTCGACGACGAGCGGGTTCCACCAGCCGGACTGGTTGGAGCTGTCGACCGTGACGGGCACGGTCTCGACGTCCGGAGTCGCGGCGGCGGCCGGAGCCGGCGCGGCGAGGACGAGTGCGGTGAGGGCGGCGGCAGCGGTGGCGCCGGCCTTCCAGCGGAGGGTCATGGCGATGCTCCTCAGCCCAGCAGCTTCTGCGCCTGGTCGCCGGCCTGCGCCATCGCGTCCTTCGCGCTCTGCTGTCCCACGAGGACGGCCTGCACGCGGTCCGCGATCACGGTCTCGATCTGGGCGTACTGCGGGTACTGCCAGAACGGGTTGGTGGTCGCGGTCGCCGTGATCTTCTCGGCGAAGCGCGAGCCGAACGCGTCGGACGCCACTTCCTTCGAGGCCTGCGCCTCCTCGGTCACGGGAGGCAGTCCGCGCAGCTCGTAGTCGCCGAGCACCGCCTTCAGGTCGCTCGTGGCCCACTGGCCGAAGTCCGCGGCCGTGCGCGTGCTGTCGCCGGCTCCGCCGCCGACGATGGCGATCGCGCCGCCCCAGACGAGGGCGCGCGGGGTGTCGCCCTTCTTCAGCACGGGGCGGGACTCGGGCACGAGCTTGGAGGCGAGGTCCGGATCCGGCGAGTCCTTCGTGACGGACGCGCGGCCCACGGGGGCGTCGTCGTAGATGGCGGCGCGGCCCTGGGAGAACAGCGAGCGGGCGTCGAAGCGGTCGACGTCGGCGGCGATGAGCCCCTGGTCGTACAGCGACTTGTACCAGGTGACCGCTTCGATGCTCGCGTCGTCGCCGATCGTGACCTTGCCGTCCTTGACGAGGTCGCTGCCGAACGTCTGCATCCAGATGAGAACGTCCTTGAGCTGGGCGGCCTTGGTCGAGGCGGCGTAGGGGATGAGGCCGCCGCCGAGGGCCTTGAGCTTCTTCAGCGCCGCCTCAAAGTCGTCGACGGTGGTCGGGAACGTGGAGATCCCCGCCTTCTTCAGGAGCTCGGAGTTGGTGATGAGCCCGATCGCGCCGATGGTCCACGGGAACGCGTACTGCTTCCCGTCGAGCTGCGTGGCCTCCAGGCTCGACGCGGTGTAGCCGCGGCCCTTCGTGAGTGCCGAGACGTCCTCCAGCTTGCCGAGCGCGGCCAGCGAGGCGAGCCAGGCGACGTCGACGTGCGCGGCGCCGGTGAACTGCCCGCCGCGCACCTGCAGCATGAGCTGCTTGAAGTACTCGTTGTAGGGGAAGGAGACCTCGGTGATGCCGACGTCGTTGGTCTTCTTGTAGCCGTCGAGCAGCGCGCGGGTCGCCGGGGCGGCGGCCTCCTCGGTCAGCGACCAGCTGGAGAAGGAGAAGTCGGTGGCGGTGAAGTCGCCGGTGCCGAGCCCGGCGCCGGGGAAGGAGGACGGACTGCCGTTGCCGCCGCCGCTCGGCATGCAACCGGCGAGGAGGAGGCCGGCGGCGCCGAGCCCGGCGAACTGCAGGAGCTGGCGACGGGAGACGGTGGTGTTCTCGGACATGGGGGGTGCTCTCTCTTCTTCGAGGGACTGCGGATGAGGGGTGGTGCGGGTCAGCCCTTGACCGCGCCGGCGGTGAGCCCGCCGACGAGGAAGCGCTGCAGGGCGATGAACGCGATGGCCACGGGGAGCGAGACCACCAGCGAAGCCGCCATGAGTTCCGGCCAGGCGGTGGACGCCTCGCCGATGAACGTGTTGACGAGTCCCGGCGGCAGGGTCTGCTTGTCGGGGCCGGCGAGCGTGAGGGCGAAGATGAAGTCGTTCCAGCCGCGGACGAACGCGAACAACCCCGCGGCGATGAGGCCGGGCGCGGCCAGCGGCAGCACGATGGAGTGGATGATGCGCATGCGGGAGGCCCCGTCGACGCGGGCGGCCTCGATGAGCTCGTCCGGAATCGTGTCGAAGAAGCCCTTCAACATCCACACGCACAGCGGCAGCGTGAACGTCGTGAACGACAGCACGAGCGCCGTGTAGGTGTTGAGCAGGCCGTATGCCGAGAACACCGCATAGAGGGTGATGAGCAGTAGCGCCTGCGGGAACATCTGCGACGCCAGCACGAAGTACATGAGGCTGCGGCGGCCGCGGTAGCGGAACTTCGAGAACGCGTAGCCCATGTACGCCGACACCAGGACCGAGAGGATCGCGGTGATGACGGAGACGACGATGCTGTTGCGGAGGTAGCCGAACAGGGCCGGGTTGTTCGCGAGGGCGGCGTAGGCCTCGAAGGTGATCTCGGTGGGGACCAGCTTCGGCGGGTAGCTGAACACCTCCGTGCGCGGGGTCAGCGAGGTCGCGAGCAGCCAGTACACCGGCAGCAGCGCGAACCCGCCGAACACGACGACGGCGATCCAGGCGCTCACGGTGGAGGCGCGGCGGTCGGCGCGGTGGCGCCGACGACGGGGTGCGGCGGGCGGGGCGGAGACGGCGGCCACCGTCTCCTCGGTCAGCACGGCGGTCATCGCTTCTCTCCCTTCTCGGACAGGCGGACGTAGACGACGACGAGCGCCATCAGCAGGATCATCCAGAGCAGGCCGATCGCCCCGGCGTGGCCGAGGTCGAAGCCGTCGAACGCGGTCTCGTACACGGCGGTCGCGAACGTCTGGGTGGAGCCGGCGGGACCGCCGCCGGTGAGGACGTAGATGATGTCGAAGTGCTGGAAGTTCCAGATGAACTCCAGCAGGATCACGAGGCCGATGATGCCGCTCATCTGCGGGACCGTGATGGAGAAGAAGCGGCGGACGGTGCCGGCGCCGTCGATCTCGGCGGCCTCGTGCAGCTCGATCGGCACGGTCTGCAGGCCGGCGAGGAGCATGACCATCATCCAGGGGAACGACTGCCAGGTCTTCGCGACGATCACGGCGATCATGGCGGTGGTGGGGTTCGCGAGCCACGCCTGCGGGGAGTCGATGAGGCCCACGGTCTCCAGGGCCGCGTTGAGCACGCCGTAGTTGGCGTTGAAGATCCACATCCAGAGGAACGACACGACCACGCCGGGGATCAGCCACGGGATGAGCATGAGGCCGCGGAGCACCTTGGCGCCGCGGATGCGCGTGTTCAGGGCGAGGGCGAGGCCGAAGCCGATCACGAACGGCGCGATGGTCGTGCCGAGGGTGAAGACGAGCGTCTGGGTGAGGAGCGGGAAGAACTCACCGGTGAGCACGTCGACGATGTTCTGGAAGCCGACGAACTCGCGGCCGGGCTCGACGAGGCTCTGCTTGTAGAACGCGGTGATGAGGGCCGTGATCAGCGGGTACACGACGACGGCGGCGAGGAGCGCGAGGCCGGGTGCCGTGAGGAGGAGCGCGAACATCCCGTCCGAGAGGCGACGGGGCCAGCGACCTGTTCCTATCTGTGAGGAAATGGTCTGTTCTGTCATCTAGGTCATCCTTGGCCTGGGGTGATGTGTCCGCACTCTCGCAGTGCGGTCTCGGGCTTCCTCAGTATTTCCGGCAGATTACAGCGACGTCAACTGGAGAGCGCAATAGTCAGAAAGTGGTAGAAAGTGTTTGCTTTGTGAACTGATTCACCGGGACGGCGCCCTCGGTACGATCGCGACATGGGGTTCTCACTGCTCGGCCTGGCGGTGAGTCTCGCGATCTTCCTGCTGAACCTGCTGCTGATCCCCTTCCCGCCGAGGCCGAAGCTCGAGAGCCCGGCGGTGCCCCGTGTGCTCCTCGTGTTCGAGAGGGCAGGGCAGGCGCTCTGCATGACGGTCCCTGCGATCACGGCGGCCGGCCCGATCGCGTGGGCCTGGGCGGTGCCGGTGGGTGTGAGCGTCCTCGCCTACTGGATCCTCTGGATCCGCTACCTCCGTCGCGGCCGGCCCGCGTCGGCGCTGTTCGACACCGTCTTCGGCATCCCGGTGCCGATGGCTCTCGCGCCGGTGGCCGCCTTCCTCGGGGCAGCGGCCTGGCTGCAGAACCCGTGGATCGCGCTGGCCGCGGTCGTCCTCGAGGTCGGGCACATCCCGACCTCCCTCCTCGCGGGCCGGGAGGACTAGCGCTGGCTGCTCCGAGAGTCGCCGATTCCTCCTGGGAGTGGGCGATCACGACATCCTGAATCGGTGAGGCCTGGAGCGGAGCCCCTTGGTCAAGGGCTTGCTCAAGGGGAGCATTTTTCGCGGTGAACTGGATTTTTTCACAGTTGATCCTCGTGGCGATCGCGCGTCATAGTCGGAGGGTTGCGAGGCGAGCCGCGCCTCGTAAGGGAAGGGCGCGCATGTCGAAGAGAAGATTCACGCAGAGCCGGAATGCCGTCGCGATCTTGGCGTCCGCCGGGCTGCTGTTCAGTGGTGTGACATCGGCATCGGCCGACGAGTCCCCCTCGAATCCGGTGGATGCCGTCGCAGACGTCTCGCCAGTAGTAGGGGAAGTCGCGCTCGCGGACGATCAGGCGAGGGCGCTTGAGGGAAATGTGCTCATCGTCGATAGTGCTACCGGCGCGGTTTCCGTGACGTTACCGGTCTCGTCGAATGCGGACTCCGCTCTCATCGAGGGGGTGCCGGTCCTGTCGGACGGCGAATCGAGCGACATCGTTCCTGTGACTCTGGAGGATGGCTCAGTCGCGATCCACTCGGTAATGAATGATGCGAGCGCTCCCACCTCCTACCGGTATACGTTCAACATGGATGCCGGAACGATCGTGGATGGGCGCGTCCGTCGCTATTACTCGATCACGTCCGCAGGATCGACAGAACTCAAGACCCAGGCGCGTCTGATGGCCGTGAGGTCCGAGGCGGCTCTTCGTGCGCTGAGCGGTCGAAAGTCCCTCGCATGAGCACCGGTGGCGACGGCGCGAACATCGGCACTGAGCGGGTGCTGCGCGACATGCTCACGGAGGCGCATCTCGATCACCCCGAGCGTCGGTGGAAGGAGGAGGTCATCGCGTCGATGTTCCGGGGGCGGTGGTCGATGGCGATCGGGGTTGCGCTTCTCTGCGTCGGTGTCGCGGTTGCGAGCGCATCCTTTCTGCTGAGCGCTGCATTCACCGAGACAGGCGCCGCGTGGGGGCGGATCGGCCTCACGGGGGTCGTTCCCGCCCTCGCCATCGTTTCGCTGGGCCTCGCAGCCCAGGCGTCATCGCGCGTCTTGAAGGCCCCGTGGTTGGCGGTCGTTCTCGGGGTGGCCGGATCGGTTGCGACGAGCATTGTGTGCGAGTTCTGGTACGTCGGCGTCGCCGCGGGACAGCTTCTCATGGCCCCACTCCTCGCCGTGGCCTGTGCCGCGGTGGCGCTCAATGGGATGGCAGTGGCTGTGCTTATCCGTCCCCTTCTCCGACAGCTTTCTCTGGTGAGCGCAGTCGCCGTCGGCGTCATTGTCGTCGTGTTCGGCGGTGCCGCGTTCCTGCTGTTCGTCCTCCCGATCCTGACCACGGTGTTCATCGCGCTGGGGGCCCTGACGGCGGTCATCCTCCTCCATCGCGCCGAACGTCATGTTGCCGCCGCCGCGATGCACTGAGGTCGCCCACTGAGTCCGCCGATCCGAAACGATCAGTATCGATCCTTGCTAGTCGATTATCGATTGACTACGGTCGGAGCAGCCGCTCCCGCGGCGCCGCGCGCATCGGCCGTGCGGGAAGCGACAGTTCGGAGACGCGATGAAGCGTGTACTGGCAAGCCTGACCCTGGCGGCGGTGTTCGGATCCGCCCTCGGCGCGGCGATCCCGTCGGCGGCTGCGGCCGCGGACGATGACGCCCTCTACCTCGCGCCGGGAGGTGACGACGCGGCCTCCGGCACGATCGACGACCCCCTCGCGACGCTGGAAGGCGCCCGCGACCGGATCCGCGCGCTGAAGGCGGATTCCGCGCTCCCGAACGACGGCCTCACGGTGTACCTCCGGGAGGGCACGTACCCCCGCTCGGCGTCGTTCGAGATCGGCGCGCAGGACTCGGGCACTGCCGACGCCCCCATCACCTACCGCTCGTACCCGGGGGAGACTGCCACCCTCACCGGCGGTCGCGAGCTGCCGCGCGACCAGTTCGCCGCGGTCGACGACGCGGCGGTGACCGACCGCATCATCGACCCGGCTGCCCGCGACCGTGTCGTCGGGATCGACCTCGCCGACCTCGGCATCACCGACTACGGCCAGCTCAGCCGCCACGGCTACTGGAAGGCCAACGACGTCAGCACCACCCCGCCCATGGAGCTGTTCATCGACGGCCAGGGCATGACCCTCGCGCGCTGGCCCAACGCCGACGCGGCCACCCCGACCGTGCAGATGGGCGACATCATCGACGCCGGCCCCGACCGCAACGACGCCGACCTGCAGGAGCGCGGCGGCACGTTCAGCTACGGCTACGACCGCCCGAAGCACTGGACCCAGGCCGAGGACGTGTGGCTGGACGGCATCTTCGGCTACAGCTGGGAGTGGTCGTACAACAAGATCGAGAGCATCGACACCGAGGCGAAGACCATCACCCTCCGCTACGGCGAGATGTCCGGGATCATGAAGAGCTGGTTCCCGGACTTCCACTTCGCGCAGAACCTGCTGGAGGAGCTCGACGCCCCCGGCGAGTACTACATCGACCGCGACGCCGGGAAGCTGTACCTCATCCCGAACGCGGCCTTCACGTCCGGCCGCGGCGCCGTGACGGTGACGACCCTCGACGAGCCGATGCTGCGCGCCGACGGCGCCTCATATGTGAACTTCGACGACCTCGTGATGGAGTACGGACGCGCGACGGCCGCCGTGATCCTCGGCGGCTCGCACGTGACGATCTCGCACAGCGACATCCGCAACTTCACCGACGGCGGCGTGCTCATCAACTCGCCTGGTCGCTACACCTACGACGGCATCCCGGTGAACCGCGGCGGCCGCGACCACGCGGTCACCGACAGCCGGCTCACGCACGTGGGCGGCGTCGGCGTGGTGCTCCAGGGCGGCGACAAGACGACGCTCGAACCCGGCCGCAACCGGGTCGAGAATTCCGAGATCGCCGACTTCGCCTACTACCACAAGGCCTACAACCCCGGTGTGATGTTCGACGGCGTCGGCAACATCGCCAGGGACAACGAGATCCACGACGCTCCCCACCCCGGGATCATCGTGCACGGCAACGACCACCTGTTCGAGCGCAACGAGGTGTACGACGTCTGCAAGCAGTTCCACGACCTCGGTGCGATCTACATGAACTCCGGCAAGACCCCGCAGCAGCGCGGCCACGTGTTCCGGGAGAACTACTTCCACGACATCGGCGTCGGCATGGCGGGCGTCGAGGGCATCTACGCCGACAACTTCACGTGGGACCTCACGATCGAGAAGAACGTGTTCGTGAACATGGGCAACGGCGCGATCAAGAGCGGCTCGGCCGACTACATCGAGGCGCGCAACAACGTCTTCGTCGACGCGTACGCCCCGTACGACAACTACGAGCAGTGGATGGGCGACCAGGAGGGCAACGTCGTCGACCGCGACTACATGCCGGCCTGGGAGAAGGTGTTCGCCGACAACAACGACTTCGTGGGCACGCCGTACCTGACCAAGTATCCCGAGCTCGCGCACTTCTTCGAGGACGACCACCACTTCCCGAACCACAGCACCTTCGCCGAGAACGTCGTGTGGAACCCGAACCGGGCCCGGATGGCCGGCGTCAACGAACACGGCGCGAAGGACGGGAAGAACCTCCTGAACTACGAGGACAACTGGGTGGCCGACGCCGACCCCGGCTTCGTGGACGCCGCGAACGGCGACTACACGCTGAAGGCCGATGCCGCCGTGTTCGACCAGATCCCGGGCTTCGAGTCCATCGCCTTCGGCGAGATCGGGGTCGACGGCACGATCGGGCAGACGCAGCAGCCGCAGACCGTCCCGCTCGAGGGCATCGCGTTCGACAGCGACACGCTCACGATCGACGCGGGCGACGAGGTGCGCGTGCGCGCCGTGCCGCTGCCCTGGAACGCCGACGACGCCGCGGTGACCTACGCCTCGGCCGATGCCGCCGTCGCCACCGTGAACGACAAGGGCGTGGTGCTCGGCATGGGCCCCGGCACGACCACGGTCACGGCGACGGCGAAGGCCGATGCCACCAAGACCGCGACCATCGAGGTGATCGTCGAGGAGGGTGACGGCGTGCTGCACTTCACCGACTTCGAGTCGGGGGCGAACGGCTGGCCGACCGACCCGAACCGCTCCATCCAGGTGGATGCATCGGGCGACAAGGTGTACCGCATCCTCAAGGGCGCCAACAGCATCCTGCCGCGGGACTTCACGGAGTTCGTGCTCGACTTCGACGTCACGGCGCCGGCGACGACCCCCGCCAACGCGGGACTGATCGTCTACGACCGCAACGGCAAGGGCGGCGGCTACATCCGCTTCCGTCAGGCCGCGGCCGGTCCGACCTGGACGATCTTCGACGACGCCTGGAAGGTCGTCGCCGAGAAAGTCGTGCCGGCGGCGCAGGGCCTGACCCCCGGGGAGACGTCGCACGTCCGCATCGCGGTGCAGGACGGGCAGATCCGGATCTCCGTGAACGGGGCGATCGCGCTGGAAGGCGCCGACCCCGGCCCCGGCAAGGCCGGTCGGGTCGGGTTCTACGTGGAGAACTACGCCTCGCTCGACTTCGACGACATCGGGTTCTCGCTCTCCGGTGTTCCGGTCACGGGCGTGAGCCTGGATGCCGACGCCGTGGGACTGACCGTGGGGGAGCGGCGGTCCGTCGCGGCCACGGTCGCCCCGGAGGACGCCAGCGACGCCCGGGTCACCTGGACGACCGATGCCCCGGAGGTCGCCGCGGTCTCCGGCGGCCGGATCGCGGGAGTCGCGGCCGGCACGGCGACGATCACCGCGACCTCGGTCGCCGACCCGAGCCTCAGCGACACGGTCACCGTGACCGTGGACGACGCCGAGTACCCGACCACCCGCCTCGACGGCCAGCTGAAGGACGGGGCGAACTGGAGTCAGTCCGACCACATCGCCGTGGACGACACCGGCGTCGTGATCAGCGGCCAGGGCGTGCACGGCTACGAGGCCGAGCGCTTCGGCGACACGCTGCTGCAGTTCGAGGCGGAGTTCGGCGCCTTCGACGGCGGCTGGTACGGCTTCCAGGCGCGCTCCGATCAGACCGGGCTCCCCGCCTGGCAGAACTCCAACACCGGCTACCTCGCGGTGATCAAGGAGGACGTGATCGAGTTCCAGAGCTGGACCCCGGGCCAGACCATGCTCGACAGCATCCCCAACACGGTCATCGAGCCGGGCTCCACGCACCGCATCGAGTTCGGGGCCGTCGCCGAGGACGGTGGCACCCGCATCGTGCTCCGGGTGGACGACGTGACCGTGTGGAACATGGTCGACGCCAGGGAGAACCTCCGCATCGGTGCCGACGGCTTCTTCAACGTCTACCACTACGGCAAGACGAACACCCTGGCCGTGCGGCCGACGCCGCCGCCCGCGACGGTGACCGGCATCTGCTGGGCCCCCGAGGCCGACCCGAAGACCCGCTACGTGCGCGGCGAGGAGCTCGACGTGACCGGCATGCTGCTGGGGGTGGACTGGAGCGACGGCTCCCGCACCACGCAGCAGGTGACGGCGGACATGGTCAGCGGCTTCGACAGCAGCAAGGTGCGCCCGCACCACACGCTCACCGTGACGTACGCTGGCGCGAGCGTCGAGCTCCCGATCTCGGTGCGACCCAAGCTCAAGAACGACGAACAGGACGTGCCACGATGCGGGTGACCTTCATCGGAGACTCGATCACCGACGCGGGGCGCGATCGCTCCGACCCCGGGTCCTTCGGCGACGGCTACGTGTCGCTCCTCGCGCCCGAGCTGCAGGCGGCGGGAGCCACGGTCCGCAACCTCGGGATCGCCGGGGACCGCGCCCGCGACCTCGCCGCCCGGTGGGACGCGGAGCTGCTGCCGACGGCGCCGGAGCTGCTGACCGTGTACGTCGGCGTGAACGACATGTGGCGACGCTTCGACAGCGACGACCCGACCCCGGCCGAGGACTTCGAAGCGACGCTCGGCGACCTCCTCGCCCGAGCGGTGGCGACGCACGCCCCGCGGCTGATCCTCATGGAGCCGTACTTCCTCCCGGTGACGGAGGAACAGCGCGGGTGGCTCGACGACCTCGACGGGAAACGGGCGGCGGTGCGGGCTCTCGCCGCGGAACACGGGGCGGCGTTCGTGCCGCTGCACGATGTCTTCACGGCGGCCGCGGAGGAGCATCCGGTCGTCGAGCTCGCGCCGGACGGGGTGCACCCGACGCCCCGCGGATCCGCCCTCATCGCGGATGCCTGGCGCACGGCCGCGTCCATTAGCGATAGTCGATAATGGACGTAGACTGATGGTCATGACGGATGCTCTCGGCACGGCCGGACTGCAGCGCGGACTGCTGTCTGATCAGATCTACGCGCTCATCAAGGCGATGATCAAGGACTCCACGCTGGCTCCCGGCGAGCAGCTCGTGGAGTCGCAGCTCGCCCGGCAGATGCAGGTGAGCCAGGCGCCCGTGCGCGACGCCCTCAAGCGGCTCGCCCACGAGGGTCTCGTGTCGCACGTGCGGCATCAGGGCAACTTCGTCGCGAGCTACTCCGCGGAGGAGGCGGCGCAGGCCAAGGTCGCCCGCGTCGAGCTGGAGGGGCTGGCCGGACGGCTGGCCTGCGGAGCGCTCGACCCGGCTCGCCGGGCCGAGCTCGTCGGCCTCATCGCACAGATGCACGAGGCGGCCGAGGCGGAGGACCTCGCCCGGTTCCGCGAGCTCGACTTCACCTTCCATCGTGCGGTGATCGAGGCCAGCGGCAACGTGTACCTCCCCCGCATGTGGGACCTCCTGGAGCCGAGCCTGCGCGTCATGCACGTGCTCGGTGACCCCACCTTCACGGGGGACTGGCACGAGGTCGCGGACTGGCACAGGGGCCTGCTCGACACGCTGGACGACGGTGATGAAGAGGCCGCGTCCTCCCTGTTCCGCGCCCACGCCGCCGGCACCCTCCTCGACTGACCCCCGCGCGAGCTCGCAGTTTCGCACCGGGGTCGCACGGCTGGCCGGAGCCCCTGCGACACGGGGCGGATCCGCGACGGGGGTGTGGAAGGGTCCCGGGGTGGGGAGTCCCTGCGCGGGGTCGCAGTTTCGCACCGGGGTCGCACGGGTGACCAGAGTCCCTGCGACGCGGTGAGGATCTGCGACGGGGGAGGGCTATGCCGTGAAGGGGGAGAGGCGGTCGGCGGTGCCGGACCAGAACGCTCGAGCCTCGGAAGGGGACAGGGGAGGAAGAGCCCGCCGGGTCGCGGCGAGCACCTCCGCGTAGGTCGTGGTCCGCGTGGACATCGGCCAGTCGCTGCCGAACATCAGCCGGTCCGCGCCGAAGAGAGTGAATGCGGAGCGCAGCAGTTCCCGCGACTCGTCCGCCCCGCGTGCCCCAAGGTCGAGTCCGGACACCTTCGCCGACACCCCGGGAGCCGACGCGGCCTCGGCGAGGGCGGAGAGCCATGCGGCATCGGCCGTCCGGGCGCCGAGGCCGAGGTGGCAGAGGACGATCGCGGTGCCGGGGTGCCGTCGGGAGAGGGTGGCCGCGGCGGGAAGCTGGTCCGGACGGATGAGGAGTTCGAGGGTGCGGGCGGTCGCGCCCAGGTGGTCGGCGAGGGCGTCGAGGCCGTCCACATCGGACAGGTCAGCGGCGTACTGCGGCACCGCGGCGCGCACGCCGACCACGGCGGGAGAGAACGCGACTGCGGTGGCGCCGGCGGCCCGTCCCGGCGCGGGGGTGTACTGCAGCACCACGCGCCGCAGGTACGGGTCCCGGGCGGCCGTCGCCGTCAGCCATTCCGCCTCGGCCACCGAGTCCGCTGCTTGCACGGCGATGGCGGAGGAGACGCCGGCGTCCGTCAGCTCCCGCCCGAGGTCTGTGGCCGCGGCGTGGCGGGGAAGGCCGAGATCGTCGCGGAACCACGGGATCGGCACGGCATCCGCGTCCCAGACGTGCACGTGGGTGTCGACGATCCGCACGTCAGACCCTGCGCCGCGCGATCACGCGGCCTCCGCGTCGAGGGCGTCCCACAGCGCGGCGGGCAGCTCGGCGTCGAGGCCGTCCACGAACGCGTCCACCTCCGCGGGCGTCCGCGCCCCGACGACTACGGCGTCCGCACCGTGCCGCAGCGGGAACTGCACCGCGGCATCCGCGAGCCGCACGTCGTACGTCGCGCACACGGCCTGCAACCGCAGCGCCCGCTCCCGGAGCTCCGGTGGTGCGGGCTTGTACTCGAAGAACGGCGAGCCGACCGGGTCGACGAGGATGCCGGAGTTGAACACGGCGGCCGCGAGCACCCCGATGCCGCGCGCCGCCGCGGTCGGCAGCAGCCGGTCCAGGGCGGAGCGGTCGAGCAGAGTGAGTCGTCCGGCCTCCATCACCACGTCGAGCGGCGCCTCGGCGACGTAGCGCTCCAGGGGGTCGAGCCGCCCGAGGCCCACACTGATCGCGCGCACCACCCCTTCGTCGCGCAGCTCGACGAGCGCCGGGAGTGCTGTCGCGAACGCCGCCTCCACGTCCAGGGGGTCGTGCAGGTGCAGCACGTCCACGCGATCGACGCCCAGCCGGGCGAGGCTGCCGTCGAGGCTCCTCCGCACGCCGTCCCTGCTGAGATCGACGACCGAGTCGTGCCCGCTCGCGGCTCCCGAGACCGGCCGGCCGTCCGCATCGACGAGCACCCGGCCGACCTTCGTCGCGATCACGTAGTCGTCGCGCGGGACGTCGCGGAGGGCGAGGCCGAGCTTCCGCTCGCTCTCACCCGACCCGTACAGGGGCGCGGTGTCGAAGAACCGCACGTCCCGGGCGAGCGCCGCATGCACGGTGGCCACCGCGTCGGCGTCCGCCACGGGGGCGAAGAGGTTGCCGATCGGCGCGCAACCGAGTCCGACGTCGTCGCGCGCGGCGGCGGCGGGGTTCAGCGGACGGAGCTCTGGACGGAACGCCATGCCTCGTACTCCTCGCGGCTGTCGGGGGTCAGCGGGTAGTAGTCGCTCAGGCGCGCGCCCTCGTCGAGGCGGCGGCGGCTGAACACCTCCCACTCCTCATGATCGCGCGCGTCGTCCACGACCTGCGGCGCCATCGCCTGCGGCACCACGACGGGGCCGTCGTCGTCGGCGACCACGAGGTCGCCCGGCATGCACAGCGCACCGCCCACCGCGACCGGCACGTCGTACGCCCACGGCACGAGCTCCGACTGCGAGGCGTAGTGCGGGGTCGTGCCCGTCGACCACACCGGGATGCCGAGCTCGCGGATGCGGCCGGCGTCGCGGATGCGGCCGTCCACGACGATCCCCGCCCCGCCCTTGCGTGCGAAGTAACGCGCCAGGATGTCGCCGATGCACCCGGAGAAGCGGCTGCCGTAGGCCTGGATCACCAGCACGTCGCCGGGCTGCACGGCCTCGAGCACGTGCCACAGGGCGGTGTGCCGCTCGGCGTACTCCTGACCGTCGCCGGAGGCCATGTCCTCGCGCTGCGGCATGAACTGCAGCGTCAGCGCCGAGCCGACCACGCGCTGACCGAGGCTCAGCGGCTCCGGCCCGTCGATGTAGCTGCGGCGGATCCCGAGCCCGTGCAGCTTGGCGCACGCGGTGGCGGAGGAGATCGCGTCGAAGGAGTCGACCACCTCGCGCGAGGGCCGCTCGTAGGCCCCACCCCGCACGGGCAGGGCGAAGTCGGGTCGGATCAGATCGGCGCTCATGCGTCTCCTTCAGGGAACAGGTGGCGCGGCGAGCCGGTCGCACGCGCGATGGTCAGGTCGAGGTCGGCGGTGTGCGCCGGGGGCAGGGTCACCACGAGGTCGTCGTCGACATCGAGGGTCGTCGTGACGAGCGGGGCGTCCGCGGCCGTGTAGGTGCCCGAGGCGCCGGGCCAGAAGCCGGGCTCCTCCCCGGTGGCGGTCACCTGGACGATCCGGTCGAGCCCGAAGCGCCCGCCGCGCAGCCGCACGGTGCGCGTGTGCACGGCGGAGGTGTTCACGAGCTGCACGCCGATGCCGTGGTCGTCGAGGCGGTGCACGAGCGCGGCGACGTCCTCCGGGAGCCCGGGTCGCGCGCGGTCCACATCCTCGTAGCGCAGAGCCGTGAAACCGAGTCCGCCGTTGTAGAGCACCTGTGGAGCCCCGCCGACGAGCTGGGTCAGCACCTCGGTCACGACGGGGTTCACGCGCTGCCAGAAGTGCAGGTGCGCGGCGTCGGGGTCGCGGTCGTCGGCGAGCATCATCGCGGCACGGCGCGCCACCTGGCCGAGCGCCATCTCCAGCGCCCGCACCGGGTACTCCGGGAGGTCGCCGGAGAGATACGCGAACCAGCCGGCCTCGTGGCCCGCCTCCTCCTTGTCGCGGAACGGCGCGACGAGGTCGGTGGAGTCGGGGAGACCGGCGATCGCCGTCTCCAGCCGCTCCCGGTCAGACGCCCGTCGCGACCACCACCAGAGCCACAGGGGGAGGTCGAGTTGCAGCGGACCGTAGTCGAACCAGCCGTCCGCGCCGTGACGGTAGGGGACGAGCAGTCCCGGCTCGGTGGCGGCGGCACCGAGCCGGGCCATCCATCCGCCGCGCAGGCTGTAGGTGGACTCGGCGACGCTGCCCGTGCGCGCCTCGGCGAGCACGGTGTCGAGCATCGTGCGCACGAGGTCGAGGGCGGCGTCGTCGCCTGTGACGAGCGCGTGGTTGAGGGCACCGATCAGGGCGCTCATGCCGACCGAGTGCAGCCCGTGCGGCCAGGCCCAGCCGTAGTGCCCGCCCCACCAGCGGCCGTCGTGGAGGGAGCCGACGGTGCCGTCCGGGCCGACGTTGTCGGGGAGCAGCCCGCCGTCCGCCCGCGCGCGCCAGCCGTCGACGTACCGGCGGATCCACGCGGCCGCCTCCTCGTCACCGTCGTAGAGCCAGCGGTTCGCGGCGAGGGAGGTCGCGGCGAGGTTCACGGCGATGTCACCGGCCGCGCGGCGCTGCATCTCCTCCGCCATGCGCTGGGCGTGCGCGGGGTCGGCGAGGTCTTCCCACGAGGCGATCCCGTCCACACCGTGCAGCGGCAGGCCGTAGGGGCGCATCTCGTCCCGGTCGGCCGTGTACGGCACGATCTTCTCGTCGAGTCCCTCGCGGGCGCCCAGCGCGCCGTTGTGCGGCGAGCGGATCATGTTGCGCTCGGCGTCGTAGTTGCCCTTCGCGGGGTCGGTGAAGAGGGCCGCGAACCGGGCCGCCCGCGCGGCGAACGCGGTGTCGGCCGGGTCGGCGGCGCAGATGCCGGCGAGGAAGAGCAGCGACTCGCCCTGATGGAACCAGTCGTAGCCGTTGTCGTACTCCTCGGCGAGCATGCCCGCCTCGGCGAGCTGCACGGTCACGCCCTCCCAGTGCCGCTTGGCGTCGGCGAGAACCTCGTCGGGGCCGCCGAGCAGGTAGAACGCGGGCCAGTTGAAGAACGGCTCGTACAGGTCGTCCACGCCGTCGCGGTCGATGAACTCGGCGACGCCGCGGAGGCGGCCGTCCGGCAGCGTGTAGCGGTCGCGAAAGAGGCGGCGGGCCTCCTCGACCTCGGCGAAGAGCCGGCGCTGCAGCACGGCCCATGCCGGGATCGTGCGCAGCGGACGGGTGAGCGGGGTCTCCGGCACGGTCATCCCTTCGTCGCTCCGGCGACCAGGCCGCCGATGATGTGGCGCTGCATCACGATGAAGAACACCATCGCGGGCAGCACGGCCAGCAGGAGGGTCGGGAACACCTGCGTGTAGTCGGTGGAGAACTGTCCGACCGCCGCATACACCCCGGTGGTCACCGTGTAGATCCCGGAGCTCGGCCCGAGGATGATCTGCGGACTCACGAAGTCGTTCCACACCCCGATCGAGTTGAGCACCACGACCGTCGCGACCACGGGCTTCATGATCGGGAAGATGCACGCCCAGAATGCGCGGATGGGACCGGCGCCGTCCAGCGACGCCGCCTCGTCGATGTCGCGGGGCACGCTACGGAGGTAGGCGGTGAACAGGAAGATCGTCACCGGCAGGGTCGCCGCGGTCTCGAAGAGGATGAACCCGGGGATCGTGTTGATGAGCCCGAGCACCCGCAGCACGAAGACCACAGGGATCAGCGTCACCTGGCCCGGGATGAAGAGCCCGGAGACGAAGAGCAGCAGGAGTCCCAGGTGCCACTTCGACCGTCCGCGCGCGATCACGTAGGCGACGGGCGCGGCGAGGGCGATGCAGCACAGATTCACCAGCACGACGAACAGCAGCGTGATGCCGTACGCGGCGATCACGTTGAACTTGCTGCTCGTGATCGCGGCCCACAGGTAGTCGAACGTGAACATCTGCGGAGTGATCAGCAGGGGGTTCTCGATGATGTCGGCCTGCGGTTTGAAGGCGTTGATCAGCATCGTGTACATCGGGATCAGCATCGTGATCGCGACGACGCCGAGGACGATCCACCGGATCGCGCTGACGGCGAGGGCTGGGCGGTTGCGGGTCTGCTTCATCAGTCGGTCGCCTTCTGCTCGGCGCGGCGTCGCACCAGGGTGACGGCGAGGCCGACGACCGCGGTGACGATGAGGAGGATCATGGACTGCGCGGCGCCGAAGCCGAGGGCCGAGTTCGCGAAGGAGTCCTTGAGGATCTGGTAGACGATGGTCTGCGTCGAGCCGGCAGGCCCGCCGTCGGTGAGCGACAGCACCACGTCATACGCCTTGAGGAGCCCGACGAGCGTGAGCACGAGGTTCACGGTGAAGACGGGGGCGATGAGCGGCAGCGTGATGGAGCGGAACTGCTGCCACCGCGTGGCGCCGTCCACCGTCGCCGCCTCGTAGTACTCCGCCGGGACCGACTTGATGCCGGCGAGGAACAGGATCATGTTGAAGCCGAAGTGCGACCACACGATCGTGAAGATCACGCTCGCCTTGGCGAAGGTCGGGTCCGTGAGGAACGGCATCGCCGGGAGGCCGAGCGTGCTGAGCAGACCGTTGACGGCGCCGGTGGGGGAGAGCATCGCCGACCACAGGAAGCCGATGATGAGGGCGCTGATCACGTACGGGTAGAAGAAGACCGTCCGCAGGATCGTGTTCGAGCGGCCGGGCCCGGAGATGAGGGCGGCGATCGCGAGGCCGATGGCGTTGCAGAGGATCGTGCCGACCACGGCGATGATGCCCGTGAAGATCGCGGCCTGTATCGAGCGCGGGCTGCGGAACGCCTTGATGTAGTTGTCCCAGCCGACGAAGGTGAAGTTGAGGCTGTACCCGTTCCAGTCGGTGAAGCTGAGCACCGCCGCGAGGATCATCGGGATGACGAACATCGCCAGGAACACGGCGACGGCCGGGCCTCCCATGAGGATGCCGGGGATCCGGTTCCGCCACTGCTGCAGCGCGGTGCGGCGGCGCGGGGCGGGGGTCGAGCTCATCGGCGTGGATGGTCCTGTCGGGGCGGTGGCCGCGGCCGGGGGTGGCGCGGTCGTGGTGGGCGGGGTCATGGCGGCACTCTCGTTCTCGGTGGCGCGTAAGCGGGGAGGGCGCTGGAGCAGCGCCGGGGAGGAGCCGGGGACGGTGCGTCCCCGGCTCCTCGAGGGTCAGCCGGCGTTCGCGGCGAACCAGTCGTCCATGGCCTGCAGCACCTGGTCGGCGGGCGCGCCGCCGAGGAGGGCCTGGGTCTGGGTGTTGATCTCGCCCGCGTAGCCGTCGGGGAGGGTGCGCTCGCCGTAGCCACCGCCGGTGGGCGTGTAGGCCTCGGCGGGGGTGTCGGCGACGATCTGCAGCAGCTCCTCGCCGAGCGGCGTCATGTCGTACTCGTAGCCGTCGCGGAAGTTGCCGTCGACAGCGAGCTGGTCGCTCACGGCGGTCTGGTCGGTGGTGAGGAACTCGATGAGCTTCGCCGCGGCATCCTGGTTCTTGCTCGCCTTGAGGATCGAGTAGGGACTGGCGATGTTGGCGCCCATCGCGGGCTGCTCGTCGGCGCTCATCGCGGGGGCGCGGAAGACGCCGATGTCGGCCGAGTCCGTCGCCTTCGCCTGGGTGCCGGCGAACCAGCTGCCCATCGAGTACACCGCGGTCTTGCCGGAGAGGAAGGCCTGCTCGGCATCCGGGTACTTGATGCCCAGGGCGTCGCCGGGGATGTACCCCTCGGACACCCAGTCCGCGTAAGTCTCGACCGCGTCGCCGTAGGTCTCGCTGAACGTGACGTCGCCCGCCGAGATGTCCTGGAACCACTCCGGGTCGTCGGCGATGATGGTCGGCAGTCCGAGCGCCTGCAGCGTGTGGCTGGTCATCCAGTCACCGCCGGTCTGGACGGGGGTCCACCCTGCGTCCTTGAGCTTCCCGAGGGCGTCCGTGAGCTCGTCGACGGTCGTCGGCAGCTCCGTGATCCCGGCCTCCTCGAAGGCGGTCTTGTTGTAGAAGAAGAGGCTCTGCAGCTGCACGCCGATGCCGGCCATGTAGTTCTTGCCGTCGATCGAGTACTGGTCGGCGAGCGGACCGGACGACGCCCATTCGTACTGCGAGAGGTCGACGAGCTCGGGAGCGAGCTTGGTCGTCGGGGCGATGGACTGCACGACGTCGGGAGCGTCACCGGCGGCCAGCAGACGCGGCACGGCGGCTTCGACCCCCTCGGCACCCGGGTTCTGGATGACGACGTCGATGTTCGGGTTGGCGTCCTCGAACGGGGCGACGAGGTCGTTCCAGAACTCCTCGGTCAGGTTCGGGGTGACGTTCACGAGCATGCGGACGGTGACGTCGCCGCCGGCATCGCCGCCGTCGTCACCGGCGGTGGTCGAGCAGCCGGCGATGGCGAGGGCGGATACCGCCGCGATGCCGGCGAGGGGGAGGACTCGGGCCTTGATCATCGTTGATCCTTTCCTGATGCATGAGGGAGGGCCGCTCGCGACATTACACTAATCGATAATCGTTTGTGAAGAGCGGGCAGCATCAGATCTCGCTCGGAGAGGGCGGCCTCCGAGCGTGGCGGGCGACGGGGTCAGCCGGCGGCGCGCCGGGCGCGATAGGCCGCCACGGCGTTGCGGTTGGCGCAGCTCGTGGAGCAGTACCGTTTGGAGCGGTTGCGGGAGAGGTCGAGCGCGATCGCCTGGCAGGTCTCGTCCGCGCAGACGGTGAGGCGAGAGCCTTCGTCCGTGCGGATGACGTCGATCAGAGCCATCGCCGTCTCCACGAGCACGCGTTCGGCCAGCGGGCGCTCATCGGCGAGGCCGTGCAGGTGCCAGTCCAGCTCGTCGTGACGGACGAGCCGCGGGGTCAGACGCACCTCCGCGAGAGCGGCGTTCACGTGCGCGGCCATCTCGTCGCGCGGAGCCAGCAGCATGGCACGGAGCCGCGGGCGCAGAGCGCGGAGGTCGTCGAGCTCCACCGCGTCCCTGTCGACCCGTCCCGTGTACGGGAACACCTGGAGGAAGGTCTTCTCGTCGTCGATATCCACGAGGGTGTCCGGCTCTTCCGCCGAGTTCGCGAGCCAGACCGCCGCTCGGAGTGCGTCCTCGGTGTCATCGGTGAAGACCATGTTGACAGCTTACTCCCGTCGGCGTACCGTCATCTCCCATGAGCACCGTGGCTGATGACACGATAAGCACACGGGCGAGTGTGCGTCTCGGCCTCCCGCTCGCGATCGCCGCCGCTTTCGCGTTCGGGTCCTCCGGGGCCTGGGCGCGCGGGCTTATCGATGCGGGGTGGACGCCGGGTGCCGCCGTCACCGTGCGGGTGTGGGTCGCGGCGCTCGTGCTGCTCGTCCCCACTCTTCTCGCGCTGCGGGGACGGTGGCGTGCGCTCCGGCAGAACGCGGGGATGGTCGCCGCCTATGGCCTGCTCGCCGTCGCAGCCACCCAGCTCTGCTACTTCCAGGCTGTCGCGGTGATGGACGTCGGGATCGCTCTGCTCATCGAGTACACCGCCCCGGTCGCGGTGCTCGTCTGGCTCTGGCTGCGTCGGGGAGAGCGTCCCACGCGGCGCAGCGTCCTCGGTGCCGGCATCGCCTTCGTCGGACTCGTCCTCATGCTCGACATCGTCACCGGTGCGCAGGTGAACGTGCCCGGGGTGCTCTGGGCGCTCGGTGCGATGGTGGGGGCCGCGAGCTACTTCGTGCTGTCCGCCCGGGCCGACACCGGCATCCCGCCGATCGCGCTCGCGGGGAGCGGGTTGCTGCTCGGCGCCGTCGGCCTGAGTCTCGCCGCGCTCGTCGGGGTGCTGCCCTTCGCGTGGACGACCGCCGACGTCGACTACCGCTTCGGCGCGGTGCCCTGGTTCGTGCCGGTGCTCGCGATCGGCGTGATCGCGACGGCCCTCGCGTATGTGCTCGGCATCGTCTCGACACGGATGCTCGGCTCGCGCCTGGCCTCGTTCGTCGCCCTCGCCGAGGTCGTGGCCGCCCTCCTCTTCGGCTGGCTTCTGCTCGGCCAGCTCCCCGGTCCGCTGCAGGCCGTCGGTGGCGTGCTCGTGCTCGCCGGTGTGGTCGTGGTGAAGCTCGGCGAGCCCCGCCCCGCCGCCTGAGCGGCGTCCCGCGGGCACGACTTCGGACTCCAGGGCCGACACGCCGCCCCCCGGCCCCGCCGTGCGGCGTGTCCGCGGCGATCTCCGAAGCTGTGCCCGGATGGGGGAACGGCTGGGCGGAGACTATGTATACGAATGGAACGCCTGTACCAGAGAAAAGGACCAAGGAGGGCCAGTTATGTATACACTGGCGATATGGTCCTCCCGGTCGAGCGCACGTCCATGGGTGATCGCGCCTATGCGGCGCTCCTGGACGGCATCCAGTCCGGGGAGCTGCCGGCCGGTTTCGTGCTCGGCGAGGTGGAGCAGGCCGAGCGCCTCGGCGTGAGCCGGACGCCGCTGCGGGAGGCGCTGCGTCGTCTGGCAGCCGACGGTCTGGTCGTGCAGCAGTCGCCCCGCGTCACCGTGGTCGCCGACCTCGACGCCGACGACATCCGGTCCCTGTTCGAGATCCGCCGCGCGCTGGAGGAGACCTCCGCCCGCCTCGCGGCCGTCCGGGGCGACGCCGACCGGTTCGCCGCGCTCGCCGCGGAGTTCGCGCACGTGGACCTCACCAGGGCGGAGGGCCGCGACGCCTACTACGCGCTGATCGCGCGGTTCGATGCGGCCCTCGACGACGCCGTCGCCAACGACTACATCGCCGCGGCGCTGCGCACGGTCCGCACCCACCTCGTCCGCGTGCGGCGCATGGCGCGGGACAAGCCCGCGCGGCTCGCAGCCTCCGCGGCCGAGCACCGCACGATCGCCGAGGCGCTCGCCGCCCGCGACGGCGACCTCGCCGCCCATGCCACGCATGTGCACCTGCACAACGCGCTCACAGGCATCCTCGACTCCCTCCCCGACAGCGAAGGACACTCATGACCGTCACCCACCACGTCCGCGTGCACGCCAGCTCCGAGAACCTCGTCCGCGAGGACCAGCTCGCCTGGAAGATCGCCGAGGTCGCGGTCGACCAGATCGAGGTCGAGCAGCCCGTCGTCGACATGATCATCAACCGCATCATCGACAACGCGTCCGTCGCCGCGGCCTCCCTCACCCGTGCGCCGATCGTCGCAGCCCGCGCGCAGGCGTTCAGCCACCCCGTGTCCACCGGTGGTGCCGGCGCCAACCTCTTCGGAACACCGCTCGACCGCCGCACCAGCCCGGAGTGGGCGGCCTGGGCGAACGGCGTGGCCGTGCGCGAGCTCGACTACCACGACACGTTCCTCGCCGCCGAGTACTCGCACCCGGGCGACAACATCCCGCCGATCCTCGCGGTCGCGCAGCACACCGGCAAGGACGGCAGCGCGCTCATGCGCGGCATCGCCACCGGCTACGAGATCCAGATGGACCTGGTGCGCGCGATCTGCCTGCACAAGCACAAGATCGACCACGTCGCGCACCTCGGCCCGTCCGCCGCCGCCGGCATCGGCACCCTCCTCGGCCTCGACGTCGAGACGATCTACCAGGCGGTCGGCCAGGCGCTGCACACCACGACTGCCACCCGGCAGAGCCGCAAGGGCGAGATCTCCACGTGGAAGGCGCACGCCCCGGCCTTCGCCGGCAAGATGGCCGTGGAAGCGGTCGACCGGGCGATGCGCGGCCAGACCAGCCCCGCGCCGATCTACGAAGGCGAGGACGGCGTGATCGCCTGGATGCTCGACGGCAAGGACGCCGCCTACGAGGTGCCGCTGCCCGCTGCGGGCGAGCCCAAGCGCGCGATCCTCGACTCCTACACGAAGGAGCACTCCGCGGAGTACCAGGCGCAGGCGTGGATCGACCTCGCCCGCAAGCTCGGCACGGCGAACCCGGCGCTCCGCGACCCCGCGAACATCGCCTCGATCGTGCTGCACACCAGCCACCACACGCACTACGTGATCGGCTCGGGTGCGAACGACCCGCAGAAGTACGACCCGACGGCGTCCCGCGAGACGCTCGACCACTCGATCCCGTACATCTTCGCGGTGGCGCTGCAGGACGGCGGCTGGCACCACGTCGACTCCTACACGCCGGAGCGCGCCGGCCGGGCCGACACCGTCGCCCTGTGGCACAAGATCACCACGGCCGAGGACGCGGAGTGGACGCGCCGCTACCACTCGGAGGACCCGGACGAGAAGGCCTTCGGCGGCCGCGTCGAGATCCTCCTCACCGACGGCTCGACCGTGGTGGACGAGATCGCCGTCGCCGACGCCCACCCGCTCGGTGCGCGCCCGTTCGCACGGGAGAACTACATCGCCAAGTTCCGCCTGCTCGCGGAGCCCGTACTCGAGGCCGCTGAGATCGAGCGGTTCCTGGAGCTCGTGCAGCGCCTGCCCGAGCTCACGGCCGCCGAGGTCGCCGAGCTCTCGATCGTCGCGAAGCCGGGTCTGCTCGACGACGCCGCGGCGCCCGCCGGTCTGTTCTGATGCCCACGCCGTTCATAACTCAGGAGAATCGGCGCGGAATGCGTCGGCTGACCGCCTACACGGCACTTTCCCCCGCCGGTCTCCTGAGCTGTGAACACCGATCGAAGGGGAGCAACTGATGCTGTACTCCACCACGACGCCGGCCGAGAAGCGGCGCCTGTTCCGGGAACGGCTCGCCTCCGGGGAGCTGCTGCGCTTCCCCGGCGCGTTCAACCCCCTGAGCGCCCGACTGATCGAGCAGAAGGGGTTCGAGGGTGTCTACATCTCGGGCGCCGTGCTCTCCGCCGACCTCGGCCTGCCCGACATCGGCCTCACCACGCTCACCGAGGTCGCCGGGCGGGCGAAGCAGATCGCTCGGATGACCGACCTCCCCGCGATCGTCGACGCCGACACCGGCTTCGGCGAGCCGATGAACGTCGCCCGCACGATCCAGGAGCTCGAGGACGCCGGCCTCGCGGGAACGCACATCGAGGACCAGATCAACCCGAAACGCTGCGGCCACCTCGACGGCAAGGCCGTGGTCGACGAGGACACCGCGATCAAGCGCATCCGCGCAGCCGCCGACGCCCGCCGTGACGAGAACTTCCTGATCATGGCGCGCACCGACATCCGGGCGATCGAGGGGCTGGACGCGGCGATCGACCGGGCCCAGGCGCTCGTCGACGCGGGAGCCGATGCGATCTTCCCCGAGGCCATGCGCACGATCGGCGAGTTCGAGGCCATGGCCGCGGCGCTGGACGTGCCGATCCTGGCGAACATGACCGAGTTCGGCAAGAGCGAGCTGTTCTCCGTCGACAGTCTCCGCGACGCCGGGGTGCGGATGGTGATCTGGCCGGTGTCGCTGCTGCGCATCTCGATGGGGGCCGCGGGCCGCGCACTGGATACGCTGAACGACGAGGGGCACCTGACCTCGAAGCTCGGCGAGATGCAGCACCGCGCCGACCTCTACGAGCTGATCGACTACGAGTCGTACAACCGTTTCGACTCCGGCGTCTTCAACTTCACCGTTACGAAGGAGTGACCATGACCGAGCCGGACATCAAGAAGGGCCTCGCGGGCGTCGTCGTCGACACGACGGCGATCTCGAAGGTCAACCCCGAGACGAACAGCCTGCTCTACCGCGGCTATCCCGTGCAGGAGCTCGCCGACACGCAGTCCTTCGAGGCGGTGGCGTACCTGCTGTGGAACGGCGAGCTGCCGACGGGCGACGAGCTGGCCGCGTTCCGGCTGGAGGAGCGCAAGCACCGCGCCCTGGCCGACAACGTCAAGGCCGCCATCGATCTCGTGCCGCTCGAGGCGCATCCGATGGACGAGGTGCGCACCGCGGTCAGCCTGATCGGCGCATCGGACCCCGAGGCCGGCGGCTCGGTGCTCGATGCCGGTGGCAGCCCGGAGCAGAACCTGGCGCGCAGCATCCGCCTGTTCGCGGCGCTGCCGGCCATCGTCGCCTACGGTCAGCGTCGCCGTCGTGGCCAGGAGCTCATCCCTCCGCGCGACGACCTCGACTACTCGGCGAACTTCCTCTGGATGACGTTCGGGGAAGAGGCCGACGACGTCGTGGTCGACGCCTTCAACCGGTCGATGATCCTCTACGCCGAGCACTCCTTCAACGCCTCGACCTTCACCGCCCGGGTCATCACCTCGACCCTCAGCGACATCTACTCGGCTGTGGTCGGGGCCATCGGTGCGCTCAAGGGCCCGCTGCACGGCGGGGCGAACGAGGCCGTGCTGCACATCTTCAAGGAGATCGGATCGGCGGACGCCGTCGAGACCTGGCTCGACAAGGCTCTCGCGGAGAAGCGCAAGATCATGGGCTTCGGACACCGCGTCTACAAGAACGGCGACTCACGGGTGCCGACCATGAAGGCCGCGCTCGACACCCTCGTCGCGCACTACGGCCGGGAGGACGTCGCCGAGCTGTACGACGCGCTGGAGTCGCAGTTCGTCGAGCGCAAGGGCATCCACCCGAACCTCGACTACCCGTCCGGTCCCGCGTACAGCCTCATCGGCTTCGACACGCTCACCTTCACGCCGCTGTTCGTCGCGGCGCGGGTGACGGGATGGACGGCCCACGTCATCGAGCAGGCCGGCGCGAACGCCCTGATCCGTCCGCTGTCCCACTACGACGGCCCCGACGAGCGGCACGTGGCCGGCTGACCTCTCCGTTCGAATCGCCGGAATGGCTCCATCTCACCGCGGGATGGAGCCATTCGCGCGATTCGGAGCAGTAGCGTGCCGACGGCCCCCGGGTCAAGCGGATGCGGCGGATTTCCGGGAGGAGTAAACCGGATCCGGGACGAAAGCATGTCCCACGAGAAGGAGGCCCCATGTCCGCGTCCGACGTCACCGTCAAGGAGGTCCGGTCGCTCGTCCCCGCGCGCATGGACCGGCTCCCCTGGTCGCGCTTCCACTGGATGATCGTCGTCGGACTCGGGTTCTCCTGGATCCTCGACGGCCTCGAGGTGCAGATCGTCGCGGCCAACGGCTACGCGCAGACGCTGGGGATGGGTCCCGCCGAGGTCGGCCTCGCCGGCACCTGCTACCTGCTCGGCCAGGTGTTCGGCGCCCTCGTGTTCGGCCGCCTCGCCGACCGCCTCGGCCGCAAGAACCTCTTCCTGCTCTCGCTCGGGGTGTACCTCGTCGGGTCGGCCGTCGCCGGTCTCGCGTTCGCCCCCTGGTTCTTCTACATCTGGCGCTTCGTCGCCGGCGCGGGAATCGGCGGTGAGTACGCGGCGATCAACTCGGCCATCGACGAGATCATCCCCGCGAAGTACCGCGGCCGCGTCGACATCGCCATCAACGGCACCTACTGGGGTGGCGCGGCGCTCGGTGCCGTGGCCAACATGTTCTTCCTCAACACCGACCTCCTCCCCGCCGACATCGGCTGGCGGCTGAGCTTCTTCGTCGGTCCGATCCTCGGCATCCTCATCATCTGGCTGCGGCGGCACATCCCGGAGAGCCCCCGCTGGCAGATGACGCACGGCCGCGAGGAGGAGGCGGAGCGCAACGTCGACGAGATCGAGGAGCGCATCCGCAAGGAGGGCAAGTCGATCGAGCCCGTGGACGAGAGCAAAGCCATCACGGTCAAGGAGTACGGCAGCGTCCCGCTCCTCGTGATCGCGAAGGTGCTGTTCAAGAAGTACCCGCGGCGCACGCTCGTCGGCATCACCATGATGGTGACGCAGTCCTTCCTCTACAACGCGATCTTCTTCACGTACGCGCTCGTGCTGGAGAACTTCTACGACACCCCGCCGGCGTCCGCATCGCAGTACTTCATCGTCTTCGCGGTCGGCAACCTCGCGGGCGCCCTCATCCTCGGCCACTTCTTCGACACGTGGGGTCGTCGGCGGATGCTGTTCGGCACCTATGTGCTCGCGGGTCTGATCCTGCTCGTCAGCGCCTTCCTCTTCAACGCGGGTGTGCTGAACGCGGGCACGCACACGGCGTTCTGGTGCGCGTCGTTCTTCTTCGCCTCGGCCGGTGCGTCCGCCGCGTACCTGACCGTGAGCGAGATCTTCCCACTCGAGCTGCGCAGCCAGGTGATCTCCTACGTGTTCTCCATCGGGCAGCTCGTCGGCGCGGTCGCCCCGGTTCTCTACGGCGCGCTGATCGGCGCGAGCGCGGAGTCGGGCGACCGCGGTCCGCTGTTCTGGGGGTACGTGCTCGGCGCGGCGATCATGATGTTCGGCGGTGTCGTGTGCGGTGTCTTCGGCGTCAGTGCGGCCGGGAAGTCGCTGGAGGACATCGCCGATCCGCTGTCGCTCGTGGAACCGGCGAAGAAGGGCGTCACCCCGGGGTCGGAGTCCGGCTCCTGAGAAGGCGGTTCCGCTAGCGGGCGAGCCAGTTCCGCAGGGAGCGCGTGACGAACGGCAGCACCCAGTACGTCATGATCGGCGTGAGCACGAGGGTGGTGATGAGCACGCGGAGCCACAGCGGAACGACGTCCCATCCCGGCACCGGGCTCATGGCGTAGGTGAACGCGAGGTTCACGGGGAAGAAGCCGAGCCAGATCGAGACGGCCTGCTTCCACCGCGGCGGCGCCGGGGCGACGGTCACGGTGCTCGTCGTGCCGTCCGGGTCGACGACGGGGATGGAGCCGGTGGACGGCTCGTCGAACCAGCCCTCGATGCCCGAGCGGCGCTTGGACCTCTCGCTGCGGACGAAGCCCTGGCCCATCGACAGCCACCAGGCGCGTTCCCCGGACTGCTCCCACGCGGTGAGCGCGTCCTCGCTCGCGAAGCGGTAGAGCATGTGCCAGACCTGCGAGTCCTCGCCCGCGCGGACCCAGCCGGAGCCGAGGAAGCCCGGGTACTTCGTCGCGAGGTTCACCCCGGTCTGCACCCACGCGGTCGCCTCGGCGATGCGCTCCGGGTCGACCTCGCGGCGGATGGAGACGGTGACGGGTTCGGACACAGGGGCGGATGCGGACATGGTGCGGTCCTCGAGGTGAGCGGCGTCGGGGTGCGGACGCGGGGCGACGGCGCCAGGGTCGCGGCGCCTGGTCGATTCTAGTTCTCCTTCGAGTCGCGCGATTGGCTCCAGATCCGGGCCGGATGCCGCCAGCATCTCCCGCAGCTCATCGATCGTCGCCCAGGGCTGCCACGCGACATCCGGCCGCCCGACCCCCGGCCTCCAGCGTCGGCAGAAGTAGTCGCCGAGCGCCACCAGGTCCGCGAGCGGCAGCGTGCCGAGGGGGACCCAGGTCGCGGCGGGGGAGGTCACCCGGAGGCCGTCCCGATAACGGATCGAGGTGAGGCTGGACAGCGTGCGGTGTCCGGTCACGCCGCGGGCGCGAGGGATCGGGATCCCGCCGGACGCGCTGACGTGGAGGGCGAGGTCGTCCGCCGTCGCGACGCTCCCGCGGTCGTCGAAGGCGAGCGGTAGCGGGCCTCCCCAGATCGAGGCCGCGGTCTCGTGGCTGAAGAAGTGTCCGGTCGGATCCGCGCAATCGACCGCGGCTCACGCCGTGCAGCCGCGCCGTCCGTACCGCGAAGTCCACCCCGAAGCGGGCCGGAAGCTCGTGTCGTCGTCCCATGCCCCCACGCTCCCACCGCTGCTGTCGGGCTGGGTCCGGTCTCCACAGCCCCGGTTCGAATCGCGCGCTGTGCTCCATCCCCGGGCGAAATGGAGCAAGGCAAGCGATTCGAAGGGAAGAAGAAGACCCCCGCCGACCCGATTCGGCGGGGGTCTCGGGAGCGAGAGTGCTCACCGTGTGCACGGGAGACGCGACTACCCGATCCGGTCTGAGTCTGTGCCGTGCATCTGCAGTTGTAATCGGCCCAGGTGGCCAGCGGGTGAACGAGGGGCGAACGGCGCCGTGCGGCCACTCGTCTGCCCGACGACAAGAGATACAAGGACGTCCTCGTATTTTCACGGTCGTCGGAGTAAACTCGCCGATGTGCCAAAGAGGGCACGGAGGGATGTCGCACAATGACCCGTACTATCTCGCACTTCGTGGGCGGAACGCATGTCACCCCGGAAGACGGCCGCTTCGCCGACGTCTTCGACCCGAGCACCGGCGCCGTGCAGGCCCGGGTGCCGCTCGCATCCGCGGATGAGGTGCGCCGCGTCATCGCGAACGCCGAGCAGGCCCAGGCCGCGTGGGCGGCGACCAACCCGCAGAAGCGCGCCCGCGTCCTCCTGCGGTTCCTCGACCTCGTGCAGCAGGAGATGACCTCGCTCGCCGAACTCCTCGCGAGCGAGCACGGCAAGACCGTCGACGACGCCAAGGGTGACATCCAGCGGGGTCTCGAGGTCATCGAGTTCTCCGCCGGGGCCCCGCACCTGCTCAAGGGCGAGTACTCCACCGGTGCCGGGGCCGGCATCGACGTGTACTCGATGCGGCAGCCGCTCGGGGTCGTCGCGGCGATCACGCCCTTCAACTTCCCCGCCATGATCCCGCTGTGGAAGGCCGGCCCCGCCCTCGCCGCCGGCAACGCCGTGGTGCTCAAGCCGAGCGAGCGCGACCCCTCGGTGCCCGTGCGTCTCGCCGAGCTGTTCCTCGAGGCGGGCCTGCCCGCCGGTGTCCTCAACGTCGTGCACGGAGACAAGGAGGCGGTGGACACGCTGCTCACCGACAACCGGATCCGCGCGGTCGGCTTCGTGGGCTCCACGCCCATCGCCGAGTACATCTACGCCACCGCGGCCGCTCACGGCAAGCGGGCGCAGTGCTTCGGCGGCGCGAAGAACCACATGATCGTGATGCCCGACGCCGACCTCGACCAGGCCGTCGACGCCCTCATCGGCGCCGGCTACGGCTCCGCGGGGGAGCGGTGCATGGCCATCTCCGTCGCGGTCCCGGTCGGCGAGGAGACCGCGGACGCCCTCGCCGCCAAGCTCACCGAACGCGTCGCCCAGCTGCGCGTCGGGCCGTCCCTGGCGAAGGATGTCGACTACGGCCCCCTCGTCACGAGCGCCGCGGTCGAGCGGGTTGAGGGCTACATCCAGCAGGGGATCGATGAGGGGGCGACACTGCTCGCCGACGGCCGCGGCTTCACGGTCCCCGGGCACGAGGAGGGCTTCTACCTCGGACCGACGCTCTTCGACCACGTGACCACCGACATGGCGATCTACCGCGAGGAGATCTTCGGCCCGGTGCTCGTGATCGCCCGCGCCGCCGACTACGAGGAGGCGCTGCGCATGGCCTCCGAGCACGAATACGGCAACGGCGTCGCCATCTTCACGCGCGACGGCGATGCCGCCCGCGACTTCGCCGCCCGGGTGGAGGTCGGGATGGTGGGCGTGAACGTGCCCATCCCGGTGCCGATCGCCTACTACACATTCGGCGGCTGGAAGCGCAGCGGCTTCGGCGACCTCAACCAGCACGGCGCCGACGCCTTCCGCTTCTACACGAAGACCAAGACCGTGACGAGCCGCTGGCCGTCGGGGATCCGCGAGGGCGCGAGCTTCGTGATCCCCACCATGCACTAAGGACACGCGATGACCATGACCACTGTCACCACCACTGACGAGGAGCGCGAGGCGATCCTCGACGCCGTGCGGGAGTTCGCCGATGCGGAGCTCGCTCCGTTCGCCGCCGAACGCGACGAGAAGCACCTGTTCCCGCGGGAGTCGCTCCAGCGCGGTGGCGAACTCGGCCTCGGCGGGATCTACGTGAGCGAGGAGTTCGGCGGCACGGGGCTCACCCGCGTCGACACCGTCGCCATCTTCGAGGAGCTCGCCAAGGCCGACCCCGCCGTGGCCGCCTACATCTCCATCCACAACATGGTGGTGTGGATGATCGACACCTACGGCGACGACGAGCAGCGGTCGCGCTGGCTGCCGTCGCTGACCGCCATGCAGGAGTTCGGCGGCTACTGCCTCACGGAGCCGGGAGCCGGATCCGACGCGGCGAACATCGCGACCAGTGCCGTCCGCGAGGGCGACGAGTACGTGCTGACCGGGGTGAAGCAGTTCATCTCCGGAGCCGGTGAGGCCGCGGTGTACGTCGTCATGGCGCGGACCGGCGAGCCGGGAGCCCGGGGCATCAGCGCCTTCCTCGTCCCCGGCGACGCGGAGAACCTGAGCTTCGGCGCCCCGGAGAAGAAGATGGGGTGGCACGCGCAGCCCACCCGTCCCGTGATCATGGACGGCGTGCGGGTGCCGGCGTCCGCGATGCTCGGCGACGAGGGCCGCGGCTTCGCGATCGCGATGTCGGCGCTCAACGGCGGACGCCTCAACATCGCGGCGTGCTCGATCGGCGGTGCGCAGGCAGCGCTCGACAAGGCCGTGCAGTACGTGCACGAGCGCGTCGCGTTCGGGGAGCCGCTGGCGGAGAAGCAGTCGATCCTCTTCGCGATCGCCGACATGCGCACCGACCTGCAGGCGGCGAGGCTGATGATGCGCGACGGCGCGCAGGCAGTGGACGAGAAGGCGCCGGACGCGACGATGCGGTGCGCGATGGCCAAGCGCTTCGCGACCGACGCCGGCTTCGAGGTGGCCAACCGCGCCCTCCAGCTGCACGGCGGCTACGGCTACCTGCAGGACTACGGCATCGAGAAGATCGTCCGCGACCTCCGCGTGCATCAGATCCTCGAGGGGACGAACGAGATCATGCGCCTCATCGTGGGGCGGGAGATGCTGCGACCCGCGGGGTCGACGTCGATGCGGAGCGCCTCATGACCCGCGTGGCCTTCCTCGGCCTCGGCCACATGGGCCTGCCGATGGCGAAGAACCTCGTCGCCGCCGGACACGAGGTGCACGGCTTCGACCTCGTGCCCGCGGCGCTCGAGGCGGCCGGGACGGCCGGGATCCCCGTGGCGGCGAGCGGCGCGGAGGCGGTGACGGACGCGGAGGTCGTGGTGACGATGTTCCCGGCGGGGAAGCACGTCATCGAGGCCTACCGCACGGAGCTGCTGGCAGCCGCGCGCCCCGGAACGCTGTTCATCGAGTCGTCGACCATCGCGGTGGACGAGGCGCGGGCCGCTCATGCGCTCGCGCTCGCCGCGGGCCATCGGCACATCGACGCCCCGGTCTCCGGAGGTGTGGTCGGGGCGGAGGCCGGGACCCTGGCGTTCATGGTCGGGGGCTCCGACGACGACTTCTCGGCGGCGCTTCCGCTGCTGGAGATCATGGGGAAGCGCATCGTGCACTGCGGCGGACCGGGACTCGGACAGGCGGCGAAGGTCTGCAACAACATGGTGCTCGCGGTGTCGCAGATCGCCGTGGCCGAGGCGTTCGTGCTGGGCGAGCGGCTCGGACTCGAGCATCAGGCCCTGTTCGATGTGGTGTCCCAGGCGTCGGGGCAGTGCTGGGCACTCACCACGAACTGTCCCGTCCCCGGCCCGGTGCCCACGAGCCCCGCGAACCGGGACTACCAGCCGGGATTCGCCGGAGCCCTCATGGCGAAGGACCTCGGTCTCGCGCTGCAGGCCATCGAGCAGACCTCGACGGATGCCCGGATGGGTCGTCTGGCGCAGGAGCTGTACGCCGCCTACGCCGCCGGCGACGGCGCCGCCCGCGACTTCTCCGGCATCATCACCGACATCCGCGGCTGACCCCGGCTTTCGAATCGCCTGAATGGTCGCGAATCCGGCCGAAATGCAGCACATCGGGCGATTCGAAGGGGAGGGTGGATGACAAACGACAGGAAGGCGGCAGCGATGACCGAGTACGAGACGATCCTGGTGGAGCAGCGCGGACGCGTGGGGTGGATCACCCTCCACCGTCCGGAGGCGCTCAACGCGCTGAACAGCCGGCTCGCCGAGGAGGTCACCGCGGCCGCGCAGGCCTTCGATCTGGATGACGGGATCGGGGCGATCGTCCTGACCGGCTCCGAGAAGGCCTTCGCGGCCGGTGCCGACATCAAGGAGATGGAGGGCATGTCCGCGGCGGAGATGCTCGAGACCGACCACTTCGGCGTCTGGCACGACTTCGCTGCCGTGCGCACCCCGGTCATCGCGGCCGTCTCCGGATTCGCGCTCGGCGGCGGCTGCGAGCTGGCGATGATGTGCGACATCATCCTCGCCGCGGACACTGCGAAGTTCGGACAGCCGGAGATCAACCTCGGGGTGATCCCCGGAATGGGCGGCACGCAGCGGCTCATCCGCGCGGTCGGGTACTACAAGGCCGCGGAGCTCGTGCTGTCCGGCCGCTTCATGGGGGCCGAGGAAGCGGAGCGTTCCGGACTCGTGTCCCGCGTCGTCCCGGCGACGGACCTCCTGGCCGAGGCGACGACGCTGGCGGAGACGATCGCGTCGAAGTCGCTGCCGTCGGTCTACGCCGCCAAGGCCGCGCTCGATGCGGCGATGGAGACGACGCTGTCCGCCGGCCTCGCCCACGAGAAGCAGGCGTTCGCGGCGCTGTTCGACACGCACGACCAGAAGGAGGGGATGGCGGCCTTCCGCGAGAAGCGCACGCCGGACTTCCAGAACCGCTGATCGCGGTTCACAACTCAGGAGGTCGAGTCGCGGAGCCGGCGTTCTGCGGTTGCGCGTGGTTGTGGGCCGCAATTCTCCTGAGTTGTGGACGGGTCAGCCGCGCAGGGACTCCACGATCTTCGCGATCCGGCGCTCGCGCGTTGCGTCCTGCTTGGCGTCGGCGACCGCCCTGGCGTGCTCCTTCCGCGCTGAGGGGGAGAGGGCGTCGAAGGCCGCGCGCACCGCGGGGTCGACGTCGAGGGCGGCGGCCAGGGCGGCCGGCACCTCGACCGTCCGCTCTGCGGTGTCGAGCCGGATCACGGCGTCCACCTCCTGGTCGATCTCCACCGCGAGGTCTGCGCGGGCGGCCTTGCTGAGACCGATCATGTTCTCGCCGCCCATCCGGGCCAGGCGCAGGCGGGCGGTGCGGCCGCCGATCGTGACCGCGACCGGGAAGGTCTTGCCCGCGCCGAAGGAGGCCACCTGTTCGTCGGTGAGGAGGATCGCCGCGGCGGGACCGCGACCGGTGAGGACGGTGTGCACGCGCAGTTCGCTCATGCAGGAAGAGTACGCCCGCCGTCCTCGATCGCGGCGACGAGGGCGGTGTTGCGCTCCGCGATCAGCCGCTCCATGTACCGCCCCAGGACCAGGGCGTCGACGAGGCGGCCGAGGGGCCCGAAAGGCGACCGGAACACGACGGTGTCCCGCATGAGGGTGCCACGCGGGTGCTCCTCGAACACATGCTCGTGCCGGAGCTCGCGGAACGGTCCGGCGATCTGACGGTCCGTGAACCGATGCGGCGCGTCGATGTCGAACACCACGGAGCGCAGGCGGAACGGGATGCCGAAGTGCCGCGCGCGCCAGGTCACCGTGGACCCCTCGGTGAACGCGCCGCCCGCAGGCTCCTCGATCATGGTCTCGCTGTAGCGCGCCATGGACTGCAGATGCAGTTCGGGGTCCAGTGCCGCGGCGAAGACGACCGGGCGGGGCGCCGCGATCACGGTGTCGAGCACGAACCGGGGCATCAGAGCGGTTCGGGGAGGGGGCGCGGATCGATGAAGTCGCCGGCGTCACGGCGCAGGCGGGCGACGATGGCGACGAGCTCCGCGGCGTCGGCCTCGCTCATGCCGGGGTCGGCGAAGACGTCGGCGTTCAGGGCGGTCGTGGCGCGCTCGACGAGGTCGCGCCCGGCGTCGGTCAGGGCGAGCATCGCGGCGCGTCCGTCGTGGGGGTGCGGTTCGCGGATCACGAGGCCGTCGCGCACGAGCCGCTCGGCGGTGCTGGTGATGGTGGTGGCGTGGACCTGCAGGCGCGCGACGACGCTCGACAGCGGCAGTCGTCCGGCCCGGCTGAAGGCGAGCAGCCGGAGCACCTCGTACCGCGCGAAGCTCAGCGCGAATGGTTTGAGGGCCGCGTCGACGCGGGCGAGGAGGAGCTGCTGTGCCCGCATCACCGACGTGACGACCGTCATGCCGTCTGCGGCCTCGGTCCAGCCGTGCGCGATCCACTGCCGCTTCGCCTCGGCGAGCGGGTCGACGGGAAGCGGGCGGGGTCGGACCACGTCTCTACGGTACCGGCGTGGGGCGCCCCCGGTCGCCAGCGGCGAGCCGAGGACGGCAGCTGTCGACTATGTATACATTCGTGACCGAAATGTCGGGTGCAGCCTGCGGATCCCTCTGCCTTTGGCTACATAGAAGAGCGGGCGGATAGACTCAGCGTGTCGTGAGGAGCATTCGATGAAGATCTTCGTCCTGGTCAAAGAGGTGCCGGACACCTATGGTGATCGCACGTTGAATCTGGAGACCGGCCTCGCCGATCGCGGCGCCGGGGATGTGGTCCTCGACGAGATCACGGAACGGGCCCTCGAGGTCGCTCTCTCCTACGCCGACAAGAACGAGGGCACCGAGGTCGTGGCCCTCACGATGGCGCCGGAGAGCGCGACCGCGTCGGTGCGACGCGCCCTCGCGATCGGCGCCGCCTCCGCGATCCACATCGTCGACGAGCAGCTCGTCGGTGCTGACCTGGGACGCACCGCCGAGGTCCTCGCCGCCGCGATCCGCCGTGGCGCCCCCGACCTCGTCATCACCGGCAACCTGTCCACCGACGGCGCCGGTGGCGTCCTGCCCGCGATGCTCGCCGAGCACCTCGGCTGGGCGCAGGCCACCGCCCTCTCCGCGGTCGAGATCACGGCCGACGGCATCTCCGGCACCCGGGGCGCGGACGCGGGGAACCAGCAGGTGACCGCGCCGCTGCCCGCCGTGATCTCCATCACCGAGGCGCTCCCTGACGCCCGGTTCCCGAACTTCAAGGGGATCATGGCGGCGAAGAAGAAGCCGCTGGAGGTGCTGTCCCTCGCCGACCTCGACGTGTCGGCCGACCCCGCGGCGGCTCCGCGCACCATCATGACCGCCGTCTCCGAGAAGCCTCCGCGGGCGGCCGGTGTCAAGATCACCGACGAGGGCGATGCCGCCGAGAAGCTCGTCGAGTTCCTCGTGCAGAACAGGCTGGTGTGACATGGCGTACCCCGAGAACCCGATCCTCGTGCTCCTCGACGTCGACCCGTCCGGCGAGCTCGCCAGCAGCACCGCCGGACTCCTCGGCGCGGCGGCGGGCATCGGCACCCCGGTGGCGTTGATCGTCGGCGGTTCCGAGTCCGCGGTCGCCACGGCCGCGGCGGCCGGAGCCGCGGTCGTGCTCACGGCCGAGGGCGACCCGTCGGCGCTCACGGTCCCGATCGTCGACGCGCTGCAGGCCGCCGCCGCGCAGGTGCAGCCCGAAGCCGTCCTCATCTCGAACTCGATCTCCGGGCGCGATGTCGCCGGCCGGTTCGCGGTGCGATCGAAGAGCGCTCTCGCCGTGGATGCCGTCGGGGTCTCCCGCGACGACGAGGGCATCGTCGCCCACCACTCGGTCTACGGTGGGGCGTACCTCGTCGATGCGGCCGCGACGTACGGCACGCTCGTCGTCACGGTGCGGCAGGGCGCGGTGGAGGCCAGGGCCGAGGCGGTCGCCTCCCCGCAGATCGAGAAGCTCGCGGTCACCCCGTCCGGAGCGGTCGCCGCGACGGCGGGCCCCGTCGAGACCGTCGAGGCCACCTCGTCCCGTCCCGAGCTGCGCGGAGCGACCCGCGTCGTCTCCGGTGGCCGCGGCCTCGCGTCGAAGGAGAAGTTCGTGCTCGTCGAGGAGCTCGCCGACGCTCTCGGCGCGGCCGTGGGTGCCTCGCGCGCCGCGGTCGACGCGGGCTACATCCCGCAGTCCCACCAGGTCGGGCAGACCGGGGTCTCGGTGTCGCCGCAGCTCTATGTCGCGCTCGGGATCTCCGGCGCGATCCAGCACCGCGCCGGCATGCAGACGTCGAAGAACATCGTGGCGATCAACAAGGACCCGGAGGCGCCGATCTTCGACGTCGCCGACTTCGGCATCGTCGGCGACGTGTTCGCGATCGTCCCGCAGGTGATCGCCGCGCTCGAGGCGCGGAAGAAGTAGTCATGGCGACGCGGGTGCTGCGCCGCGGGCTTCCGCGGGTGCCGGGGGGCGAGCCGTGGCCGCCCGCCGATGCGACGGTCGAGACCGTCGATGCTGCCGTCGCCGTCGAGGCGCCGGTGGCGACGCCGGTCTCTGCGACGACGGAGGGCGGGGAGGACGGCCCCGCTGCGGTCACGCCGGACGCCACCGGCGTCCAGGCTGCGCAGCCGGACGCCGCGCCGCGTCGGGCGCTCCGCCGGGGTCTCCCGCGCGTTCCCGGCGGTGAGCCCTGGCCGCCGTCTACGGCCGCGCCCGCGGCGTCGTCCGCACCCGCCGTGGTGCCGGGCGAGACCGCACCTTCCACCGCGGCGTCCGCCGCGCCCGTTGCGCCTCCTGCCGCGCCCGCTGCCGCCGCGTCGTCCGCCGCGCCGGCTCGGACTCCTGCTGCGGCGCCCGCTCCCGAGACGCCCGCCGCAGGCGAGAGCGTCCGCCGCGGACTGCCCCGAGTCCCGGGTGGCGAGCCCTGGCCCCCCGCGGGGACGGTGCCCGCCCGTCCGACCTCCGCTCCGTCCCCGGCCGTGGCGGCGGATGTCTCCGCGATCCCGGAGACGGCGGCGCCGTCCGCGACCCTCGTCTCCGAGCCCGCCGCTGTCCCGGGGACCGCGCTCGCCACCGGCGCCGACATCAGCGCGCCGCTGCCCTGGACCCGTACGGTCTGGAACGGTCGAGCACCGCGGCATCTCCCGGCCGCCGCCTCGGCGGCCGCGACCGCTCGCCGGCGCCCGACCTGGACCCAGGCGATCGCGACGCTGTTCGGCGCCGCCGCCCTCGGCGTGCTCGCGGCCGCGGCCGTGGCCCTCGTCCGCACGCTGCTGAGCCTCCCGTTCATGCAGGACTTCCTGGCGGCCTTCCCTGGCGAGTACGGGCCACCGATCCCGGTCGAGCCCGGCTTCGCGCCGTGGGTCAACTGGGCGCACTTCTTCAACATGTTCCTGATCGTGCTGATCATCCGCTCGGGGCTGCAGGTGCGCACCGAGAAGCGGCCGAGCGTGTTCTGGTCCCCGCGGAACAACCCGAAGGGCAAGATCAGCCTGAACCTCTGGTTCCACCAGGCGCTCGACATCCTGTGGCTGGTCAACGGCGTGATCTTCGTCGTCCTGCTGTTCGTCACCGGGCACTGGGTGCGGATCGTGCCGACGAGCTGGGAGGTGTTCCCGAACGCGCTGTCGGCGGCCCTCCAGTACATCTCGTTCGACTGGCCGCACGAGAACGGCTGGAACAACTACAACAGCCTGCAGCAGCTCGCCTACTTCGTCACCGTCTTCCTCGCGGCGCCGCTCGCCGCGGTCACCGGGTTCCGCATGTCGGGGCTCTGGCCCAAGAGGGCGGAGCGCCTGTCGAAGGCGTACCCGGTGGAGTGGGCGCGTGCCCTGCACTTCCCGGTGATGCTCTACTTCGTGGCGTTCATCATCGCGCACGTCGCCCTCGTGATGCTGACCGGCTTCCTGCGGAACCTCAACCACATGTTCGCCGCGCAGGATGCCGCGACGTGGACGGGGTTCTGGGTGTTCATCGCCTCGCTCGTCGTGATCGCGGTCGCCTGGGTCGCTGCGCGTCCGCTCGTGCTCGCCCCGATCGCGAAGGCGTTCGGCAAGGTCTCGGGGCGCTGATCCATGACCGATCGCACCGCCATCGAGGACTACTGGCGCGAGGCCCGCATCGCGCTGCCCCACCTGCCGGAGCCTCTTCCCGAGGCGTGGGGTTTCGGCGCGACGCCGGAGCACGCCGACGAGCTCCTGGAGCTCGTGCTCGCGGGTATCAAGGTGGGCACGGCGTCCTCTCTCTGGGACTACGAGGAGTCGGGGGATCCGCTGCCGACCGTCGGCGAGCTCAGCATCATCCTCGATGGGACCGGCGCTCCGCGCGCCGTGATCGAGACCACGGCGATCGACATCGTTCCGTTCGACGAGGTCGACGAGGCGCACGCCTTCGCCGAGGGGGAGGGGGATCGCACCCTGGCGCACTGGCGCGAGGTGCACGAGCGCTACTGGCGCACCCACTCCGAGAACCCGCGCGGCTACGAACCCGATATGCCGGTGCTGTGCGAGCGCTTCCGGCTGCTCCTGCCGGCCGGCACGGAGGACTGAGAAGAGGGAGATCATGGCAGAGGCCTACATCGTCGACGCGGTCCGTTCGCCGGTCGGACGCCGTGGCGGCGCTCTCGCGGAGATCCACCCCGCCGACCTCGGCGCGCACAGTCTGCGGGCCCTCGTCGATCGGATCGGCATCGACCCCGGCGCCGTGGACGACGTGATCCTCGGAGCCATCGATGCGATCGGCGGGCAGGCCGGGAACGTCGCGCGCACCGCGTCGCTCGTCGCCGGCTTCCCGGAACACGTGCCGGGCGTCACGATCGATCGGCAATGCGGATCGAGTCAGCAGGCCGTGCACTTCGCCGCGCAGGCGGTGCTCAGTGGCACCAGCGACCTCGTGATCGCCGGCGGGCTGCAGAACATGTCGCGGATCCCGCTCACCGCGGCCGCGACCGTCGGCCGGGAGTACGGCTTCACGACGCCGTACGCCGAGTCCCCCGGGTGGCGGGAGCGCTACGGCGACCAGGAGATCTCGCAGTTCCGCGGAGCGGAGCTCATCGCCGAGCGGTGGGACATCTCACGGGAGGAGATGGAGAGGTACGCGCTGGAGAGCCACCGCCGGGCGGCCCGGGCCCAGGACGAGGGGCGGTTCGCGGCGGAGATCGCGCCGCTCGCCGGGCTCGACCACGACGAGGGCGTGCGCCGGGACACCACCCTCGAACGCATGGCGGGATTGCAGCCGCTCGCGCCCGGTGGACGGATCACCGCCGCCGTCGCGTCGCAGATCAGCGATGCGTCGAGTGCCGTGCTCATCGCCAGTGCGCGGGCGGTGCAGGAGCACGGCCTCACGCCGCGGGCCCGCATCCACCACGTCTCCGTCCGCGGCGACGACCCCGTGCTCATGCTCACGGCACCGATCCCGGCGACCCGGCACGCGCTGGAGCGCACGGGGCTCCGGATCGATGACATCGACCTGTTCGAGGTCAACGAGGCGTTCGCCTCCGTCGTGCTCGCCTGGATGCGCGAGACCGGTGCGCCGCACGAGAAGGTCAACGTCAACGGCGGCGGCATCGCACTGGGGCATCCGATCGGCGCGACGGGCACCCGCATCCTCGCGACCCTGCTGAACGAGCTCGAGCGCACCGGCGGACGGTACGGCCTGCAGACGATGTGCGAGGGCGGCGGCGTCGCGAACGTCACGATCATCGAACGCCTCTGAGCGCAGACGAAAGGGCCGCCCCGCGGGGCGGCCCTTTCGGTGAGGACGAGGGTCAGGGGCGCACGAAGCGGACCTCGGTGAGCGTCTCGCCCAGGAACGGCTCGGTGTGCGCCGCGCCGTCGAGGTGGAACCCGTTGCGCGTGTAGAAACGGTGCGCGCGAGGGTTGTCCTCGGCGACCCAGAGGTAGAGCGGCTCGTCCTTCTCGACGGCCGCGTCGAAGAGCTTCTGTCCGATGCCCGTCGAGTGGTAGGCGTCGAGCAGGTAGATGAAGTACAGCTCGCGGAACGCCGGGGCGTCCTTGTCGCGGGCCGGACCCGAGCCGACGAAGCCGACGATCTCGCCGTCGACGAGCGCCGCGTTCATCTTGAAGTCGGGGCCCTGCGAGGCCCAGTGCGTCCACAGCTCGGCCATGCGGCGGGGCGAGACCTTCTCCAGCGCCGCCTTGCTGATGAGGTGATCGTAGGTCTCGTGCCAGCACTGCGCATGCACGCGACCGAGGGCTTCCGCATCCACATCACGGACCGGACGGACGATGACTTCGGGCTGGGCTTCGGCGCTCATGCGGTGACTCTACGGCGGGTCCGTGGAAATCGGAAATCGGGATGACGGCCCGTGGGAGGCCCTTCGACGGCATGGAGGAATCGGACAACGAAGTTCGACCGTCGTGCGCGGATGGCTACGATCAGTCCTCGTGAATGTGATCTGGCGGACCCTCCTCGTGATCCTCGGTGCACGTCGTCGCGTACGGCAGGGGAAGACCCTCGACCCCACCGCCGTCGGCACCGTCACCGTGACCACCCTGCCCACGGACCTCGACATCCTCCGCCACATGAACAACGGCCGGTACCTGTCGCTGTTCGACCTGGGCCGCTGGGACCACCTCATCCGCACGGGGCTGTTCGACGTGATGAAGGAGCAGGGCTGGTACGCGGTGGTCTCCAGCGAGACCATCACCTTCCGCAAGTCGCTCCAGCTCTGGCAGCGGTTCGAGGTGCAGTCGCGCTTCATCGGGCACGACGAGAAGGCGCTGTTCCTGGAGCACCGGGCCGTGGTCGCCGGCGAGGTCTACGCCAGGGCCATCGTGCGGGCCCGCGTGCTGCGCCGGTCCGGCGGCACGGTCAGCAACGAGGAGCTGTTCGCCGCGGTGGGCAAGCCCGACGGGGTGCCCGAGATCGACGCGTGGGTGCACGACTGGGCCGCCGCGTCCGCTCTGCCTCCCGTGCGCACGCCCGCCCCCAGCATCTGGAACTGACCCGACTGCGGCCCGCCCGGTCGGGCACCCCGGGATTCCGCGACCGGAGACCTAGGGTGGTCACATGGCAGAGTCGTCGTCATCCTCCGCGGAGGCGGGGGCATCCGCATCCCTCGCCGATCAGGCCGTCGAACTCGCGCGCCGTTGGGTGATCGAGGCGGCTGCGGCCGACGTCGACCCCGCCGCCGAGCGTCTCGCCGGCGTCCTCCGCGACGCCAACGGCCTGCCGTTCACCCTCGGTTTCGTCGACGGCGTGATGCGGCCGGAGAGCCTGACCGCTGCGGCCGCCCAGCTGCGCCGGATCGCGCCCATCGTGCCGGAGTTCCTGCCGTGGTACCTGCGCTCCGCCGTGCGGCTCGGCGGCGGGGTCGCCCCGGTGCTGCCGACGCCGGTCGTGCCGATCGCGCGGCGGGCGCTGCGCGAGATGGTGGGACATCTCGTGGTGGACGCCCGGCCGGCGAAGCTCGGACCCGCCATCGAGAAGCTGCGGGAGTCGGGGTCGCGACTGAACCTCAACCTCCTCGGGGAGGCGGTGCTCGGGGAGGCGGAGGCGCAGCGGCGGCTCGACGGCATCCACGAGCTCATCCGGCGTCCGGATGTCGACTACGTGTCGGTCAAGGTCTCCGCCATCGTCAGCCGCATCTCGATGTGGGGCTTCGACGAGGTCGTCGAGCGGGTCATCGACCGGCTGCTCCCTCTCTACGTGACGGCTGCGGAAGACGGCACCTTCATCAACCTCGACATGGAGGAGTACCGCGACCTCGACCTCACGATCGCCGTCTTCACGCGGATCCTGGAGGACCCTCGGCTCACCGGACTCGAGGCCGGGATCGTGCTGCAGGCCTACCTGCCCGACGCGCTGCCGGCGTTGCAGGAGCTCACCGCCTGGGCACAGGATCGCGTGATCCACGGCGGGGCCCGCATCAAGGTGCGCCTCGTGAAGGGCGCGAACCTCGCGATGGAGCACGTCGAGGCGACCCTGCACGGATGGACGCCCGCGCCCTACGACACGAAGCTCGACACCGACGCCAACTACCTGCGCTGCCTGGACTGGGCGCTGCAGCCCGAGCACACGACCGCCGTGCGGATCGGGGTGGCCGGCCACAACCTCTTCGGCATCGCCCATGCGTGGCTGCTCGCCGGGGAGCGCGGGGTCCGCGACGCGGTCGAGTTCGAGATGCTGCTCGGCATGGCTCAGGGGCAGGTGCAGGCGGTGTCCCGCGAAGTGGGTCCGGTGCTGCTGTACGTGCCGGTCGTCGCGCCCGCCGAGTTCGATGTGGCCATCAGCTACCTCGTGCGGCGGCTGGAGGAGAACGCGTCGTCCGAGAACTTCCTCTCCGCGGCGTTCCACCTGCACGACGACGAGTCCCTCTTCGCGCGGGAGGCCGAGCGCTTCCTCGACGCCCTGGACCGGGCGGGGGACCCGGCCCTCGGCCTCGGCCCGCGGCGCACCCAGGACCGCCTCGCGCCCGTGCACGAGTCCGTGCGCCCCGCCCCGGTCGGTCCGGCGGCGGAGGCCGACCTCACGAAGGCGGTGCTCGGCATCGTGCGCGGCTCCGACGACACCGACACCGGCGCCTACCTCGAGACCGCCGTGTACGCCGCGCGCGAGCGCGGGGAGGACACCGGGGGCGCCCCGGGCTTCGTGAACACGGCCGATACCGACCTCGCCCTCCCCGCCAATCGTGAGTGGGCGGCGGGGATCCGTGCGAGGCTCGCGGACTCGACGGTCGGGAGGGATGTCCTGGACGCGGCCCGCGTCGATGACGCCGATGACCTCGGCCGCATCGTGCGCGGCGTGCAGGGCGCGGCGGCAGCGTGGGGATCACGTCCCGCGGCCGAGCGGGCGGAGGTGCTGCTGCGCGCGGCGGCCGCTCTCGAGTCCCGCCGCGGGGAGCTGATCGAGGTCGCGGCCGCGGAGACCGGCAAGGTCTCCGCCGAGGCCGACGTCGAGGTGAGCGAGGCCGTCGACTTCGCTCGGTACTACGCCGCGACGTGCCGCGAGCTCGATGCGATCTCCGGCGCCGTGTTCGTCCCCGCCCGGGTGACCGTCGTCGCTCCGCCGTGGAACTTCCCCCTCGCGATCCCTGCCGGTGGCGTTCTGGCGGCGCTCGCCGCGGGGTCCGGCGTCGTCCTCAAGCCCGCCCCGCAGGCACGCAGGTGCGCGGCGGTGCTCGTGGCGGCGCTGTGGGAGGGCGGCGTGCCCCGCGAAGCCCTCGCTCTCGTCGACATCGAGGAAGGCGACCTCGGCCGTGCCCTCATCACGGACGAGGCCGTGGACCGGGTGATCCTCACCGGCTCGTGGGAGACCGCGGCGCTGTTCCGCTCCTGGCGCCCCGACCTGCCTCTGCTCGCGGAGACCAGCGGCAAGAACGCGATGATCATCACGCCCTCGGCCGACCTCGACCTCGCCGTGGCCGACCTCGTGAAGAGCGCGTTCGGGCACGCGGGGCAGAAATGCTCCGCGGCGTCGCTCGCGATCCTCGTCGGGCCGGTGGGGCGCTCGCAGCGCTTCGCGCGTCAGCTCGCCGACGCGGTCCGCTCGCTGCGGGTCGGGTGGCCCTCGGATCCGCTCGCCGAGGTGGGCCCCGTCATCGAGAAGCCCGAGGGCAAGCTCGCCTGGGCCCTCTCCGAGCTGGAGGGCGACGAGCGGTGGCTCATCGAACCCGCCCTGGACCCCGCCGACGACGGCAGTGGACGGCTCTGGCGCCCCGGCGTGCGGGTCGGCGTGCAGTCCGGCTCCCGCTTCCACACCGAGGAGTTCTTCGGACCTGTCCTCGGGATCATGCATGCCCCGACCCTCGCGAAGGCCGTCGACCTGCAGAACGCGGTCGCCTACGGTCTCACGGCGGGGCTCCACACCCAGGATCCCGACGACCTGGCCTTCTGGCTCGACCGCGTGCAGGCCGGGAACCTCTACGTCAATCGCGGCACGACGGGAGCGATCGTACAGCGGCAGCCGTTCGGCGGGTGGAAGCGCTCCTCCGTCGGCGCCGGCGCCAAGCCCGGCGGGCCGAACCACCTCATCGGGCTCGGAACGTGGCGCGCGCAGCACGGGTCCCCGGCGTCGAGCACCCTCCACCTCCGCGGGCTCGACTCCCGGATCACCGGGCTCATCGAGGCCGCGCAGCCCTCCCTCCCGTTCGAGTCGTTCGAGTGGCTTCGACGGTCCGCCCTGTCGGACGCGCTGGCCTGGGACCGGGAGTTCGGCCGGGTGCGGGATGTCTCGCGGCTGGAGATCGAGCGCAACCTCTTCCGGTATCGGCCCGTGCCGGTGGAGATCCGCGCCACCGAGGACGCCGCCCTGCACGATCTGCTGCGGGTCGTGATCGCGGGGGTGCGCGCGGGGGCGGGCTTCGTCGTGTCCACTCCGGTCGGGCTTCCGGCGGGCGTGCGGCATGCTCTGGGCGACCTCGACGCCGTGGTGTTCCTGGAGACCGAGGCCGAGTGGCTCCAGCGGATGCAGGCGACCGCGGGTGAGGGGTCCTCGGGTGATGCCGAGGGTCCGGTGCTTCCGCGGCATGAGCGTGTGCGGCTCGTGGGCGGACGGGAGTCGGTGGCGGCGCTGCACGCGGCGCTGGCGGTCGCGACGGGCGGTGATCCGGACCTCGCGGTGTACGACGCGGAGGTGACGGCGGCCGCCCGCATCGAGCTCCTTCCCTTCGTGCACGAGCAGTCCGTCTCGATCACCGCCCACCGCTACGGAAACCCCGACCCCTGGAGCGCCTCCGTCATCTGACCCCCGCCCGTCTCCGGTGCGGGTGCCGGTGCCGGTGCGGTGCGGTGCGGTGCCGTGCGGGCTCGAAAAGGTGCCTTGCGAGCCTCCGGCAGGTGCGTTTTCGATCCCGCTTCGGGATGCGCGGGACATGCGGGATCGGAAACGGGCGGGAGCGGCGGCTCGGGGGTGCGATTGTGATCCCGGAAGAGACTGCGCGGGGACGGAATGCGGGTGTAAAAGATTCTTGACACGGGTGCGATGCGGACGTACTCTCGTGTCAAGAATCTTTGACACGAGGAGAAGCGCATGGTCTACGAGGAGCGCAACGTCTGGGCCGGGCTCATCGTCAGTCCGATCGTCGCGATCGTCTACGTGGTGCTGCTGCTGCAGCAGGCCGGTGGAGGTCCGTTCACCGCGACGGACTGGTTCCCGCTGATGCTGTGGACGATCGGCGGGGGCATCGTCGGGACGATCGTGCTCAGCATCCTCTGGGGCATCATCGCCGGGATGTCCGATCCGGACGGCGTCGGCCGCTCCGACATCCGAGACCGGGACATCGGCCGGATGGGGGCGCGTGTGGAGCAGGCCTTCGTCGCCATCGCCGGCCTCGGGGTCATCGTCCTGTGCGGTCTCGGTGCCGACGTGTTCTGGATCGCGAACACCATGTTCGCCGGGTTCCTCGTGGCCGCCGTCGTCGGTGGCGTCGCTCGGGCGATCGCGTACCGTCGGGGGCTGCTCTGATGGTCAAACCGACCCTCGTCTCCAACAGCATCCGCGCCCACCGCGAGCGTGCCGGACTCACGCAGGCCGAGCTCGCTCGCACGATCGGGGTCACGAGGCAGACGCTCATCGCGATCGAACAGCAGAAGTACTCGCCGACGCTCGAGCTCGCGTTCCAGATCGCCCGGGCCTTCGGCGTCGGGATCGACGACCTGTTCGCGTATCCCACCGACCCCGGAGGTCTCGCATGACCGAGACGATGCCCGCCTGGACCCGGGAGACGTACGGCCCGGCCGCCGGGACGACGCTGACCCGCCTGCCCGTGCCGCAGCCCCACCGGGGAGAGGTCGTGCTGCGCGTGCAGGCCACCGCCCTCAACGCCGGCGACGTGCGGCTGCTCCTCGGCGATCCGCTGCTGGTCCGGCCTTTCTTCGGCCTCACGCGCCCGAAGCACCCGGTGCGGGGGCTCGACGTCGCGGGCACCGTCGTGGCGGTCGGCGCCGACGTCGTGAACGCCGAACTCGGCGAACTCGTGGTGGGAGAGCTGCAGGGTGGAGGCGGCCTCGCCTCCCACGCCCGCATCGCGGCCGACCGCGTCGTGCCCGTGCCCCCGGATGTGACGCCCGAGGCGGCGGCCTGCCTGCCGATCGCCGGAGGCACCGCGTGGCAGGCGCTCGATGCCGCCGGGGTGGGGCTGCGCCACCGTGCGCAGCGGGTCCTCGTGATCGGGGCGTCCGGCGGCGTGGGGACCTTCGCCGTGCAGCTCGCGGCGCTCCGTGGGGCCGAGGTCTGGGCGACGTGCCGTCCACGGAACGCCCTGCTGCTGGAGCGTCTCGGAGCCGTGCGCACGCTCGACCACCGCACGTCTCCGCTCACGCACCTGCCCTCCGCCCGGTTCGACGCCGTCATGGACCTCGCGGGAGGTGTGCCAATCCGCGAGCTGCAGCGTCTCGTCCGCACGGGTGGTCGCGTGGTGCTGGTGACGGGCGACGGCGGACGCGTACTCGGTCCGGTGCCGCGGATGATCCGCGCCGCCGTGCTCTCGGTCCGCGGACCCCGGGTGGTGTCCCTCGCGGCGACCTCGCACCCGGAGATCCTCGCGAAGCTGCTCGAGCTCGTGGAGGAAGGGCACCTGGTCCCCGTGATCGAGCGCACCTACCCGTTCGCCGAGGCCGTGTCGGCGCTCGCGCACGTCGAGGCCGGGCACACGGTCGGCAAGGTCGTGGTGACGCAGCGCGAGGGCTGATGACGACACGGGACGGATGCTGGTGGCGCCCAGGGTCCGGTGGCACAATGGTCACCGGCGTGCCCGAGTCGCATCTTCCCCTCCGCCTCTTCCGAGCAGGGGGTCGAAGGACCGCCGGGCCCCTGGACAGCGTCCGCCGCGCCCGTTCACACGAGGAGCATCCATGTCGACGCCGGAGACCGCCGTCACCACCGCCCCCACGCGCACCGCGCACCGCCGCCACTACCTGATGTGCCGTCCCGAGCACTTCACGGTGAACTACTCCATCAATCCGTGGATGGAGCCGTCGCGGCCGACCGACACCGCCAACGCCGTCGCCCAGTGGCAGAAGCTCTACGACCTGTATGTCGAGCTCGGCCACGAGGTCGAGCTCATCGATCCGCTCCCCGGATACCCGGACATGGTCTACACGGCCAACGGCGGCTTCCTCATCGACGGGCGCGCCTACGTGCCGGAGTTCCGGTTCGTGGAGCGGCAGGGGGAGGCTCCGGCCTTCGCCGACTGGTTCCGCGCCGCCGGCTACGACACCGTCATGCCGGAGGAGGTCAACGAGGGCGAGGGCGACTTCCTGCTCGTCGGCGACGTGATCCTCGCCGGCACGGGCTTCCGCTCCACCGGCGACAGCCACCGCGAGGTCGGCGAGGTCTTCGGCCGCGAGGTCGTGTCGCTCAACCTCACCGACCCCCGCTTCTACCACCTGGACACCGCGATCGCGGTGCTCGACCCCGTGCAGGGCGTGGAGAACGGCGGTCCGGAGCGGGCGAACATCGCCTACCTCCCCGGGGCCTTCGACGACGCCAGCCGTGCCGAGCTGGAGAAGCGCTTCCCCGACGCGATCCTCGTGTCGGACGAGGACGGCGCGGTGTTCGGCCTGAACTCCTCGAGCGACGGCTACAACGTCATCATCTCGCCGCGGGCGAAGGGCTTCGAGCAGCAGCTCCGGGAGCGCGGCTACAACCCGATCACCGTCGACCTGTCCGAGCTCCTCCTCGGTGGCGGCGGGATCAAGTGCTGCACGCTCGAGCTGCGGGGTGCGAAGTGACGATCGAGCAGACGGCGGGCGCTTCGACCCTTCGACAGGCTCAGGGCGCTTCGACGAGCTCAGCGATTCTTCGACAGGCTCAGGGACCCACCGCGGTCGCGGAGCCGCACGTCGCGCACAACTACCACCCGCTGCCGGTGATGATCGCGCGCGGCGAGGGAGCGTGGGTGACCGATGTCGAGGGCAAGCGCTACCTCGACCTGCTCGCGGCCTATTCCGCGGTCAACTTCGGGCACCGTCACCCCGCGCTCGTCGCGGCCCTGACCGAGCAGCTCGGTCGGGTCACGCTCGTCAGCCGGGCGTTCCAGAGCGACATGCTGGAGCCCTTCGCGGCCGCGCTCGCCGAGCTCTGCGGCAAGGAGCTCGTCCTGCCGATGAACACGGGCGCCGAGGCGGTGGAGACCGGCATCAAGGTCGCCAGGGCGTGGGGCTACCGCGTGAAGGGCATCCCCGAGGGGAAGGCGCGGATCGTCGTGGCGAAGGGCAACTTCCACGGCCGTACGACGACGATCGTGAGCTTCAGCGACGACGAGACCGCGCACGACGACTTCGGTCCCTACACGCCCGGCTTCGACCGCGTGCCGTTCGGCGACGCGGAGGCGATCGCCGCGGCGATCACCGAGGACACGGCGGGCGTGCTCGTGGAGCCGATCCAGGGCGAGGCCGGTGTGGTGATCCCGCCGGAGGGGTACCTCCGCCGCATCCGTGAGATCTGCGACGAGAAGAACGTGCTGTTCATCGCCGACGAGATCCAGGCCGGGCTCGGACGTGTCGGCGAGACGTTCGCGTGCGACCGCGAGGGTGTCGTGCCGGACCTGTACCTGCTGGGCAAGGCGCTCGGCGGTGGCATCCTCCCGGTCTCGGCCGTGGTGGGGAACACCGATGTGCTGGGCGTGATCCGTCCCGGTGAGCACGGCTCCACGTTCGGCGGCAACCCGCTCGCGGCGGCCGTCGGCCTGCGCGTGGTGGAGATGCTGCAGACGGGCGAGTTCCAGGAGCGTGCGCGGGCACTCGGCGCACACCTGGAGCAGGCGCTGCAGCCGCTGATCGGCCACGGTGTCACGGGCGTGCGCATCGCCGGGCTGTGGGCGGGCGTCGACATCGACCCCGCGATCGGTTCGGGCCGAGAGATCGCGGAGAAGCTGCTCGACCGGGGTGTGCTCGTGAAGGACACGCACGGGCAGACCATCCGCATCGCGCCGCCGCTCGTCATCCGGGCGACCGAGCTCGACTGGGCCGTCGAGCAGCTCAAGGTGGTGCTCGACGCCTGACCGCGGCCGACCCACCCCCTTCTGCACGACCCACCCCCTTGCGAACGTTCGCAAGGGGGTGGCTCGTCTCGAAAGGGGTGGGTCGACGGCTCAGGCCGGCGGGGAGTCGGGGTCGAGCGTGCGGAGGGTGTCCTCCTCGGCGGCGTTGTCGGCCGCGAGCTCGTCCTCGGTGTTCTCGTCGCCGCCCAGCGGCGCGTCGTGGCCGGGGCCGGAACTGCCCTGGATGGCGCCACCGGTCGACTCGCCGCGGGAGCTGTCGCCCTGGATTGCGCCGCCGGTGCCGTCGCCCTGGCCGGAGTTCTCGTCAGGGACGTCGACGCCGGGAGCGCCTTCGGCCGGATCCTGCGGGTGCGGGGTGCTCATGTTCTCGTCCATGACACGACGCTACGACCGCCGGGCCGTGATGAGGAAGGCGTTGACAAACGCGCCCGCAGCTCACTCGTCGTCGCGTCGAGGAAGCCGGATGGGCGTCGTCGCCGCGGCCTTCTCCGTGTAGTCCACCGGCTCGACCGGCTGCACGACGCGCAGCGGGCGCGTCTCGTCGAGGGTCAGGCGGAAGCGGCTGCTCTCCTCGCGGCGCAGCCTCCCCGACGTCAGCACCCACGTCACCCCGATCGCGCACGCGATGAAGCCGGCCGTCCCGCCGAGCATGATGGCGGCGCGGGGGCCGAACGTGTCCGCCACCCAGCCCGCGATCGGTGCGCCGACCGGGGTCGACCCCATGATCACGGCCATGTAGAGGGCGAGAACGCGGCCGCGGAGCGCCGGATCCGTCGTGATCTGCACGTAGCCGTTGGCCGTGGTCAGCAGCGTCACGATCATGAAGCCGGTGAACGTGAGCGTGACCGCGTAGGAGAGGTAGGTGGGCATCGCGGCCGAGACGAAGGCCGCGATCCCGAAGCCGCCCGCCGCGAGGATCACCACGCGCACCCTCGCACGGTCCCGCCGTGCGGCGAGGAGGGCGCCGATCAGGGAGCCGATAGCGAGCACCGAGCTCAGCACCCCGTACCCGTCGGCGCCGGCTCCGAACTCCAGCGCCATGGTCGAGGCGAAGATCGGGAAGTTCATGCCGAACGCGCCGATGAGGAACACCGTCACGAACACGACCTTGAGGTCGCTGCGTGCCCAGACGTACCGGAAGCCCTCCGCGAGGCCGCCGCGGCTGCGGTTCTTCGGCCGTGGTGCCAGCAGGTGCGTGCGCATGAGCATCAGCGCGACGATCATGGCGAGGAAGGTCGCGGCGTTGACGATGAACACCCAACCGGAGCCGATCGCGACGATGAGCAGACCGCCGACCGCGGGGCCGATCATACGGGCGAGGTTGAAGGAGGCGGAGTTGAGCGCCACGGCGTTGGAGGTCTCCGTGGCGGACACCATGTCCGACACGAAGGCCTGCCGGGCGGGTGCGTCGAACGCGTTGACGATGCCGAACCCGAGGGCGAACGCGAGCATCATCGGCAGGGTCATCACGCCGGCCAGCAGCAGGGATCCGACCGCGATCGCGAGGCCGAGCAGCGCGGTCTGCGTGGTCAGCAGGATCTTCCGCCGATCGAAGCGATCAGCGACCCAGCCGGTCAGGCTCACCAGCACCAGCGGTGGGCCGAACTGCAGTGCCATGGTGACGCCCATCGCGGTCGCGTCGTTGTCGGTGAGCTCGGTCAGCACGACCCAGTCCTGGGCTGTGGCCTGCATCCATCCGCCGACGTTCGACACGAGGGCGCCGGCGAACCAGATCCGGTAGTTGATGTTCGCGAAGGAACGGAACATGGCGCTCATCGCTCCACCACCCTCCGCATCAGGGCGCTCGCTTCTCGCAGCGTCGTCAGTTCCTCCTCGGTGTAGTCGACCTCGCGGAGCATGTCGGCCAGCAGCACGTCGCGGCGGCGGACGGTCTCGACGACGACCTCGACGCCGGCGGCGGTGATGTCCACCTGCACGCGGCGGCGGTCGTCCTCGTCCGGGGTGCGGGCGACGAAGCCCTGCTCCTCCAGGCCGTTCACGATGCTCGTCATCGAGGGGGCGGTCACGCGCTCGCGCTCGGCGAGGGTGGAGATCGTGCGCCGGCCGTTCATGCGCAGCTCGGCGAGAACGGCGAGCTGCGTGTCGCTCATCATGTCGGCGGCGCGGGCGCAGCGGAGCCGGCGGGCGAGCCGGAACGTGGCCATGCGCAGGTCTGTGGCGGTGAGGTGCAGGGAATCATCGGACGCAGACATACTTAGTTAGTCTATCTAATGTTTCTGACGCGGGGGCAGGAGGAGCCGGGGCAGCGGGCACAATGGAGGGGTGACCCGAACGATCGCTCTCGAAATCGCCGTCCAGGATCCCGCCGGAGTGCGCATCGCCGCCGAGGTCGGTGCCGCCCGCGTCGAGCTCGCCACGGCCCTCGCGCTGGGTGGGCTCACCCCGTCGCCGGCCACCCTGGAGCTCGCGCTCGAAGCCGCAGGGGCGAGCGGCCCCGAGGTGCACGTCCTCATCCGTCCGCGCGCCGGCGGCTTCCACTACAGCGCCGATGAGCTGGCCGTCGCCGAACGCGACGTGCGGCACGCGGTCGACGCAGGCGCGTCGGGCGTGGTGATCGGCGCGCTGGACGCCGAGGGGCGGCTCGACCTCGATGCCATGGCGCGGCTGCGGGATGCGGCCGGGGGAGCTCCGGCGACGCTGCACCGCGCGATCGATGTGACCGCCGACCCGGTGGCGACCCTGCGGGCCGCGAGGGAGCTCGGGCTCCGGCGCGTGCTCACGTCCGGAGGGGCATCGGCCGCGATCGACGGCATCGACACCCTGCGCGCGCTCGTCGCCGCGGCCGAGGGGCAGATCGAGGTCATGGCCGGCAGCGGCGTCGACGTCGCGAGCGCTCCGGTGCTCGCCGCGGCCGGCGTCGACGCCCTCCACTTCTCCGCGAAGCGGGCGGTGACCGAGGACGGCGGCGTGCGCATGGGCTCCGCCTCCGACGGGGTCGGCGGCTACGAGGTGACGGACCGCGACATCGCCTTCGCGATCCGGGACGCTCTCGCGGGAACCGACCGGTAGGGCCGACCCATGACCGAGACCCGCGAGTACACCGACAGCCACGGCATCGCCATCGTCTACGACGTCCACCCCGCGGAGGGCACGCCCCGCGGTGTCGTCCAGCTCCTGCACGGGGTGGGCGAGCACGCAGGACGGTATCCGGCGCTGATCGCCGCGCTCACCGGAGCCGGGTTCACCGTCTACGCGGACGACCACCGTGGGCACGGGCGCACCGGCATGCGCCAGCACGGCGATCCGGCCCGGCTCGGACGGCTCGGCCCCGGGGGTCTCCGGGCGGCCAAGGATGCGATCTGGCAGCTGACCGGCATCATCCGCGACGAGAACCCGGACCTTCCGCTCGTGCTCCTCGGGCACTCGTGGGGGTCGTTCCTCGCGCAGATGCTGGTGAACGAGCACGCCGAGGCCTTCGATGCGGTGATCTTGTCGGGTTCGGCGCTGCGCACGCCCCGCTCCCTGAACCCGGCGCCGCTGAACGCCGCGTGGGCCGCGGACGACGCGACCGGGTACGAGTGGCTGAGCCGCGACCCCGCGGTGTGGAAGGCCTTCGAGGAGGACCCGCTCACGACGGGGGTGCCTCTGCTCAAGCTCTTCGGTCTGCTCGACGCGGCGCGACTGTACGGGCGTCCGGCGACGCACCTCGCGCGCGACCTCCCGATGCTCCTCCTCGTCGGCCGTGACGATCCGGTCGGCGGCCCCCGCAGCGTCCACAAGCTCGCCGACCAGTACCGGCGCCGCTCCGGACTCACCGACGTCACGACCCTCGTCTACCCCGACGCCCGGCACGAGATCTTCCAGGAGCTGCAGCAGGACGAGGTGCGCGCCGACGTCCTCGCCTGGCTCGACGCCCACATCCCCGCCCGCTGACCCCCCCCGTCCCGGGTTCGGGTCCGATCCCGGTCCGGCCCTTCCCCGGCCTGTTCAGTCCCGTTCCGTCCCGGTCCGTCCCGGTCCCTTTACGGTCCGGGATCACTTTCGCCCCTTCCCCCGGCCCCGCGGGATCATTTTCGCGCGTGGCACAGGCCCCAGCGGAACGTTTTCGAACACGCACTGTGCGTGGGTGCGCCGGTGAGTCCGCGTCCACGATGACCTGTCGGGTCAAGGCCCCGCCTCCCGTCACCGCCCGCGAGATCACCTTCGTGCCTCCGGACATCCCGCGGGATCAATGTTGTGCCTCCCGCCACTGCCGCGGGATCACTTTCGTGCCCGGGACGGACCTCGGGGGAGCCTTTTCGAACACGCACGGTGATTCGCGCGCCGGTGGCAGTGGGGAATCACCCGCGCCCCCGCGAATAGGGGGCGCGGAGGCGCGGCGCATCTTCGGCTTCCGTCGCGCCGCGGACGACCCCGGGTGGCGGGATCAGTAACGGGCGGGGGAGGGCGCGCTGGGGGACGGTTTTGATCCCGCGGGATGTGCGCGGGGGCTGCGCCCGGGTGGCGGGATCAATAAGGGGCGGGGGAGGGCGCGATGGGGGACGGTTTTGATCCCGCGGGAGGTGCGCGGCGGCTGCGCACGGGTGGCGGGATCAGGAACGGGCGGGGAAAGGTGCGGCGAGGGACGGGTTTGATCCCGCGGGAGGTGCGCGGGGACCGCGGGGGAGTGTGACGCGGGATGACGCGCGGTGAAGGCGTGTGACGGAGGGAGGCCACGGGAGGTGGGGGCAGTCCTAGATTCGGGGCACATCCGCACGAGCGAGGGGGAGGGCCCGCGGCGATGAGCTTCCTGACGGACTGGCATGAGTGGCATGCGGCGCGTGAACGCTATGCGGGGTCGGAGTACGGGCCGTCCGCGCTGGAGTCGACGAACTGGCTCATCACCGAACCCGCAGCGGTCGACGGCGTCCCCGGACTCTGGGCCCTCACCGGCGACGGCGGCATCCGCGGCAGCGAACTCGGACCGTCGGGGTCGGTCGTCACCCTCCGCGGCGCCCAGACCCTGCGCCTCGGGCGGCGGGAGTTGCGGGTATTCGATCGCAACGGGCTGCTGGCCCTCCGCGTCTGGAATCCGGCCCGTCCGCAGCGGGAGTGGTTCACGGCGATCGACGCCTACGCCCCGGACGAGCGCTGGCGGCTCCCCGCGACGTTCGAACCCGCGCCAGACGAGCGGATCGTCGTCACCTCGGTCGACGGTGAGGAGCGCGAGACCGCGATCGCCGGACGCCTGCGGTTCGAACTCGCCGGTGCCCCGCACGAGCTCACCGTCACCCGCAGTGGGAGCGGAGCGCTGAGCGCGGTCTTCGCGGACGGGACGAACGGGCTGGAGACGTATCGGTTCCGGTTCCTCCCCGTCGACGAACCCGCCGCCGACGGCTCCGCCGTGATCGACTTCAACCGCGCCTACCTGCCGCCGTGCGCCTTCTCCGACCAGTTCGTCTGCCCCCTGCCGACGCCCGGCAACCGCTACTCCACGCCGATCAGGGCAGGGGAGCGCGTGGTCGTGCTCGGCGGCTGACCACGGGGGCAGTGCGCGCCTTAAGCTGGATCCGTGCACGGTGAATACAAGGTTCCTGGGGGCAAGCTCGTCGTCGTCGACCTCGAGGTCGAGAACGACCGGATCGCGCGGTTCCGGCTCGCCGGGGACTTCTTCCTCGAACCGGACTCCGCGCTCGACGACATCAACGCCGCTGTCGAGGGTCTCCCCGTCGAGTCCGACGCCACGGCCATCGCCGCGGCCGTCCGCGGCGCCCTCCCCGAGGGGGCCCAGCTGCTCGGCTTCACCCCCGAGGCGGTCGGCACCGCCGTCCGCCGCGCGCTCGTCACGGCGCCCGGCTGGGGCGACTTCGACTGGGAGATCGTCCACGAGAAGGCGGTCTCGCCGCGCATGAACCTCGCCCTGGACGAGGTGCTCACCTCCCGCGTCGGCGAGGGGCGTCGGCGTCCGACGCTGCGCATCTGGGAGTGGGACGAGTCGGCCGTCGTCATCGGGTCGTTCCAGTCGTATCGCAATGAGGTCGATCCCGAGGGCGCTGCGAAGCACGGCTTCGACGTCGTCCGCCGGATCTCCGGAGGCGGAGCGATGCTCATGGCCGCGGGGCAGATCATCACCTACTCGCTGTACGTCCCCGCGTCACTCGTCGCCGGAATGACCTTCGCCGACTCCTACGCGTTCCTCGACGATTGGGTGCTGCAGGCGCTCCGTTCGCTCGGCATCGACGCCGTCTACCAGCCGCTCAACGACATCGCGAGCCCGACCGGCAAGATCGGCGGCGCCGCGCAGAAGCGCCTCGCGAACGGAGGTGTGCTGCACCACGCCACCCTCTCCTACGACATCGACGGCCAGATGATGACCGAGGTGCTGCGGATCGGCCGCGAGAAGCTCAGCGACAAGGGCACGACCTCGGCCGCCAAGCGCGTCGACCCGCTGCGGAGCCAGACCGGACTGGAACGTGCCGAGATCATCGAGCGCTTCAAGGACACGTTCCGCTCGCTCACCTCCGCCGAGGACGGCGGCATCACGCCGGACGAGTACGCCGATGCCGAGGCTCTGGTGGAGTCGAAGTTCTCGACCGACGCGTGGCTGCATCGGGTTCCGTGAGCCCTTCGACAGGCTCAAGCCCTTCGACAGGCTCACGCCCTTCGACAGGCTCAGTCCCTTCGACAGGCTCAGGGACCCAGGAGGACGGCTCAGGGGTCCAGGTCCCGGGGCGGGTGTCGGTGATCGAGGGGGACAACCTCGCCGTCGCGGCGACCCTGCCGTCCCGGTCCTTCACGCTCGTCTACCTCGACCCGCCGTTCAACACCGGAAGAGTGCGGGAGCGGCAGGTGGTCACCGCCCGCCGCACGTTCACAACTCCGGAAGAATCGGCGGATCCCGACGGGGGCAGCCCCCAACCGGCCGAAACCGCGTCGGATCTCCTGAGTTCTGAACACGCGGTCGGCGGGCCGGAGGTGCGGCACGGCTTCCACGGACATCGGTACGAGCGGGTGCGCGGCATGCTGCGCGCGTACGACGACAGCTTCGACGACTACGGCGCCTTCCTCATGCCGCGGCTGGAGGAGGCCTGGCGCCTGCTCGCCGACGACGGCACCCTGTACCTGCACCTCGACTACCGCGAGGCGCACTACGCGAAGGTCATGCTCGACGCGGTGTTCGGCCGGGACTGCTTCCTCAACGAGCTCATCTGGGCGTACGACTACGGCGCGAAATCCCGGCGGCGGTGGCCCACCAAGCACGACACGATCCTGGTGTACGTGAAGAACCCGCGGACGTACGTGTTCAACTCCGACGACGTCGACCGGGAGCCGTACATGGCTCCGGGGCTGGTGACCGCGGAGAAGGCGGCGCGAGGCAAGCTCCCGACCGACGTCTGGTGGCACACGATCGTCCCGACGACCGGACGGGAGAAGACGGGGTATCCGACGCAGAAGCCCGAGGGCATCCTCCGGCGCATCGTGACCGCGTCCAGCCGACCGGGCGATCGGGTGCTCGACCTCTTCGCCGGAAGCGGCACGACCGGAGCGGTGGCCTCCGCACTCGGTCGGGAGGCGGTGCTCGTGGACGACAACCCGGAAGCGGTGCGGGTCATGGCCGCACGCATCCCGCACGCGGAGGTCCGCCGGGGCTGAGTGGGACGCGCTCGGCACGAGCCGTCAGATCCCGATCGAGACCTTCCGCAGGGTCGCGTTCACGGTCCAGACCGTCCGCATGCCGGCCGTGAGCCGCATCACGGACCCTGGGCCGAGTCCCACGGGCGGGAGCGCGGGTGCGGTGAACTCCACGGTCGCGCGACCGGAGAGCACGACGAACACCTCGTCCTCCTCGACGTCCACCGCGGTGCCCGGCGTCATCTCCCAGACGCCGATCTCGATGCCGCGTGCGTCGTCGAGCACCGTGTACGCCGTGGTCGGCGCGCCGTCGCGGACGTCCTCGTCGGGCAGCGGGGCGTGCGTCAGCGCGAGGTTCCCCGCGTCGACGACGGCCCCCGGGGTGAGCGCGGTCACGAGTCGAAGCCCATGCCGAGGGCGTCCAGCGTCTTCAGGAACAGGTTGCGGCGCCCCTCGTTGTGGTCGGCCCTGTCCATCGCGGCGCGGACGAGGTTGATGCCGACGGACGCGGCGGGCTCCGGTGGGAACGGGATCGGCTTCTCGCGCACCATCCGCAGCTGCGTGCGTTCGGTCTCCTCGCCGTCGAGCTTGTCGAGCATGACATCGGCCGCGAACCGGGCGGCCCCGACCCCGAGTCCGGTGAACCCCGTGGCGTAGGCGACCCGACCGCCGCGGGCGGTGCCGAAGAATGCGCAGAATCGGCTGGAGGAGTCGATGGCTCCGGCCCAGCGGTGCGTGAAGCGGAGGCCGGCGAGCTGCGGGAAGGTGGTGAAGAAGTGCGAGGCCAGGCGCCGGTGGCTCTCCATCCGGTCCTCGTACGCGGGGCGCACCTTGCCGCCGAAGTGGTACACCGCGTCGTAGCCGCCGAACAGGATCCGGTCGTCCGCGGTGAGCCGGTAGTAGTGGAACTGGTTGGCGCTGTCGGCGAGCCCCTGACGGTTCCGCCAGCCGATGGACGCGAGCTGCTCCGCCGACAGCGGCTCCGTCATCAGCACGTAGTCGTACACCGGGACCGTCATGAGGCGGTTGCGCTTCAGGAGGGAGGGGAACACGTTCGTCGCGAGCGCCACCGCGTCGGCGGTCACCTGGCCGTGCTCCGTGACGAGGGTCACGGGACCGGAGTCCGCGCCCTCGATCCGCCGGACGAGGCTGTGCTCGTGGATCTCCACGCCGAGCTCGACGGCCACCCGCGCGAGCTCCAGGCCCAATTTCGCGGGGTGTACGAGAGCGCTGCCCTCCCGGTCCCACGCGCCGGCGAGGAACGTGGGGGAATGCACTTCCGCCTGCACCGCCTCGCGGTCGAGGAAGCCCTCCTCCTCGCGCAGCCACTCGACCTGATGCGGCTCCACGGCGACCGCGAGCTGCCCCGTCCGCTCGAACTCGGCATCCATGTCGTACCGCCGCACGGTCTCGGCGATGCCGTCGAGGTTCTCGTGGCCCAGCACCTCGAGGCGGTCGATCTCCTCGGACCAGCGGTTCACGCCGTTCTCGTGGCCGTGCGTGAGGCTGGACTCGCAGAAGCCGCCGTTGCGCCCGGATGCCGCCCAGGCCACGCGGGATGCCTCCAGGAGGACCACCTTCCGCTCCGGATCCCGCTCCTTCGCGCGCACGGCCGTCCAGAGCCCGGTGTAGCCGCCGCCGACGACCACGAGGTCCGTGTGCACGGTGCCGCGCAGCGGCGGATGCGCGGGCCGCTCGACGTCGTCGAGCCAGAAGACCGACAGGGCCGTGTCGCGCAGGGCGTCGTCGATGACGGACTGCGGAGGACGCCGGCGTTCGAAGACCGTGGTGCCCATGTTCACTCCGATGCGAGGGGAGCGCGTCAGCGCGTTCCCCAGTTGTAGAGGTCTTTGTAGAGGCCGGCGTAGAGCAGGCTCTCCGTCTGGATGATGCCGGGGATGGTGCGGATGCGGGTGGCGATGAGGTCGAGCAGATGGTCGTCGTCCTCGCACACCGCCTCGACGAGGATGTCGAACGTCCCGAGGGTGACGACGACGTACGCCAGCTCGGGGATCGCCGTGAGCTCCTCCGCGATCGCGCGGGGGTCGCCGGACACCCGGATCCCGATCATCGACATGCGGTGGAAGCCGAGCTGCAGCGGGTCGGTCACGGCGACGATCTGGATCAGGCCCGATTCGGTCAGGCGCTGCACGCGCTGGCGGGCCGCGGCCTCGCTGAGCCCGACTTCGCGGGCGATCTCCGCATAGGGACGCCGCCCGTCCTCCTGCAGCAGCTCGACGATGCGCTTCGAGATGTCGTCGAGGGCGGGGGGAGGCGTCTTCGGACTCATGTACCGATCGTGACATTCTGACCCGCCCTGCGCAACTGATTCCGTCGATCTGTGGACGAAAAGCTACAGATTCCGCGCTCGGATGGCTACCATGGCGCTATGCCCTCACCGTCGACGATGACCGTGCCCCTGCAGAACTTCATCGGCGGTCGCGCCGTCACCGCATCGGGGAGCGGGCGCCTGCCGCTCATCGATCCGGTGACGGAGGAAGCCTACGGCGAGATCCCGATCTCCGACCGCACCGACGTGGATGCCGCGTATGCCGCGGCCGCGGCGGCGTTCCCGACCTGGCGGGACACCCCGCCGTCTGCGCGCCAACTCGCCCTGTTCCGCATCGCCGAGGACATGGCCGCGCGGGCCGAGGAGTTCGCCGACCTCGAGTCGAAGGACACCGGCAAGCCGCGGGCGACGCTCGTCGCCGACGAGATCCTGCAGTCGGTGGACCAGCTGCGGTTCTTCGCCGGGGCCGCGCGGAGCCTCGAGGGTCGAGCCGCCGCGGAGTACCTCCCCGGGCACACCTCCTTCGTGCGCCGGGAGCCGATCGGCGTGATCGGGCAGGTGACGCCGTGGAACTACCCCCTGAACATGGCGGTGTGGAAGATCGCTCCCGCGCTCGCCGCCGGCAACACCGTCGTGCTGAAGCCGGCCGAGTCCACGCCGCTCACCACGCTGCTGCTCGCGGAGATCGTCGCCGCGCACACCCCCGCGGGCACCCTCAACGTCGTGCTCGGCGACCGCGAGACCGGAGCGGCCCTCGTCGAGCATCCGACACCGCAGATGGTGGCGATCACCGGCTCGGTGCGCGCGGGGATGGCCGTGGCCCGCTCCGCGGCCGACGACGTCAAGCGCGTGCACCTGGAGCTCGGCGGCAAGGCGCCCGCGATCGTCTTCCCGGACGCGTCGATCGAGAAGGCGGTCGAGGGCATCGTCACCGGGGCCTTCTTCAACGCGGGTCAGGACTGCACCGCGGCGACCCGGGTGCTCGTGCACGCGTCGATGCACGACGAGCTCGTCGCCGCACTGGTAGAGCGGACCCGCACGCACGCGCGGACCGGGGTGCCGGACGAAGAGGGCGTGCTGTACGGACCGCTGAGCAGCGCGGCCCAACTCGCTCAGGTGCAGGGCTTCATCGACCGGCTTGCGGCGCACGCGACCATCGCCACTGGTGGGAGGCGGCAGGGCGACCGCGGTTACTTCTGGGAGGCGACCATCGTGACCGGCGTGCAGCAGGACGACGAGGTCGTGCAGGGCGAGATCTTCGGACCCGTGCTCACCGTGCAGCCCTTCGATACCGAGGAGGAGGCGCTCACGATGGCGAACGACGTGCCGTACGCGCTCGCCGCCTCGGTGTGGACGCGGGAGCACACCAGGGCCATGCGCTTCTCCCGCGACTTGGACTTCGGCTGCGTCTGGATCAACACCCACATCCCGTTCGTGTCGGACATGCCGCACGGCGGGTTCAAGCACTCCGGATACGGGAAGGACCTGTCGCAGTACGGCTTCGACGACTACACCCGGATCAAGCACGTGATGAGCGCGCTCGACTGACACGGCGGTCGTTCAGCGCGGGGCGAGGAGCTTGACGCGGCGGTGCTCCCGGAGCGTGAACTGCGGGCGCTGATCGATCTTCGTGGCCCCGTCGAGCTCCCACCCGTGCCGGGCGTAGAAGCCGTCGGCGCGGTCGTTGCCGTCGAGGACCCAGAGGTAGGCGCGGGTGTGGCCGGCATCGATCATGCGCTGCTCGGCCGCGTCGAGGAGGGCATGCCCCGCCCCCGTCGACCACGCGGTCGGGTCGGCGTAGATGCCGTACAACTCGGCGTCGTCCAGGCCGTCGGGGTCGCGACCGGAGCCGAACGAGGCCCAGCCGACGACGGTGCCTTCACGCTCGGCCACCAGGGTCCCGAGGCTCGTGGGCAGCGGATCGGCGAAGATGCGGCGCCACCCGTCGGCCCGTTCCGAGACGGACAGCCCGTCCAGCACCTCCTGGTCGATGAGGCCCTCGTAGGCCGCCTGCCACGACCGCACGTGCACTCCGGCCACGGCCTCGGCATCGTCGGCGACGGCGTCTCGGATCACCAGGGGCGTCATCCCTCCACCCTATGCGGGCCCGCCGATGTCCTTCCGTCCCCTCCCGGTACTCGGTCACCCGGTCACACCTGCACGACCCGGGTACGTCTGGGGGACCGGAACCCGGGTTCTGTCGTGCGGCCGTGCCCGGGTCGTGCAGGTGTCACGGGCGTGAACGAGACCCCGGTTTCACGACAGTCTCCGGCCCCGTCCCACCGGCCCGTCCCTTCGGCCCCGTCCTTCCGGGTTCCCCGGTCACACCTGCACGACACGGGTGCGTCTGTGGGGAGGAATCCCGGGTTCTGTCGTGCAGCCGTGCCCGGGTCGTGCAGGCGACGCAGCCGGGAAGGACGGGTCGACGGGTGCGACGCGATGTGGCAGGCTGGCGGGCACCGACTCCGCACGAGAATCGACCCCCCAGAGGTTCCGCCGCATGTCACGACCCCTCGCAGGACCGCAGACCCTGCTCCGCACGCTCAACGGCCGCGCGATCCTCGAGCGCCTGGCCCGGAGCGGACCGCAGACCCGGGCCGAGCTCATGGCGGCGACCGGCCTCTCCCGCACGGCCGTGACCCAGGTACTGCGGATGCTCGACGCCGCGGGAGCCGTCACTGCGGCCGGGGTCGACCGCGACACCCGCGGACCGGCGGCGGGCCGGGTCGCTCTGCACCCCGCCCTCGGGGTCGCGGCGGCCGTGCACGTGGACCATCACGCCGCCCACGTCGTCCTCGTCGACGCGACCGGCACCATCAGAGCCGAACGGCACGGCGCCTTCCCCGCGGGCGAGGACCGGGTCGCGCACATCGCCGCCCTCGTCGCGGCCTGCCGCCGATCCGTGAAGGGCGCGCTCCACCTCGCCGTCGTCGGAGTGCCCGGTATCGTCGCGTCGGACGGCGCGATCCGCGACGACCAGGGGCCGGACGGCGGCGCCTTCCGCTCGGCTCTCGCGGCAGCCCTCGACTGCCCGGTCCGCGTCGAGAACGACGTCAACCTCGCCGCGCTCGCCGAGTCGACCACCGGCGTCGGCATCGACCTCGCGAGTTTCGCGCTCCTGCTGCTCGACGACGACCTCGGCGCCGGCATCGTGATCGACGGGGCGCTGCATCGCGGGTTCTCGGGAGTGGCGGGCGAGGTGATGTACCTCCCGCAGACGCCGGTGCCCATCGGCGCCCCGGTCGCGGGCGCCGCGGTGGTGCGGGACCTCGCCCTCGGCCTGGGTCTGGATGTCGACGCGCCGTTCCTCGCCCACCTGGAGGCGGCGCAACGCGGAGACGAGGCGGCGCAGGCCCTCGTCGCGGAGATCGGACGACGGCTCTTCCTCGCGGCGGGCAGCGTCGCCCTCGTGCTCGATCCCGAGGCCTTCATCCTCGGCGGGGAGGCGGTGCACCCGGCGCTCCTGGATGCGATCGAGCGGGTCGCGGACGAGTTCGCCGCGCAGCTGCCGCTCCGTTTCCTCGCCTCGGCGTTCGGTCCGGAGGCGCCGCTCGTCGGAGCTGTGGGTGAGGCGGCCTCCGCGCTCCGCGCCGACGTCTTCACCCGGATCCTCACACCCTCCCGCACACCCGCCACCGGCCGCTGACCGCCCGACAGGACACGCCATGACCGCCTCCTCCGCTCTCGCCGATCGACTCGGGCTGCCGTCCGGTGCCAGGGCGGTCATCCTCAACGCCGACGACTTCGGGATGTGCCATGCTGCGAACGCGGCGATCTCCGGACTCCTGGCGCGTGACCGGATCGACTCGGCGACGGTGATGGTGCCCTGTGCCTGGTCCCCGGAAGCACTCGCCTTCGCCGCCGCGCACCCGGACCTCGACGTGGGCGTGCACCTCGTCCTCACGAGCGAGTGGCGCCGATACCGGTGGCGTCCGCTCACCGCGGGCTCGTCGACCCTCGTCGACGCCGACGGCTTCTTCCCCGCCGACGTCGCGACCGTGGAGCAGCACGCGTCGGAGGAGGATGTCGCCGCCGAGATCGCCGCGCAGTTGCAGGCGGCGCTCGATGCCGGCGTCGACGTGACCCACCTCGACAACCACATGGGCTCCGTCTACGGGCTGCTGACCGGCCGGGACTTCCTGCGCGCCGTCTTCGACCTCGCCGCCCGGCACGGCCTCCCCTTCCGCCTGCCCCGCGAGATGGAGGGAGCGGACGCCGATCCGATGCTGCAGGCGAAGCTCACCGAGGCGGCGGCGGTGGCGGATGCCTTCGGCGTGGAGATCGTCGATCGGCTCTGGACGCACCCGTTCGAGCTGCGCGGCGAGGGCACCGCCGATGAGGAGTCGTACGAACAGGTGCGAGACGGGTTCCTCGCGGTGCTGCGCGCCGTCCCGCCCGGGGTCACCGAGATCTACCTGCACCCGATGGCCGACGGTGAGGAGCTGCGCGCCGCGGTGGACTTCGCGGCGGCCAAGCGCGGCTACGAGCTGCGGCTGCTCGACGATCCCCTCGTGCAGCAGACGATCGCCGAGGAGGGCCTGGTCCGCGTCGGCTGGCGCGCGCTGCGGGAGCTGCAGCGCGGAGACGCCCGGTGACGGCGCTCGGCGAACGGCTGCGCGACCGCCGTCTCGACGCCGCTCCCACCCGCTCCCAGACCATCGCCTTCGGGGCCTCGGGGTTCCCGACGCAGCTGATGACGCAGACGTTCTCGGCGTTCGTCGTGTACTTCTACGTCTCGCACCTCGCCGTCCCCGCAGGGTGGGTGGCGGCGGCGATGATCGCCCACGGCATCCTCAACGCGGCGCTCAACCCTGTCGTCGGGGCGCTCTCCGACCGGATCCGCACGCCGTGGGGCCGCCGCATCCCGTGGATCGGGCTCGGCATCGTGCCGCTCGTCGTCGCGTTCGCCCTCGTCTGGATGCCGCCCGCGCTCCCGGCGGCCGGGCTCATCGTGTGGTTCCTCGTGGTCGTCGCGGTCTACGACATCGCCTTCGTCGTGGTGGTGCTGAACATCTCGGCGCTGTTCCCGGAGATCTTCCGCACCACGGAGGAGCGCGCCCGCGGGAACGTGCCGCGGCAGATCTTCGCGATCCTCGGCATGGTGCTCGGCACGGCAGGAGCCCCCGCGCTCTACGACGCGATCGGCTGGCCCGGGATGGCCCTCGTGCTGTCCGGCGTCTGTCTCGTGCTGCTCGCCTGGTCGTTCCTCGGCGGGATGATCGAGCGCCGGGTGCCCGAGGTCGCCTCCGAGGCCATGCGCTGGCGGGACCAGCTCGTCTACACGTTCCGCAACCGCGCCTTCGTGCCGTACGTGCTGGGCTCGCTCTGCGTGCAGACCTCGATCGCCGTGATCCTCGCCGCCGTCCCGTTCTACGTCCGCTACTCGCTGGGGGCGGCCGAGGGCGAGGGCAGCCTCCTGCTCGGCGCCATCTTCCTCACGGCCATCCCGTCGATCGTGCTGTGGAGCGCGGTGGTCCGGCGCACCTCCCCGCGCACGGCGCTGCTGTGGAGCGTCGCGGTGTTCGGGGTCGCGGTGCTCGGCTACCTGGTCCCGACCTCGGTGGGGGCGGCGGCTCTCGTCGGGGTGGCGGTCGGCGTCGGCGTCGGCGGGCTGCTGCAGCTCCTCGAGGTCGTGCTCGCCCAGATCATCGACGACGACGCGCATCGCACGGGCCACCGTCGCGAGGGTGCGTACTTCGGCGTGAACGGGTTCGTCGTGCGCGGCTCCGTGGTCCTCCAGGCGATCGTCGCCGCGGCTGTGCTGACCGCGACGGGCTTCGACGCCGGGCTCGGCGACGCGCAGCCGGAGGCCGTCGACGGCGGCATCCGGCTGATGCTGGCGGTCATCCCCCTGGCGTTCACCGCCGTCGGGTGGCTGTGCTTCTGGCTCTACCCCATCCGCACGCGCGACCTCTGAGATCAGCCGGCGGCGCGGCGGGCCTCCCAGCCCGTGCGCACCATCTCGTCGACCGTGTAGCGCATGGTCCAGTCGAGGTCGCGGGCCGCGAGCTCACCGGTCGCCACGATCCGATCCGGGTCGCCGGGGCGGCGAGGGCCGACCTCGGGGGTGAAGTCGATGCCGGTGACGCGGGCGACCGCATCCATGATCTGCTTCACGCTGAGGCCGTCGCCGGAGCCGAGGTTGTACGCGGGCTCGATCGGGGCGCCGGAGGCCAGGCGCTGCGCTGCGGCGACGTGGGCGGCGGCGATGTCGCCGACGTGCACGTAATCGCGCACGTTCGTGCCGTCAGGGGTGTCGTAGTCGTCGCCGAAGATCTTCGGGGTGCGGCCCTCGATCAGCGCCTCGAAGACGATGGGGAAGAGGTTGTGCGGGCTGACGTCGTAGACCGTCGGGTCGGCCGAGCCGACGACGTTGAAGTACCGCAGCGAGGTGTGACGCAGCGGGCGGTCGGAGTCGGCGGTGGCGATCGCCTGGTCGCGGAGCAGCCATTCGCCGATGAGCTTCGACTCGCCGTAGGGGCTCGCGGGCTTCTTGGCGGTGTCCTCGACGACGAGGGAGACGTCCGGGGTGCCGAACACGGCCGCCGAAGAGGAGAAGACGATGTTCGCGACGCCGGCCGCCGCCATCGCCTCGAGGATGATCCGCGTCCCCTCGACGTTCTGCGCGTAGGTGTGCAGTGGGCGCTGGACCGAGACGCCGGCGTACTTGTAGCCCGCGACGTGGATCACGCCCGCCGCCTCGTGCGTGCGCAGGGTCTCCTCGACGAGGGCGCGGTCGAGGATGCTGCCCTGCACGAAGGGCACGCCCTCCGGCACGAAGGAGGCGACACCGCTGGAGAGGTCGTCCAGGACGACGGGGGAGAGACCGGCCTCTGCGAGAGCGCGGACGACGTGGGCACCGATGTAGCCGGCGCCGCCGGTGACGATCCAGGACATGCGTTCCTCTCCTGCCGCGGCGGTGGCGGCTCGACCCTTCATTGTGTCAGGCGTCGCGGCGCGGACCTGCGGACGGGCTGACCTCGAACAGGTGCGGGGCGACGAAGCCCTCGGCGGCGAACCGCCCCCGCACCGCGTCGGCGAGGTGAGGCACGGCACCGCGGTCGACGAGGGCGATCGCGGCACCGCCGAAGCCGCCGCCGGTCATGCGCGCACCCACCGCCCCCGAGGTGAGGGCGGTCTCCACCGCGGCGTCGAGCTCCGGCGTCGAGATCTCGAAGTCGTCGCGCATCGACGCGTGGGACGCGACGAGGAGGTCGCCGATGCCGCGTGCGCCCGCGGTGCGCAGCGTCGCCACCGTGTCCTGTACGCGCTGGTTCTCCGTGACAATGTGGCGCACGCGGCGGAAGGTCACGTCGTCCATCAGGCTCTCGGCGCGGGCGAGGTCGGCCACGGCGACGTCGCGCAGTGCGGGCACTCCGAGGATCGCGGCTCCGCGTTCGCATGCGGCGCGGCGTTCCCGGTAGCCGCCGGTGGAGTGCGCGTGCGTGACGCGGGTGTCCATCACGAGCACCGCGAGGCCGGCGTCGGCCATGCCCAGCGGCACGACGTCGGCGGCGAGAGAGCGGCAGTCGAGGAAGATCGCGGCGTCGGGCTCCCCGAGCATCGAGGCCATCTGGTCCATGATCCCGGTGGGCGCGCCGACGGCCTCGTTCTCCGCCGTGCGTCCGATCCGGGCGAGGGCGACCGCGTCGAGTCCGGTGCCCCAGAGCTCGTTCAGTGCCGTGGCCGTCGCGCCCTCGATCGCGGCGGACGACGAGAGCCCGGCCCCGACCGGGACGTCGGAGGCGATCGCGATGTCCAGGCCGGAGGCCGCGGTCGCGGGGGCGGCCGCACGGAGGGCCCAGGCGACGCCGAGCGGGTACGCCGCCCACTCCGGCACCGCGGGCGCCGTGCCGGGCGGGGTGGGGAAGAGGCGGTCGAGGTCGTCGAGAGCGATCTCGACCGGCTCGTCCGCGAAGGTCGAGGCGACGCGGAGCCGTCGGTCGGCACGGCGGCGGACGGCGGCGACCGTGCGCTGCGGGATCGCGAACGGCAGCACGAAGCCGTCGTTGTAGTCGGTGTGCTCGCCGATGAGGTTCACGCGCCCCGGGGCCGACCAGACGCCGTCCGGCGTGCGCCCGGCGAGGGCGGCGAAGAGGTCGACGGCGGCGTCGTGTGCGGAGGTCATGCGGAGGCTTCCTGGTCGGCGCGAGCGAGCGCCTCGCGGAGTCGGGCGGCCCCCTGCTCGGGGGCGACCTCGGCGGCCCAGGCCCACATCGCGGCCTCGGAGCCCGCGAGGAACTTGAGCTTGTCGGCGGCGCGGCGGGGGCTCGTGAGCTGCAGGTGCAGGCGCACGCTCTCGCGGCCGACGTGGACCGGAGCCTGGTGCCACGCGGCGATGTACGGGGTGGGGCTGTCGTAGAGCGCGTCGACGCCGCGGAGGAGACGGAGGTAGAGCGGGGCGAGCTCGTCGCGCTCCTCCGCCGTGGTCTCGGCGAGGTCGGGCACGTGCCGATGCGGCATGAGGTGCACCTCGAGCGGCCACCGCGCCGCGAAGGGCACGAACGCGGTCCAGTGCTCGCCGCGGAACACCACCCGCTCGGAGGCCTGCTCCTCGGCGAGGATGCGGGCGAAGAGGTCGGGTGCGGTGCGGTCGACGGCGTCCAGCACCCGGGCGGTGCGCGGGGTCACGTAGGGATACGCGTAGATCTGCCCGTGCGGGTGGGGGAGGGTCACGCCGATCGCCTCGCCGCGGTTCTCGAACGGGAAGACCTGCTGGATGCCGGGCAGGGAGGACAGAGCGGCCGTGCGGTCGGCCCAGGCCTCGATCACGGTGCGGGCGCGGGTAGCGGTCTGGGTGCCGAAGGAGCCGGAGTGCTCGGGGCTGAAGCACACGACCTCGCAGCGGCCGACGGCGGTGCGGGTGCGCCCGAGTCCGAGGGCCGCGAGGTCGTCGAGGCCGCGCGGGGGGTTCGTCGCCCCCGGGACGGTGCCGACGGGCTCGGCGAGAGCGGGGCCGAATGCGGGGGAGCGGTTCTCGAACACGGCCACGTCGTACCGGGACGGCACCTCGGACGGATTCCCCGGCGTCTGCGGCGCGAGCGGGTCGGCGTCGGCTCCCGGCATCATCACGCGGTTCTGGCGGTTGGCGGCGACGGTGATCCAGTCGCCCGTGAGAACGTCGAGCCGCATGGTCGCGGTGTCGGGTCGAGGGGCAAGGGTGCGGGCGTCGACCGACCGTTCCGCGCCGAGGGTCGTCTCCGGGTCGTCGTAGTAGATGAGCTCACGGCCGTCGGCGAGGGTGGTCGGGCGCTTGACGACACCGGCGCCGAGACGCTCCGTGCGCAACTCAGGAGATTCGGGCGTATTCACGTCAACATGGTAGGTCGCGCCGCGTGCTAACGTCAACATGACGGAGTTGTGAACGGAGGATCCCGTGGCCCGGAAGCTGTCGGCGTCGGTGTCCGTCCGCGTGTCCATGGCGACCGTGGCGGCGCGAGCCGGTGTCTCCGGACAGACCGTCTCCCGCGTCGTCAACGGCAGTCCGCGCGTGGACCCGCAGACGCGGGCGCGGGTCGAGGCCGCGATGACCGAACTGGGGTACCGGCCGCATCGGGCCGCGCGGGCGCTGCGCACCGGTCGCAGCCACACCCTCGGTCTCGTCGTGACCACCCTGGCCACGGTCGGCAACTCCCGGATGCTGCAGGCCACGGCCGAAGCGGCGGCGGAACGCGGCTATGCGCTCACGGTGGTCACGGCGGCGGACGGCGTGGACGCGGCGTTCGCCCGGCTCGCCGACCAGGGCGTCGATGGTGCCCTCGTGCTGAACGAGGCTTCGGCGCTGGTCCCTGCCGCCACTCTGCCGCCGGAGCTGCGTCTTGTCGTCGTGGACGCTCCCGCAGGAGCCGGAGCGATCGTGGTGCACAGCGATCACGCCGCGGGAGCAGAGGCTGCCACGCGCCACCTGCTCGCCGCGGGGCACGAGACCGTCCACCACCTCGCGGGACCGGCGGACTCGTTCGCCGCCGCCGAGCGCGAGCGCGGGTGGCGCGAGGCTCTGACGGCTGCCGGTCTCACGCCTCCGGCGGTCGTGCGCGGGGACTGGAGCGCGGAGTCCGGCTTCGCCGCGGGGGCGGCCCTGGCCCAGGCGACGGCGGTGTTCTGCGCCAACGACCAGATGGCGCTCGGGCTGCTGCGCGCGGTGGCGGAATCCGGACGCACGGTCCCCGGCGACGTCAGTGTAGTCGGCTTCGACGACATCCCGGAAGCGGCGAACTTCCTCCCGCCGCTCACGACGATCCGCCAGGACTTCCCGGCGCTCGCGCAGCGGGCGGTCACAGCGCTCATCGCCGCCGTGGAGAGTGACGCGGCGGCGACCGATCCCGCCGCGCCCGTGGTGGTGCCGACTCGGCTCGTCGAGCGCGCGAGCACGGCACGCCGCTGACGCTCACCCCCGCGGAAGGAACTCCTCGGGGCGGAAGCGCGTCGTGGCACCGTCCGGCCAAGACACCGCCGCGTCGCCTGCCCGCAGGTCGAGCTGCGGCACGCCGGGGGGACTCCCGAGAAGCACGCCGACGGCCATCCAGATGTCCGGCCGCACCGCCGCCGAGAGCCACGGGGTGGCGGTCTCCGGGCCGAGCGGGGTCGCGTCCCGCTCCCGTCGGACCCCTGCGGTCGCACCGTCGACTCCGAGGAGTCCGATGACCCGGCTCTGCGTCTCGCCGCCGAGGGCGAGGGCGGCGGTGACGACCGCGGGGCCGGTCTCGACGACCGTCGGGGAGGACAGCGCCCAGCCGCCGATGCGGAGGACGTCGCCGTCGCGGATCACCCCGTCCGTCCCCGCGCCCGCCCGGACCCGCACGAGCCGCACCTCCCACGGTCCGCGGAGCGCCGACACCACGTCGACCATGGGGCCGACCGTGGTCTCGGCGGCCGCGCCGCCTCCGCCGACATCGAACTCCGCGCGGAAGCCGTCGTGCCAGTGCACGAGGCCGGAGGAGCCGCCGAGCACGGCGTCGTCGACCTTCCGCAGCGCTCCGGTCGCGAAGCCGGAGCGATGGCTCGCTCGGCCGCCACGCACCACGGCGACCGTGCCGTCGAGCGGATCACGGACTCCGGGGCCGGCGAGCACGGGCGCGGTCGCGGTCGAGTACCCGAGCTTCGCGTACAACGGCGCATCCGGCTGGTGGGCACCCGGCATCCGGTGGTCGGTGCCGTGGTTGACCACACGCACGATGCCGTCCGCGGTACCCGTCGCGAGCCACCCCGGGGCGATGAGGACGCGGGTGAACGGACCCCGATCGATCGGCAGGGGCTGTTCGACGGCCGTCCAGAACGGATGCGCCGCGGGCAGGGCGAGCGGCAGGAGACCCTTCGCCGCCCAGTACGGAGAGCCGGGGCCGGAGTAGTCCTGGGCGAGCGGACGCCAGGCGCCGTGCCAGCCGAGTGGCAGCACTCCGGTCGCATCCGGCGCACCGCGGTCGGTGAAGTGCCAGACCTGACCGCTCACCGCCCGGCGCAGGAGGCCGGGGTCGTGCCGCGAGGTGCCGGAGAACGCCGCGACCCCGGCCGCGGCGGCCGCCGCGAAACGGTAGGTGAGGCTGCGGCCCTGGATGAGTGGTCCTCCGTCGGCGCCGACGAGGTGCAGCGCGTCGTCGAGGAACGCGTCCAGCCGCCGGCGATACCGGGCGATGCGATCCGCGTGGCGCGGCTCCACGCCGACCATGTCCGCCCAGAGCAGCGGGTAGAACGACAGCGCCCAGCCGGCGTAGTGGTCGAACGATCGGGCGGCGCCGTCCGCGCTCCATCCGCCGTCCCGCTCGAAGCCGTCGAGCAGCGCGAAGTCGGCTGCGCGGTCCGCGTCGGAGGACGGCCCGCCGACGCTCTCCAGGAACTGCTCGACGAGCACCCGGAACCAGGCCCAGTTGTTCGGCGGATGGCTCCCACCGACGACGGCCGCCAGGTAGTCCACGGTGCGGGTCCGGGCGCTGTCGTCCAGGCGCGCCCACACCGTGTCGCGGGTGAGGTGCAGACCCAGGGCGAGCGCCGCGGCCTCGACTTTCGCCTGGTCGACCTCGTCGGGGCGCGGCCACCGTTCGGCACCGGCCGGATCGACACCTGCCGCCAGCCCTCTGGCATACCGCTCGGCCAGCGGCTCTGTGCCGCGTGGGTCGCCGGCGATGCGGAACGCGGCCAGCAGGAACGTGCGGCTGAAACCCTCGAGCGCGTCGACCGCGGCGCCGAAGCCGCCAGGGGCGCCGGGGTACCGGATGCCCGCGCCCGCCGGGCTCGCATGACGGGCGGCCCCGTCGAGGATGGCATCGGCCACCGTCATCAGGTGCGCGCGCGTCCATCCCGTGTGCGGGGAGAGCGCCCGGTCTTCCGGAGGCAGGGCGAGGATCGTCATGCGCTGTGCGCGAGGTCGGCGCGGTGCACGGGGTGTCGAGGCGGACGGCCGACCACCCACGCCTCGAGCTCGTCGAGGGCAGCGTCGGCCAGCCGGTGCGCCTCGGTGCCGAGCGAGCCGGCGAGGTGCGGGGTGACCGCGACGTTCGGCAGGTGCAGCAGCGGGTGGTCGGGCGGAAGCGGCTCCGGATCGGTGACGTCGAGGATCGCGTCGAGGCGACCGGAGGCGCACTCCGCGAGCAGCGCGTCGTGATCGAGGAGGGCACCGCGCGCGGTGTTGAGCACGGTGGCGCCGTCGCGCAGGGCCGCGAGCTGCGCGCGGCCGATCATCCCCCGCGTCGCGGGCAGCGCCGGTGCGTGCAGGGAGAGCAGGTCGACGGCGGGGAGCAGGGCGTGGAGTGGGACGAGCCGTGCGCCCGCCGCGGCCACCTCTTCGGCGTCCGCGTACGGGTCGGCGACGAGCACCTGCAGTCCGGGGAAGGGCCGCAGCAGGTCGGCGACGCGGCGCCCGATGCGGGAGAACCCGACGATGCCCACCGTGCGGTCGAGGTTGCCGATACGGCCCCCGACGCGGGGGCCGACGCGCAGGTCGCGCTGTGCGTCGTCCCCGCGGAGCGGGAGGAGGGCGCGCTTGCCGGAGAGCAGGATCATCGCGAGCGTGTATTCGGCGACGGGGGCCGCGTTGGCCTCGGCGGCGGACGTGAGCAGGATGTCGCGCTCCCAGAAGGCGTCGGACACGACGCCGCGCACGCTCCCCGCCGCATGGAACACCGCGCGGAGTCGGGGGAGCCGGTCGAGCAGGGCCGCGTCCAGGAGGGGAGCGCCCCAGCCCGTCACCAGCACCTCGATCCCTGACACGCGGTCGGCCGCGGCCGCCGCGTCGAGCGCGGGCGTGTGCAGCGGGGCGCCGGGGGCCACGAGCGTCCGCAGACGGGCGCGCCGAGCGTCGTCGAACACGAGGTCCCACGCCTCCGTGGAGAGGGCGGCGATGGTGGACGGTCGGTGGGCCATGAGTCTCCGCGGGTCTCGGGTATGCGCTTGCCGAAGCGTGCCGTTCCAGTGAAGACTGTGCGTTCGAGCCCAGGCAACGTGATCGAACAGGAACCATCCAGATCGAACACACTCGTACACGGAAGGCAGCCGGATGCTGATCCCCCGCATCACCCTCGAAGATGTGCGGCACGTCGGGAGGATCGTGTGACCGAAGAGCGTCCCACCCCGCGTTTCGGCCTCTCCCGCCGCGAGCGCATCCTGGACGAGCTGCGCCGTACCGGCGCCGTGCGCGTCGCCGAGCTCGCCCGTGACTTCGGGGTGGCCGAGCTCACCATCCGTCGCGACATCACCGCGCTGGCGGACCGCGGACTGCTGACCAGGGTGCACGGGGGAGCAGTGCTGCGGAGCGCGCTGGACACGACCGTCGCCCGCGCTGCCCTTCCCGGGCCGCAGTTCCGCATCGGGATGGTGGTGCCGTCGCTGAGCTACTACTGGCCGCAGGTCGTCGTCGGCGCCCGGAGCGCCGGGGTGGAGACCGGGGTGCAGCTCGTGCTCCGCGGAGCCAGTTACGCCGCGCAGGACCAGCGTCGCCAGATCGCGGCGCTCCTGGAATCCGGAACCGTGCACGGCCTCATCGTGGCCCCCGAGACGCAGGGCGCCGACGGACACGCGCTGCTCTCGTGGCTGGACACGCTCCCGGTTCCCGTCGTGCTGGTCGAGCGCCGGACCCCGCCCGCGCTCGCCCTCACCCGGATGCAGACCGTGGCGACTGACCACGCGTTCGGGGGTGCGCTCGCCGCCGGGCACCTCGCCGCGCTCGGACACCGGCGGGTCGGGATCCTCACGTCGCCGCAGTCGCCGACCTCCGCCGGGCTCCGGCAGGGCTGGTCGCGGGCAGTCGCGGAGCTCGGTCTCGCGGTGGGCGTGGATCGCGATGCGGCGCTGGACCGGATGGAGGGGCCCGCGCAGGCGGACGTCGTGTCCTCGGTGTTCGCCGAGATCCGTGACACGGGCACGACCGCGCTGCTCGTGCACTCGGACCCGCAGGCGCTCCTGCTCCAGCAACATCTGCAGGATGCGGGCTGGCGGCTGCCCGACGACCTCTCCCTGATCGCCTACGACGACGAGGTCGCGGAGCACGGCTCCCCTCCGCTCACCGCGCTGCGGCCGCCCAAGCAGCACGTCGGACGCCGCGCGGTGGAGCTTCTCCGGGATCGGCTGCGCGAGGGGACCACCCGGCCCGCCGAGCGCGTGGAGGTCGCCCCGGTGCTGCACGTGCGGGCGAGCACGGCCCCTCCGCGTTAGGCGCGGTTGCGAGGTCGAGCGTCTCATGCCATGATCTCGGAAAGCGCTTACCAACATTCTCCTGTCAGCGCCGACAGCTTCCACCGAGAGGAACGGACCGAGATGGCACAGGCCCCCACCCGCGAGATCGGGATCATCATGAACGGCGTCTCCGGGCGCATGGGATACCGGCAGCACCTGGTGCGGTCGATCCTCGCGATCCGTGACGACGGCGGGATCGAGCTCCCCGACGGCAGCCGCGTGACCGTGCGGCCGATCCTCGTCGGACGCAGCGAGGCCAAGCTGGCCGAACTGGCGGCGAAGCACGGCATCGAGGACTGGACGACCGACCTGGATGCGGCCCTCGCCGACCCGCAGTGGGAGATCTACGCCGACTTCCTCGTCACGAAGGCCCGGGCATCCGCGATCCGGAAGGCCATCGCCGCCGGCAAGGCGATCTACACCGAGAAGCCCACGGCCGAGTCGCTCGACGAGGCTCTGGAGCTCGCCCGCCTCGCCCGCGACGCCGGTGTGAAGACCGGCGTCGTCCACGACAAGCTCTACCTCCCGGGGCTGCAGAAGCTCAAGCGCCTCATCGACTCGGGCTTCTTCGGTCGCATCCTGTCCGTCCGCGGCGAGTTCGGCTACTGGGTGTTCGAGGGCGACTGGCAGCCCGCGCAGCGTCCGAGCTGGAACTACCGCACCGAGGACGGCGGCGGCATCATCACCGACATGTTCCCGCACTGGAACTACGTGCTGGAGAACCTCTTCGGCGAGGTCAAGAGCGTCTACGCGCAGGCCGCGGTGCACATCGCCGACCGCTGGGACGAGAAGGGCGAGCGCTACACGGCCACGGCCGAGGACGCCGCGTACGGCATCTTCGAGCTCGACGGCGGGGCGATCGCCGAGATCAACTCCTCGTGGACCGTGCGGGTGAACCGCGACGAGCTCGTGGAGTTCCAGGTCGACGGCACGCACGGCTCCGCGGTCGTCGGACTGTTCGGTGCGAAGATCCAGCCCCGCAACGCCACGCCCAAGCCCGTGTGGAACCCCGACCTGGAGGACAGCCACGACTACGACGCCGACTGGCAGCAGGTGCCGACGAACGACGTGTTCCGGAACGGCTTCCGGCAGCAGTGGGAGGAATACCTCACCTCGTTCGCCCTCGGGACGGACTACCCGTTCGACCTGCTGGCCGGCGCGCGCGGGGTCCAGTTCGCCGAGGCCGGACTCGCGTCCAGCGCCGAGGGACGCAAGATCGTGCTCGAGCCCCTGACCCTGGACGAGGCATGACCACCCTCCGCCTGCTCGCCGCCGACGGCCGCACCGCCGACACGGAGCTCCGCGAGGTCGCCGGTGTCACGCGGCCGGAGGGCCCGCTCCGCAGCCGGGTGGCCTACGCCGCCGCGCACGTCGTCCCGAAGGTCCACGCGGACAACACCCCGGGGCAGCCGGCCGACATCGACTGGGACGCGACCCTCGCCTTCCGCCGCAACGTGTATTCGTGGGGTCTCGGCGTCGCCGACGCGATGGACACCGCGCAGCGCAACATGGGGCTGGATGCGGCGGCGGTGCGCGAGCTCATCGCCCGCAGCGCCGAGGTCGCCCGCGAGGAGGGCGGCACGGTCGTGGTCGGGGTCAACACCGATCACGTCGACGAGGAGCGCATCCCGCTCGATCAGGTGATCGCCGCCTATCTCGAGCAGCTGCACTTCGCCGAGGAGCAGGGGGCGGGGCCGGTGCTCATGGCCTCGCGCCACCTGGCTCGGGTCGCGGAGACCGCCGACGACTATCGCCGCGTCTACCGCGACGTGCTCTCCCGCGCGTCGGCTCCCGTCGTGCTGCACTGGCTCGGCACCGCGTTCGACCCGGAGCTCGCGGGCTACTTCGCGCCCTCGTCGCCCACCGGGAGCGGTGGTCCCGCGTGGCAGGAGGCCGCCGGGGTGCTGCTCGACATCATCGGCGAGAACCGCGCCGCTGTCGCCGGGGTGAAGATGAGCCTGCTCGACGCGGACTCCGAGGTGTGGGTGCGGGAGCGGCTGCCGGAGGGCGTGCGCATGTTCACCGGCGACGACTTCCACTACGTCGGCCTCATCGGCGGGGACAGCCTGACCGGGGCTGCCGCGCCCGAGGGGTCCGCGTCGCGCGGCCACTCGGATGCGCTGCTCGGCGCGTTCGCCGCGCTCGCCCCGGTGGCCTCCGCCGCGATCCAGGCCCTCGACGCGAACGACCCGGAGCGGTACCTCGACCTCCTCGGCCCGACGGAGGAGCTGAGTCGGCAGGTGTTCGCGGCACCGACCTACTACTACAAGACCGGGGTCGCCTTCCTGTCCTGGCTCAACGGCCATCAGCCCGCGTTCCAGATGGTCGGGGGGCTGCATTCCGCACGGAGCCTGCCGCACCTCAGCCGCATCGTCGAGCTGGCGAACGGGGCGCTCGCCCTGGAGCGGCCGGAGCTCGCCCGGGAGCGATGGCACGGCCTGCTCCGGCTGAACGGGGTGGACGCATGACCGCCCCCCGGAGCCTGGCGGCGGAGCGCGAGTCCCGGACACCCGGCGTCGGGACCGTGCCGCATCCGCGGCTCTCGATCAACCAGGCCACCGTGAAGCACGCGGACCTCGCCACGGCCCTGCGCGTCACGGCGGCGGCGGGGGTCGAGGCCATCGGCCTGTGGCGGGAGCCCGTGCAGGCGGTGGGACTCGATGTCGCCGCCCGCATGCTGACCGACTCCGGCCTGCGCTTCACGACGCACTGCCGCGGGGGCTTCTTCACGCTTCCGGCCGGTCCGGAGCGTGACGCCGCGCTCGACGACAACCGCCGGGCGATCGAGGAGGCGGCCACCCTCGCGGCGGCCGGTGCGGAGGGCTCGACCGCGGTGCTCGTCCTCGTCGCCGGCGGTCTGCCCGAGGGGTCGCGTGACCTCGTCGGGGCACGGGACCGCGTCCGCGACGCCATCGGCGCCCTCGCGGACGACGCCCGGGCCGCCGGGGTCACCCTCGCGATCGAGCCGCTGCATCCGATGTACGCCTCCGACCGTGCCGTGGTCTCCACCCTCGGTCAGGCGCTCGACATCGCCGCGGACTTCGACCCTGCCGTGGTCGGTGCCGCGGTCGACACGTTCCACATCTGGTGGGATCCGCAGGTGCTCGACCAGATCGCCAGGGCCGGACGGGAGGGCCGCATCGCCACGTATCAGGTGTGCGACTGGAAGACCCCCCTCGCCGCAGACCCCCTGCTCTCCCGGCACTATCCCGGGGACGGAGTGATCGACTTCGGCACCCTCACGCGGGCGGTGCAGGACACCGGCTACGACCGCGACATCGAGGTGGAGATCTTCCATGCCGACGTCTGGGCCGACGACCCGGCCCGTGTGGTCCGGCGCACGGCCGAGGCCTTCGCGACGGCGGTCGCCCCCCACCTGTGAGCCCCGGTGACCCCCATCCCCGGTCCCTCCGTCTCCGGCCCCTCCTTGGTCCCGGTCCCTCGTCTCCGGTCCCTCCTTGGTCCCGGTCCCTCGTCTCCGGTCCCTCCTTGGTCCCGGCGTGGTTCCGGATGCACGACCCGTTCCCGGATGCACGGCCCGTCCCCGGGTGTCGGTCGTCCCGACGTGCCCGGGTCGTGCATCCGTCCCGGTCCCGTCGTCGTGTGTCGGTCGTCGTGTGTCGGTCGACGAGGGACACCTGCATGACTAGGGTCCGTGGGAACGATCAGACCCGGGTTTCGGTCGTGCAGGCGGGACGGGGTCGTGCAGGTGGGACTCGAGGACGGGGAACGGAAGGGGCCGGGACGTCCGACCGAGGAGCCCGGGGAATGGACGGGCCGGCCGGTGTCGGGGAGATCGGGAGGACTGAGAGGATGACGGGATGACGGGGATCCGTGCGGGACTGTGCTCGGTGACGTTCCGTGCCCTGCCGCCGGAGAGGATCGTCGCGCTCGCGGCCGCCGCAGGTCTCGAGGTGATCGAGTGGGGCGGGGACGTGCATGTGCCACCGGGGGAGGTCGGCCGCGCGGCGGAGGTCGCGCGGATGACCACGGATGCCGGGCTCGCCGTCGCGTCCTACGGGTCGTACTTCCGCGCCGGATCGGAGGAGTCGCTGACCGCGGTCCTCGACAGTGCCGCGGCCCTCGGAGCCGACCGCGTGCGGGTGTGGGCAGGGAGTCACGGCTCCGCGGAGGTGTCCGCGCAGGAGCGTGCCCGCGTCGTGACGCGGCTCCGCGCGGCGGCGGTCGAGGCGGCTGCCCGCGGCATCGGGCTCGCCCTGGAGTTCCACGGCGGCACGCTCGCCGACACCGCCCCGGCCACCCTCGCGCTCCTGCACGAGGTCGACCATCCGATGTTGTCGACGTACTGGCAGCCCACGGTCGGCGCCGCCGTCCCCGCGGTGCTCGAGGAGTTCCGTCGGCTCAGCCCCCATGTCTCCGCCGCTCATGTCTTCTCCTGGTGGCCGCGCACCGAACGGCACCCGCTGCGCTCGAGGTCCGCGCTCTGGACACGGTTCTTCGCGGAAGCGGCCGCCACCCCGCACCCGCCGCGTGACGCCCTGTTGGAGTTCGTGCCCGACGACGCCCCCGAGCTCCTCGCCGGTGAGGCCGCCGCCCTGCTCGGTTTCCTCGGACGGCGGCCGTGAGCGCCCCTCGAAGCGGTTCCGTCCTCGTCGGTAGGCTCGGAGCATGACCCCGTCCGCCACACCGGCAGAGCCGCCGGCCGCGCGTCGCCCCCGTCACGCCCGGGGACCGGCGCCCACGCTGCATGACGTCGCGCTCGAGGCCGGGGTCTCGCTGGCGACCGCCTCTCGCGTGCTGAACGGTTCCGAGCGCAAGGTCGCGGCCCCCTTCCGGGAACGGGTGGAGGCCGCCGCCGAGGCCCTCGGCTACACCGCCAACGTCTCCGCGCAGGCGACCGCCCGCGGACGCTCGCCGGTGATCGCGCTCCTCGTCGCGGACATCGCCGACCCCTACTTCGGACTCATCGCATCGGGCGTCGCGCGGGGTGCCGACGAGCAGGGTCTCGTCGTGACCGTGGCCATCACCGAGCGCGACCCGGCGCGGGAGGCGCGGATCGTCCGTGCGCTGCGCGGACAGCGACCGCAGGGGCTCATCCTCGCCGCCTCGCGCACGCAGGAGGAGGGGCAGGCGGAGACCGCCCGCGAGCTCGCCGAGTTCACCCGCCTCGGGGGCCGTGTCGTCGCGTTCGGCGCGGACGGCGACGGCGACCGCCGGGTGGAGATCGACAACCGGGCCGGGGCCGCCGCGCTCGGCCGTCGGATGGCGGAACTCGGGTATCGCTCGGCAGTGCTCGTCGGGGCGGCGGAGGGCGTGCGCACCTCGGACGACCGGCTGGCGGGCTTCCGCGCCGGGTTCGCGGAGGGCGGCGGCGAGGTCGCGCAGACCGTCCGCGGAGACTTCCGCCGCGAGTCGGGGGCGACGGCGATGGCCGACGCCCTGGCAGCCGGAGTCCCCGAGGGAACCGTCGTGTTCGGCATCAGCGACGTGGTGGCCATCGGGGCGATGGCGGCCATCCGCGCGGCGGGCCGGGAGGTCGGCGCGGACATCGCCGTCTGCGGTTTCGACGACGTGCCCTCGAGTCGCGATGTGACACCGGCCCTCACCACGGTCTGCGTGCCGCTGAGCGATGCCGGGTATCAGGCCTTCCGGGCGATCGTCGACGAGGACTGGCAGCAGCCGACGCTCCCGCTCGAGGTGGTCGTGCGCGCGAGCACCCCGGGGCTCCGGGCATGACCCGCGTCGTCATCGCTCCGGACAGTTTCAAGGGCACGATCACGGCGGCGGAGGCCGCGGCAGCGCTCGCCGACGGCTGGCGGGAGGTCGAGCCGGCGGCGGACATGGTCCTCCGTCCGATGGCCGACGGCGGGGAGGGGACCGTCGCGGCGTTCGCGACGGCCGTACCGGATGCACAGCGCATGCCGGTCACCGTCGACGGTCCGGCGGGCGCTCCCGTCGAGACGTCCTGGCTGCTCCTGCCGAGCACGACCGATGCTCCCGGCGGCACGGGCGTCGTCGACATCGCCTCGACCTCGGGCATCGAGCTCCTCGACGGTCTGCGGCCCTGGGATGCCGATACGACCGGCTTCGGGCAGGCGATCGCCGCCGCCCTCGATCACGGCGTCTCGCGACTGATCCTCGGCATCGGCTCCAGCGCCTCGACCGACGGCGGCACCGGCATGCTCACCGCCCTCGGCGCGCGCTTCCTCGACGGGGACGGCCGGCCGGTCGCGAGGGGAGCCCGGGGTCTGGCGGACATCGCCACGGCGGATCTCGGCGCGCTGCGCACCGCGCCGGATGTCCGCGTGCTGACCGATGTCACGAATCCGCTCACCGGGTCTCGCGGCGCGGCGGCGGTGTTCGGTCCGCAGAAGGGGCTCACGGAGCCCGGCGACATCGCCCGGGTCGACGACGCGCTCGCCCGTCTCGCCGCCCTCCTTCCCGTCGACCCGCAGCTCCCCGGCACGGGTGCCGCCGGCGGTACGGGGGCGGCGCTCGTGCGCTGGGGCGGGATGCTCGCCCCGGGGGCGGCCGAGGTGGCCGCGCTCGTCGATCTGGCCGGGGCCGTCCGTGGCGCCGAGGCCGTGATCACCGGCGAGGGGTCGTACGACGGACAGTCGGGTGACGGGAAGGTGCCGTCCTTCCTCGCCGCGCTCGCCGTCGAGGCGGGGGCGCGTCCTCTGCTCGCCGCGGGTCGGATCGCGGACGATGCCGACGCCGGCCTGTTCACGCGGGCCGTGTCGCTGACCGCGTTGGCGGGGTCGTCCGCCGCCGCCGTGGCCGACCCCGCGCGCTGGCTTCGGGTCGCGGGCGCGGAGCTGGCCCGGTCGCGGTGACCGACCCGGAGGCCGCCCCGACGCGCGAGATCCGTGTGGGCGCGACACGGTGCGTTGACACGGCAGAACGGTCGGCATAGACTCGCAACACCGAACGGGAATGCGCTTTCCCGAATCCTTCACGAAGATGTCGAGGACCCCATGTCGTCTGCCCCCTCCGCGACCATGACCCTGGCGATCGCCGCCGACCGCCCCGAGCCTCCGGGCATCGTCCGCTGGTGGAGCCGTCACTGGCACCCGCTCGTCTTCGTGCTCGCGGTGCTCGCCCTCTGGTGGGTCTCCACGAGCCTCGGGTGGGTGCCCGCGTTCATCATCCCGTCGCCCGCCGACACCTGGGCGGCCTTCACCGACAACGCCGCCTACCTCGCGCAGAACACCTGGGTCACCACCTACGAGACCGTGATCGGGTTCGTCATCGCGGTCGTCGTCGGCGTCCTCGTCGCCGTGCTCATGGTGTACTCGCGGGGTCTGGAGCAGACGCTCTACCCGGTCATCCTCTTCGCCCAGGTCATCCCGAAGATCGCGATCGCTCCGCTGTTCGTGGTCTGGCTCGGGTTCGGCGCGGAGCCGAAGATCCTCGTGGCCGTGCTCATGGCGTTCTTCCCGGTCGTCATCTCGGGCCTCGCGGGCCTGCGCACCGTCGACCCGGAGATCCTCCAGCTCGCGTCGACCATGGGAGCGAGCCGCTTCAAGACCTTCCTCAAGGTGCGGCTGCCCGCGGCGCTGCCCGAGCTCCTCTCCGGTCTCAAGGTCGCCGCGACGCTCGCGGTCACCGGTGCCGTCGTCGGCGAGTTCGTCGGCGCGAACGAGGGCCTCGGCTACGTGATCCTCCAGGCCAACGGCAACCTCGACACCGCCATGCTCTTCGCCGCGCTCATCATCATGTCGCTGCTCGGCGTCATCCTCTTCGGCATCATCCAGATCGCCGAGCGCTTCCTCATCCCGTGGCACGCCTCCAAGCGCGACGTCGCCGCGGCCACCGTCCGACTCTGACCCCCCCCTCGCCCCCACGAAAGAAGGCACTGATGAAGAAGTCAGGCACCATCCTCAGCTCGATCGCCCTCGCGTCCGCCGCGGTGCTCGCCCTCTCCGGCTGCGGAGGATCGACGACCCCGGCGAGCTCCGGCGACGGTGACGGCGGGGAGCTCACGCCGGTCACCCTCATGCTCAACTGGTACCCGTACGGCGAGCACGCGGCGTTCTACTACGGCGTCGACCAGGGCATCTTCGAGGAGCACGGCATCGACCTCACGATCAAGGCCGGCCAGGGCTCGACGAAGACCGCGCAGGCCGTCGGGCAGGGGCAGGTCGACTTCGGCTGGGCGGACACCCCCGCCGTCCTCGCGAACATCGACAAGGGCGTCGGCATCAAGAGCGTCGGCGTCTTCCTGCAGACCACGCCGTCGGCCGTGCAGGTCTTCGCCGACTCCGGCATCTCCAGCCCCGAAGACCTCAAGGGCAAGACCATCGCGGTCTCCGCGGGCGACGCCCCGACCACGACCTTCCCGATGTACCTCGAGGCCGTGGGCCTGGAGGAGGGCGATGTGACGCAGCAGAACCTCGACGCCGCGGGGAAGATCGCCGCCATGCTCTCGGGCAAGGTCGACGGCCTCATCGGCTTCGCGCACGACCAGGGCCCGACCATCGCCGACAAGAGCGGCAAGGACGTCGAGTACCTGCGCTACTCCGATGCCGGCCTGAACTTCTTCAGCAACGGCCTCATCGCGCCGACCGACACCATTGAGAACGACCCGGAGCTCGTCGAGGCGCTGGTCGCCGCGACCTCGGAGGCTTTCGAGGCCGCGCAGGAGGACCCCGAGGCCGCAGTGGCCGCGATGGAGGGCAAGGACCCGCAGATGCCGTCGCAGGAGGTCCTGCTGCACCAGTGGGAGGAGACCATCGAGCTGCTCCACACCGACGCCACCGAGGGTCAGGCTCCCGGCGCGAACGCCACCGAGGACTGGGAGTCCACGTTGGAGGTGCTGTCCGAGGCCGGGCTCATCTCGGGCGACGGCGATGTGGAGACCTACTTCGACGACGCCTTCACCCCCGGGAAGTGAGACCGATCGTCATGGACACTCACGTTCAGCAGGAACGCGGACCCGCGGCCACGAGCACAGCTCCGGCGCTCGAGGTCTCGGATCTCGCGATCACCTTCGCCTCCAAGCGGCGCCAGGTCACGGCCCTCGAGGGCGTCGACCTGCGCGTCGAGGAGGGGGAGTTCCTCTCCATCGCCGGGCCCTCTGGCTGCGGCAAGTCGACCCTCCTGAAGGCCGTCGCCGGACTCACCGCGCCGAGCCGGGGCAGCATCCGCCTGCGCGGCGACGAGGTCCGGGGTCCGCGGCAGGACATCGGCTACGTGTTCCAGCGGGCGGCGCTCCTGGAATGGCGCAGCGTCCGCGGCAACATCCTCCTGCAGGCCGAGATGCGCGGGATGGACATGCGCAAGGCCCAGGCCCGTGCCGACGAGCTCATCGAGATGACCGGCCTCACCGGCTTCGAGAAGTCGCTGCCGCACGAGCTCTCCGGCGGCATGCAGCAGCGGGTGTCGCTGTGTCGGGCGCTGCTGCACGAGCCGCGGGTGCTGCTCATGGACGAGCCGTTCGGTGCCCTCGACGCCCTTACGCGTGAGCGCATGAACGTCGAGCTCAACCGGATCTGGAGCGCCACCGGCACGACCGTGCTGCTCGTGACCCACTCGGTCGCGGAGGCCGTCTACCTCGCCAGCCGCGTCATCGTGATGGGTCCGCGCCCCGGACGGATCCTGGAGGAGCACCGCGTCGACCTCCCGGCCCGCCGCGGCTACGCCGACGTTCTGGAGACGGAGGAGTTCCACCGCGTCTCCAGCCGCGTCCGCGAACTCCTCGGCTCCTCCACCGACGCCGACTGACCCCGCCCCACCCCGCCCCGCCCCACCCCGCCCGGCCCCGTCCCGTCCGGGATCGAAACCGCCCCTCCGCGAAGGCCCCCAGAGACGTTTTCGATCCCGCGACCGGGGTGGCCCGGCGGGACGGGATCGAAACCGCTCCTCCGCGGTCTTCCGCAGGGACGTTTTCGATCCCGCGACCGGGGTGGCCGGCGGGACGGGATCGAAACCGCTCCTCCGCGGTCTCTCGCAGGGACGTTTTCGATCCCGCGACGGGGGCGGTGGGCGGGAGACGGGCGGCCGACCTGCGACAACGAAGGACTCGTCGCCACGGCCTTGGGACGTACGCGCGCACTCGGTGGATTCGCTCGACCCGGGTCGCGGGATCGATCACGTCCCACTCCGGCGCGTGCCAGGCGCACTCTCGATCCCGCACGAGGTGTCCACCGGGGTGCGGGATCGAAAACTCCCCTCGGCGGTGGCCGAGGGGAGCGGTTTCGATCCCGCGGCACCCGCGGATCCCGCGGGGGCGGAGTCAGTCGCCGAGGGCAGCGGACACCACGGCGCGGGCTTCGGCCTGCACCTCGGCGAGGTGCTCGGGGCCGCGCAGGCTCTCGGCGTAGAGCTTGTAGACGTCCTCGGTGCCGGACGGCCGCGCGGCGAACCAGGCGTGCGGAGTCTGCACCTTCAGGCCGCCGATCGCCGCACCGTTGCCGGGAGCGTGTGAGAGCTTCGCGATGATGTCCTCGCCGGCGAGGGTGGTCGCCGTCACCGATTCCGGAGTCAGCTTGCCCAGCGTCGCCTTCTGCTCAGGGGTGGCCGGGGCGTCGACGCGCTGGTAGGCGGACGAACCGAAGGCGTCCTCGAGCTCCGCGTAGCGCTGCGACGGGGTCTTGCCGGTCACCGCGAGGATCTCCGCCGCGAGCAGGCAGAGGAGGATGCCGTCCTTGTCGGTCGACCATACGGAGCCGTCGTGCCGCAGGAACGAGGCCCCCGCCGACTCCTCGCCGCCGAACGCCACGGAACCGTCGAGCAGCCCGGGCACGAACCACTTGAAGCCGACCGGGACCTCCAGCAGACGCCGCCCGAGCGACTCGGCCACGCGGTCGATGATCATCGACGACACGAGCGTCTTGCCGACCGCCGCCTCGCGCGGCCAGTGCTCCCGGTGCGAGAAGAGGTAGTCGATGGCGACGGCGAGGAAGTGGTTCGGGTTCATGAGCCCGGCGTCGGGGGTGACGATGCCGTGCCGGTCCGCGTCCGCGTCGTTCCCGGTGAGGATGTCGTAGTCGCCCTTCTTCGCGACGAGCGACGCCATGGCCGACGGAGACGACGGGTCCATCCGGATCTTCTCGTCCCAGTCGAGGGTCATGAAGCGCCACGTGGGGTCGACCTCGGGATTGACGACCGTGAGGTCGATGTCGTGCATCTCGGCGATCAGCGACCAGTACTCCACCGAGGCGCCGCCCAGCGGGTCCGCGCCGATACGTACGCCGGCGCGGCGGATCGCCTCGATGTCGATGATCGACGGGAGGTCGCGCACGTAGGCGTCGCGGAAGTCGTATCCGGTGATGGCGTCCCAGTCCACGTCGGCGAAGCGCTCGCGGCGCACCTCGGCCAGGCCGCCCGCGATGAGCTGGTTGGCGCGGTCGGCGATCCAGCCGGTCGCATCCGTGTCGGCGGGACCGCCGTGGGGCGGGTTGTACTTGAAGCCGCCGTCGCGGGGCGGGTTGTGCGAGGGGGTCACGACGATGCCGTCCGCGCGGCCCAGGTCGTCGGCGGCGCGGTCGCGGTTGTACGTGAGGATCGCGTGACTCAGCGCCGGGGTCGGCACCCAGGAGTCCCGGGCGTCGACGCGCACGTCCACTCCGTTCGCGAGCAGGACCTCGATGGCGCTCCGCTCTGCGGGGAGGGAGAGGGCGTGGGTGTCGCGCCCCAGGAAGAGGGGGCCGGTGATGCCCTGCGCCGCACGGTAGTCGACGATCGCCTGGGTCGTGGCGAGGATGTGGTTCTCGTTGAAGCTCTTGGTGAGCGACGAGCCGCGGTGGCCGCTGGTGCCGAACACGACCCGTTCGCTCGGGACGTCCGGGTTCGGCACGCGGTCGTAGTAGGCGGCGATCAGCTCGTCGACGTCGATCAGGTCACTTTCCTCCGCGGGGAGGCCGGCACGGCTGCTCATGCACTCAGTCTGCCCCGTGCGGCGGATGCTCGCATCCGGCTTGACATGCGGGATTGCGATGAGTCACCGAGGGATAGGCTGAACGCCGTGACTGCACGCCGCACCTACAGCTATCTCGGACCAGCCGGAACCTTCACGGAGGCGGCGCTCGACCAGGTGGCCGAGGCCAGGGGGCAGGACTGGCGGCCGGTGCACAACGTGGGTGAGGCGCTCGCGGATGTGCTCGAAGGACGCAGCGACGCGGCCATGATCGCGATCGAGAACTCCATCGAGGGCGGTGTGTCCACCACGCAGGATGCGCTGGCGACTCTGCCGGGGCTCCGGATCATCGGCGAGTACCTCGTGCGGGTGAACTTCGTCCTCGTCGCACCGCGCGGCACCACTCTCGACCAGGTCGAGGTCATCGCCGCGCACCCTGTCGCCTACGCGCAGTGCCACGGCTGGCTCGGCGAACACCTTCCGACCCACTCGCACGTGCCGGCGGCGAGCAACGTCGCCTCGGCCATCGGTGTCCTCGACGGCAGCTCGCCCGCGCAGGCCGCGATCGCCGCCCCGGGTATCGTGCAGCACTACGACGTGGACGTCCTCGCCGAGGGCATCGGCGACAACGCGGCGGCCGTGACCCGGTTCGTCCTCGTCACGCGGACCACGCGTTCGCCCGCGCCGACCGGTGCCGACAAGACCTCGTTGATCGTGGAGCTCCCGCACGACCACCCTGGTTCGCTCCTCGAGATGCTGGAGCAGTTCTCGACGCGCGGCATCAACCTCTCGCTCATCGAGTCCCGGCCGATCGGCGACGAGCTCGGCCGGTACCGGTTCGTGATCGACGCGGACGGTCACATCGAGCACGAGCGGATGGCCGACGCCCTGCTCGGGATCCGCCGCTTCAGCCCCCGCGTGGTGTTCCTCGGGTCCTATCCCCGTGCCGATCGGCAGATCGTGCAGTACCCCGACCGCTACTCGGACGAGGTCTTCATCGAGGCCCGCGACTGGCTCCGCGGCATCCTCTCCGGCGAACCCGAGGCCTGAGTCTCGCCGCGGCCCGTGCGTCGCGCGCCCCGTGTGCCGTGCGCGTGCGGGATCTATCTCGCGCCTCCCAGACGCGGGCATTGCGCGGATTCCGTCCCGCAGTCCCGCCGGCCCGCAGTCCTGCAGTCCCGCAGGGATGCCGGGTGCGGGATCGAAAACGCACGTCCCCGACCCGACTCGCGCACGTTCTCCATCCCGCATCGCGCCGCATCATCCACGTGGGTTCGAGAATGCGCGTCTCCGGGCGCGGCGAGGAACCCTTTTGATCCCGGCACCTGAGGCTGTGCGGGACGAGCGCGTCTGATCCCCGTACTCGTGGCCATGCGGGGCAGCGTCCGGACACACCCACGCGGAGATACCGCCTCGCTCCCGCGGTAGCGATCACTGCGGGGTCAGATTCGCGCCTGTCCCCGTCGCAGGAGGCGCCTTTTCGATCCCGCACGCGTGGAGTGGGGTGCTCAGTGCTCCTGGAACCGCGGCCAGGCGCTGCCCGGCAGCATGCGGGCATGTAGCGCGCCCTTCGCGGAGGCGAGGCTGGGATAGGTGCCCGCTGCCGCGTCCGCTCCCGCCATGGTCACCACATAGCCGTCCTCATCGTGGCGGATGCTCCCCACCACACCGTTCGTCCCGTAGGCGACCCACAGTGCGAGTGTCTTGGTGCTCATCGTCGAACCCCTCTCTCTGCGGCCGAGGCTACGCCTCAGTGCGGCCCGGGGCCAGCCCCTTCCCGGGGAGAAGCCTTCCCGTTCGGCCCGTGGCACGGACCTCAACCCCAGAGGCGGCGGCGAACGTCGAGCGCACGCCGGACGCGCGCGGCGATAACCGCGCCGCCATCGCGCAGATCGAGCTCGGTCATCCGGATCACGAGCCACCCGTGGTCTTCGAGGTCGCGTTGGCGCCGGATATCGGCCCGCCACTGATCGCGGTCCGTCCGGTGGCCGTCGCCTTCGTATTCGATGGCGATGCGGTACTCCGGATAAGCGAGGTCGACCCTGGCGAGGAAGCGTCCGCCCGGGGAGACGACGTGCTGGACGGCGGGCTCCGGCAGTCCGAGGCTCACGAGCAGCAGGCGGCTCTCCGTCTCCTTCGGGGACTCGACACCCGGGCGCGCGAGCGGCAGCGCCTCTCGGATGCGGCCGCACCCGGGGAAGCGTCCCCATCGCACCAAGTGCCGTTCGATGCTGTCCGCGGTTGCCACAGGCCGGCCCGTCCTCAGCCCCGGATAGACATCGGAGGCCGTGAGCAGGGCATCGAGCGCGACGACCATCGGCGTCGACGCGAACTCCCCTGCACACAGGAACAGTGTGCTGACCGGGTCGACCGTCGGCACTCCGTGGATGTGCCACGCATCTGCCCGTCCGGGCGCGATACGACGCCCCCGGACACCGGCCGTCCGGGGCGGTGATGTCCCGGTGGGCACAGCGACATCGAGGGGCTCGCCGGGTGACCAGCGGACGGGTGTGGGAAGGCCCCACAGTCGCAGGGCCGTACGGCCGGCGAAGGCCTGGCCCTGGCGGAGGCGCGGCAGGTAGGAGGCGACTCGATCGTCGAAGGTGGCGGGCTCCACCGTCGACCGCACGCCGGCGAACGGCCGCGAGAGGTCTCGGCTGGAGTACCTCTTCCGCCCGACCCCGTTGGCGGCGGCGTCGCGCACGGCGAAGTGAGGGCCGAGGTCAGGTGGAAGAGGGATCCGGTGTCGCATGCGTCCATGCTGTCCGTGGCGTGCCCGCCCTCCAACGATCTGTTCTCACTCCGTCCGACTCCTGTGGAAAACCCGGACCTATGTGGACGTGTGGCGGAGACGTCCCCGTCGAGCGGGATCAGAGATGCCCCTCCGATCGCGGTCCGAGGCACGTTTCTGGTCCCGCGTGCTGAGGCGCGCGGCGCACATGGCGTGAGCGAGGGGGCGGCGGGTGTCAAGGGTGCGGGATCAGAAAGGCGCCGCGCAGGGCAGGCGGGGGACCGTTATCGATCCCGCACCTCGGAAGGGGCCGGACCCGGGATCAAAAGAGTGCCGGCCGGACCGCGCGGGGGACCGTTATCGATCCCGCGACGCGACTCATGCGCCCGGGACGCGAGACGTGACTCACGCGCCCGCGACGCGACTCACGCGCCCGCGACGAGCTCCAGCGTCTGGGCGCGCCCCGCAGCCGAGTCCTTCGGCTCCGCGTCGTAGGCTCCGGCGACCGGGGAGAGCATGACCTCGTCCACCCCGTAGGTCGTCGCGAAGGAGCGGACCTCCGCGGCGACGGACTCCCCGGTGCCGACGAACCACCGTGACCGCGCGGCCTCGACCACCTGGTCCGTTGCGGCGTCGTGCTCTGCGGCGAGGGCCTGTTCGACGGTCTCCAGCGCGACGAGCGGCTGGTTGAGCCGGAGTCGCGCCATCATCCGCAGCTGCGGGAGGGCGCGGGCCTCCGCCTCCTCCGCGGTCGGTGCCGCGACGGCGTTCACGGTGAGGAAGGTCCGCGGCTCCGGATGCTCCTCGCTCGGACGGTAGTTCGTGCGGTAGAGGTCGAGGGCGCGTTCCAGGCCCTGTCCGGAGAAGTGGTTCGCGAACACGTACGGCAGGCCGAGGGAGGCGGCGAGCTGTGCGGAGTAGTCGCTTGACCCCAGCAGCCACACCTCGGGCACCCCTGTCGCGGCGGGTGTCGCCCGCACGGTGTACTCCCCGCCGGAGGTGAAGCGCACGGTGGCGCCGTCGGCGGTGAAGAGCGCCGCGATGTCCTGCACGTGGCGGGGGAACTGCTCCACGTCGCTGGTGGTCCCGGATCCCCGGAGGAGCTGGGTGATCACGGGGTCGCTGCCGGGGGCGCGGCCGAGGCCCAGGTCGATGCGTCCGGGCGCGATGGCTTCGAGGGCGGCGAACTGCTCGGCCACGATGAGGGGCGCGTGGTTCGGGAGCATGACGCCGCCGGAGCCGAGACGGATGCGGGAGGTGCGCGTGGCGGCGGCCGCGATGAGGACCGGCGGCGTGGTCGAGGCGACCGCGGGCATGTTGTGGTGCTCGGCGAACCAGTACCGGCGGTAGCCGAGGCGGTCGGCGGTCGCGGCGAGGGAGAGGGAGGCGGAGATGGCCTCGGCGCTGGTCTGGCCGGAGCGGACCGGCACGAGGTCGAGGACGGAGAGGGCGACGTCGTTCATCTCCGGATGCAACCTCGGCGGCCGCTCCGGCATTCCCTAGGCGGCGAGTCGCGAGGCGGGGGTGAGCGCGTCGGCGAGAGCGGTGCGGGCGAGGCGGTAGCGGATGAGCCAGGCGGCGCTGTAGCTCTGTTCGGGCAGGTCGCGCAGCACCGCGCGATCTTCCGCCGGCAGTCCGTCCCGCGCCGCTTCGCGCAGGAGATCGTCGCGGGTCGCCGGGTACTCCATGTCGGCGAGGAAACGGTCGAGGGTCGAGGAGAGTGCCATGATTCGTCCTTTCCGTGAGAAGAGGAGAAGAGCGGGGGCGGCGCGAGTGCACCGCCCCCAGGATGATCAGGCGTCGATCGCCTGGCGCTGTTCGCCGGACTCGACGACGATCTTGCGCGGCTTCGCCCGCTCGCTGACGGGGATGACGACCGACAGGACACCGCTCTCATACGAGGCGCTGATGTTGTCGAGGTCCACACCGTCGCCGAGCGAGAACTGGCGCAGGAACGACCCGGCCCCGCGCTCGCGGGCGAGCCAGCGCACGCCCTCACGGGTGTCGGCCGTGCGCTGGGCGCGGATCGTGAGCTGACCGCCGTCGAGGTCGACGTCGATGGAGCCCGGGTCGGCGCCGGGGAGGTCGGCGTGCAGGATGTAGCGGTCCCCGTCGCGGTACAGGTCCACCGGCATCGACCGGGGCGTGCGCACGGAGTCCAAGACGCTCGCGGCGAAGCGGTCGAGCTGGCTGAAGGGATCGAAGGTCAGTGCCATGAGGTTTCTCCTTTCGTGCGGCCCTGCAAGGGCTGAGGTGGTGTGCAGATTATCTGCACATCAGGTATAGATTTGTTATAGAACACTTGCAGGATTCTTCGCAACCCCGACCTGAGGACACCCGGATGACCGCACGCGACTCGCGCACCCCGCTCTACGGCATCGCCGTCGCCGCCCAGCTCGTCGATCTGCCGGAGGCGACGATCCGACTCTTCGAGAGCAAGGGGCTTCTCGCGCCCGCTCGCAGTGACGGCGGCACGCGTCGGTACAGCGACGACGACATCACCCGCCTGCGTCGCGCGGCCGAACTCCGCGGGGACGGCATCAACATCGCCGGGATCGCGCGGGTCCTCGACCTGCAGGACGAGAACGCGGGCCTCCGCGAAGCCCTCCATGCGGACGGGCCGGGACGGGAGCGCCCCGTCCGCGACTGACACCCCGCCCATGCTCCGCGGACCGGGGAGCGCGGACGACGCCGCTACGCTTTCCGCATGGAAGCCGGGATCTTCTACGTCCTCGTCGGAGCCGTCGCCGTGGCCGCCGTCGCGCGGTGGCGAGGGTGGCCCGCACCGCTGCTCGTGACCGTCGTCGCGCTGGCCGCGTCGTTCCTGCCGTTCGTGCCGGAACTGGAGATCGACGGGCATCTGCTGCTCGGCCTCGTGCTGCCGCCGTTGCTGTACTCCGCCGCCCTCGACGTGTCGTTCGTCGGGTTCAAGCGCAGCCTCCCGCAGATCCGCCGTCTCGGGATCTGGCTGGTGCTGCTCACCGCGTTCGCCGTCGGACTCGTGGCCTGGTGGATCCTGCCGTCGCTCACGCTGCCGGGCGCGCTGCTGCTCGGAGCCATCGTCGCTCCGCCGGACGCGGTGTCGGCGGCGGCGATCGGTCGTCGTCTCGGTCTGCCCCGCCGCATCATGACGGTGCTGTCGGGGGAGAGTCTCATCAACGACGCGACCTCGCTCACGCTCTACCGGGTGTTCGCCGCGATCCTTGCCGGGGCGACCGTGTCGATCGGGGGCGGCGTCGGGCAGTTCCTCCTCGCGGTCGGCGTAGGGGTGGGGATCGGGCTCGTCTTCGGGATCGTGCTGCACCAGCTCCGGATGCGCATCGGCGACCCCGTCGTGATCGGCACCTTCGGTCTTCTCGCCCCGTTCGGCGCGTACAACATCGCGGAGCATCTGCTCGGCTCCGGCGTCCTCGCGGTCGTGGCCATGGGCCTCTTCGTCGGCTTCAACGCCCCGCGCACCGACTACACGACCCGGCAGCAGGAGGCGCCGCTGTGGCTGTCGGCCGACCTGCTGCTGGAGAGCTTCGTGTTCGCCTACATCGGCCTCCAGTTCCCGCGGGTGCTCAACGACCTCGGCAGCGAGTCGGTGGGGCACATCCTCCTGCTCTCCGGCGCCGTGCTGCTCGTGGTGCTCGTCGTCCGGCCGCTCTACATCTACCCGATCAGCGCGTGGTCGAACTTCCAGGACCGCCGCCGGCTCGCACGCATGGACCGTGGCATCGCGTCCGGGGAGTTCGACGAGCGTCGTCGGCGGTCCCGGCGGTGGCGCGATCAGAGCACGGACGAGCTGCGGACGCAGATCGTGCGCGAGCGCATGGCGGGTCTGCGGCTCACGTGGAAGGACAACGCGGTCATCTCCTGGGCGGGCATGCGCGGCGTGGTGACCCTGGCGATCGCAGTGGCCGCCGCCGATCTGGCCGGGCTCGACACCGAGGCCGCGCACGCCATCGTCGTGGTCGCCTTCATCGTCACCGTCGGCACGCTCCTGCTGCAGGGGCTCACGCTGCCGCTGCTCATCCGGCGCTTGGAGATCGCCGGGGATGAGGAGCACGAGGAGGACGTCGCGGCGTTGGAGACGGTCAAGGCCAAGAGCCGCGAGGCGGGCAAGGCCTATCTCGCCGAGAAGCGTCGGGAGTGGGAGCAGAAGCACGGCGAGGTCGACCTCGGCATGTTCGACGCGTTCACGAAGCGCATGACCCGGGTGGAGAAGGACACCGACGACGCGCAGCAGGTCGAGGACACCGTGGCCCGCCCGTCCTACGACGACCTCGTCGCGCTGACCAAGGGATGGCTGCAGGTGCGACGGGAGATCCTCGTCGCTGAGCGCGATGCCGGGGAGCTCGACGAGGAGGTCATGCGGGAGCTGCTGGCCGCGATGGACGCCGAGGAGCTCGCGCTCGACACCCGCGGCGCGACCCGCCCCCTGAGCCGCAGCTGACCCCTCCTTCCCCTCGACCCACCCCCTTCCGGTCGACCCACCCCTCTGCGACCGCCCGCAACGGGCCGGGACGCACGCAAAGGGGTGGGCCGACGGGGGTGGGGGGAGACAAGAGCGCCCCACCTCCGGAAGGAAGTGGGGCGCTCGTGAGGAGACCGGGTCAGCGCGCGCCGGCGGGCTCCGGGGTGGAAGCGGCGTCGGCCTCGGGGGCGTCGTCGCCGGAGTCGTCGGCGAAGGGCAGGCCCTCGCGGGGTGCGTTGTAGAGCTCCTCGTCGAGGATGCCCTCGCGCTTCGCGACGATCGCGGGGACGAGTGCCTGACCCGCGACATTCACGGCCGTACGGCCCATGTCGAGGATCGGGTCGATCGCGAGCAGCAGACCGACGCCCTCGAGCGGCAGTCCCAGGGTGGACAGCGTCAGCGTGAGCATGACGACCGCGCCCGTGGTGCCGGCGGTGGCGGCGGAACCGACGACCGAGACGATCACGATCAGCAGGTACTGCACGAAGTTCAGCTCGATGCCGAAGAACTGCGCCACGAAGATCGCGGCGATGGCCGGGTAGATCGCGGCGCAGCCGTCCATCTTCGTCGTCGCGCCCAGCGGCACCGCGAACGAGGCGTAGGAGCGGGGGACGCCGAGGTTGCGCTCGGTCACGCGCTCCGTGAGGGGGAGCGTGCCGATCGAGGAGCGGCTCACGAAAGCGAGCTGCACTGCGGGCCACACACCCGAGAAGTACTGCTTGATGGACAGGCCGTGCGTGCGCACCAGGATCGGGTACACGACGAACAGCACGAGCGCGAGGCCGATGTAGACCGCGCCCGCGAACCAGCCGAGCGACGCGAGCTTCTCCCAGCCGTACTTGATGACGGCGGAGCCGATGAGGCCGAACGTGCCGAGGGGCGCGATGCGGATGATCCACCACAGCACGCGCTGGATGACCTTGAGCAGCGACTCGGTGAAGACGAGGAACGGCTCGGCCTTCTTGCCGGCCTTGAGCGCCGCGATGCCGACGACGGCCGCGACCACGATCACCTGGAGGATGTTGAAGCCGACGCTCGAGGTGAACGCACCCTCGGTGGCGCCGGGGGAGGTGCTGACGGTCAGGCCGAGGAAGTTCTGCGGGATGAGACCGAGCAGGAAGTTCCACCAGGTGCCGACCGTGTACGGCTCGCCCGGCTCCAGGCCGTCGCCGGCGTGGCTGCCCGGCTGGATCACGAGGCCGAGGACGATGCCGATGATGACCGCGATGAAAGCGGTGATCGCGAACCACAGGATCGTCTGGCCGGCGAGGCGGGCGGCGTTCTGCACGCGACGGAGGTTCGAGATGCTGGCGACGATCGCGGTGAAGATCAGCGGGACGACGGCCGCGCGGAGCAGCGTCACGTAGGAGCTGCCGATCGTGTCGAGGGTGGCCGACAGGGCGGTCGGGTTCTCGGCCGTGGCGCCGAGCTGGCGGCCGATCAGGCCGGCGGCGATGCCGAGGACGAGGGCGGCGATGATCTGGAAGCCGAACGAGGTCAGCAGCTTCCGGACCGGCCCGCGGGTGTCTGGCGCCTTCTGGGCGCGTGCGGTGGTGCTCATTGAGGTGGGGACTCCAGAATCGCGGCGCGCCGGGTGCACGCCATGAGGCTCAACGCTAGGAGAGCCTGAGAATTCCCTGGGCGGATATGACGAAGGATGACGGCCGCCCTCCCGAGGCCGTCATCCCTCGCTGCGATCCCGCCCTCAGGGCGTGACGCAGTCTTGGAGGTTGTCCTGGATGATCTGGGTCGTCAGGGCCTTGTCTGCCTCGTCCCGCTGCTTGTCCTCGCCGTCGGCGATGTAGCCGAGCGTCTCATCACTGAGGTCGGAGTCGACCAGGGCCTCGGCCAGGCAGGTGGCGGCATCGTCGGTCATGGCCTCTTCCTGCGGGGTGCCCTCGAAGACCTTCTGGATGCCGTCGGCGACATCGTCGACCGAAGGGCGGCTCTCTCCGGCGCAGGCGGCGAGGGAGAAGGCGAGGGCAGCGGCCGGGACGATCGCCAGGAGGCGGAGGCCGCGACGCGAGGGGGTGCGGGTGCTGATCATGGGACGACCGTATCCACTCACAGCCGACTCATAGAAGGGGCTTGCAATCCACTGTGTGACCGTGCTCGCCCTTCCGCCGACCCACCCCTCTTCGTGCGTCTCGGCCCCCTGCGTGCGTCCGCAAGAGGCCGGGGCGCGCTCAAGGGGGCGGGTCGACGGGAGTCAGCGATCGGCGAGGACGAGGAGGTCGCCGACCTCGCAGTCGAGCGCCTCGCAGATGGCCCGCAACGTGGAGTAGCGGATCGCGCGGGCGCGGTCGTTCTTCAGCACGGACAGGTTCACGATGCTGACGCCCACGGCGGCGCTCAGCTCCGTCAGCGTCATCCCGCGAGCCGCCAGCAGCTCGTCCAGACGGCAGTGAATGCCCGTGAACTCGTCGTCGCTCTCCGCCGGGCTCACACCAGCCCCTCCGTCTCGCGCTCCAGGGCGGCCCGCTCCTGCTCCACGCGCATGCCCTGACGGAACACCGCGGCGAGGGCGAGGAGGCCGAGCGCCGCGGCGAACGGCAGCGGTGTCACGGTGAGCCAGTAGGTCTGCGGATACCAGGTGCTGTCCGCCGGCAGGGCCTCCCGCAGTCCGGTGGTGGCGGCGATGCCGTTGAGGAGGTCCGAGAGAACGCCCAGCACCCCGAACGCGATCGCACCCCCGACGAGGGCGCGGGTCACGGTGCGGGAGAACGCGCGGCCGCGGAGGGTGTGGAAGCAGATGAGCGCGAGGACCACGGCGGGGATCGTGGTCAGGGCGAGGGTGCTGAGCTGTGCGGCCGCAGCGAGGAGGCGCAGCCCGAGCGAGGCGTTGCCCACCGTGAAGTCCGACAGCTCCGTGCCGCCGCAGGTGAGCATGGTCGTCGTGCTGTCGCCGTATTCCGAGCACGGGAGGCTCGAGGGCCAGTCGAGGAAGACCGTCGTCGCACCGTGCAGCTCCGCCCAGTCCACGGTGAAGGCCTTGACGACGATGACCACCGCGCCTAGCGCGGAGAGCGTGATCCACCACCCGGACAGCGTGAGCGCCGCGTCGAGGGCGACCGTGCGACTGCCACGGCGACGGCTGTTCCAGACCACGAGGGCGACGACGGCCGCGCAGACCGCGAGCGCGATCCCGATGTTGAGCAGAGACGGCCAGACGGCCTCCGAACCGAACGAGATCATCAGACCAGTCCCTCCGTCTCCTTCTCCAGCACGACCTTCTCCTGTTGCAGCCGGATACCGCGACGGAAGGCGACGGCGATGAGGCCGACGGTGACCCCGGTGGCGAAGATCGGCGCGATCGCCCAGAACTCGATCGGGTGCACGGGTTCCCCGTCGCCGAGGCCGAGCGCCGCGGTCACGCCGTTGCGTCCCATCGTCTCGAGCATCACGATCGCCATCGGCGCGAGCACCAGTGTCCAGCCGATCACGTCGAAGGCGCGCGCATTGCCCGGGACGAAGAACCGTCCGCGGAGGAAGTTCCAGGCGACGAGCGTGACCGCGCCGATGACGGCGACGGCGGCCAGGGCCCACAGCGCGATGGCGGCGACGATGGCGGCGATCGACACGCTGTTCACCCCCGTCGCGAAGACCATCGCCTCCTGCGCGATGCCCTCGATCGAGATCTGCCCGGAATCGGTGGTCGCCGAGATCGGCTGCTCGTCGATGGGGAGCGTCCACGCGATCCCGTCGTCGCGGAAGGCGCCGCCCACGCGGAGCACCGTCGCGATGCCGACGGTCACGAGGGCCGCCGCCGCATAGAGGATGACGGTGATCGCATCGGCCCGCTCGGAGCGGGTGGCGGTGGTGGCCATCAGACCAGTCCCTCCGTGTCGCGCTGCAGGCGGCGGCCGATGGTGAAGACGCCGGCCACGAGAGCCAGCGCGAACGCCCACCCGACGGGTGCGAGATCGAACTCCATGAGCAGCGTCCACAGGACGTCCTCGACCGCGGGGTCGGTCGCGGCGAGGTCCTTCACGATCTCTGCCCGGCCGATGCCGCCGGCGAGCTGGCCGAACAGCGTGCCCGCCATCAGCAGACAGGCGGCGACGGCGAACATCCACCCGAGGGAGGCGCGGAACGGGCGGGAGCGGATGAGGGAGACGCCCAGCCACCACACCACCGCGCACAGGGCCACGGTGGCGAGCGCGGGCAGCGCCGTCTCCAGAAGCAGCAGCCAGCGGGCGCCCGTGGGCGGCGCGGTGAGGGTGACGAGGGCGGAGTCGACGGCGGCGCCCTCGATCCCGGCCACCCCGTCGAGGGCGGAGAGGTCGACGTCGTGCACCGGCATCGCGACCGTGGGCGACGGGGAGAACAGGGCGCCGGCGGCCTGGGCGACCGCGACGATCGCGCCGATCCCGACGCTGACGGCACCGGTGGCGATGAGCCCGAGCGCGATGCCGTCGGCGAGCGAAGGGCGTCTTTCCGTGGCGAGCATGTGCTCCTCCTGTGGGTCGGTGTTTATCGACTTTCGTTAACATAACGACTGTCGATAAACCCGTCAAGGCCTCGCTATGCCCACGGCGAACACGGGCATACCCGCCATTTCTGGTCGTTACTCTCGATGTACAAGCGCTTCATGCGTCTTCGCCCCGTGCGAATAAGGAGTCAACATGTTCGAGAGATTCACGGACCGAGCCCGTCGAGTGGTCGTCCTCGCCCAAGAAGAGGCGAAGATGCTCAACCACAACTACATCGGCACCGAGCACATCCTGCTCGGCCTCATCCATGAGGGCGAGGGCGTCGCAGCCAAGGCGCTGGAGTCGCTCGGCATCTCCCTCGACGCCGTGCGCGAGCAGGTGCAGGACATCATCGGCCAGGGTCAGCAGCAGCCGACCGGCCACATCCCGTTCACGCCGCGCGCCAAGAAGGTGCTCGAGCTGAGCCTCCGCGAGGCCCTGCAGCTCGGTCACAACTACATCGGCACCGAGCACATCCTCCTCGGCCTCATCCGCGAGGGTGAGGGCGTGGCCGCTCAGGTGCTCGTCAAGCTGGGCGCCGACCTCAACAAGGTGCGGCAGCAGGTCATCCAGCTGCTCTCCGGCGCTCCGGGCCGCGAGCCCGCGTCCGTCGGCGCGCAGTCCAACGACACCCCGTCGGGTGCGCAGGGCGGCTCGCAGGTGCTCGACCAGTTCGGTCGCAACCTCACGCAGGCCGCGCGCGACAACAAGCTCGACCCGGTCATCGGGCGCGAGAAGGAGGCGGAGCGGGTCATGCAGATCCTCTCCCGCCGCTCCAAGAACAACCCCGTCCTGATCGGCGAGCCCGGCGTCGGCAAGACCGCCGTCGTCGAGGGCCTCGCCCAGGCGATCGTCAAGGGCGATGTGCCCGAGACGCTGAAGGACAAGCAGCTCTACTCGCTCGACCTCGGCTCGCTCATCGCCGGGTCCCGCTACCGCGGTGACTTCGAGGAGCGGCTGAAGAAGGTCACCAAGGAGATCCGCACGCGCGGCGACATCATCGTCTTCATCGACGAGATCCACACCCTCGTGGGTGCGGGCGCCGCCGAGGGCGCGATCGACGCGGCCAGCATCCTCAAGCCGCTGCTCGCGCGCGGTGAGCTCCAGACCATCGGCGCCACCACGCTCGACGAGTACCGCAAGCACTTCGAGAAGGACGCCGCGCTCGAGCGCCGCTTCCAGCCGGTGCAGGTGAACGAGCCGACGCTGCCGCACGCGATCAACATCCTCAAGGGGCTGCGCGACCGGTACGAGGCGCACCACAAGGTGCAGATCACCGACGGTGCGATCGTGGCCGCGGCGAACCTCGCCGACCGCTACGTCTCGGACCGGTTCCTCCCGGACAAGGCCATCGACCTGATCGACGAGGCCGGCGCCCGCCTGCGTCTGTCGATCCTGTCCAGCCCGCCCGAGCTGCGCGAGTTCGACGAGAAGATCGCCGCCGTGCGCGAGCAGAAGGAGATCGCCTCCGAGGAGCAGGACTTCGAGAAGGCCGCCTCCCTGCGCGATGAGGAGAAGAGCCTCCTCGCCGAGCGCCTGCGTCTGGAGAAGCAGTGGCGTGCGGGCGACGTCGCGACCCAGGCGGTCGTCGACGAGGGTCTGATCGCCGAGGTGCTCGCCCAGGCGACCGGCATCCCCGTGTTCAAGCTGACCGAGGAGGAGTCCAGCCGACTCGTCTTCATGGAGAAGGCGCTGCACCAGCGCGTCATCGGCCAGGAGGAGGCCATCGCGGCCCTCTCCAAGACCATCCGTCGTCAGCGTGCCGGCCTCAAGGACCCGAAGCGTCCCTCCGGCTCGTTCATCTTCGCCGGCCCCACGGGCGTCGGAAAGACCGAGCTGGCCAAGGCGCTCGCGGAGTTCCTCTTCGACGACGAGGCCGCGCTCATCTCGCTCGACATGAGCGAGTTCGGCGAGAAGCACACCGTCTCGCGGCTGTTCGGTGCCCCTCCCGGGTTCGTCGGCTTCGAAGAGGGCGGTCAGCTCACGGAGAAGGTGCGGCGCAAGCCGTTCAGCGTGGTCCTCTTCGATGAGATCGAGAAGGCCCACCCGGACATCTTCAACTCGCTGCTGCAGATCCTGGAAGAGGGTCGCCTCACCGACGGTCAGGGTCGGATCGTGGACTTCAAGAACACGGTCATCATCATGACCACGAACCTCGGTGCGCGTGACATCGCCGGAGGCCCCGTGGGCTTCCAGATCGAGGGCAACAACGCCACGAGCTACGAGCGGATGAAGGGCAAGGTCAACGAGGAGCTCAAGCGGCACTTCAAGCCCGAGTTCCTCAACCGCGTCGACGACATCATCGTCTTCCCGCAGCTGAGCAAGAGCGAGCTGGTGCAGATCGTGGACCTGTTCACGAAGCGCCTCGGCGAGCGTCTGCTCGACCGCGACATGACGATCGAGCTGTCGCAGTCGGCCAAGGAGCGCCTGATCGAGATCGGCTTCGACCCGGCTCTGGGTGCTCGTCCGCTGCGTCGCGCGATGCAGCACGAGATCGAGGACCGTCTGTCGGAGAAGATCCTGCACGGCGAGCTCGACTCGGGCGACCACGTGAAGGTCGACGCGAAGGACGGGGAGTTCCTGTTCGAGCACGGCCCGCGCGGCGAGAAGGTCGCGGTCGGTGTCAACACCGGCGGCGGCGCGATCTCCGGCACGCCCGACCTGGCGATCACCGGCAACGACTGATCCTCGACCCGGTCACCCGAAGGGGCGGATGCGACAGCATCCGCCCCTTCGTCGTCCCTGCTCCGCCGCCCTCCTGGCACAACTTCGGAGATGACAGACGACACGCGGGGCGCAGCCTCCGGGCGCCGGGGTGTCGGTCGGGATCTCCGAAGCTGTGCCCCGTCTGAGAGCCGACGGGAGGGGCGGGTCCTAGGCTGGTCGGGTGAGCGCGTACATCGTCCGGCCGGCCCGCAGCGCCGACATCGTCAGCATCCGGAACCTGCTCCAGCCGATGGTGGAGCAGCGCATCCTGCTCGGCAAGGACCTCGCCGTGCTCTACGGCGCCGTGCAGGAGTTCGTCGTCGCCGAGGCCGACGGCGAGCTGATCGGCTGCGGCGCGCTGCACGTGATCTGGGAGGACCTCGGCGAGGTGCGCACCCTGCTCGTCCGCGACGACTGGCTCCATCACGGCGTCGGTCGGGCGATCGTCGAGCAGCTCGAGGAGAATGCGCGGGCGCTCGGGCTCACGCGCCTGTTCTGCCTCACGTTCGAGGTCGACTTCTTCGGCCGTCGCGGCTTCACCCCCATCGGGGAGCAGGTCGTCGATCCGGACGTGTACTCGCAGCTCCTCCGCAGCGGCGACGCCGGCGTCGAGGAGTTCCTCGACCTCGCGCACGTGAAGCCGAACACGCTCGGCAACACCCGGATGCTCAAGGTGCTCTGAGCCCCGGACGACCGCTCGCGCCTCCCAGGCTCGTGGAGGGGGATCGCTTAACCTGGAGGCATGCCCCGTCATTCCGCCGCCGTCTATCGTCGTCGGCGGTTGGCGGTGCTGTTGGGACTGCTCCTCGTCCTCGCGCTCGTCGGAGCCTCCGTCTGGCTCCTCGTCGCACGACCGTGGGCGGCCGCCGACGGGCAGGGGACCGCACCCGCGCCGACCTCCTCCGCCACCGCCGGTCCGACGCCGTCCGGGTCAGCCTCGCCGTCGCCCTCACCCTCGCCCTCTGCGGACGCCACTCCGGCCGTCGTCGCGTGCGAGGCGAAGGACGTCGAGGTGAAGGCCGTGACGGATGCCGAGTCGTACGCCGACGGTGCTTCGCCGAAGCTCTCCATCTCGCTGACCAACAAGGGCACCAGGGACTGCACGATCGACGTCGGCTCCACGACCCAGGTCTTCACGGTCTCCAGCGGCTCGGACGTGTGGTGGCGGTCGACCGACTGCCAGGAGAACCCCAGCAGCATGATCGCCACACTCACCGCGGGATCCACCGTGGTGAGCAAGGAGCCGGTCGTCTGGGATCGCACGCGCTCCAGCGTCGAGACCTGCGCGCAGAAGAACCGGCAACGGGCTCCCGGCGGTGGGGCCTCGTATCACGTGGGCGTCTCGATCGGCGGTTTCCCCAGCGCCACCACCACCCAGATCCTCTTGTTCTGAGGGCGTGACCGGCACTTGTGCTGACAGGGCTCACTCTTTGGGATACCATAGAGGTGACTCTCCCGATATGCGGCAACATGCCATCCCCAGTGGCGTCGAATCACAGCGTCCCCAGCGCTTCGACACCGCCGCTCGAGAGTCCGAGGGCCCTCTCGAGTACCCCAGTCCCCAATGGAGGACTCGAGAGGGCCCCAATCTTTCCCCGGCGCCGCCGCGTCGCCCCGATGCCTAAGCTGGATGCATGGCAGCGAAGAAGGCGAAGTCCGCGAAGAGCGCGAAGAAGAAGCCCGCCCCGGAGGACTTCCGGTCCGAAGCACTCGCGCTCGCGCTCGAGAAGCAGGACGTCGCCGCAGTCGCGCTCGCCCTGCGGCACGGCACCACCGTCGTCCCGCTCATCAAGTCGGGCGCCCGCGACAACCCGCTCGACAGCGGCGAGGTCTGGACCTACCGCGACCCGAACTCGGGTGACCTCGCCCTCCTGCTGTTCAGCGACGCGAAGAACAAGCCGGCGAACCTGCCGCCCGGCGTGGGCATCTACGACGCGACCTGGCTGCGGGCGTTCCTCTCCGCGCACCCGATCACGACCGTGTTCCTCGACATCGCAGGACCGCACCCGATGCAGGCCGACCCGGTGGAACTGCTCAAGGCCCTCGACGCCTGACCTCAGCCGCGCTCCGGCTCAGAACGGCGGGATGTCCCGGTCGGGCCGACGGGTGCTGTTCCGTGCCCTGACGTCTCCCAGCGCGGCACGCAGCGTCTTCGAACGGTCGTCCACGACCTGCTCGTAGCCGAGTCGCGCGGCTTCGGACCGCCGCTGCGCCGCCTGCGTCACCGGCCGCACCTCACCCGCGAGACTGAGCTCGCCGACGGCGGCGACCGTACGCGGGACCGAGATCATCTGGATGGATCCGGCGACGGCGATCGCGATGGCGAGGTCGGCCGCGGGCTCCGTGAACCGCACGCCGCCGACCGTGGACACGTACACGTCGAGGCTGCCGGTGGGCACGCCCGCCCGGCGCTCGAGGATCGCCAGCACCATGGCCACCCGCGAGGAGTCGAGGCCGTGCACGATGCGGCGGGGGTTCGGGGCGTTGCTCGGCACGGTGAGCGCCTGCACCTCGACCGGGAGAGCGCGACGGCCCTCGAGGGAGATGGCCACACAGGTCCCGGGTTCGGAGGCGCCCTGCGACAGGAACAGACCGGACGGGTCGGGGACCTCGGCGATGCCGTCTCCGGTCATCTCGAAGCAGCCGACCTCGTCGGTGGGGCCGAAGCGGTTCTTCAGCGCCCGGATGAAGCGCAGCGAGGTCTGCCGGTCGCCCTCGAAGTGGCACACGACGTCGACGAGGTGCTCCAGCACCCGGGGCCCCGCGACCTGGCCGTCCTTGGTCACGTGCCCGACGATGATGATCGGCAGGTCGCGCTCCTTCGCCACCCGGATCAGGGTCGCGGCGACCTCCCGCACCTGGCTGGGCTGACCGGCCGCGCCGTCGGTGAGGGACGACGACACGGTCTGCACGGAGTCGACGATGACGAGCTGCGGCTGCACCTCGTCGATGTGTCCGAGGATGGTGGCGAGGTCGGTCTCGCTCGCGAGGTAGAGCTCGTCGTGCAGCGCGCCCGTCCGCTCCGCCCGCAGCCGCACCTGGGCCGGCGACTCCTCCGCGCTCGCGTACAGCACCCGTCGCCCGCTCCGCGCCGCTTGCGCGGCGACCTCGAGCAGCAGGGTCGACTTGCCCACGCCGGGCTCGCCGCTGAGGAGGATCGCGGCTCCCGGCACGATACCGCCGCCGAGCACACGGTCGAACTCGCCGACGCCGCTCGTGCGCCGCGGGGCGTCCTGGGTCGTGATCTGCGTGATCGGTCGTGCGGCGCGATCGGCGGTCGGGGCGAGCGCGTTCACACGACGGAGGATCCCGGTCTGCGCGGCCTGCTCCTGGACCGTGCCCCACTGCTGGCACTCCCCGCAGCGGCCGACCCACTTGGCCGTCGTCCACCCGCACTCGGTGCAGACGTACGCGGGGGGAGCGGGTTTCCGGGTGGCCATGCCCCCAGGCTATCGGCGGGATCAGACATCCCTATCGACCAGGCGATTATTCACGGCCCGGTTCCCCCGACGGCCACCGGTCCCGGCCGATAATTGAGACATGTCCAACGGCGGGTCCGTCTGCGGGCCGATCTCCAGCTACTCCCGGGTGCGCATCCTGCACCTCCTCTTCGAGGCCGGGCACTCCGGTGCCTCCGGAGAACTCGCGATCGGCGACCTGTGCGAGGCCACCGGCCTGCACCCGAACACGGTGCGCGAGCACCTCCAGCGGCTCATCGAGGGCGGCTACGTGATCCCGACCGTGGAGCACCGCACCACCCGGGGCCGTCCTCGGACGCTGTACCGTGCCGCCACCGGCGCCCCCGACGCCTCCAGCCCGGTCGCGCGGAACAAGGCCAAGGCCGCCGCCCGTCGCGGCGACCTCCTCCGCAGCGTCCTTCCCGGCACCGGGAGCGCCCTCGGGAGGGACGCCACCTACCAGCTCGACGCCCTCGTCGAGCACCTGGAGGAGAGCGGTTTCGAGCCGGTCGTGGATGACCGCGGGCTGACCGTCGACCTGAGCCCGTGCCCGCACGCGGCCGGCCGGCCGGAGGACCGCCCGATGCTGTGCCAGGTGCATCTCGGCCTGATGCAGGGCATCCTGGCAGAAGCGGGGGGTCCGCTCGAAGCCGAGTGCGTGCGCGAGGCCGCGCTGCCCTCCGAATGCACCGTGCAGCTGCGCGACACCGCCGCGCAGGCGTCGAATAGAACGGGAGTCGCTCATGGAATGGCTTGATCCGCTCGCCCTGGCCCGATGGCAGTTCGGGCTGACGACCGTCTACCACTACCTCTTCGTCCCGCTGACGATCGGCATGGCGCTCGTCGCCGCCATCTTCCAGACGGCGTGGGTGCGCACGGCCAAGGTCCAGTACCTGCACCTCACCCGCTTCTTCGGCAAGATCTTCCTCATCAACTTCGCGATGGGGGTCGTCACCGGCATCGTGCAGGAGTTCCAGTTCGGCATGAACTGGTCGGACTACTCCCGCTTCGTCGGTGACGTCTTCGGCGCCCCGCTCGCCTTCGAGGGCCTGCTGGCGTTCTTCTTCGAGGCGACCTTCATCGGCCTCTGGATCTTCGGCTGGGACAAGCTCCCGCAGAAGATCCACCTCGCCACCATCTGGTGCGTCTCGATCGGCAGCATCCTGTCGGCGTACTTCATCATCGCCGCCAACGCATTCATGCAGAACCCGGTCGGCTACACGTACAACGAGGTGACCAACCGCGCCGAGCTCACCGACTTCTGGGCGCTGCTGACCAACCCCGTCGCCCTCGCCGCGTTCCCGCACACCATCTTCGGCGCGCTCATGTTCGCCGCCGGTGTCGTGATCTCGGTGTCCGCCTGGCACCTGGCCCGCGGGCAGCACTTCGACACCATGCGCGTCTCGCTGAAGTTCGGCCTCTGGGCGATGATCTTCTCCACCGCGGGCGTCGTGCTCACCGGTGACCAGCTGGGCCTGGCGATGTACGCCGCGCAGCCGATGAAGATGGCCGCCGCGGAGGCGACGTTCAACACGGTCTGCGGCGCCGACGCCTCCTTCAGCATCTTCACGCTGGGCACGCCGGACGGCAGCTCCGAGCTGTTCTCGATCCGGGTGCCGTACCTGCTGTCGCTGCTGTCGACCCACACGCTCGACGCCTGCGTGCACGGCATCAACGACCTGAACGCCGAGTACGCCCAGACCTACGCGAGCACCGGCCTCACCGACTTCGCCCCCGTGCTGTGGATCACGTACTGGTCGTTCCGCTGGATGATCGGCCTCGGCATGGCCGCCGCCCTCGTCGCCGTCGCCGGCCTCTGGGTCACGCGCAAGAAGGCCACCAAGCCGGTCGCGCCGTGGATGTGGAAGGTCGCGATCTGGTCGTTCCCGCTCGCGCTCGCCGCCAACATCATGGGCTGGGTGTTCACCGAGATGGGCCGGCAGCCGTGGATCGTGTTCGGTCTGATGTCCACCCGCGACGGCGTCTCACCGGGCGTGAGCGGGCTCGAGGTCCTGATCTCGCTGATCGCCTTCACCGCGATCTACGCCGCGCTGGCCGTGGTCGAGGTGAAGCTGATCGTCAAGGCCGCACAGAAGGGGCCGGACACCGACGAACAGCCCCATGAGGAGACGGCTCAGCTGCCGTCGGTCGTGTACTGAGAGGAACGAGCATCATGGATCTCGCAACGATCTGGTTCTGGGTGGTCGCCTTCCTGTTCGTCGGCTACTTCGTCCTCGACGGGTTCGACTTCGGCGTCGGCATGTCGCTGCCGTTCCTCGGCAAGGACGACGTCTCCCGCCGGCAGGTCATCAACACGATCGGTCCCGTGTGGGACCTCAACGAGACGTGGGTCATCGTGGCCGGGGCCTCGCTCTTCGCCTCGTTCCCCGAGTGGTACGCCACCCTGTTCAGCGGGTTCTACCTGCCGCTGCTGCTCATCCTGCTGGCACTCATCCTCCGCGGCGTCTCGTTCGAGTACCGCCACCAGCGGGAGAGCCGGAAGTGGAAGCAGGGCTTCGACCGGATGATCGTCATCGGCTCGGTCGTCCCGGCACTGCTCTGGGGCGTCGCTTTCGGCAACATCGTGCAGGGCGTCGCGATCGACGAGAACCACATCTACGTCGGCGGCTTCTTCTCGCTGCTGAACCCGTATGCGCTGCTGGTCGGCGTCACGACCCTGCTGCTCTTCTTCCTGCACGGCGTGCTGTTCGTCGCGCTGAAGACGGACGGCCAGGTGCACGAGAATGCCCGGAAGCTCGCGAAGAAGGCCGCCATCCCGACGATCCTCGTCGCAGCCGCGACGGTGGTCTGGACGGTCGCGATCGCGATGGGCCGCGAGGCGCCGCTGCTGTGGCTGGTCATCGGAGCCGGTGCGCTCGCGGCGGTCAGCCTGATCGCGGCGGTCGGCTTCTCGCTCGTCCGCCGCGACGGGTGGGCGTTCTTCGCCGGCATGCTCACGGTCATGTTCGCCGTCGTCATGCTGTTCTCCGCCCTCTTCCCGTTCGTGATGCCCTCGACGATCGACCCGGCGTTCAGCCTCACGATCGCCAACGCGTCCAGCACTCCGTATACGCTGCAGATCATGAGCTGGACCGCGCTGATCGCCCTCCCGCTGGTCATCGCGTACCAGACCTGGACCTACTGGGTGTTCCGCAAGCGCGTCACCCGCCGGTCGATCGAGGGAGCTCCGGCGCACGCGTGAAACCCGTCGATCCGAGGCTGCTCCGATACGCGGCCGCCGCCCGGGGGTTCCTCCTGGCGTCGGCCGCGATCGGCGTCTTCCAGACCGCGGTGACGATCGCCTTCGCGTGGCTGCTCACCGAGGCGGTGGTCGGCGCCATCGCGGGTCGCGACGTCACCGCGACCCTGCTCTGGCTGCTGGCGACGGCGCTGCTGCGGGGGCTGCTCATCGCCGCCTCCGACGCGGCGGGCACGCAGGCCGCGGCCCGCACCGGGATGCAGCTGCGCGCGGCCCTCGTCGCAGCGGTCGGGCGACTCGGGCCGGGGTGGCTCGCTCAGCGGAACCAGACGCAGATCGCCGTCACCGCCGGTCACGGCCTGGAAGCCCTGGACGCGTACTTCGCGCGGTACATCCCGCAGCTCGTCCTCACCGTCATCGCGACGCCCGTGCTCGTCGCGGTCATGTGGTGGCAGGACTGGCCGAGCGGGCTCACCGCCGTCATCACCCTGCCGCTCATCCCGCTGTTCCTCATCCTCATCGGCATCGCGACCCGCACGGTGCAGAAGAAGCAGTGGCAGACGCTGCAGCACCTCGCCGCCCGATTCGCCGACACGGTGCAGGGGCTGTCGACGCTGCGGCTGTTCGGCCGGGACCGTCGGGCGGCCGACCGCATCGAGGTGACCGCCGACGAGTACCGCCGCGAGACCATGAAGGTGCTCCGGTTCTCGTTCCTCTCGGGGTTCGCGATGGAGCTGCTGTCGTCGCTCGCGGTCGCGCTCATCGCGGTCGCGGTCGGCTTCCGGCTGCTGTCAGGAGACCTGAGCCTGGAGGTCGGGCTCTTCGTGCTGCTGCTCGCCCCGGAGGCCTTCCTCCCCATCCGTCAGGTCGGCGTGCAGTTCCACGCCGCGGCCGAGGGCGTCGCGGCCACGGAAGACGTGTTCGATGTGCTGGATGCGGCACGCGACCGGGACCGCGGGGTGCGCCGGCACGATCCGGACACGGATGCACGACCGAACCCCGTGGACTCGTCCGGCAGCCGTGCCGGAGTCGTGCAGGTGGCACACGGACTCGTGGTCGAGGGGCTCCGGGTGAGGGACCTGCCGCCGGTGTCGTTCGTCGCGGAGCCGGGGACGGTGACCCTGATCGAGGGACCGAGCGGCTCCGGGAAGTCGAGTCTGCTCGCCGCCCTCCGCGGAGCGGTGGACTACACGGGGACCGCGACCTGGGACGGACGGGACGTCGTCGAGCTCGCGCCGTCGGAATGGCTCGCCTGGGCCGGGCAGACGCCGGGGCTGATGCGCGGCACGGTCGCGGAGAACGTGGCTCTGGGCGATGCGGCTCCTGACCTCGCCCGCGTGCGCCGGGCTCTCGACGCCGCGTGCGCGGAGGGGATCGAGGCCGACCGCGTGCTGGGCGTGCAGGGCGCAGGGCTGTCGGGAGGGCAGGCGCAGCGCGTCGCGGTGGCCAGGGCGCTGTACCGCCACGACGGTGCCCCGGAGCGGATGCTCGCGCTCGATGAGCCCTCCAGCGCCCTCGACGCCGACACCGAGGAGCGGCTGTGGCGGTCGCTGCGCGCACGGGCGGATGCCGGCGCGACCATCCTCCTCGTCTCGCACCGCCGCTCGGCCAGGGACATCGCCGACCGGATCGTGGCGCTGGGGGTGAGCGCATGACCGAGACGACGCGCAGCGAGCGGGTCCGGGACATGCTCCGGCTCGCGCAGCCGCCGTTCCGCCGCTTCCTCCCCGGGCTGATCTGGGGGGTGCTGTCGGCGGCCGCCGCAGTGAGCCTTCTCGCGGTGAGCGGCTGGCTGATCGTGAGCGCGTCGATCGTCGACTCCCTCGTGCCGCTGTCCATCGCGGTCGTCGGGGTGCGGTTCTTCGCCGTGACCCGGGCTGTCACGCGGTACCTGGAGCGGCTGAGCGGTCACGACGCCGCGCTCCGGCAGCTCGCCACGACCCGCTCCGACATGGTGCGCCGCCTCATCCCGCTCTCGCCGGCGGGGCTCGGCGCGACCGACCGCGGGCAGGTGCTCGCGGCGCTCGTCGACGACGTGGAGAACCTGCAGAACCTCCCGCTCCGGGTCGTGCAGCCGCTCGCGGTCTCGGGCGTCGTCGCCCTCGGAGCGGTGGGCTTCCTCGCCTTCGTCTCGCCACCCGCCGCGCTGACCCTCGCGGTCTGCCTCCTCGTCGCCGCGTTCGCGGCGGTCGGGCTCGGCTGGATCTTCGGCTCCCGCGCGGAGGCCGCGGTGTCGGCGCGTCGGGCCGAGGTGTCCGCGGCCCTCGTCGACTACTTCGGCAGTCTCGACGTGCTCCTCGCGTTCGGTGCGGAGGCGCAGGCGCGGGAGCGGATCCGCGTCGCGGACGCCGCGCTGCGTCGCGTGGTCAGTCGGGCGTCGCTCGCGCAGGCCGTCGCGGCCGGAGTGGTGTCGCTGATGGCCGGGGCCGCATCCGTGTGGGCGCTCGCCGTGGCGGCTCCGGGCCTCGCCACGGGAGTCATCGACGCCCCGTGGCTCGCGGTCGCGGTGCTCGTGCCGATGGTCGTGTTCGAGGTGTTCGGCGCCGTGCCGATCGCCGCGGCCTCGTGGCGGAGCGTACGCGCGAGTGCGGAGCGCATCGTGGACGTGCTGCCCGAACGCATGCCGCCGGAGCTGCGGCCCGACGCGGGGCAGGATGCCGAGGTCGCGGGTGTGCCCGCCCTCGTCCTGCGCGGTGCCACGGCGCACTGGCCCGGAGGCGCGGCGGCGTTGACCGGCGTGGACCTCGACCTCGCGCCCGGGGAGCGGGTGCTCGTCTCCGGAGCGAGCGGGGCGGGCAAGAGCTCGCTGGCGGCCGCACTGGTCGGCTTCCTCCGCGTGGACGGCGAGTACCGGATCGGCGACCTCGACGCGGCAGCCCTGTCCGGACCGGCACTGCGGCGCATCGTCGGTCTGTGCGAGCAGCAGCCGCAGCTGTTCGACGAGGACGTGCGGCAGAACCTGCTCTTCGCGAGGGATACCGCCACCGATGACGAGCTCCTCGCCGTGCTCGACCGTGTGGGCCTCGCGGCGTGGGTCCGCGAGCGCGGGGGTCTCGACGCCCGGGTGGGCGACCGCGGTGCGCTGGTGTCCGGCGGTCAGGCACAGCGGATCGCCCTGGCTCGCGCGCTGCTCCGCGGCTTCCCGGTGCTCGTGCTGGACGAGCCGACGGCCGGCGTCGACCCCGAGGCCTCGGACGCCCTGCTGCGCGATCTGCTGCGGGCGACGGGGGAGCAGTCGGTGCTGCTCATCTCGCACGTGGCGCCGCCCGCGGGGACGGTCGACCGGGTCGTGCGGATCGAGGGCGGCCGGACGGTCTGAGCCTCAGCCGACGAGGTTCATGTCGGCGGGCGGCTCCATCACGATGCCCTGCGCCTCGAACGCGCGACGGCGCTCCTCGATCCTTCGGTGCATCTCGACCTGGGCGTCGTCGATGAGACGCGGGTCGAGGTCGACCGTCGCCGGATGCGGGTCGCCGTGGTGGGCGGCGATGTACGCGTCGAGCTCGGGGCCACTGGTCCAGGAGGTGATGAGCGCGTACCGCGGACCCGTGCCGCGGTGCCACACGGCGTGCCAGAAGCGCTGCGTGTCGACGATGATCCGGGAGCCGGCGCGCAGCGGCAGCCGGACCTCCGTGGCCGGGTCGAACCGGTCGGAGCGGAGGATGAGCATCGAGTCGGTGTCGTCGGTGAGGTTGTAATACCCGCGGACCACCCAGCCCGTGCCCGGCTCGTTGAGGCGGTTGTTGTCGTCCTGGTGCAGGTTGTAGATCGCGTCGGCGTAGTCGTTGGGCTGGAGCTCGATGACCCGGCAGCGGCCGACGCCGGCGCCCGGGGCCAGGGCGCGGCGCTGCAGGGTCGGGGCGATCGTGACCTGCGCCGGGATCCAGACGCCGTCCTTGTCGGTGCGCGGGGGTGTGTGGTTCCAGAAGCCGTTGCAGTCGATGTCGCCGGCGTAGCTCGTCAGGGGTGCGAAGCGGGTGATGCCGGAGGAGCGCCAGCCGACGTACTCGAGGTCACGCCACTCGGACGGGTCCACCGGGGTGGTCTCGTCGTCGAGGACCACGTATCCGGTCTCGGCGAGCGCCGCAGACGTGATGAATCCCATGCTGCTTGCATCCTTCCCGTCGTTCTGCCCCCGGAGGCGGCGGGTTCTTAGGCAATCCTAATCCCGACCTCCCCTCGCCGACCCACCCCCTTGCGTGTGTCCCACCCCCTTCCGGCCGCACGCAGAGGGGTGGCCCGGCCGGAAGGGGGTGGGTCGGCGAGCGATATTCTGAGGGCATGACGCAGCCCCAGGGTGCCCTTCTCGTGGGCAGTGTGAACTTCGACGACGCCGAGACCACGATGCGCACCGCTGCGGAGCTGCTCGGCGACCGCCTGCGCCGCATCCCGGACGGCGAGGTGGGCAAGCGGTTCCACTGGATCATGTTCCAGCCCGACGTCATCGGCCAGGCGGACGGCATCGAGCGGATCGGCGACGAGCCCATCCCGTTCCCCGCCGGCATCGACGCCCGGGGCCTGCGGATCGCCGAGGGCGTGGACCCGGCGACGATCGCGCTGCCTCCGCTGGGGTACGCCTCCGCGGCGATCGAGTCGTACGGGCGCTTCGCCCGGCTGCGTGAGGCCGGGGCGGTGCCGGCGGGCACCAGGTTCCAGGTGTCGCTGCCGACCCCGCTCGCCGTCATCTCCTCCTTCTTCCACGGCGACGACCGGGCCGCGATCGAGCCCGTGTACACCGCCGCGATACTCCGCGAGCTCGACGAGACCCTCGCCGCGATCCCGCACGGGGACCTCGCCGTGCAGTGGGACGTCGCGAGCGAGATGGGCATCATCGAGGGGGCCTCCGGCTACGGCGCCGTCATGGAGGCGTGGTGGCCCGGTGACCCGTTCGACGGACTCGTCTCGCGTCTGGCCGCCCTCGTCGACGCCGTCCCGGACGACGTCGAGGTGGGCGTGCACCTCTGCTACGGCGACGCGGGGGAGAAGCATTTCTTCGAGCCGACCGACGCCGGCGCGCTCGTCCGCTACGCCAACGCCGTCATCGCCGCGGCCCACCGTCCGCTCACCTGGCTGCACCTTCCCGTGCCGATCGGTCACGACGACGAGGCCTACTTCGCTCCGCTCGCCGAGCTCACCCCGGTCGAGGAGCTCTACCTCGGCCTCGTGCACCGGGAGGACGGCGCGGAGGGCGCGCGTCGCCGGATCGCCGCCGCTGTCCCGTTCGCCCCGGAGTTCGGCGTCGCCACGGAGTGCGGCATCGGCCGCGCCCCCGCCGGCTCCACGGAGGGCATCCTCCGCACCCACGCCGAGGTCGCCACCGCCTGGTGACCCGCCGATTCGCGCGCTCGGCCCCGGTGTCGTAAACTGATCCGCGGTGACGTGTCCGAGCGGCCGAAGGTGCAACTCTCGAAAAGTTGTGTAGGGTAACCCCCTACCGTGGGTTCAAATCCCACCGTCACCGCCACCACGAAGGCCCCGACTCCCCTGGAAACACGGAGATGCGGGGCCTTCGTCCTGTCGGCTATCCCGAGCGTGATAACGTAGATGTCGTTCACGGGCCTATGGCGCAGTTGGTAGCGCGCCTCGTTCGCATCGAGGAGGTCAGGGGTTCGAATCCCCTTAGGTCCACAGGAACAGAACGCAAGAGCCTCGCCCCGCATCTCGCAGGGCGAGGTTCTTTCGTTGAAGCGCTGGGCCGGACCGACCGCTGCGACGAGACCGCTCGGCAGCGGCGGGGGTTCGATTCCGTGCCCCTAGGCTGAGGACATGGACGCGACGCCCAGCGAATCCGGCTCGACCCTGCACACGCATGCCGTCGACAGCCGGCGCCGCGCCGCAGCCCTCGGCGAGGGGGATCGCGTGCTGTCGCGCACGCAGAAGGTGTACGTGGCGCTCAGGGACGACATCGTCCGCACCCGGCTCGCCCCAGGCGAGGTCGTCATCGAACCGGAGCTGGCCGCGCGCTTCGGGGTGTCGAAGACGCCCGTGCGCGAGGCCCTGCAGATCCTCGTCGTCGAGGGGCTCGTCGTCGCCCTTCCCCGGCGCGGATACGTCGTCCGCCCGCTGGGCATCAACGAGGTGCGCGAGGTGCTCGATATGCGCCTGATCATCGAACCGCCGATGGCGGCGGGTGCGACGCGCTACGGCAACGAGGCTTTCATCGAGGAGCTCAGCTCGATCCTGGACGCGCAGCGCAGCGGTTCCGGCACGGCGGAGCTGACCGATGCGGCGCGCGCTTTCCACGAGTGCATCCTCGGCGCGGCGCGCAACGCTCGGGCCAAGACGCTCATGAGCGGCCTGTTCGACGAGACGACACGGAGTCATCACCTGATCCCGGCGATCGATGCGCGAATCCACTCGGACGTCGAGAACAACGGACACCAGCAGGTGCTGGAGGCGATCCGCACCGGCGATCCGCAGGCTGCCGAGGAGGCCATGCGCGGCCACCTTGTGGAGCTGAGGGAGTTCGTCCTCCAGGCATTCCTCGAAGCCTGACCCGCGCTCGTCGCGAATAAGCGACCCTCTGGTCGTGTCAGATATATCTGACGCATATCGCTATTGTGCCCGAGATATTTGGTGGCTATGGTGGTGCCGACACCGCGGTCGGCTCTCCGGCCGCCCCGGGGCTGCCGAGAGGAACCAGGACTTTTGCGACGCCGCATCCGCACCTTCACCGAGCTGCTGAGCTTCGCTCCGCCGGCGCTTCCCACCGAGGCGAAGCGCGTGGCGGAGGCACGTAGCCTCGGCGACCTCCGCCGGCTCGCGAAGCGTCGCGTGCCCGGATTCGTCTTCGACTACGTCGAGGGTGCCGCGGTGACCGAGCAAGCCGCCCGAGACAACGAGTCGGCCTTCGCCCGCCGGAGGTTCGTGCCCTCCGTCACGGAGAGCGCAGCCGGAGCGTCGCTCACCACCCGCCTGCTGGGACGCGAGCATGCGATGCCGATCGGCATCGCCCCCATCGGCCTCACCGCCCTCATGCGCGCGGCCGGCGAGACCGACGCGGTCCGCGCGGCTGCGAACCGCGATGTGCCGTTCGTGCTCTCCACGATGGGCACGCGGAGCATCGAGGACGTCGCCGAATCGGCGCCCGCTGCGCGCCGATGGTTCCAGCTCTACCTGCGGCGGGATCGTGCCGCGTCGCTCGCCCTCATCGAGCGGGCTGCCGCGGCGGGTTTCGACACCCTCGTGCTGACCGTCGACACCCGGGTGCCCGGGCAGCGCTACCGCGACGACCGCAACCGACTCTCGATGCCGCCGCGTCTGACGCTGCGCACCGCCGTGCAGTCGGCGCTGCATCCCGCGTGGTCGCTCGATCTGCTGGCACACGATGCACCGGCCATGGCGAACTTCGGGCCCCGATCCGGAAGCGTCACCGACGTGGTCAGCAGCATGTTCGATCCCGCGCTGTCCTTGGACGACGTGCGCTGGCTGCGGGGGAACTGGAACGGGCCGATCGTCGTGAAGGGCGTGCTCTCCGCCATCGACGCCGAGCGCTTCATCGACGCCGGAGCGGACGCCATCTGGGTCTCCAACCACGGCGGTCGCCAACTCGACCGTGCGATCGCGCCCATCGAGGTCGTCGGTGCGGTGCGCGCCGCCGTCGGCGACGACATCCCGATCCTGCTCGACTCCGGCATCCGCAGCGGGCTCGACGTCGTGGCCGCGATCGCGTGCGGAGCCGACTTCGTCTTCCTCGGCCGGGGGTACATGTACGGCCTCATGGCAGGCGGACGGATCGGGGTGGAGCGCGTGCTCGACCTCACGGCGAACGAGACCCTGTCGACGATGCAGCTTCTCGGCGTGCGCACGACCGCCGAACTGCGCGGCCGCGGGAGCGCCGTCCTCGCGCCGACCGGATAACCACGACCACGCCAGCACTTTTCAATGACGAAAGGACACCCCATGGCCAATGAACAGCAGCGCACCATGACTCCGCAGGCGAGGCGGGCGATCGCCGCAGCCTATTTCGGCACGCTCATCGAGTGGTACGACTACGCGCTCTACGGCGCCGCCGCCGGCCTCGTGATCGGCCCGCTCTTCTTCCCGGACGTCATCCCCGCCTCCGCCTCGATGCTCGCCTTCGCGACCTTCGCCGTCGGGTTCGTGGTGCGGCCGCTCGGCGGCCTCATCATCTCCCACCTCGGCGACCGGGTCGGCCGGAAGCCCGCGATGATCCTGACCATCGTGCTCATGGGGATCGCGACCGTGGGCATCGGGCTCCTCCCGACTGCCGAGGCGATCGGGGTGGCGGCGCCGATCCTGCTGATCCTGTTCCGCTTCATCCAGGGCTTCGGCGCCGGTGCGGAACTCGCCGGTGCGCTCACGCTCGTCGCCGAGTACGCGCCGGAGCGCCGCCGAGGGCGGGTCATCGGACTGGTCACCTCAGGCGCCCCGGGTGGAGCGTTCCTCGCGACTCTGGCCTTCACCTTCGCCTCGATGCTGCCCGGCGACGTGCTCCTCGGCGGGGCCTGGCGCATTCCGTTCCTGATCTCCGCCGTCCTGTTCGTCCTGGCGCTCTGGATCCGTCGTCGCCTCGAGGAGACGCCCGAGTACCGGGACGCGGTGACGAACGCGGAGCAGTCCGCGACGAAGGTGCCCTTGGCGGAGCTGTTCCGCCGCAGCCCCCGCGAGCTCGTCATCGGCTTCTTCAGCGTCTGCGGGCACAACGTGACCAACTACGTGCTGAGCGCCTTCGCACTGAGCTACCTCACGCTGACGGTCGGGATGCCCCGGGTCGAGGCGCTGATCGCCGTCCTGGTGTCCTCACTGCTCACCGCCTTCGCTCCTGTCCTCGGCGGCGTCGCGGTCGATCGCTTCGGGGCCAAGCGCGTGGTGATGTTCGGCTCGGTCGCCGGGATCGTCCTCACGTACCCGGTCTTCCTCTCCCTGCAGTCCGGCGACCCGGTGCTGGCTGCTCTCGGGATGACGGCGCTCGGCGTCATCGCCGTGGGTGCCACCGCGGCGTCCACCGGGACCTTCCTCACGAACCTCTTCCCGACCCGGTACCGCTTCACCGGCGTCGCGACGGCCCGGGAGCTCAATGGCGCGCTGGTCGCCGGCCCGACTCCGCTCATCGCCACCGCGCTCGTCGCGGCCGCCGGGGGAGGGCTCTGGCTCGGGGTGCTGTTCGTCCTCGCCGCCTGCCTCGTGTCGCTCCTGGCCGTCGTCGCGACGCCGAAGCGCATCGGCGACCTGCAGCCCGAGGAGGCGTCCGGTCCTTCGGTGACCGCGCCGGCCGAGAGGGTGTCGGACGGAGCGGGAGGAGGCGACACGCCCGGGAGTCTGCGGTGATTTGCCCGATGCCTGGAACCCACGTAAGTTATTACCTGTTCGCCCCAAACGGTTGAGCGGAGGTCCTCGGACCGGCTCCCGTCAAGCAGCTAACACCTCCCGAATCCCACACACTCACTGAGTGAACAGGATGAAGGATGCTGATCCGTTCCCACGGTCAGGCCGAAGAAACTCGGACTTGACAACGGAAACGAGATCGGTAAGATAGAGAAGTTGCCCTGCGGGCCTGGTCGTGATGGCTGGGTCGTGGGAGCATCCGATCCTTGAGAACTCAACAGCGTGCACTTGTCAAATGCCAAATTATCCTCGTCTAGCTTCGGCTGGGTGAGAATTCCTTTGGATCAAAGACCAACCTCCTTGTGGGGTTGGCAACGGATAGTCAGCAATGATTTATCTCTTTGGTCAGCATCAAACTCGCTGCGTTCCGGTTTTTCCCCGGTTCGTATGCAATTTCTTTTTACGGAGAGTTTGATCCTGGCTCAGGATGAACGCTGGCGGCGTGCTTAACACATGCAAGTCGAACGGTGAA